>NZ_QGAJ01000002.1:0-711560 GCF_005233615.1 Pseudomonas sp. CFBP13528
GGGGTTTCCCCATGTGAGAGTAGGTCATCGTCAAGATTAAATTCCGAAACCCCAATTGCGAAAGCAGTTGGGGTTTTGTTTTGGGCGCTCGAAAAGCGCTGCTCTCTGGCGCAGCGAACTTTTCTCGACGCGTACCAACGCCCTGCACGTCCTTATCCTCGCTCCAAAACCTCGGACAAATTTGCACAGTTATTTCTGAACCAGAGCACTAGAATAGGCACCTAACCTTTTTTAGAGCCAGAGCCCTATTTATGCCCGATCCGGTTGATGCCCTTGAGGTGTCGGACTTACCGCTGGACGACCTGGTGGCCTGCCATGAGTGCGATCTGCTGATGCGCAAACCCGTACTCGCCCTCGGTGAAAAGGCTCAATGCCCACGGTGCGGCTACGAGCTATACGCTCACCGTCACAATGTCGTCGAGCGAAGCCTCGCCTTGGTCCTGGCAGCACTGTTGCTGTACATCCCCGCGAACTTTTTACCCATCATGCAGCTCAATCTACTCGGGCAGTCCTCAGAGGACACCGTGTGGACCGGCGTAGTCGGCCTGTTCAACACCGGCATGCAAGGGGTAGCCGTCGTGGTTTTCCTTTGCAGCATGGGTATTCCCTTGCTCAAATTGCTTTGCCAATTGGCCGTGCTGCTCAGCATCCGCTGGAACATCGGTCGCAGTCATGGACTGCTGTTCTACCGCATCTACCACCATATGAAAGACTGGGGGATGTTGGAGGTCTACTTGATGGGCGTCCTGGTGGCGCTTGTGAAGCTTGCGGACATGGCCTCCATTACGCTCGGCCTGGGTCTGGTGTGCTTTGTCAGTCTTTTAATGGTTCAGATCCTGCTCGAGGTGGTGATGTCACCCCATCAGATCTGGCAGGCGTTGTCAGGAGAGGATGACCATGCGGGCGATTGATGCAGGCATTCTGGTTTGTACGGAATGCCATGAGTTGAACAAGCAGGAAGCGGACGCCGATGAGCAACTCTGCAACCGTTGCGGTGCGCTGATCCACGCACGTCGCCCCAATAGCCTCATACGCACCTGGGCACTGCTGGTCACTGCGGCAATCCTGTATATCCCCGCCAACCTGCTGCCCATCATGACCGTCAACTCCCTCGGCCAAGGTGACCCCAGCACCATCATGTCAGGGGTGATCCAGCTGGTGCAGCACGGCATGTTCCCCATTGCCGCCGTGGTGTTCATCGCCAGTATCCTGGTGCCAACGTTCAAGCTGGTGGGTATCGGCCTGTTGCTGTTTTCGGTGCAGCGCCGTCAACCACTGTCCGCGCAACAACGCATTATCATGTACCGCTTTATCGAGTTCATCGGTCGCTGGTCCATGCTGGATATCTTCGTGATCGCCATCCTGGTGGCGGTCGTAAACTTTGGGCGACTTGCCAGTGTCGAGGCCAATCTCGGCGCTGCAGCGTTCGCCAGTGTGGTGATCTTGACGATGCTTGCCGCAGTAACCTTCGATCCCCGACTGATTTGGGATAACACGGAGTCGGATGACGACCATGAGTGATTTGCCTAAAGCTAAAACCCGCCCTGCATCCAACTGGTCGGCCATCTGGGTGCTGCCGCTGATTGCCCTGATCATCGGTGGCTGGCTGGGTTGGCGTGCCTACTCCCAGCAAGGTCTCGAGATCCAGGTCCGCTTTGAAAGCGGCGAAGGCATTCAGGTCAACAAGACCGAAGTGGTCTACAAAGGCATGACGGTGGGTAAGGTCAAAGCCTTGGCGCTGGATGACGAGGGCAACAATCGGGGGGTGATTGCCACCATCGAGATGAACAAGGACGTCGAGCAATACCTCAGGACCAATACCCGTTTCTGGCTGGTCAAGCCCAGCGTCAGCCTCGCCGGTATCACCGGCTTGGAAACCCTTGTGTCGGGTAATTACATCGCCGCAAGCCCGGGGGATGGTGAGCCGACCCGCAAGTTCAAGGCGCTCTCCGAGGAGCCGCCGTTATCCGATGCCAAGCCTGGTCTGCACCTGACGCTCAAGGCAGATCGCCTGGGTTCGCTGAACCGGGGCAGCCCGGTGTTCTACAAGCAGATTCAGGTGGGGCAGGTCAAAAGCTACTTGTTGTCCGAGGACCACAGTACCGTCGAGATCAAAGTCTATATCGAACCGACCTATGCCAACCTGGTGCGCAAACACACGCGTTTCTGGAACGCAAGCGGCATCAGCATCGACGCCAATCTGTCGGGTGTGAAGGTGCGCAGCGAATCTCTTTCCAGCATCGTCGCCGGCGGTATCGCTTTCGCCACGCCGGAAAATCGCAAGGACAGTCCGCCAACCGACCCGAGCCTGCCGTTCCGCCTGTACGAGGATTTCGACGCCGCCGCCGCCGGTATCAAGGTCAAGGTCAAGCTTACCGACTTCGAAGGCCTGCAAGCTGGACGTACGCCAGTGATGTACAAGGGTATCGAGGTCGGCAGCCTGAAGACCCTGAAGATCGACCCGGACCTGTCCAGTGCCAGCGCTGAATTGACCCTCGACCCCCTGGCCGAAGATTATCTGGTGCAGGACACGCAATTCTGGGTGGTCAAACCGTCCATCTCCCTGGCCGGCATTACCGGCCTGGAGGCTTTGGTCAAAGGTAACTACATCGCCATCCGCCCCGGTGACAAGGGCACCGCGCCACAACGTGAATACGTGGCTCGCGCCAAGGCGCCACCGTTGGATCTGCGCTCCCCGGGCCTGCACATGGTGTTGCTCACCGACAACCTGGGCTCGCTGGATGTCGGCAGCCCGATTTTGTACAAACAGGTCAAGGTCGGTTCGGTACAGAGCTACCAGTTCTCACGCAAGAAAAAGCAATTGGTGATCGGTGTTCACATCGAGAAAGAGTATGAAAGCCTGGTCAACGGTTCGACCCGTTTCTGGAATGCCAGCGGTGTCACCCTGACCGGCGGGCTTACCGGCGGTATCCAGGTGAAAAGTGAATCCCTGGCCAGCCTGATGGCCGGCGGTATTGCCTTTGAAACGCCGGAACCGAATGTGCCGCTGAAAAGGCACATCCCGCGTTTCCGCCTGTTTGCCGATCGGGACGCTGCCAATCGGCACGGCACGCTGGTCACCATCAAGGTTGACCGCGCCGATGGCTTGAGCCCTGGCACGCCGGTGCGCTTCAAAGGCCTGGACGTGGGCAAGATCGAAAGTGTGGACCTGAGTGCCGACATGCAATCAGTGCTGCTCAGCGCGCGTATCACTCAAGTGGCCGACCGCATTGCACGGGTTGGCAGTCAGTTCTGGGTGGTCAAGCCTGAATTGGGCCTGATGAAGACCGCGAATCTGCAGACCCTGGTCACCGGGCAATACATCGAAGTGCAACCGGCCGCGAAAAACGCCGGGCCGCAGAAAAGCTTTGTTGCCCTTGCCCAACCGCCTGAAGCCGCACATCGGGAGGCGGGCCTGAGCCTGACGCTCAGCGCCGCGCGCCGTGGTTCGCTCAAGGAAGGCGTACCCGTCACCTACCGTGAAGTCACCGTGGGCAAAGTCACCGGCTACGAGCTGGGACAGACCGCCGACCGTGTACTGGTGCATATCCTGATCGAACCCAAATATGCGCCCTTGGTCCGCAGTGGCAGCCGCTTCTGGAACACCAGCGGCTTCGGGCTCGACTTCGGCTTGTTCAAGGGCGCGACGGTGCGTACCGAGTCCCTGGAGACGCTGGTGGCTGGCGGTATTGCCTTTGCCACGCCTGATGGCGAACGCATGGGCAACCCGGCGCGGCCGCAGCAGACCTTTGCGCTGTTCGACAAGTTCGAGGATGAGTGGCTGACCTGGGCGCCCAAGATTCCACTGGGCAAGTAGATCGAGGCGCGGCCATCGGGGGCAAGCCCCCTCCCACATTCGGATTTGTGAATACATTCAAAGTGTGGGAGGGGGCTTGCCCCCGATAAGGCCCTCAAACTCAATACAAAACTCCAGCCCAAAAAAAGGCCGCGATCCAAAAAGATCGCGGCCTTTTCGCCTTTTCAGCGCTACACGTCAGACTTCATCCAACTCCGGCTCATCAGCCTGTACGTTCAGAGTTGCCTTCACCCCATCGTGACGACGAATGTATTTCCAGTCCGCCTCATCAATGTAGATCCCGTTGGGCCCGCTGCCGCCTTCCAGGTCGATCGCCACCTGGGCGGACACCTGCGGCTTCACACTGGCCAGGATCGGCACGAAGCCCAACTGCAGGCTGGTTTCCAGCAACGCGGCCTGGTTCTTCTCATCGATATCCGCTGCCTCATCGAGGTAGTACGGCAAGCGCACACGCCCGGCCTGGTCGCGGTCCATCAAGTGCAGCAACAAGTACATGTTGGTCAGCGCCTTGATGGTCATGGTGGTGCCGTTGGACGCGGCGCCATCGATATCGGTATGAATCACCGGCTGGCCGTTCACCTTGGTGATCTCGAACGCCAGTTCGAACAGGTCCTTGAGGCCCAGCTGGTTATGGTTGGCCGCGACGAGGCGGGCCAGGTATTCCTTGGCCTCTTCGTTCTTGTTGTCCTGCTCGGCACTCTGGCTGAGGTCGAACACCGACAACGTCTCGCCTTCTTCATACTGACCGGCGCTGTGGATGATCTGGTCGATATGCTTGAGGGCTTCCTTGTTCGGCGCCAGCACGATGCGAAAGCTCTGCAGGTTGGAGACCTGGCGCTTGTTGATCTCGCGGTTGAACAATGCCAGTTGATGTTCCAGGCTGTCGTAGTCGCTGCGGATATTGCGCAAGGTCCGTGCGATATCCGTGACCGCCGCGCGGCGTGCCTTGCCCAGGGTCAAGGCCTCGTCGGTACGGTGGGCATAGGCGTTGATCAGCAGTTGCAGGCGACGCTCCATGTCATCCTCGCTGTCGAACTTGGCCACACCCTTGAGGCGCACCTGCGCATACAGCGCTTCGATCTGGCCATCGGCGCGCAGCAAACCTTGCCAGCTGTCCTGATAGTCGTTGAGCAGCGGCAGCAGGTTGTCCATGGAGTCGTCGACCGGATCCATGAACGGCGTGCCGAAGGGCAGGTCCGCCGGCAACAGCTGGCGACGGCGCAAGGCATCGTCCAGCGTACGTTGCTTGGCTTCCATATCGCCGATCTGACGGCCGACCAGTTGCAGCTTGGCCGACAGCTGCTGGACGCGCTCGGTGAACGCATCACTGGAGCGCTTCAATTCGTCCTGGGCCGCTTCCATCTGCGCCAGGTTTTCCAGCTTCTCGCCTTCTTCCGCGCTCAGGGTTTGTGCGCGGCGGAAATCTTCCAGCGCCTTCTGTGCGTCGAGTACCTGCTGGTACAGCGCTTCGGTCTGGGTCTTGCTCGCGGCGCGGTCGGAGGCCACGGCCTGCTGAGTCTTGAGTTGCTTGAGCTCTTTTTCCAGGCGCTCTTTCTGATCGCGCAATGCCGCGCGATCAGCCAGCGCCTGTAACGCCGGTGGCTCAATGTGCGAGATGTCGATGGACAGCCCCGGCACTTCGAAACGCTCGCCCTTGAAGCCATCCAGGATCTGCTCCAGGGATTTGACCCACTGGCCGTCCTCGTCCAGCGTGATGCCGTGCTCGCCCAGCGGCAGGCTGAACAACGAGCTGTTGAACAGGCGCATCAGGCGCTCGACATCCTGCTGCGAAAATTCTTCGCGCAGCTTGGCGTAGCTGTTGTTGTCGGCGTGGTCCAGCTGCTGCTTGACCGACTTCAAGCGTTTTTCCAGGTCGCGCAGACGCTCGTCCAAATCCTCGGCGCTGAATTGCCGGGACTGCGCCAGCGCACCCGCCAATTCGTCGTGAGCATCCTTGGCCGCGAGCAGTTGCTGCTCCAGCACCCTCACATCATCGACCAACGCGAAGCGATGCTTGAGCACCGACAGTTCGCCCAACCAACGCTGGATGCCGCTGATCTCGCGCTCCAGGCGCATCAGCTCCTGGGTGCCGCCGCGCTGGTCGTTCTGTAGCGCATCCTGCTCGCTGCGATAGTGTTCGGCCTGGAGGGTCAGCTCTTCCTTGCGGGCACTGGCGTAGTCCGACCAGGTGCCCAACAGCGAATCCAGCAACGGCGACAGGCGATGCAATTTGCCGCGCAGAATGTCGCGCTGTTTCACACCATTGGCGAGCGCTTCGACCAACGGCCCGGCGGCCACCAGCGAGTGGTAGTCCTGCTCCATGCGCCGCACATCGCGGAAGGCTTCTTCGCACGCGGCGATGTAATCGACGCTGCCGGAACGCAAGCTGTGTTCGAACGCATCGAGGAACAATTGCTTGAGCTTGGCCGCGGTGATTTCGCGCATGTGCAGCAGGTTGATAAACAGCGCGCGGAACGTCTTCAGGCTCTGCTCGCTGGTGGAACGCAGGGGGATCAGCGTCAGGTCCAGCGGAATCGACGTATGGCCGCCTACCAGCAAGCGACGCAGTTCATCAGGTTTGAGTTCATAGGCTTTCAGGCCTTCGCGCTCAAGGTTGGTGA
The DNA here is from genome assembly GCF_005233615.1 of Pseudomonas sp. CFBP13528. Lineage (NCBI taxonomy): Bacteria > Pseudomonadati > Pseudomonadota > Gammaproteobacteria > Pseudomonadales > Pseudomonadaceae > Pseudomonas > Pseudomonas sp. CFBP13528. The sequence continues at coordinate 6,439 of NZ_QGAJ01000002.1, forward strand.
ACAGCTCCTTCTGGCGCAGGCAGGTGTCGTTTTTCTGGTAGTGGGCCAGGTCCAGCTTGCCGGCGTAGGCAAAGAACTGGTGACCGAAACCACCGCCCGGGCCGCGCCCGACTACGCCAATCACGTGCGGGCCGTGGGGCAGCGAGACCTCTACCAGGATGTAGCTGGTGTCCGTGGCAAAGTAGAAGCGCCGCGATTGCTCCAGGGTGTACTTGCCGAAGCTCATGTCCGACATGCGCGCCAGGATCGGGAACTGCAAGGCGTTGATCGACGCGGATTTACCCAGGTTGTTCGCGCCATACACCGACAGCGGTTCTTCCAGCGGGAACAAACCCAGGCTGTAGCCGGCGGTGTTCAACAGGGCGAAACGGCGTATGCCGTAGCGTTCCTTACTCATGCGTCGGTCTCCTGTTCTTCGGCAATGGCGCGGGCGAGGGCGTCTTCTTCGCTTTCCTCGGCGAAGTCGCTCAAGTCCAGCGGGTCATCGGTCTTCAGCAGTTTTTCATCGCTGTCCTCGTCGATGATCACCGGTGCCGGCAACGGCAACACGCTGTGCACGCTGGCGGCGAGGTCGCGGTCCTGCTGGACCGACAGGCACACGTCGAGGAATCGATGCATCGGCGGCAGGAAGCGATAGATGCCATTGTCTTCGCCGGCAAAGCCCAGCTGGGTCATGCGGCGCATGATTTTTTCTTCAAGTTCTTCCTGGGTCTGCACCTCGGCCTGGATAAACAGGTCGCGGTACTTTTCCAGCAACGACGGCAGCTCATCGCGGCCCAGGCTGCCGCCATCGAGCACGGCAACCGGGTCGCGGCCCTGGTCGGCCAGATGCTCGACGAGGATGAAGGTGAACAGGGCCAGACGCTGCGCGGTCTTGTTCACCTGCGCGCTGGCGATGGCCGAATCCGGCACGAAGTAATAGAAACCACGGGTATCGCAGACCAGCTCAAAACCCAGGGCCTTGAACAGCGTGCGGTACTGGTCCTGGAAGTTCGACAGTTGCGCGTACAGCTCCGGGTCGCGACGGCTGACGTGGTAACCCTTGAACAGCTCGCGAAAGATCGGCGCCAGCTGGGACAGTTCGGATAGATCAAGATGCATAAGGCGTGCTCGCAGAATTCTCGGTGGCGTCAACGCCGGCCGGGAGCAGGGCGAAGGAGCGCAGGCTGACCTGGTGCTCGTGAGTGTGATAGTCGCGGCGCTCCAGGCGTTCGCGCTTGAAACGTTTTTCCCGCGAGAGCCGCGAGAACCAGTACAGCAACTCGTCGGTGGCACCGTCCGGTTCCTGCTCCAGCAGCCAGGTCATCAGGTCTGGCATCGGCAGTGCATCTTCGCAGCGCTCGAGCATTTCCTTGACCGTACGCGGCGCGCGCTGGGCTTCGCCCTTGTGGATTTTGTGCGCCTTGGGGAAGCGTGCCGGTTTTGGCTCGAAATTGGCCAGGGCATACACGTAGGCTTCCACCTGGCTCGCGCTACCCAGGAAGGTGCTTTGCGGGCGGGTGAACAGGGGCATGGCGGCCTGTGGCACCGCGTCCAGGCCTTTGCGGCGGATCGCTGACAGGGCCAGCGCCGCGCCGCGGGTCACGGCATTGTGTCGGCGGGCTTCTTCGCGTAACGGCAACAATAACTCGCGCGCATGGCGCAAGGTCAACTGGGCGCTGGTCTGCATCTCGAGGATGCGCGCGTGCGTGCGCAGCAGCATGTCGTCGTCCACCAACTGGCCCAGACGCTGCTGCTCGGTGAGCATGCGCAGCAGCACATTCTCGACCTTGCGCACGCCTTGCTCGAACGCGCCGTCGGCGTTTACCAACTGGATCATCGGCTCGACGTATTCGTCCCAGGTTGCCAACACCTCGGCATAACGCTGGCGCAACGGGATCTGGCGGTCGCTGGTCTTGGCGCGGTCGGCCACGGCCGCGAGGGCCTGTTCGTCGTTGGCCAGTTTTTTCAGCACATCGCGCACGCGCATATCCAGCAGACGCAGTTGGCGGGCCAGGTCGTGGCCATCACGGATGTCGAAGGCGTCCTGGATATAACCGGCCAGACGCTCGAGGTGGCGCAGGTAGGCTTCGATTTCCAGGCACAGGCCAAGCCGGTGCTCCTTGCGCAGATACGCCAGGAAGTCGTGAATCTGCGCGTTGAGCTCGAAACGGTTCGGGCTCTTGGCGACAGGCACCAGGATATCCAGGCGAATCCACACGTCCAGCAGGCTGGTGATGTCCTGGGGCGTGCTGTCCAGTTGTTGGGCGGCCAGTTGCGCGCGCAGTTCGCTCAGGCTCAGGGTGCCTTGGTCGAAGTGTTCGCACAGTGGCTCAAGTAAGGCCCAGTGTTCGGCGAGGGCGCGCAGGACGCGCTTGGGTTCGATCATGGGAATGGCCGGCTGGTTGGCGATTAAAAGTCGCGATTGTACTGCATCGGACGCGGGATTTATCCACAGCCGGTCAGTGTGCAGTGGGCGATTGTTACCGAACAGCGGTAGAATCCCCGCTCTTTAGTTATCCACAAGTGGCCGAGCTGTGCTTATCGAGTCCCGACGTCGCGCTTACTTGAGCGCCATGCAGGTGGTCAACTGGCTGCCCCGCACCGAACTGCCGTTTGCCGCGCCGTCGCGGCCCGAGCTGTTGCAGGTGCCTGAGCCCTATGAGGCATTCGAGCCTTCAGGCGAGGAAGCCGCCGCGCCGGTTGCGGTGGTCAAGCCTGTGCCTGAAATGCGGCCGACGGTGGAGCGCACGAAAATCGAGGTGCCGCGCCCGTCACCTGTGGTCAAGGCGGTGGTTGCCGAGGAGACTGCCCCGGTGATCAAGGCCCCGGTGGTGCCGCCGCCACGCTTTGCCCTGCAACTGCTGCGCGCGGGTCGTTGCCTGCTGCTGGTGGAGTTGCCCACCGGCGAACGTTTCCAGTCGCGCGACCCCGCCTACCTGCTGCTCAAGGATATGCTGCGCGCCGCCGGCCTGCCCGACAGCCCGCAAATCGTCGGTGACCCGGTGCGCTGGCCGCTGTTGGTGCGCGGCACCATGGACCAGGGCCCGGAAGCTGCGCGGGATTTTGTACAGAGTTTTGTCTCGGCACGCCTGGAAGATGAACCTTGCGTATGCCTGTGGCTGATCGGCCTGCCCGCCGTGCGTTTTGCCGGTGAAGCCAATGCCGAAGCCTGGTACCGCGAACTGCAGGTCGAGGGCCTGGGTTCGGTATGGGCCCTGCCGGGCCTGGAATTATTAATGGAAGAGCCACAGCGTAAGGCTGATGTCTGGCAAGCCATGCGCCGGCTGATGGCGCGCTGGAAAACAACCGATGAGTGAGGCTTTATCCTTTCGCCCGATGACCGAGGCCGACCTCGACGCCGTGCTGAAGATCGAATACGCGGCGTTCAGCCACCCATGGACCCGTGGCATCTTTCTCGACGGCCTGGGCAAGTACCAGATCTGGCTGATGTTCGAAGGCGAGCAGCAAGTGGGGCATGGCGTGGTACAGATCATCCTCGATGAGGCGCATCTGTTGAATATCACCGTCAAGCCGGAGAATCAGGGCCGGGGGTTGGGGTTGGCGTTGCTGGAACATCTGATGTCCCGCGCCTACGCGGCCAACGCGCGCGAATGCTTCCTGGAGGTGCGGGACAGCAATACCGGGGCGTTTCGCCTGTATGAGCGCTATGGCTTCAACGAGATTGGCCGTCGCCGGGATTACTACCCTGCCGTGGGTGGCCGCGAAGACGCGGTGGTCATGGCCTGCACCCTGGTCGACTGAACACCGGAATCCATGTGGGAGGGGGCTTGCCCTAATGCCAGTCAGTTAGCGCCGATCTCCTATGGGAGGGGGCTTGCCCCCGATAGCGGTGGGTCAACCAACATCAGTGTTTGCTGTGCCGACGTCATCGGGGGCAAGCCCCCTCCCACATTTGATCTTCGCAGCCTTAAGCATTTCGTTCGCTTAACTGACTGGCATTAGGGCTTGCCCCCCGATGGCGGTGGTTCAGCCAATACATGAGTTGACTGACCCACCGCTATCGCGAGCAAGCCCCCTCCCACCTGTTGAACTGCGTTGTGTCAGCGCTTGCCGTTGAGCGGGTCGAGGTCAGCCAGTTCGGCCTCGTCCAGGCCATTTCCGCCGCCTATCTCTTCTTCACCAACAACGCTCAGATCGTAGTCCGCCGCGCCGTCTTCACCTTCTTCCCGCGCATCCCGTGCGCCATCCTCATGGATCAGGGTTTCCGGGCTCATATCGTCATCGGTCGACTCGTGATCATCCGTCGAAGCACCGGTCATGCCCGCTTCGCGCACCCGTTCGTCAGGCATCAGGTGCTCGCGCTCGCCAGGGGGGATTTCATCGCCGATTTGGGCCGTCTGGTCTTCTTCATCAAAATCCAGCTCGTGCATCGAACCCATGCGGTCTTCATTATCATCAATCGGTTCGGGCTGCGCAGCGCCGTAGGGACGTCGTGATTCAGTCATGGCCAATCCTCATACTGTGGGGCTTATAGTGAGTGGACAGGCTATGTGCCCCAAAGATTCAAGCTAATTTGCGCCACGCGTGACCCGGACGAGGGCTTGTCAGTCACAAAACAGCGCATCATTCCTGAGGCTTTCCTGATGAACGAACTACAAGACCTGCTAGATAACAACGAACGCTGGGCGGATGCGATCAAACAGGAAGATCCCGAATTCTTCGCCAAGCTCGCCCGCCAGCAAACCCCGGAATACCTGTGGATCGGCTGCTCCGATGCACGTGTACCGGCCAACGAGATCGTCGGCATGTTGCCCGGTGACCTGTTCGTGCACCGCAATGTGGCCAACGTGGTGCTGCACACTGACCTCAACTGCCTGTCGGTGATCCAGTACGCCGTCGATGTGCTCAAGGTCAAACACATCCTCGTCACCGGCCATTACGGTTGTGGCGGCGTGCGCGCCTCGATGCAGGACCGCCAGTTCGGCCTGATCGACGGCTGGCTGCGCACCATTCGTGATCTCTACTACGAAAATCGCGACGTGCTGGCCCAGTTGCCCACTGAAGAAGAGCGCGTAGACCGCATGTGCGAGCTGAACGTGATTCAGCAGGTGGCGAACGTCGGTCATACCAGCATTGTGCAAAACGCCTGGCACCGCGGGCAGAGCCTGTCGATTCATGGCTGCATCTACGGCATCAAGGATGGCCGCTGGAAGAGCTTGAACACCACCATCAGTGGCTTCGAGCAACTGCCGCCGCAGTACCGTCTGCGACCGCTGGGCGAAGCCTAAGACCGTTTATGCTCGCGCCACCAGGCCATGAAGGCCTGGCCTCTGGCGTTCAACGGCTCCTTGTGGCCGGTGATCCAGCCCCGGCAGTTCGGCTCGCCGCAATGGCAGGCGAACTGTCGGAACAGCGCGTCTTCGGTCGTGGCGTAATCAACCGTCAGCGCTGTACCGACGGGGATAGACTGTGCGGTCCACAGTTCCAGGTAAGTGGTGTCCAGGAACACGTTTGGGGTGCACGAGTGCTGCAACAGGCCGCAGAACCAGGCGTCGTACAAGTGAATGCGTGGCGATAGCTGCAGCGTATACCGACGTCGTTCGCTGACGGCATACCCGCAAATCCTGGCGATGCGCACGCCTCTCCCAAATGCGACACGGGCCTTGATGACGGCAGGCGTGCCGTGAGTGCCTTGCACGATCTGGAAGTGTTCGCTCGAGGGGTAACCCTGATCGACGTGCAGCGTCTTGAACGGGTAAAGGCTGTCAAACACAGCCGCTTTAGCCTTATCCATGGCTTGAGTCTTCATCACTCTCCTCATAGGGCTGCATGGACCTGCGGGGCTTAACTGACGGCCAATCAGTTGCAGCAAATGGGTGCTGCCCAAGACTCACCCAAGTCGCAGCCGATTTCTACTGTCAAATCTGACAGTAGAAATCATTGCCACCGCTCACAGCGCAGGTGGTGCGAGGGTGGGGGGCGGGGCGGCACTGCGCAGCTGTTTCAACTGGGCTTTGATGGTGGGCGTGGCGCATTTGGCGTTGGCCTGCTCCGCAGTCAGGTTGCGCACTGAGGTGTAGAACAACTCGCAGGTCTGCTCCTTACGCGTGACCTGCCAGGTATTCATGCATGCCTTGAGCAACACATTTGCATCGCTGGCCGGTTTCTGGCCCATGCCGGCTTGCCAGCAGGCCGCGCTGAGGTCCTGGCCCATCACTTTCAGGCCGGCTTCATCGGCCTTTTGCTCATTGCCGTCATACGTGTCCGGGCTGGCGGCGTACCAGATGTAACTCGGGTGGTTGGCACCGAGCACCGAAACCGGCTTGCCCGGTTCCGGGCTGATCTGCGCCAGCCCCAGCACCGCCACGGTCTGCCCGTATTGTTGCTTGATCCAACTGCGCACCGGCGCGCCGAAGGCCACCATCGGCAACGTACCGTCGGGGCGCAGGCTCAACTCCTTGACCATGCGGGTCTGGTAGTCGGTGAAATAGCTGTAGACCGCTTCCAGGTCTTTACCGGCATTGGACGGGGCGGCGATGGGGGCGATATCGATAATGGTCTGATAGGCCGGGGTTTCGCCGGCAGGGATGCCGTTGCTGGTGAGCAAGGTTGCCCAGCGGTCGGTGGTGGCCGACTCCAGATAGTCCTGGGCCTGTGTCAGCGAGTAGTCGGGCGGGAAGTGCAGCAGCTCGATGCTTTTGCGATTTTCCAGGGCCATGCCCAGCGGCAGGAACAGGTACCAGTTGTAGGCCCACTTGCCGTCGGTGTTGAGCTGGCTGGCGCCCAGGTAAGCCAGGTCGGCGGTATCGAGCAGGGCCGTCAGGGGCTGGCCGTAACCGTCCGGTACGCCGCTGAAGGTCGCTGCGACCTGGCCGTCATGGCTTTTGACGCTGACCTTGGCCCGACTGTAGCCGTCACGTTGCAGGCTCTGGTTCAAATAATGCTCGGCAGTCTGCTCCAGCGTCCAGGGCCGAAAGCAGATCACGTTGCAGTTGTTGGGAAACGCGAATAACTGAGTGACACGTTGCGTGCTGCCCAACGGCACTTCGATATCGGCCTGTACGGCCGCACTGGCCAGCAGTGCGGCCAGGGTCAAGGCCAGCGTGGTTGGTTTGAACATAGTTGGTTCCTTGTCAGCGAAAGCCCGTCTGCGCGGGGTGAAAGCCCACCCTTCACACAGTAGCGGCTGACCAGGAAAACCGCGTGCTAAATCGCTGCGGGTGTCGCGATTGGATAAGTGAAGCTAAACGCTGAACTGCAAGGCGTTGCTCAAATCCCCCATGGGTTTCTGGCCGCGGGCGAGCATCGCGTCATCCCTTTGCTTGAGGCCGTCCAGGGTTTCCAGCTCAAACACGCGGGTGATCAAGCGCAGGATCGAGGCGGTGTCATACACCGTATGGTCAACCGTGCCTTTGCGCGCAAACGGTGACACCACCAGCGCCGGAACCCGCGTGCCCGGGCCCCAGCGGTCGCCCTTGGGCGGTGCCACGTGGTCCCACCAGCCGCCGTTTTCATCGACGGTCACCACCACCACCATGTTGTTCCACTGCGGGCTTTCCTGCAGCACCTTGAGGGCGCGCACGATATGGCGGTCGCCCGAGGCTACATCGGCATAGCCGGCGTGCATGTTCAGGTTGCCCTGGGGCTTGTAGAACGTCACGGCGGGGAGCTTGCCCGCCTGGGCATCGGCGAAGAACCTATTGGTGCTCGCCTCATCACCCAAGCCGCCGTCGCGCAGGCGTTTGTCACGTTCCGCACGGTTCTCGGGGCCCTGCTGCTTGAAGTAGTTGAACGGCTGATGGTGATACTGGAAGTTCGGAATCTTGGGGATGCCGCCCGAGTCCTTGAACTGATCCAGGGTGGCTTGCCATGCGCCGGCGTACCAGGCCCAGTCGATGTTCTTTTTCGAGAGCTTGTCGCCAATGTGTTCATGGGTTTGCGGCACCAACACGTTGGGCAGGTCCGGTTTGGAATAATCGGGGTTTTGCGGGTCGCGGATCCAGGTCGGCCAATAGGGCGGCGCCAGCGTGTTGACCGCGTAACCGTCCGGGGTCAGGGCGCTGGGGCCGAACTGCGGCGGGCCGGTCATGGCGCTGGCCGGCGAGGTGTCCAGGGGTTTGAGGCGCAGGTCGCCGTGGTGGTCGCTTTGCAGCGTGGCGATCTGCGCCTTGGCCACTGATTGCGCAGCATTGGGATAGGTCGGTGCGGTGGCGCTGATCAGGTATTGGTGGTTAAGGAACGAGCCGCCGAACGCGCCCTGGAAGAAGTTATCGCACAGCACGAACTCCCGGGCGACGTCCCACAGGCGCAGGGAGTAACGGCTCTGGGCGTAATGGCCCATCACCAGGCCACCTGAATCGCCCCACGCCACGAACCCGTCATTCTTGCCGCCGTTGATCTGCATCTGGTTCTGATAGAACACGTGCCACAAGTCCCGGGTCACCAGGCTCAGCGGCAAGTCCTCGGCATTCGGACCCTTGAGGGCGAACGGTGCGTTGGGCAGGTTTTCCTGGAACTGCACGGCGCTCGGGTAGGTCACCCCATCCACGCTTTGCGGGCCGACCTGCAGCACGCCTCCCCAGGTCTGGGGGAGGGCGGGCAATACGCTGCCATCGCGGTCGCGTTGTAGGTAATCAGCGGCGGAAAGCGCCGAGAGGGGTTTCTCCAGCCCGGGGAAATCGGCAAACAGATTGTTGAAGCTGCGGTTCTCCGCGTAGATCACAACGACGGTCTTCACCTGGTCGCGCAGGGCCTTGTCCAACTCCGGCGCTGTAAGTGGCCGCGCCGCCGGTTTTTCCGGCGCCTGGCCGGCATTTCCACAGCCACTCAAGGTTGCGCCCACCCCCAGCACTGCAGCGCCCCCCAGGAATCGCCGGCGACTGCTGTCAACCGGCGCCTGGCCTATGGAATCTGTGGAAGGGCGATCTACGTGCTCGTCACTCATTGCGTGGGAGTCCTTGGGGAGATGTTGCAAGATATTTCGCAGGACGGTAGCAATGCAATGTGACGGGATTAAGGCAGCTACAAGCTGCAAGCTTGAAGCTTGAAGCTTGAAGCTTGAAGCTTGTAGCTGAAAACTTGCAGCTTGCGGCTGCTCCTAAGGCATCACCGGCGGCACATACGTCAACGTCGTCCCCAACGCCCACAGCAAAAACAACACCAACGGCGTGTGCACCAGCAATTGCACAAACGAAAACCCGATCAGATCCCGCGCCTTCAGCCCCAGCACCCCGAGCAGCGGCAGCATATAGAACGGGTTGATCAGGTTCGGCAGCGCCTCGGCCGCGTTGTAGATCTGCACCGCCCAGCCCAGGTGGTATTGCAGGTCATTGGCCACTTGCATCACGTAGGGCGCTTCGATGATCCACTTGCCGCCGCCGGACGGGATGAAGAAGCCCAGCACCGCCGAGTACACGCCCATCAGCAGGGCGTAGGTGTCGTGGGAGGCGATGGAGGTGAAGAACAGCGAGATATGGTGCGCCAGGGTTTGACCGTCGCCGCCTTTGACCACGGTCATCAGCGCTGCAATCGAGCCGTACAGCGGGAATTGGATCAACACGCCCGTGGTGGTCGGCACGGCGCGGGCCACGGCATCGAGGAAGCTGCGCGGGCGCCAGTGCAGCAGCGCGCCGACCATGATGAACAGGAAGTTATAGGTGTTGAGCCCCGAAATGGCGCTGATTGCCGGTTTGCTCGAGAACTCGTGGAACAGCCAACCGGCCGCCAGCAGCGCCAGCGCAATCGTCAGCAGCGGGCTGTGCTCCAGCCATTCGCCGGGTCGGGTCGGCACCGGTGGCGTGGGCAGGTTGAACGCAGGGTCGACGCCGCAGGCCTTGGCATCCCGCGCGCTGTTCGGGCCCGGCGCGGTGGCGTAGGCGATGATCAGCGAGACCACGATCAGCGCCAACAACATCACGCCCGATTGCCACAGGAAGATGGTTTCGGTAAACGGGATCATCCCGGTGATCGCCAGGATCGACGGCGGCAAGCTGGCCGGGTTGGCCTGTAACTGCGCGGCCGACGAGGACAAGCCCAGCGCCCACACGGCGCCCAGGCCCAGATAGGCCGCGGCGCCAGCGGCACGGTAGTCCATGCGCAGGTCCGTGCGACGCGCCAGTGCACGCACCAGTAAACCGCCGAATACCAGGGACAGGCCCCAGTTGAGCAGGGAGGCCACCATGGAAATCAACGCGACCCAGGCCACGGCCGACCGGCCGTTCTTCGGGATGCGCGCCAGGCGGTCAATCAGCTTTACCGCAGGCGGCGAACTGGCCACCACATAACCACCGATCACCACAAAGGCCATCTGCATGGTGAAGGGAATGAGGCTCCAGAACCCGTCGCCAAACGCCTTGGCGGCTTCGGTGGGCGCAGCGCCCATGCCCAGGGTGGCCACGGCGACAACGATCACGGCGAGGGCGGCGAACACCCACGAGTCCGGGAACCAGCGCTCGGCGAAGGTGGAGCAACGCAGGGCAAATCGGGCATAGCGGCTTTCTTCGATAGCATCGGCCACGTGTCTTTCCTCTTGTATTTATTATGGGGTGGGCAGTTTTGCGGCATGTTCCGCTACGCTCATTGATTTGGGAATGTAGTTATCTTCATCGATCAATGAGTAAAACAAATATATCCGCCGCGATTGCCATCATCCGGTTCAACTCATAATCTGCACGCCATTTTGTTTGTCTGCCGAGCATGCACATGACTGCCACCGCTTCTTCACAGGCGCAGCGTTTTTCCCGCTCCGACTACAAAACCCTGGGCTTGGCCGCCCTCGGTGGCGCCCTGGAAATCTACGACTTCATTATCTTCGTGTTCTTTGCGCTGACCCTCAGCCAACTGTTCTTCCCCCCGCAAATGCCCGAGTGGCTGCGCCTGCTGCAAAGCTTCGGCATCTTCGTCACCGGCTACCTCGCCCGCCCGCTGGGTGGCATCCTGATGGCGCACTTTGCCGACCACTTGGGGCGCAAGCGCGTGTTCAGCTTGAGCATCCTGATGATGGCCTTGCCCTGCCTGCTGATCGGAGTCATGCCGACCTACGCGCAAATCGGCTATTTCGCACCGCTGATCCTGCTGGCGCTGCGCGTGTTGCAAGGCGCCGCGGTGGGCGGTGAAGTGCCCAGCGCCTGGACCTTCGTCGCCGAGCATGCCCCGCGCAGTCATCGTGGGTATGCCTTGGGGTTCCTGCAGGCCGGCCTGACCTTCGGTTACTTGCTCGGCGCGCTCACGGCCACGTTGCTTGCACAGGTCTTCACCCCGGCCGAGATTCTCGACTATGCCTGGCGTTTCCCCTTCCTGCTCGGCGGCGTGTTTGGCGTGATCGGCGTATGGCTGCGCCGCTGGCTCAACGAAACCCCGGTATTCCTCGAAATGCAGGCCCGCCGCCAGGCTGCCGCCGAACTGCCGCTGCGCACCGTGTTGCGCGACCACCGCGCCGTGTTGCTGCCGGCGATGATCCTTACGTGCGTGCTGACGTCGGCGGTGGTGGTGCTGGTGGTCATCACTCCGACCATGATGCAGAAAACCTTCGGCATGAGCCCCAGCCACACCTTTGCCTTGAGCGCGCTGGGGATTGTGTTTCTCAACATCGGTTGCGTATTGGCCGGCCTGCTGGTGGACCGCATCGGCGCCTGGCGCGCGGTGCTGGTCTACAGCCTGCTGCTGCCGGTGGGGGTGTTTATCCTGTATGCCAGCCTGATCAGCGACGGGGTCTGGCTGGGCGCCGCGTATGCCGTGGCCGGCTTGAGCTGCGGGGTGGTGGGCGCGGTGCCGTCGGTGATGGTCGGGCTGTTTCCGGCGCCGGTGCGGGTGTCGGGGATTTCCTTCACCTACAACATTGCCTACGCGCTGTGGGCGAGTACCACACCGCTGCTGCTGATTGCGTTAATGCCCGCCAGTCCGTGGATTTGCGTGGGGTATTGCGGGGTGATGGGGGCGGTGGGCGTGGCGAGTGCGGCGCTGTTCGGCAAGCGCCACACCTTGGCTGGCTGAGGCTCAGGTCAGGACGATGATCGTGATTCATGTGGGAGGGGGCTTGCCCCCGATAGCGGTGTGTCAGCCAGCCTGTTTGTCGCTGATACACCGCCATCGGGGGCAAGCCCCCTCCCACATTGGTTTTGTGGTGTTTTCAGGTTCGTGGCAGGCATTCGATGGTGCGGTTTATCACCGTTTTGGCCATTTCCAGCAGATGCCATGCGGCATGGATTCTTGCGCGGTCGTGGGGTTGCAGGTGATCGCAACAGTCCCACACCGTGGCCGATGCGCTGTTGATCAGATGGGAAATGTAAAGTTGAGCGTCTTCGAAGCTGAGTTCTTCATTGACGACGAGGCAATCCATGGGCGGATCGGGAAGTGCTTTGGTCATGGTGTAACTCCTATTAACTCAAAGGAGCCGACCCTGTCGCGACTAAACGAAGGGTGGCGGCTGTACGCAGGTTAGTCGACCGGCAAATAGGCAAAGTCCGGCGCACCCGAGGGCGCCCTGCGCACAGCCACCATAAAACCTCATGGAGGACCATGCGCCTATTAAATCCGGGCGACTAAACCCGATCACTGAATTTCAGTGACGGGCCGAAGACTAGCCATCGATTCCAACAGGCACAAGGCGGCGGGGATTGTCTCGGAAACGTCCTGCAATTTAAAGGGACACGGCTTGCTGGCCCTTTACAAACCATGACCAGATGCCAGCAACGCCGCCTTATCCAAAAGGTGGGAGGGGGCTTGCCCCCGATGAGGCCGTGTCAGTAACGCATCCGAAACTGACCCACCGCTATCGAGGGCAAGCCCCCTCCCACATTGATTGCATTTCAGGTCTTGAATCAGCGTCCGAGCATTTTTACCCAGCGCGACGGCGGCATGCCGTAGGTGCTGCGAAACTGCCGGGTCATGTGGCTCTGGTCGGTGAAGCCAGCGCTCATCGCCGCATCCACCAAGGGCTCGCCCTGGGCCAATAATTGGCGCACCAGGTCCAGCCGGCGCATGGTCAGGTAGCGGTAGGGGCTGGTGCCGAACAGCAAGCGGAAATCCCGCGACAGCGCCCAGCGGTCGCGCCCGGCGTGATCAGCGATTTCATCCAGGGTGAGGCTGCGGCCCAGGGCGCTGTGGATAAATTCCCGGGCGCGCTCGGCGGCGATGTAATCAAAGGATTTGCGGCTTGTGATGACGCCGGACGCAGCGCTGAGCGTATGGGCCAGGTCGAACATGGCGTCCTGCTCCTGCATCGGGTCGATCGGGCAGTCCAGGCTTTGCAGCAATACCTCGCTGGCGCGGTGCAGCCGCGGGTCGGTGGACACGCCGCCGGGTATGAAGGGCAGCGGCTTGCCGCCGAGGATCTGCTGGATCAGCGCCGGTTCTACATAGATCATCCGGTACTTGAAACCCTCATCGCTGCCCGCGCGGCCGTCATGGATTTCATCGGGGTGAATCACCATGGTGGTGCCGGGCAAGCTGTGAGTCATGCCGCCGCGATAATGAAAGCTCTGCACACCGAACAACGTGCGCCCGATGGCGTAAGTATCATGGCGATGAGGATCGAACGCGAAGCCGGCAAAGTACGCTTCGATACGGTCCAGTCCACTGGCGTGCGGGGCGCGGTGCAGCCAGTCGAGGGTGTGGGTGGGGTTGCCCATGGTGACTGTCACAAAAGGAGGTGGAAACACGTTAGCCGAGTCTGCGCCCCTTGTCTGCCGGGGTCTTGTACGATTGTGCAGTTGTTCGGCCAGGCCTATGATCCAGGCTGCGTATTGCCTTGAAGGAGCTGGCCGCGATGGAACTGTTCAACCCCGCTTATGTGGCGCCGCTGGTCTCGTTGGCCCTGCTGTGGACGGTGGCCGTGGTCACGCCCGGGCCCAACTTCTTCAACACCGCCCAATTGGCCGCCAGTTGTTCGCGCCGACATGGTGTAGTGGCCTCGGCGGGCGTGGCCACCGGTACGATCCTGTGGGGGTTGGCGGGTGGGCTGGGGATCAAGTCGCTGTTTACGGCCGCGCCTATGTTGTACCTGGCGTTCAAGATCATCGGTGGCTGCTATTTGATTTATCTGGGGCTGAAACTGTTCAAGCGCTCGGCAACCAGCATGGGCCAGACTCCATTGCCGGATGCGGCGCGGCGCTCGCTGTTTTCCGCCTGGCGTCTGGGGCTGTTGGGTAACCTGTCCAACCCCAAGGCGGCGCTGTTCGTCGCCACTATCTTCGCATCCACCATGCCGCCGTCGCCTTCGCCGGTGTTGCTGACGTTGGCGGTGATCGTCATGGCGACCTTGTCGTTCAGTTGGTACACCAGTGTGGCACTGCTGTTTTCCAGTGAACGCATGGCCACTCTTTACAGCCGTTCGCGTAAATGGCTCGATCGTTTTGCCGGGGGATGCTACGTCTTGTTCGGTTCACATCTGATCGCGAATCGCTGACCGTCCGTTACACGGCTTAAATGGGTGGTGAGGGAGCAAGCGCCCTCCCACCCAGGTTGAATCAGTCGCCCAGTGCTTCGCCTTCACGCCGCGGGTCCGCACCCCCGCTCAATGACACCTTGCCCTGGGCATCACGCGTGCGAACGATCGCCTGGACGCCGCTGGTCATGTCGATTTCGCTCAGTTCGTGACCTCTACTCTTCAAGGCCTGCTTCACGCCCGGGCTGAACAGCCCGGCTTCCAACTCGGTTGCGCCATTGCGGCTGCCGAAGTTCGGCAGGCTGATAGCGGCCTGCGGGTCGAGTTTCCAGTCCAGCATCGCGACCAGTGTTTTGCTCACGTATTCAATGATCTGCGAGCCGCCCGGCGAACCCACGGTGGCCAGCAACTCACCGCTCTGACGGTCGAATACCAGGGTCGGCGCCATGGCCGAGCGCGGGCGTTTGCCGGGTTGTACGCGGTTGGCGACGGGTTGGCCGTTTTCTTCGGGGATGAACGAGAAATCGGTCATCTGATTATTGAGCAAAAAGCCCTGGACCATGACGTGGGAGCCGAACGCCGCCTCGACCGAGGTGGTCATCGATACGGCGCCGCCCTGATCATCCACGGCCACCACTTGCGAGGTGGAAATGCGCAGTGGCGAGCGGTCCGGCGCGTAGGCCACCTGAAGGCCTGCCGGTTGGCCCGGCTTGGCGATGCCCATGCTGCGCTCACCGATCAGTGCGGCGCGCCGGGCCAGGTAATCTGGTGCAACGAGACCGGCAACCGGCACCGGCGTGAAGTCCGCATCAGCCACGTATAGCGCTCGGTCGGCGAACGCCAGGCGCCCGGCTTCGGCGATCAGATGCACGGCTTCGGGCGTGGGTTCAAGCCCGGCCGGCGAGGGACTCTTGAGCGGCGTCATCGGCGCGATGGCCAGGCGCGGATCGCGCGTTTGCAGCGCCTGCAATGTGCCGAGGATTTGCGCAACAGCGATCCCACCCGACGACGGCGGCGGCATGCCGCAGACTTTCCACTGCTTGTAGTCGGTACACAACGGCGTGCGCTCCTTGGCGGCGTAGCCCTGAAGGTCCGCTTGGGTCAACCTGCCGGCATTGCGATTGCCCTGCACCTTGCGTGCGATTTCATCGGCAATCGGGCCGTGATACAGCGCGTCCGGCCCCTCCTTGGCGATACGCTTGAACACCGTCGCCAGCGCCGGGTTCTTCAACAGCGTGCCAATGGCTTTTGGCGAACCATCGGTATTCAGAAAGTAAGTGGCCATGTCCGGCGATTGCGCGATAAAGCGGTCTGCGGCAATCAAGCTGTGCAGGCGTGGGGAGATTGCGAAACCCTGTTCGGACAACCGGATCGCCGGTTCGAACAGCTGGGCCCACGGCAGGTGGCCGTTCTTTTTATGCGCCATTTCCAGTGCCCGCAATACCCCCGGCGTGCCCACCGAACGCCCGCCGATCTGCGCATCGGTAAACGCCATGGGCGTACCGTCGGCCTTCAGGAACAACCGCTCTGTTGCCCCGGCTGGGGCGGTTTCCCGGCCGTCATAGGCGTGCACGTTTTCGCCGTCCCACAGCATGATGAATGCACCGCCGCCGATGCCGGACGATTGCGGTTCCACCAGCGTCAGCACCGCTTGCATGGCGATCGCCGCATCGATTGCCGAACCGCCCTGGCGCAACATTTCGCGTCCGGCTTGGGCAGCCAGTGGGTTGGCAGCGGCAGCCATATGGCGGGCTGCGTGACGAGTGGCGAGGTCGGTGCGATAGCCCGACCCCAGCTCCGGTGCGGGTGGTTGTTCATTGACCGTGGTGTGGCAGCCGGCAAGGGCGAGCGTGATGGCAACGGTTGATAGTTGACGGCGGGAAATAAAAAGCACGCGTTGAACTCCGTTCATTTTGAGAATGACCTGATCTTCCTGTCGCAAGACTTTAGCGCAGCAGAGAGGGGGATGGTCCGGATTGATTGGTTTTTTCCGGTCGGGCCCGCCGGGCTGGGTTTGCGTAATGCTGGAACCAAACCGAGGAAAATACTCACTCGGTAACTGGTATTTATCTATTTCTGGAGCCTGCTATGCACAGAAGAGTAGATGGTCTGCCCCACGCACAACATGACGTCATCGAGCATGCTCATGTCGATAATGCACATTCCCGCCCGGCCACAGAGCCTGCCCAGCCGTTACCCTCCTACCAATCGTTGAATCCCGCTTCAATGCTGTTCGAT
Source organism: Pseudomonas sp. CFBP13528 (assembly GCF_005233615.1). Classification (NCBI taxonomy): domain Bacteria; kingdom Pseudomonadati; phylum Pseudomonadota; class Gammaproteobacteria; order Pseudomonadales; family Pseudomonadaceae; genus Pseudomonas; species Pseudomonas sp. CFBP13528. The sequence continues at coordinate 23,003 of NZ_QGAJ01000002.1, forward strand.
ATCCGCCTCAAAGGTGGGCGGCTGGAACCTGATACAACCCTGGTGGGACGTGATATCGCCCGCCATCTCAATGCGCCGAACAAGCATTATGTCGCTGATGGCGCCTCGGTCGCCGGCACGTTGCGTTTCAAGGATGAGCGAGATTACCTGTTTCATATTCAGCCCACGCCTGCTGTTGCGGCGGTATTCAGAAGCAGCCTGCCCGAGACTGATGGCGGTGAAGGTCGCGTATCGCCGGGCCCCGGTCGGGGACACTTGGGAAGCGTAAGCGGTGTACAGACGACCGCCGAGGGCAAGCAATTTCGTCTGGATCAGGGACGCCTGTATCGCTTCGAACCCCTTGCCCTGTCCTGGTTGCCCGACGCCGACAACCGCACCTACAGCCGTATCGGGCTGACCCGTGAAGGGCAACTGTTGAAGACCCCTCCGCAGGCGCTGGACAGCAGTGCGCAGGGGCGGACCTCGGCGGTGTTGCGCCAGGCTCAGGGCGCATCGGTCGTGCAGATTAAAGGTGCCGACGTGGCGGATGCACGCCCGGTCGATGAACGCGGCGCGCCTGTGCAACTTACGCGAGTCGGCTTGTCTGGCGGCACGCTGTATGGCGCCACGGCTGACGGTGAACTGCTGCGCGCGGACACGCGGCTGGCGCGGGACGGCACGCTGCCGATGGTTGCGCAATCGCTGGTACCGCTGGAGCAGGCGCTGAAGGGCGCAGTGCGTGTCGAGGGGTTCTTCCATGATGACGCCGGGCAGCTCAATGCCCAGGTTCGTGATGCCCGGCAGCAATTGCACAGCGTGCCGTTGGATAGGGCTGGCGCACTGCGCCCTGAGTGGAACGTCAGCGACGTGCTGGTCAAGGGCATCGAGAAAGGCCTGCCGTTGCCCAGCCTCCAGGCATTGACGACAGCCGTCGATCTTGGGCTGCGGGGCAAGGTTGCGTTTGATTCCGGCACATTGCTGAGCTGGGATGCGTCGGCGCAACGTTGGGACACAAGCGCACAACAGGGCGTGACACATCTGGAACGAGGGCTGGATGGACGCGCCTATGCGCTCCAAGCAGGGCAACTCAAAGCGGTGAATGTAACAAAGGTGCGTGACCCGGTCTTTGAGGGGGCCAGTCATGAATTGAGCGCACTGCCCAAGCCTCGTCCCCAGGTGTCACTTGAGGAGGTACTTGCGGGCGATATCCAGCGTCCTGTCACTGGCTTTGCCGTAGCCGACGGCCGCAACTTTGTAACCGTCGATAAAGACCATCAGCTCCAGGCCTGTGTGGACGGAGTGGTCGGTCCGTTACGGCTTTCACCGGCGCTCGCAATCAAAACACTGGCGCTGGATCATGAAGCCAATCTTTATGCACACACTCAGGTGGGCGAATTGTTCAAGCTCGATCGCCGCGCCTGGCAAGGCAGCGAGGATGCCGCGCCCCGCTGGAGCAAGGTTGAACTGCCGCAGGGCCAGTCTTTGGAGTCCCTGCGGATGGGGGCTGACCGGCACTTGATTGGCGGTTGGGACAAGCAGTTCCATCGACTGGATAACGCGGCCCCAAGCGCAATGGCGTGGGGGCCGGTGCGACCGGCGGTGCAGGAGGCTTCATTGGCCGATACGTTAGCGGCCGGCCAGATGCGCACGCCTGTGTCAGGGGGCGCGCTGACGGCCAGCAGCAATGTGCTTGGGCAAACACGCGAAGGGATGCCCATCAAGCGCAATTTTCTCCAGGGGATCAAATCGCACTTCCATCCTTTGCAAGCGCTGGGTGAGAAAGGCCAGTCCATTGGGCATCACATCAATGGTCGCCGGGGATTGGAGAGCGTATACGTTGACGATAAGCGCCTTCACCAACAGCTCGAGTCGCTCTCAAGGAGCAAGCCGGTTGGCGCTGACCTGAGTACTCGCCTTGCGGCCATGAGCGAGCCCGGGCCGCGACAGGCACTGGCCGAGCAGCTCAGCCAGGCGTTGGCCAAGGTCGAAGAAAGCAGCCAGTCGTGCGCCCGCCTGATCGGCGACCTGCATGGGCTGACAGTTGATGCACAGCCCAAGCTCAGCCGAACGGTGGTGAGCGCCGAGTCGACACTGCACCAGTTGTATGAAGCATTCAAGCGGGTCGAACCTTCAGCGCAGAAGACCACGGCAGCGCTGCTGGCCAACTTCGAAGGGCAAGGCTTGAGGTTGCCCGAGTGGAAACCGGAGCGCAAACGAGATTCCAGTCATCCTTCGGCGCTCGTCGAAGGCGATCTGATTCACCATGCCGGCACGCTTAAGCAATTGGCTGGGATGGTTGAAGAACTGAGCAGTACGTCCGGCCATAGCCCAAGCGCCTTGAAAAGAATCGAGGCGTCGCTGGAGGCAGTGATGAAAGGCTTTGAAGAGGGCCCTGTGCACACGCTGTCCAGCCAGCAGATTGTCAGCTACGACCAGGCGGAATCCCTGTATGACAACTTCAAACTGCTGGCCAAGGATCTTGGCACTCCAGGGTCCGCCTTGCATTGGCATCTTTCGGGGCTGCTGGGATTGCCCGCCGATGCGTCCATTACGGATGTGATGACACGGCAAGTGCAGCAGATGGACACGGGTCATGCCCTGAACACCAGCCGAACCCAAGGGGTGAGCGTCGCAGCGCTGGTGACCGGCATAAAGCCGGTGGCGCCAGTGGAGTTTTTTCTGGGCGGTTCCAGGTCTCATACCCATGGTGTGAACATCAGTCGTACCGACACCGGTGCGCGGGTTGAGATCAGCACCGAGGGCACATATCGGTTGGCTGGATCCGTGGGCTCGGGTGTGACCTTGGGTAAAGGCGGCGCTGCGCTGGGGCCGGGCCTGAGGGTCGCGGGCGAGTTGACGGCTGCCGTTGCGCATAACAAGGGGGCTACCCTTGGTTTTAATGTAAAAGAGGCCGACTTTGGCAAGATGATGTCGATTCTGATGGGGCAGTCTGGCGGTTTCCACGACTTGTTGGCATTGGGAGAAAAACACGCGACGGGCACAAGCTCGAAACTCAGTGGTGATGTCAATCTGGATGCGCTCGCGCAACTGCGTTTGATGTATAGCCCGCAAGAGAATATTACCGAATTGGACTCAGTGCTTCGCGCCGGTATTGGAGGGGTGGGTAGTCTGAATCTTATGCATTTGGACAAGAGCCGAAGTACCACGCATTCAACGACGGGCACCAGCCGAGGCGAGGGACGCAGCGCTCAATTATTGAGGCACGGCGCAGTAGGCGCCAACTTCGCGCCTGTCAACGCGCTGGCGATCGCCGGCCGTGATGCCAGCAACGGGCCGGCAGCCATAGCTTTTGCTTTGCCGGAACTGTCGGTCATGGTGAAGTTCGATCGCACACAATCGAAGGCCTTCAATTTTTCGTTCAAGCCGCCGGCCCCCGTCACTCAGTCTCAGGTTGACGATATTCGAGACAGCCTGTCGCGGTACTCACCGCAATGGAGCCGGGATTTAGCCACCATCGCCGCGTCGAGCGCGCAAGGTTCTGCCGATGAACAACTGATCACGCTACAGCAGTTTCTGGCGACTCACCCACCGTTGGCGACCAAGCTGGATGACTATGAAGCTATCAGTCAGTCGCTGGGTAAAGTGTTGATTCAACAGGACCTGATGAAAGCTGGCTTACGTCAGTTGGCCTCGGTCGAGTCATCAGTCACACCTGTTGGGGTGCGCGATGATGAGCAGCATGGCTGGCTGGACGATGTCGCACCGGGCAACAAGGCAGCTATCGTGCAATGGCTCAGGGATGACCCGCAATTGGCCCATATCATCAAACAACTGCAGCAGGGTGAAGGCACCTCTGTGACGCTCGGCATGGAACTCAAACCGCAGGTTCTGCGCATGATCGAGCATCGTCACCTGGCGGGCGAAAGCACCGAGCCGTTGATCAAGCGAGCGCTGAAAGATCCCAACAACCTGCGTGTGAAAAGCATGGGCATGAACTATACCGCGACCCAGACCCATGGCATGTCGTTGCCGTTCCCGACCAATATCAGCTTCTCCAGCAGCGCCTCGCTCAGTCATACGCAAAAGCATGTCAACGTCGACTTCGAATACGGAGCGAATGCGGACAAACCGTTGCGCATGAACCTGAACAATACGTTGAGCCCCCTGCCACGCCACGACCTGACCGTTGACTTGGCGGACCAGCGTATCAGAACACCCAATGCGATGGCCTGAAAGGTAGCCGCAGGGATGACTGGGCAACCGACATGAATAAGCGGCTTACCTGAGGGCAAGCCGCTGTGTTTTACAGATAAATCACACCCTGCATATACAGCGCGGCCTTACCGGAGATGATCACCCGGTCACCGCGCAGCTCGCAGCGCAATTGACCTTTGCGCGTGCCGCCTTGCTCGGCGGTCAATTGCGATTTGCCCAGGCGCTCGGCCCAGAACGGTGCCAGCGACGTATGCGCGGAGCCCGTGACCGGGTCTTCATTGACCCCCACGTTCGGGCCGAACCAGCGCGAAACAAAGTCAAAGCGCGTGCTCTTGGCGGTGACGGCAATCCCGCGTTTAGGCAGGCCCTTGAGCCTTGCGAAATCCGGCGTGAGTGCGGCCACTTGTGCTTCATCTTCCACCAGCACGATATAGTCATCGGTGCCGAACACCTCGGCGTTTTCGATCCCCAATGCACTTAGCATTCCGCTTGGCGGCTCGCAGCGCTCCGGTTGCCTGGCCGGGAAGTCCATGGCCAGTTCGTCGCCGTTGCGCGTCACCCGCAGCTCGCCGCTGCGCGTGGCGAAGCGCAACACGCGCGGCGCGTCCGGCAACTTGTGAATCAGCACCCACGCCGCTGCCAGCGTGGCGTGGCCACACAGGTCCACTTCGACTTCCGGGGTAAACCAGCGCAGTTCATAAAGGTCGCCACGGGGCACGAAGAACGCAGTTTCCGACAGATTGTTTTCGGCGGCGATGTGTTGCAGTTGCTCGTCCGTCAGCCACTCGGTGAGCGGGCATACCGCCGCAGGATTGCCGCCAAAGGCGTGCTGGCTGAAGGCGTCGACTTGGTAGATGTCCAGTTGCATCGGGAGCGCTCCGTGGTGGGGGAGGCTGGACACTAACAGCGGCTCCCGGGGGCGTCAAAATACAGATGGGTAGTATTTTTGAGCGTGAGCACCTTGGCGACACTTTCCTGCGCGCATAAAAAAACGGCCTACCTTTCGGTAAGCCGTTTTTAGTACTTGGTGGCTACACAGGGACTTGAACCCCGGACCCCAGCATTATGAATGCTATGCTCTAACCAACTGAGCTATGTAGCCAAGTGGCGCGCATTATTCGCGTAGAACGGGAATGCGTCAAGGGCTTTTGTTAAGTTTTTTTCTACGCTTTCAACCGTTTAACGAAAAACAGGCCAAATGGCGACGAGTGGTGGGATCACAGCGGGGGCTCTTCAGGCTGCGATCTTTTGCCGCCGCGTACGTAAAGCTGCGGTCGAGTTGGGCAGATATCCTTTTCGCCCAACGCTTTTTTGTAGCGGGGACTTACGGCTGCAACGGGTTGTGAGTCACGCGTTTAAGCTGTTCGCGCGCCCGCGACAAGCGTGACCGTACCGTGCCGATGGGAATGTCCAGCGCATCGGCGGTGTCCTGATAGCTGCCATCTGTTTCGAGCGAAGCGTATAGCGTTTTGCGCATTTCCGCCGGCAGATGGTCGATGGCGTTCAGGGTTTTCTCCAGGCGTCGGTTGACTTCAAATTCCCAATCCAGGCTGTTGTGTTCCTCCTGGCCATGCCACAACGATTCGTCGAACTCGCAATGCACGGGTTTGGCATACATGCGCCTGAAGTGGTTGCGGATCAAATTCTGAGCTATCCCGCACATCCAGGTGCTGAGCGTGGCCTGGCCGCTGAAACGCTCTCTGTTGCGCCAGGCTTCAAGGTAGGTCAGTTGCAGCAGGTCGTCCGCATCTTCGGGGTTGAGCACGCGTTTATGAATGAAGCGTCGCAGTTTCTTTTGCTGGTCGTCCGTCAGTTGAACCATGAACTGAGGCGAACTGCCGACGAGGTGAGCGAGATCACCAATAGGTATTTTCATGTTGTTTTTCCTCCGGGAAGGCTCGATCGAAATGGTTTCGATAGGAACCCCTTTTGCACTGGCTGTGCCAAATGGGAAAAACACATAACTTATTGATTTGTATGAATATATATTCTTGGTTTAATGATTTTTGTGCCGTAACCTGCAAAAGGTTCGATGTGGATGTGCAAGTATTTTCATGCCCATCACCTTGAAACGTTTTGATGGAACTGGACCGCAGCGGCTTGCCACATAGGGACACAAACTTCCCATTCTGGCCCGCCCATGAAAGTCGAATCCTTCAACGATGTGCAGCAGATCCAACCCTCGGAAAAGCCCAGTGTCAGCACTGTCGAAGCGCCAAGCCGTTCGCTGGCCTTGGATGACATTGCGCAGATTTTCGCCGAAGAAGTGGCACTTAATGCGCAAGCCCTGGGCCGGCGAGCCATTGGCGCGAAAGTTTCGCCTGTGGCGGAGTTCGTGCAGTTGTATGAACAACTGGGCCACCCTGGCCAAACCACGCTGGAAACCGTTGTTCGTCGGCTTCGGTTTGAGTTGCTGCGCAAGCCCACTGTCGAAAAATTGGTAAACCTCGCCGGCAGTGACCCCGCTCGCGCCTTCGTGGTGCTTCAGCTGATCGCCAGCGAAGCGAAAACTAATGGGTTGAGGGTAGAGGAGGACTCAGCACGCAGCGCGCTGAGAGAGCTCAAGCGTGATTTCGGCGGCCCGATCCAGGCAGGTCTGAATATTGCCTTGGCGTTGAAGGAAGCCAGCGCTGACCCGCAGGAGCGTCAGGACGTGCGTGCGCTTTATTACGCCTCTGTGGTCGTGCGCCAATCCTTGGCGTTGATGCTGCAAACGCTCTTGAAAATGTACGGCCCGACGGAGTTTTCCAGGGGCGTCGGCCTGATGACTCAGGCGCTGAACGGTGATATCGCAGCCCACACACAGTCTGTGCCCACGGAAAAATTGCGTCTCTTGCTCAAAGGGTTGGGGGAGTGTCGCGAGTTGCGCTCAGTGCTGGGCAACTGCGAGGCGTTGATCCAGCGCCTCAACGTTGAACACGATGCGGTGGGTCTGTTGCAGCGTTTTCTGGGTTACGCCAGTACCGGCATCGATTCGGCTGAGGTGCAAAGGCTGGCCAGTGAGTTTGGCGGCACGCTGCTTGCCGCCCGACTGCGTTCGCTCAACGAATTGTCCAGGGAGATAAAGGCCTTGCCCTTGGCCTGGTGGCTTGATGCTCAATCCCAGGCCAGCGCCGTGAAAGCGTTCAAGGACGTGATGCTTGAGTGGGCCCGCGAAGAACGCGGCCACCTGACATTCCCCGACGAGACGAGGACGTTCGGGTGACACTGCTGTCATCGATCAATGGCGTGCTGCTCAAGGTGGCACGGCGTGCCGAAGTACTCGGCGCGGTGGTGGTCATGGCCATCGTGTTTATCTTCATTGTGCCGCTGCCCACCTGGCTGGTGGACATCCTGATCGCGTTGAATATCTGTATTTCCTGCCTGTTGATCGTACTGGCGCTCTACCTGCCAGGGCCGTTGGCGTTCTCGTCGTTTCCATCGATCCTGCTGCTGACCACCATGTTTCGCCTGGCGTTATCGATCGCCACCACGCGCTTGATCCTGCTGGAGCAGGACGCCGGTGACATTGTGGAAGCGTTCGGTAATTTCGTGGTGGGTGGCAATCTGGCGGTGGGCCTGGTGATCTTCATGATCCTGACCATCGTCAACTTTCTGGTGATCACCAAGGGGTCGGAGCGGGTCGCTGAAGTGGCCGCCCGTTTCAGCCTGGATGCGATGCCGGGCAAGCAGATGTCGATCGACAGTGACCTGCGCGCGGGGCTGATCGACGGTGCACAGGCGCGGGACAAACGTGAGCAGCTATCGCGCGAAAGCCAGTTGTTCGGGGCCATGGACGGGGCCATGAAGTTCGTCAAGGGCGACGCCATTGCCGGTTTGATCATCGTGGTCATCAACCTGCTCGGAGGCTTCTCGACCGGCATGTTCCAGCACGGCATGAGCGCAGGCGAGTCGATGGCGCTGTATTCGGTACTGACCATCGGTGACGGCCTGATCGCGCAGATTCCCGCGCTGCTGATCTCCCTGACGGCCGGCATGATCATCACCCGAGTGGCGCCGGACGGGCGCAAGGGCGTCAGCAATATAGGCGCCGAAATTGCGCGGCAAATGACCAGCGAGCCCAAGAGCTGGATGATCGCGTCGGTGGGCATGCTGGCCTTTGCCACGCTTCCCGGCATGCCCACCGTGGTGTTCATTCTGATTTCGATGATGACCGGTACCCTGGGTTATTACCTCATGCGTCAACGCCAGCGCGAGGAGACGCCACAGCCTTCGGACGAGAAGGCGGTCCGCCCGGAAGAGAATGGTAATGAAGACCTGCGCGGCTTCGACCCGTCACGGCCGTATCTGCTGCAGTTCAATCCAAAGCTGTACAGCACCCCCGAGGTCATCGACATCGTTCAAAAGATTCGTCAGGCCCGAAACGCACTGGTCGCCAATATCGGTTTGACGCTGCCGCCGTTCGAAGCCGAATTCAGTGAGTCGCTGGCCGTCGATGAGATGCGCTTTTGCGTGCACGAGGTGCCTGTCGTGACGGCGACCCTCAGCGACCGGGTAGCGGTCGAGTACGCTTCCCTGGCGCAACCTCCGGACAGAGGGGAAAGAGGGCTGCTTGAGCGGGACGAAGCAGACTGGCTGTGGCTCAGCCCTGATGATCCGTTGCTCGACGATCCGCAGGTTGAGCGTTTCAGTGCCCAAAGCCTGGTCATCGAACGCATGAAGCGGGCGATGCTGCTTAGCGGGCCGCGGTTTCTTGGCATCCAGGAAAGCAAATCGATCCTCAGCTGGCTTGAACACAACCAGCCGGAACTGGTGCAGGAACTGCAACGCATCATGCCGCTTTCACGTTTTTCGTCAGTCCTGCAGCGCCTGGCGGCCGAGGGCGTGCCATTGCGTGCCGTCCGGTTGATCGTCGAATCGCTGATCGAGTACGGCCAGCATGAGCGCGAACCGGATGCCCTGGCCGATTACGCCCGTATCGCGCTCAAGTCTCAGATCTTTCACCAGTACAGCGAAGCCGACGGCCTGCACGCGTGGCTGCTGTCGCCGCAAACCGAGAACATCCTGCGCGAAGCCTTGCGCCAGACCCAGAGCGGCGTGTTTTTCGCCCTCGATAACGACAGCAGTGCTGCCCTGGTTGGCCTGCTCAACCAGGCGTTCGCGCTACGACCCAAAACCAAGAGTGTGCTGCTGGTGGCTCAGGACCTGCGCAGTCCCTTGCGCGCTCTGTTGCTGGATGAGTTCAACCATGTACCGGTGATGTCGTTCGCCGAGCTGGGGAGCAATTCCAAGGTAAAGGTCCTGGGCCGATTCGACCTGGGTCAGGACGAACTGCTTCGCGGGGCTGTGGCATGAGCCTCTTATTCATACGCCAGCCCAGGGTGGCCCCATGATGTTCGAGCTGCGAGTGCTGGACGGCTTGCATCAGGGCGCCGCGCTGCCGTTATTTGGCGAGCAGTGGAGCCTGGGTGCCAACCCGGACGCTGATTTGCTGTTGAATGATCCCGAGGTCGTCGAGCATCACGCACGTTTGCGCTTGGCCGATGATCGATGGTCAGTGCAGGCCGAGGCTGGACTGCTTAAAGACAGCGATGGGCAAGTGTTGGCGCAGATCGGCGAGCTTGCGCTGAACACGGTCTTTTTGATTGGCTCCGTTCGCCTGTGTGTCAGCCCGGCTGATCAGCCCTGGCCGCAGGCGCCCGTGGCTGTACCGCCGTCTTCTGAGCCTGAGGGGCAGGCCCCGCTTGCGTTGAAACTGTCGTCCATTTCATCGTCCCAGCAAAAGCGTTTGCTCAGCCTGGCACTTGCGTTTGCCGTGCTCATGGCGGCGGTCGGCATTATTTTCAGTGGAGAGCGCAATGCTCAGGCATCGCTGATGCCGGCGGTGATTCAAAAGCCTGAGCTGGCCTCGCCGTTCGAGGTGCGCCAGCAATTGTTGAAGATGCTCAACGAGCGGGAGCTGGGCCTGCGGGTCAGCTTGCAGGTCATCAATGGCCAGATTTCCCTCAGTGGTGATGTTTCGCAGGAGGACGTTGATGTGGTTGCACGCATGCTGGATCGGTTTGGCAAAGAGTTCGATACCGCTGTGCCGGTGATCAGTCGCGTGCGGGTACGTGACGGCGTACTGCCGTTCAAGATCGTACAGATCATCGGCGGACCGAACGGTCACGTGGTTCTGGAGGAAGGCACCCGACTGTTCGTGGGCGATGAAGTCAATGGGCTGCGCGTGGTGCTGATCGACAACAGCAAAGTGGTATTCGACGGTGCGCAACGGTATGAGGTGCGCTGGTGACCGGCACATTGCAAGAGCGCCTCGAGGCGTGGCAACGCAGTCAATCGGCGGCGTTGAATGGCTTTTCGCCCGTCACGATGCGCGGTCGCATACAGCGCGTCAACGGCATGCTGATGCAATGCCGGCTACCCCATGCACGTATCGGCGATCTGTGCCAGGTTGAAAAACAACCTGGCGATTACATGCTTGCCGAAATCATCGGTTTCGATCAGCAGGACGCGGTGCTCAGCGCCTTGGGCAATCTGGAAGGCGTGAGCGTAGGTGCCGGCGTGGAGCGCCTTGGTGTGCCGCACAGGGTACGAGTGGGTCATGACCTGCTTGGCCAGGTGCTGGACGGTTTCGGCCGGCCGATTGCCGGCGACGGACCCAGCGCGTTTGCCGAGGCGGATACGCCTGATGCAACCCCGGTGCTGTGCGAGGCGCCGTTGCCCACGGAACGGCCGCGTATCAACCGCGCGTTGGCCACGGGCGTGCGTTCGATTGATGGCCTGATGACGCTGGGGGAAGGCCAGCGCGTCGGGCTGTTTGCAGGGGCAGGTTGTGGCAAGACGACGTTGTTGGCCGAAATCGCCCGTAACGTGGATTGCGATGTGATCGTGTTCGGTTTGATCGGCGAACGGGGTCGTGAACTACGCGAGTTCCTTGACCATGAACTGGATGATCAATTGCGTGCCAAGGCAGTGCTGGTGTGCTCCACCTCCGACCGTTCCAGTATGGAGCGCGCCCGCGCAGCCTTTACCGCGACGGCATTGGCCGAGGGTTTTCGACGCAAGGGGCAGCGAGTGCTGCTGCTGATCGACTCCCTGACGCGGTTTGCGCGAGCCCAGCGCGAAATCGGCCTGGCCGCGGGCGAACCTTTGGGGCGAGGAGGTCTGCCGCCTTCGGTGTACAGCCTGTTGCCGCGCCTTGTAGAGCGGGCCGGGTTGACGCGTGAGGGGGTAATCACGGCCATCTACACAGTGCTCATCGAGCAGGACTCGATGAATGATCCGGTGGCCGATGAAGTTCGCTCGCTGCTGGATGGTCATATCGTGCTGTCACGCAAGCTGGCCGAGCGTGGCCATTATCCAGCGGTCGACGTACTCGCCAGCCTGTCGCGGATTCTCACCAACGTCGCCGAGCCTGCGCATATCAAGGCCGGTACCGCATTGCGGCGGCTGTTGTCGGCCTACCAGCAGATCGAGCTGATGCTCAAGCTGGGCGAGTACCAGGCGGGCAATGACGCCCTGACCGACATGGCGGTGGACAGCCGTCAGGCAGTAGACAGTTTCCTGCGCCAGGACCTGCGCGAACCTTCGTCCCTCACCACGACTATGGATCAACTGACGGAGCTGACCGCCTATGTCCCATTCTGAAATGCTGCCGGGTGAAATCGAAACGCTGCGCCGTTTGCGTCGGTACCGGGCAGACCGTGCCGAGCGTGAGCTGCGCGAAGCCAAACGATCACAGCAAGCGCTGGTTGCGCACATTCAGCAAGCGCAAGACACGCTTGAGAAAACCCGCGAAGAAGAGGCCCTGCAATCTGCACAACTGTTGAGTGAGCATCAGGGGCAGGTTGTGAGCTTTCAGGCGCTGAAGTCCTGGGGCCGCAAAGAGCAAACCTTGTCCGCCGGCACCCGGCGTGAAGAAGGCCAACTGCAACAGCTGCAAGGGCAGCGCGAACAGCGTGAAGTGGAAGTGGGTATCGCACAGAAGCACGTCACCCTGTGCCTGCGCCAGGTGGAAAAGCTGCAGGAACTGGCCAATTTACTCACGCAGGAACCGATATGAACCCGATCTCAGCCAACCCCCCTGAACGCCAGCGTCGACGCGACCCCCGTGAGGAACGGGTTCACGAGGTAGACGCCTTGGTGCCTTGGGAACAACGGCAGCTCTTTACCCAATTGTTCGGTGATGACGATCGGGAGTCGGACCGTAGCGCGTCACAGGCCGAAATAAAGATATCGGGTGATCTCGCCATGGTCCAGGCGTTGACGGAGCAATTGCTGCCTCGTCTGCAAAGCGTTTCAACCTTGCCGCTGTCGGTGGCCATGTACTTGCCCCGTCTGGGGCGGATCAACGCCAGTATTCGTCGAAAAAAGGCTGGATGGGATATCGAGCTGGAGGCGGAGCAGATGACAACTGCAAGTTGGCTCCATGACGTACGGCAGCAGTGTGAACGCAGGCTCGCCGCAAGCCTGGCGTTACCGGTGCAGCTGTACGTGGCAAATTCGGCACCGGCATGATGTTGCCACCTCTGGTCTTGCGCACGGTGAGGGCTGATGCAGTGGCGGCCCGGCGCCGATTGGGACGCGGATTGCGTATGCCGTTCCAGGTTGCCGAGCAACGGGGCGAGTTACGCCTCGAGCCCGGCACTGAGCCAGCTGGCGCTCAGCCGTTGTGCGTCGAAACCACCTGTGGGGTAGTAGCGTTCAGTGAGCCGGGGCCGCAATTGAGCTTGATGGGCGAATGCCCGGTGACATTGGCCCAGGCTGGCAACGATCCGAATTCCTGGTTCTGGGAATTACTTCAGCACTATCTGAGCCCGCAGATACGTGACCTGTTCGGTTATGTGCGGTTGCTGGATGCCGGTCGCCCCGAGGGCTTCGGCTGTCGGCTCAGCGTGTCCCTGGGCGCTTCGCGGGCCACGGGCTATGTGTGGCTGAGCGCTGAAAGCTTCCTCGCGTTGTGCGAAGCCGCCCCATGGCGTTCTATCGCTGCACCGCTGCCGGCGCGGCTCCAACTGGCGATTGCCGTAACTCTGGGACGCGTGCGCCTGACAATTGCACAGGTACGCAGCCTGCGCGCCGGTGATGTGTTGGTCCCTGAACTGACCCTGTTCCAGGCGCAGGGCAGCGGGTATATCCAGGTTGGCAGGCATCGGCTGCGGGGCACTATTGACGATGAAAACGGGACCATGTGCCTGACCCTTTCTTCTATCGAGGACACGTCTGTGGACGAGAATTTTGCAGCGCACCCGTACTCCGAGGATGCGCAGGATGAACCCGTGGTGGATATCTTTGGCCACGAGCCATTCGATGAGTTGAGCATGGCGCTGAATGTTCGCTGCGGCACACTGAATCTCACGCTGGGTGAGTTGCGCAATCTGGGCCCTGGCTCCGTGCTGGGTATTACCGGTTACGCGCCTGGCCTGGCGGGCCTGTATTACGGCGATCGACCGATTGGGCAGGGCCAGTTGGTGGAGGTCGACGGCCGTCTGGGGTTGCAGTTGTCCCGCGTGCTCTTCGGCCGATGATACTTCAGGGGCTGGACCCCCTCGTTCTCGCGCTGTTTCTCGCCACGCTGACGCTGATGCCGATGCTGTTGATTATCTGCACATCGTTTCTGAAGATCGTGATTGTGCTGATGATCACCCGTAACGCCATCGGCGTGCAGCAGGTGCCACCCAGTATGGCGATCAACGGCATCGCATTGGCCGCGTCGCTATTTATCATGGCGCCGGTGGGCTACCAGATCGCCGAAAGTCTGAAGATTTCTCCACTGGACACGAGCAATGTGCAGACGGTGCTGCAGACAGGCGCAGAGGCCATCAAGCCGTTGCGTGCATTCATGCTGCGCAATCTCGACCCCGACGTACTCACTCACCTGTTGGAAAACACGCAACGCCTTTGGCCCGCGCAAATGGCCCAGGAGGTCCGGCGTGAAGACCTGATCCTGCTGATTCCTGCCTATGTCTTGTCGCAACTGCAGGCGGGCTTCGAAATCGGTTTTCTGATCTACATCCCCTTTATCGTGATCGATCTGATTGTCTCCAACCTCTTATTGGCGCTGGGTATGCAGATGGTTTCACCCATGACCATTTCCCTGCCGCTCAAATTGCTGCTGTTTGTGATGGTGTCCGGCTGGTCGCGGCTGCTCGACAGTTTGTTCCTTTCCTATCTCTGAGCTGACTATGGAACCGATCGTATTGTTCAAGCAGGGCATGCTGCTGGTGGTGGTCTTGACGGCGCCGCCGCTGATCGTGGCTGTGGTGGTGGGGGTGCTGACCTCGTTGGTGCAGGCGCTGATGCAGGTACAGGACCAGACGTTGCCGTTTGGTATCAAGCTGGTAGCGGTGGGTGTCACGTTGATCATGACCGGGCGCTGGATTGGCGTGGAGTTGATTCAACTGATCAACCTGACGTTCGACATGATTGGCCGCTCGGCCCTCCAGTGAGGTTGCGCCTGTGCTGCTGTATCTTGAGTTTCTGCCGAGTCTGATCATCGCCATGGCGCGTATTTATCCCTGTGCTTTTCTGGTAGCGGCATTCAGTTTTCAACATATTCGAGGCATGCCCCGGCATACGATCGTGATGGTCATGGCGTTGATCCCCGCGCCAGGCATCCATGCCGCGTTGGAGGGCCTGGATTATTCGGGGCTCATGCTTGCAGGCCTGGCGCTCAAAGAGCTGGCCCTTGGGGTGTTGCTGGGCGTATTGCTGTCTATGCCGTTCTGGATGTTCGAGTCGGTGGGAGCGCTGCTGGATAACCAGCGAGGCGCATTGGCCGGAGGCCAGCTCAACCCATCCCTGGGGCCGGACGCGACGCCTGTCGGGCACCTGCTCAAGCATTTGGCGATTTTTCTGTTGATGGTTACGCTGGGGCTGGGTGCATTGACCCAGGTGATCTGGGACAGCTATCTGATCTGGCCGCCAACGGTGTGGTTCCCGCTGCCGTCGCCTAATGGGTTCAGCGTGTTTATCGCCCTGCTCGGGGATACGTTCACGCATATGCTGCTCTACGCCGCACCCTTCATCGCCGTGCTGCTGTTGCTGGAGTTCGGCATCGCGCTGCTGGGGGTCTACAGTCAGCAATTGCAGGTGAGTACGCTGGCTCCGCCGCTCAAGAGCCTGGCGGGGATTGGCATCCTTTTGCTGTATTTTGCGTTGCTGCAGGATTTGATTGTCGGGCGCATGAACTTGCTGGGTGATCTCAAGCATTCCCTCGGACTGCTGTTCAAGGTAGGGATGCCATGAGTGACTCGGGGGAGAAAAAACACCCCGCCTCGGCCAAAAAACTGCGTGATCAGCGCAAGAAAGGCCAGGTTTCCCAAAGCCAGGATGTGAGCAAGTTACTGGTGCTGACCGCCATCAGCGAAATCGCACTGTATACCGCGCAAACCAGCTTGCAACGGTTTGAGCAAATGATGGTGTTGCCGATTTCACGCATCAATCAGCCTTTTGTGCGAGCGCTGGAGGAGGTGTTGTTCGACGGGCTGGTGGTTTTTTTATCCTTCGCGCTGTTGATGGTCGGGGTTGCGATTGCCACTAAACTGATCAGCAGTTGGATGCAAATCGGGTTCCTGTTCGCCCCGGACGCGCTCAAGCTCGATTTCAATCGGATCAACCCCATGAGCCAACTCAAGCAGATGTTCTCCGCGCAGTCGGTGATGAACCTGTTGATGAGCGTGGCCAAAGCGTTTCTCCTGGGACTGATTGTGTATCTGGTGGTCTGGCCTTCTCTGGATGCTCTGATTAATCTGGCGAACAGCGATCTGCAAAGTTACCTGCTGGCGCTGATTGCGCTGTTCCGCCATCTGCTGCACGCCTGTCTCGGATTACTGCTGGTGTTGGCACTGACCGACCTGACAATGCAAAAGTACTTCTTTGCCAAGCGCATGCGCATGACCCAGGTCGAGGTCACCAAGGAATACAAAGATATGGAGGGCGACCCCCATGTCAAAGGCCAACGCCGCTCGCTGGCCTATCAATTGGCCCAGGAAGAACCCAAGGTCAAATTGCCCAAGCTGGAAGAGTCGGACATGTTGGTCGTCAACCCGACCCACTTTGCCGTCGCCCTGTATTACCGTCGCGGCAAGACGCCGTTGCCGCAGTTGGTGGACAAGGGCACGGATGCGCAGGCGCGTAGACTCATCGACCGTGCCAAGGCCGCTGACGTGCCGGTCATCCAGTGCGTCTGGCTGGCCCGCACACTTTACGAGAAAAGACTCGGGGCGCCGATTCCTCGCGAGACGCTGCAGGCCGTGGCGTTGATCTACCGTACCTTGCGTGAGCTGGATGATGAAGCCAAACGTGAGACCCTCACTTTGCCGGAGCTCGAGCAGCGCTGATCAGCGTGTAACCGACAGGTCCAGAGCGTGCAGGTTGGCCAGAGACAGCATTCGGCTGAGGATTGTGTCCAGCACCTGGGGCTGGGCGGGCAGGGCGTGCCAGATAACCAGTGCGCCCTGTTTGTCCAGATAGATGTAACAGCCGTCAAACGCCAGCGCCTGTTCAAAACGACGCTCCAATACGCGTTCCAACTGGCCCGATTGCAGGGCCTTGTTCTCGATGTGTAACGCCACCCCCTTGCGCGCGCCGGCATCGCACGAACGCAATGTGATTCCCGCGCACAGTTGCTGGTGAGCGGTGCGGCCGCTCACCAGGTCGTCGAGGAGTATCTGGCGCTTCAGGTGACCGTCTGCCAACCCCTTCACGCTTATCGTTCCAGAGAGATCGTTTGATAGTCCGAGCGTTCGCCGGCGGGCCCGGGTTCGACGCGCATCTGGGGTGGCCACCAGACCACCATCTTGTCCTTGGTCGATTGCGGGCGTGAGCAGGAATCGCCTTTGCAAGTCGGCGTGCAACCAGTGGCAAGCAATACGATGCCCAGCACTGTGACGTACAACAGTTTGTAGTTCATGGTGAGGTCGTCCGGGTTGGGGTGAGCAGGGAAGGGCGTGGCTCGCTCAGATGTTCATCTTTGATGACCGGGCGCATGGCGATGAACACTTCAGCTTCTTCGCCAGGCTTGAGCCAGGCGCGCGGCCAGACGGTGACCGCCAGCGTCTGCGAATTGCTGCATTCCTTTTCGTCGATGCGAACATTGCGCTTGAACTGATTGCGCAGCACCACCACCGCCACGTTGTATTGCGGCCCTGCGTACCACTGGCTGCGTTCCGTATTCAATGCCAGCAAGTCGCGGGTACTGCACAGAGTATTCAGTCCCAGGGGCATCGGCTCGGCCTTGAACGCTTTGGGCACTTCGCCACTGACCAGGTGCGCCAGGGTGCTGGTGATGTCGCTGCGGTTAATCACCGGCTGGTGGGGAGCGTAGCGTCGGGCCAAGGGTTTTAGCGCGGCCTGCAACTCGACTTGATCGTCCTGGGGCAAATAGCGCGAAGGATCAGACTGATCGCCGATTACACGCGGGGTCAGAATGAACAGCCGCTCACGCCGGTTGTTCTGTCGTTCGGTCGAAGAGAACAGCGCCTTGCCCAGCAACGGTATGTTTCCCAGCACAGGGATTTTGTTTTGTTTGTCGGTGCTTTCAGTGACGTGGAACCCACCCACCACCAGCGAGCGCTTCTCTGCCATCACCGCCTGGGTGCTGACCTTGCCTCGGCGTACATCCGGGCCGATACGTTCGGGGTTGGACTCGTCAAAGTTACCGTCTTCGATGTCTATCGCCAGGTGGATCTGATGGCTGCCTCGACTGGTGATCACTCGGGGAACCACTTGAAAGCTGGTGCCCACGGTGATGGGCAGGATCGTCGCGTTTTCGGTGCCGGCAGTCAGGTATTGAGTGCGGTTGAAGTCGATGATTGCCGGCTGGTTTTCCAGGGGCAGCACCGAAGGGTTGGACACCATGGTGGCCAGCCCGCGGGATTCCAGCGCCCGTATATCGGCGTAGAAGCGGTCACGGCTTCCGATCGATAATTGCGATGCGGTACCGGGGGCCATGTTGACGCCGCCTCGGAAGCGGCTGTTCTGAAAGCCCCATTTGATACCGAACTCATTCAACTGTGTACGCTCGATATCGAGAATGATCGCGTCGATTTCCACCAGCTTGCGCGCGACATCGAGTTGGCTGATCAACTCGTGATACATCGCTTGTCGCTCCGGCAAGTCATAAATCAGAACGGCGTTGTTGCGTACGTCAGCCTCAACGCGGATCCGGCTGCTGCTCAATGGCGCCCGAGGTGTAATCGACATGCCGGAATCCGGTGGCGTAGGTGGGGTGAGCATTTGCCCCAGCAGCGGGTTACTCAGACGCGGGAAACTCGGTGTCACAGGTGCGGGCTGGGACTGGGACGCGGAACGTTGGGCCAGGCCGGAAAGCGTTGAGGTAGAGCGCGGATCCAACAGCCCACGCAGCATGGTCGCGACGCCTGGAATGATGATTTTTTCGCTGCGGTACTCTATCTGGCGGTCTGCGGCATTGGCGAATTTCAGCGGGAACGTCAGCACACTCTGTTTTTCATCCGCAGAGCGACGCTGGCTGCTGAATTGCTTGATCTGCTCGATGTAGCTTTTGGGACCGGAAACCAGAACGATACCGTCTTCCGGTAACTCACCCCAGCCGAAACGACTGTCGAGCAGTCCGATATCCGTCAGCGCCTGCTTGAGGTCGGAAACGGTTTCGGACGAGACCTCCAGGCGGGCGGATTCCTGTTGGTCCATCGTGCTGATGAACAGGGTGTTGTTGTACATGTACCACTGGAAGCGGTGTTCGACGCCAAGCCTGTCCAGCAGCGACTGCGGTGTATTCGCACGGATCTTGCCATTGACGTCGCCTTCCAGCAGACCCTCGATCTGAAGCCGCGTGCCAAAGGTCTGGGCGAAGTCTTCGAGCACTTCGCGCAACGGTTTATGTTCGGCTTCATAGGCGTAGGCGGTGTTTTTCCACTCAGGTGGAATCGCGCCTAGCGAGTTTTCCACTGGGACCAGCAGGCAGCAAAGTAGGAGCGTGCTGTGCCATGAGGCTCTTATGGTTGGTGCACCAGGCAAATCCTGGCGCGAGCTGTGGCGCTTGTGGTTCTTGTTATACATGGCGAGTCTCTGGTTAATACGGCCGTGAACGTAGCGAGGTGGGTCTGGGAGGCTGGGCTGGGAGGGCCAGGCGCGTGAACGTGGCACGCCATATGTCGCGTTGGTTGAGCAAGGTTTCAAGACAAGCGAGTACGTGTGCCTGCGCCATTCCATCGCGCAGGATTTGAATGAGCCAAAGTTCGCCACTGTCCGCTTTTCGAATCAACGCGCCCTGGAAAATATTCAAGCTGGCGGCGCCCAGGCGCAGCCAACTTAATAACGTTGGGTGATCTGAGGGTATCGACGTCAGCTGGGCCGCAATCAAAATGAAGGTGTCCTGGCGGTTCAGCGTGATTTCGTCGTCACCCTCCACTAACGTAAGTTGTGGTTCGTGACGGTTTAACCAATCATGGATAAGAGCGTCCATTCTATTGAAAGCTTTCGATAGCTGTTTTCAGAGACTGGTGCTCGATCCGGAGGTTCTCAGTAAAGAGCGCGTTGGTCACGGTCATCTGCTTTGTCAGGCTGTAAAATAGCTCGGCATCTTGCTCACCTTGCATGTCTTCAATAGGGAATGAGTCATAACTTTTATAGGCGGAGTCGGCATTTCTTAATGCTTGGTGAGAGAGGCTCTTAGGTGTGCTCATACTTATTCCCCTTGTGGCCGTTATTCGGCGTGTGAGTCCTTTGGAAGCATGGCTTCGTCGCGTTCAAGAAAAGAGGTGAGCATGGAGTTCCAGCTGATACGGAAGTCTCCCTCATCTGTTTTCAAGACCAGTGTTTTCGGCGGTATTTTCTCGTCAGCCTGAACTTTCCAAACAGTAAATTTCTGATAAGCAAAGCGTTGTTTTATCTCATTCATATCATGAGGGTGGCAGAGCAGAGTAGCGCTGACCTCCGGTACTTGGATCGCTAGCAATTGTTTAAGAAGGGCGGTCAGCCTGGCCGGTGCCGCCGTTTCATCAAGCAGACGACGAATAGCCTCGTTGGTAATTGCACTGGCATATTGTTCGAGCTTATCGCACATGGACTGTCGGTCACGCTCCCATCGCTTAAGTTGGGTATCCGCGAATTGCCAGATTTCAAGCGACGCCCTCTCGCGTAGCGCTTCGCATTCTTTTTTGGTCTGGCTCAACAGTTGCTCAGCCTGTCCATTGGCGTTCTTCAAAAGCAACTCGGCCTGCTTCCAGTTGGCAAGCTCTTCCCTGGGAATAACGCTGCGGGGGAGCCCGGGCATGTCTTTAAATAGATCAATAGCATATCGGCATAACATGACTGATTTCCTTACCTGTTCAAGCCAGAAGCTGTCGGTTCACCTGGCAATGACGTGACGCGCCAGACCACCGCTTGCCAGAGCGTATCCAATCGGCTGCTCGCGTTCTCAAGGTATAGATGTCTCTTTTCAACTTCACTCGTGCGCTCACGGGAGAAGCGCAATCTGATGCGCTGCCAGATGGCGGGTTCGAGCCAGCTATGAAGTAGTCGCAACGGATCGTCTTCGGGCGACAGCATGGCGGGAGGCAGTGCCTTGGAAAGACGTAGGCACCACAGTTGATGACTGTCATTCAAATGCGCAGCCGCCTCAGGGTTAAAGGTGTCGTGAACCAGCGTCAAGGCAAGGTCAAGTTGTTCATTTGAGGAGAGGGCTATACGCAGCACGGTGGGTTGGGGAGCCGGGGGTAAACTGGCTGCCACACCCATAAGGTTGACCGGCACCCGACGTCCGCGCTGATAAAGCGTTTCAATCTTAGAGTTCTGGCCTTTCCAGTCTTCATGGGCATACTTCCAGGGAAATGCCCACCATTGAACCCAGGCCAAATGGTCACTCATTGAACAGTCGGTACTAAACGTCATGAGCCGTGCCGCTCAATTCATTGGCTGCAGTTGGTTCAGGCGCGAAGCGCTGACGTCGACGGTATAAAAACAGCGTAATACCAATAACGGCGATCACACCGAGGAGTAAAATTGTCATGCTGTTTCGCCATAAACCAAGATCCTCATCGGGCACTAGGAAAGGGCCAAAATACACCAGGCGTTGTTGCTCCTGATAAGCGGCAGCGGGGACGAATATCACGGTGAGTTTTTGTGGATTGTCGATGGCTGTGGCCATGCCCGGGATGCTACTCGCGACCATCCGCCGAACGCGCGCGCTGACGTTATCGGGATCCAGGCGCGGATCATGTTTTATGAACACCGAAGCAGAGGCGGGTTGGACCGGCTCTCCGGGTGCAATGCGTTCCGGCAATACCACATGTACTCGGGCAACAATGACACCGTCAATATTGGATAACGTGGCCTCAAGTTCTTGCGACAACGCATAGATGTAGCGCGCTCGCTCTTCCAAGGGGGTAGAAATAACGCCTTCTTTACGAAACGTATCACCCAGCGTGGTTCTGGCGACTCTGGGCAGACCGGCCGCCTCCAACGTGCGCACCGCGCGTCCGATGTCGCGGGTGTTTATCGTTACGGTAACGCCATCTTTAGCCGGGACCTTTTGTGCGCGAATATGCTTGTCTGCCAATTCAGCGATGACCTCGTTAGCCTCTTGTTCAGAGAGTTGACGATGAAGTTCAACACGTTCGCTGCAGCCGCCCAGCATAAGTGCGACAATCAAGAGCATTGCAATAGACAGGAAATTCTTCATGGTCACTATTGCAAGTTAGATATTTTTTCAATGCCTTGAGTTGTCTTGGCAAGGCACTTTACCAACAGTTGGGACGTCAATTGAATATTGGATAACACGCTTGGGAATTTCCTGAATTTTTCGATGTCCAGCTCTTTGTTGGCTGACCTCAATAAAGTTGTCATGCGTTTTTTCGCATCCCTCAACGGGGCGACAGCCTCCGCGATTGCGGGAGAGGGATAAGTTCCGCCGGTGAACGCGCTCGCCGTGGAGGCGGGCTCTAGCAATGAGGTAAAGAAACAGGCATCCCCATTGCACGTCGGCGTGGCTTGTGTGGAGTTGGCGGAGTCGAGATCTGTGTGTTTTTCGGAGGGCACGCGGGAGGTTATTTGCATGGGATACTCATTGAGTTAACGGTTGTAGATCATATTTGGAAGGGATCAGCACAACTACCCGTTGAGTCGAGTTGGTTACCTCTCGGGCCGATAGGCCGGAGAGGTAAGTAGCTCTTATTGGAAACCTTTCGCAGCCTGGTTGATACCAGATATCAATTTGGCTTCGAGTTGCTTCTTGGTAGTGTAGTCGTTGATTTTTTCCCCTTTGTCGTAGTTGTCTTCCGCCTCGCCCGCGCCGCCCGCGCCGCCTGCACCAGAGGAACCAGCGGATTTGCTGTTGTAATAAGGATTCACAGAAGGGTAGTTTCCAATTGAGTTCATAGGACTGCTCCAACTACTGGTTATTAAAAATAGACTGCCATTGTGAAGTTGAAAGGTTGTTCAGGTTTCCTTACAAATTGACCTTGGCATTGAATATGTGGCTTGTAAGTGCCGGGCGTTCCATAGGACATGGAATTACAGGTTTCTAAATATTTCTATGGCGGCAAGCTTCTCTCATGAACGCAGTGCTTGGCTCAGCGATATCTCAAGCTGTTTCATCCGGTAATATAATGTGCGCTTGGCAACCCCCAGCTCGACCGCAACCTTATCTACGCAGTGCTGGTGCCGGCGCAACGACTCTTCAATCATCGATTTTTCAATTTGCTGCATGCGCGCCTTCAGGTCGGTCTGGGTATCAGTACCGCTGTTGATGGGGGCTGAAAGGGGCGGCAAGCCCAGGACGAAGCGTTTGGCTGTCGACCGCAACTCGCGGATATTTCCGCGCCAGGGGTGGCACAGCAGTTGTTGCAGCAACGCTCCTGAAGGCGTCGGTGCGATGCATTTGAAGTGCTTCGCTTCTTGTTGGATCATTTTCAGGAACAAGGGGATGATGCGTTCACGTTGATCGCGTAGCGCAGGAAGCTGGATGTTGACGACACTCAGACGAAAATACAGGTCGCGCCTGAAAGCCCCTTGATCGACCATTTCGTATAGCGAGTGCTGGGCGGAGGCGATGACACGCATGTCCACCGGAATAAATCGCGTCGAGCCCAGGCGCTCCACCCCTCGCCCCTCCAGCACCCGCAGCAGTTTGGCCTGCAGGCTTAAAGGCATGCTGTCGATCTCGTCCAGGTACAGGGTGCCCATATGGGCGGCTTCGACAGAACCTGCCCGTGATTGCACCGCCCCCGTATAGGCACCGCTGTTGACCCCGAACAACTGGCTTTCCGCCAGGCTTTCGGGAATGGCGGCGCAGTTCAAGGCGATGAAGTTCCCCCGTCTTCCCGAGAGGCGATGAATTCGCTGCGCCAAGGTATCCTTGCCGGTGCCGGTTTCTCCCAACAGTAGAATGTCAATGTTGAGGGGGGCAGTGCTGCTCAACATACTGTCAATGCCATGGTCTTCAACGAGTGAAATGTCTGTTTCGTTTTCCAAAGAGTCGAAGGCCGACATTCAATGATTACTCCATTATCATTATTGCATCATTGCTGAAAGACGCTATAGAGGCTTAGTCAGTAAGCCGAAGTGTATAGGAGTTGTCATCAGGATTTCACGCAGCTAAGTGCTAACTTGGCGTAGGACAAGTTTCGTTGTGGGGAAGCTAGAGGATAATTCAATCGTAGATGGAGTTTTTAAATAGGACTTTTCTGAGTGTGTCCTGGATCAGACTTAATAATGCTTTTTAGATATGACCTAACAGGCACGCAATAAAAAGCCGATGCAATGCATCGGCTTTTTATTGCGGAAAAACAGCAGGAGACGGTTACACGTTGAAACGGAAGTGCATCACATCACCATCCTTGACGATATACTCCTTACCTTCCAAACGCCACTTACCCGCTTCCTTGGCCCCCGCTTCACCCTTGTACTGAATGAAGTCGTTGTAAGCGATCACCTCAGCACGGATAAAGCCTTTCTCGAAATCGGTGTGGATCACGCCAGCAGCCTGTGGCGCGGTAGCGCCGACCTTCACGGTCCAGGCGCGCACTTCTTCTACACCGGCAGTGAAGTAGGTCTGCAGGTGCAGCATTTCGTAACCGGCGCGGATCACGCGGTTCAGGCCAGGCTCTTCCAGGCCCAGGGCCTCGAGGAACATGTCTTTTTCTTCGCCATCGTCCAGCTCGGCGATTTCCGCTTCGATCTTGTTGCACACCGGTACAACGATCGCGCCTTCTTCGTCGGCGATGGCCTTGACCACGTCGAGCAGCGGATTGTTTTCGAAGCCGTCTTCAGCAACGTTGGCGATGTACATCACCGGCTTGGTGGTCAGCAGGTGGAAGCCCTTGATCACCGCTTT
Source organism: Pseudomonas sp. CFBP13528 (assembly GCF_005233615.1). NCBI lineage: Bacteria > Pseudomonadati > Pseudomonadota > Gammaproteobacteria > Pseudomonadales > Pseudomonadaceae > Pseudomonas > Pseudomonas sp. CFBP13528. The sequence goes on from NZ_QGAJ01000002.1 coordinate 47,415, forward strand.
TTCGTCGGTGCTCATGTTCTTCATCAAGCTGCGCGCAGGCTTGCCTTCGGTGAAGTGAGCGATCAACTGCTCCAGCAGGCCTTTCTGGACTACTGCATCCTTGTCGCCGCCCTTGGCGTTACGCGCGACTTTCTGCAGTTGCTTCTCGCAGCTGTCGAGGTCGGCGAAGATCAGTTCCAGGTCGATGATCTCGATGTCGCGCTTGGGGTCGACGCTGTTGGAGACGTGAATCACGTTCTCGTCTTCAAAGCAGCGGACCACGTGGGCGATGGCATCGGTCTCACGGATGTTGGCGAGGAACTTGTTGCCCAGGCCTTCACCTTTCGAGGCACCGGCGACCAGGCCGGCGATGTCGACGAATTCCATGGTAGTCGGCAGGATGCGCTTGGGGTTCACGATGGCCGCCAACGCCGCCAGGCGCGGGTCAGGCATGGCCACGATGCCGCTGTTAGGCTCGATGGTGCAGAAGGGGAAGTTCTCCGCTGCAATACCGGACTTGGTCAGGGCGTTGAACAGGGTGGATTTGCCGACGTTGGGCAGGCCGACGATGCCGCAATTGAATCCCATGGTGTTTCCCCTCGGTAAAAGTCAGGCCTTCTGGCTGTGCAGGTTTTTCATCGCACGGTTCCATTCACCGGCGAAGATATCCGGCAGCACGCCGAGGGCAAAATCGATGCTGGCATCGAGTTTTTCCTGTTCGGCGCGTGGCGCACGACCCAGGACGAAATTTGAAACCATACTGGCAACGCCTGGGTGGCCAATGCCGAGCCGCAGACGGTAGAAATTATTCTGATTACCCAACTGCGCGATGATGTCGCGCAGACCATTGTGCCCGCCATGCCCGCCGCCCAACTTGAGTTTGGCAACGCCGGGTGGCAGGTCCAGTTCGTCATGGGCCACCAGGATCTCTTCGGGTTTGATCCGGAAAAATCCCGCAAGCGCCGCGACAGCCTGGCCGCTGCGGTTCATGTAGGTGGTGGGAATCAGCAGACGAACATCCTGACCCTGGTGCGAGAAGCGCCCGGTCAGGCCAAAATATTTGCGATCGGCCACAAGATTGATGCCTTGGGCGTGGGCGATACGCTCAACAAAAAGGGCCCCCGCGTTATGCCGGGTCTGTTCGTATTCGGCGCCTGGATTTCCCAGGCCAACGATCAGTTTTATGGCAGTCACGACAGGGGCCCTTCCTTTGGAGTTGTGGATAACATCGCCAGACTTGAGTGCGGCGAAAGTGGACAACATTACATCATTTACTCAAGAGTAAACGCCGCGTTATCGCCCGCTTTCTCGCTACGTTTCGGTCCGCGATGTTTCCTCAAGCTCCTTCGTTACAGAGCGTATTACTCTGCAGCGGGTTCTTCAGCTTCATCTTCAGCTACAACACGTGGCGCGTGGACGTTGGCAACAGCCTTGTCGTCGTTGTGAGCCAGTGCAACGAACTCAACGCCTTTAGGCGCCTTGAGGTCGGAGAGGTGAATGATGGTGCCGATTTCAGCGTTCGACAGGTCGACTTCGATGAACTCAGGCAGGTCTTTCGGCAGGCAGCTGACTTCGATCTCGGTGGTGGTGTGGGAAACCACGCCGCCTTTCTTGACCGGAGCTTCTTCACCCACAAAGTGCACAGGCACGATAGCGGTCAGTTTCTGGCCAGCTACAACGCGAACGAAGTCAGCGTGCATGATGAACTGCTTGGAAGGGTGACGCTGCATCGCTTTAACGATCACGTTCTGCTTGGCGCCATCGACGTTCAGTTCGATAACGTGGCTGTAGGCCGCTTCGTTTTCGAACAGCTTGGCGATTTCCTTGGCCAGAATGGTCACGGATTCAGCAGGCTTGTTGCCACCGTAGACAACGGCTGGGATGTTGGCGGCGTGACGCAGGCGGCGGCTCGCACCTTTCCCCAGGTCAGTACGCGCTTGGGCGTTCAGAGTAAAATCGTTCATGTTGTATCTCCAAAATAGCCATCATCGAGGGGCGTTTGCGACCAGCGCCGAACTCGATATGGGCAAAAAAGCCCCGCCCCAGCGGAATGCTGGGGCGGGGCGCTTTTCGTCAGTGGGTGGTCCGCAGGTCTGACCCTTAGCGGAACATCGCGCTGATCGATTCTTCGTTGCTGATGCGGCGAACCGCTTCGGCAACTACCGGTGCGATATCCAGTTGACGGATACGCGAACAGGCTTGAGCTGCAGCGGACAACGGGATGGTGTTAGTCACCACCAGTTCGTCCAGCATGGAGTTCTCGATGTTTTCGATCGCTCGGCCCGACAGCACAGGGTGTGTGCAGTAGGCGAAGACTTTTGCGGCACCGTGCTCTTTCAAGGCTTTCGCCGCATGGCACAGGGTGCCGGCGGTGTCGACCATGTCATCAACCAGAATACAGGTACGCCCTTCGACATCACCGATGATATGCATCACTTCAGAGTGATTGGCTTTCTCGCGGCGTTTGTCGATGATACCGAGGTCCACGCCCAGGGATTTGGCAACCGCTCGTGCACGCACGACGCCACCAATGTCCGGGGACACGATCATCAGGTTTTCAAAGCGCTGGTCTTCGATGTCATCCACCAGAACGGGGGAGCCGTAGATGTTATCTACTGGAATATCGAAGAATCCCTGGATCTGGTCAGCGTGCAGGTCAACCGTGAGCACACGGTCGATACCTACCACGGTCAGCATGTCAGCAACGACTTTCGCGCTGATGGCCACACGTGCGGAGCGCGGACGGCGATCCTGACGGGCATAACCAAAGTAAGGGATTACAGCTGTGATTCGAGTCGCTGAGGAGCGGCGGAAGGCATCAGCCATCACGACGAGTTCCATCAGGTTATCGTTGGTCGGAGCGCAGGTCGGCTGGATAATGAAGACGTCTTTACCGCGGACATTTTCATTGATCTCGGCTGTAATTTCGCCGTCGGAGAATTTACCGACAGAGATGTCACCGAGAGGGATATGCAGCTGACGTACGACACGTCGAGCCAGATCGGGGTTGGCATTCCCCGTAAAGACCATCATCTTGGACACGCGCAGTACCTAGAGGCTGAGGGTAACCTGGATGAGTATTAGAAAATGGCAGGGGCGGCTGGATTCGAACCAACGCATGGCAGGATCAAAACCTGCTGCCTTACCGCTTGGCGACGCCCCTGTATCTGTTGCAACGAGTGCCTAACACTCGATTCCTTTTAGAGCAGACTTTGCAGCTTGCGATGCAACATCGAAACGTTGCTTCCCTTTGCTACAAACCCTGTAAGGGTCTCTGTAAGAAGGGCCGAGACTTTATCAGCTTCAGCTTTGCTTGGGAAGCCCCCAAACACACAACTTCCAGTTCCGGTTAATTTTGCTTCGGTAAATTTACCTAACAAATTCAAAGCGTTACGTACCTCTGGATAACGCCTTGCTACAACCGGTAAGCAGTCATTTCGACTGTTTCCCTTGGGAACGGGGCGCACTTTAATGGGAGAAGAGTTACGTGTCAACAACGGATCTGAAAAAATTTCTGCTGTACTTACAGATACTTGCGGCACAAGCACGAGATACCACGGCTCCTCGGGGTCTACAGGGGTCAGTTTTTCCCCCACACCCTCAGCAAATGCGGCATGCCCACGCACGAAAACCGGGACGTCAGCACCTAGCGTGAGGCCCAGCGCAGCCAGGCGATCCTGGTCCCAGCCCAATTGCCACAAGTGGTTGAGCCCGAGCAATGTGGTCGCGGCGTTTGAGCTGCCCCCACCGATACCGCCGCCCATGGGCAGGACTTTATCGATCCAGATATCGATGCCGAGTGGGCAGCCGGATTGCTGCTGAAGATTTTTCGCCGCTTTCACGATCAGGTTGCTGTCGTGGGGCACGCCTGCGAATTCGGTGTGCAGCTTGATCGCGCCATCGTCGCGCACGGCGAAGGTCAGTTCATCGCCGTAGTCGAGAAATTGAAACAGCGTCTGCAACTCGTGGTAGCCGTCTTCACGACGGCCCAGGATATGCAGCATCAGATTGAGTTTGGCGGGGGAGGGCAGTGTGAGTTTTGCGACTGTCACGTTATTGCCCCAGCTTGCGCGGTTGCCAGTCCTTGATCACCAGCGTGACGTCAAGGTCGGTGCCGTGCAGCTTGATGCGCTCGGGTAGCCAGTAACCGTTCTGTTGCACGTAGCTCAGGTACTCGACCTGCCAGCCATCCTGCGCCAGGGAGGCCAGGCGACTGTCGCCATTGAGGCTCAAGCGGCTTTTGCTGTCCGGCGCCGGCAGGCCGCGCACCCACCACACCAGGTGCGAGACCGGCAGTTTCCAGCCGATCTGCTGCTCCAGCAGTTCTTCCGGGGAGCTCGCTTCGTAGCGGCCCTGGTTGGCCACCTCAAGGCTCACTTGTCCGGGTCGGCCGGTCAGGCGGGCCGCACCGCGACCCAGCGGGCCAGACAGGCGAATATCGTAGTAGTCCTGGCGCTGCAGCCAGAACAAGGTGCCGCTGCCGGAATCTTTCGGCGCGCGCACCCCGACCTTGCCTTCGATCTGCCAGCCGTCGATGCTGCTGAGCTGGTCCTTGTGCTGTTGCCATTGTGCCGGGTTGCCCTGGCCTTCAACGGATTCGCGGGAACCAACACCCGCGCAACCGGCGAGCAGGGCGATGAAACTGAAAACGATAACGTGGCGCAAAAACATAAGCTTATAAGGTCTCGGATCCGGTCAGGCGCTTGATGGTGCTGCGCAGGATAGGGCTTTCGGGTTGTTCCTTGAGGAATTTTTCCCAGATCTGTCGCGCTTCGCGTTGCTTGCCATTGGCCCACAACACTTCGCCCAGGTGAGCGGCGACTTCATGGTCGGGGAAGCGCTCCAGGGCCTGGCGCAGCAAGCGCTCGGCCTCGTCGAGGTTGCCCAGGCGATAATTGACCCAGCCCAGGCTGTCGAGCACGGCCGGGTCTTCCGGGTTGAGCTTGTGCGCCTGTTCGATCAGCGTCTTGGCTTCGGCGTAGCGCGTGGTGCGGTCGGACAAGGTATAACCCAAGGCGTTGAGGGCCATGGCGTTGTCCGGGTCGCGCTTGATGATCAGGCGCAGGTCTTTTTCCATCTGCGCCAGGTCATTGCGTTTTTCCGCCTGCATGGCGCGGGTGTAGAGCAGGTTCAGGTCGTCGGGGTATTGCAGCAACGCCTGTTGCAGCAATTTCCAGGCGCGTTCGCCCTGGTTGTTGGCCGACAAGGTTTCGGCCTGGATCAGGTACAGCTGGATCGCGTAGTCCGGTTCGGCATCGCGGGCGGCGGCCAGGCGTTTCTCCGCTTCGTCCGTGCGGCCGTTGCTCATCAGGATATCGGCCTGGCGCAACTGGGCCGGCAGGTAGTCATTGCCCGGGCCGACCTGGGCGTACTCAAGCAGAGCCGCCTGCGGGTCGTTGCGCTCTTCAGCGATGCGGCCCAGGTTCAGGTGCGCCGAGTCCACATGGCTTTCGCGTGCGACCAGCTCTTCCAGGTAGCCCTTGGCCTCGTCCCAGGCCTTGGCTTCCAGGCACACCAGCGCGAGGGAGTAGCGCAGTTCGTCGTCGTCCGGGTATTGCTGGACCAGGTTGGCAAACTGCACTTTGGCGTCTTCCATGCGGTCCTGCTCAACCAGCATCCGCGCGTAAGTCAGGCGCAGGCGCTTGTCGTCTGGATACTTCTTGATACTTTTTTCCAGCAGCGGAATCGCTTCCTTGCCGCGGTTGAGGTTCTGCAACAGGCGTGCGCGCAGCAGGATCGGTGCGATCTCACCCTCTTCCGGCGGGTTCTGCTCCAGCAGCTTGAGGGCGGCGTCGGCTTCATCATCCTGTTGCAGCAGCAGGGCTTTGCCGAAAATCAGCTGGCTGTTCTTCGGATGCTTTTGCAGCAGGCGGTCGAAACTCTTCATCAGGCCATTGCGCGTGTCCTGGTCGGTATCGGCAGCCGACAGTGCCAGGAAGTCGAAATGCGTGTCGCCCTTGCCCTGCAAGACTTTTTCCATATAGACCATGGAGTCGTCATAGCGCCCGGCGCGTGCCAGCTGCACGGCGGCCGCACGTTGAGCCTCCAGGTCGTCCGGGGCGTTTTTCGCCCAGATCAACGAGGCGTCCAGCGCGGCCTGGTCTGCACCCAGGTACTCCGCGATGCGGAACGCGCGCTCCGAGATACCGGGGTCCTGGGTATTGATGGCCTGGGTGACGTAGTTGTCCAGGGCAATATCGAAGCGATTACGCTGGCCGGCCAGTTCTGCGGTCAGCAGGCTGTAGACCGTTTCTTCGCTGAACGAGGAATAAACCTTGGGCTTTTCAGGGACGGGGGTGCTGTCTTCCACCGGCGGTGCAGCGTCCGGCGACACGGGTGCCATAGCCTGGCAGCCGCTGAGGAAGACAAAAGCAAGGAGCAACGCGGAAGATCTATTCATATAGGAAGAGGACGACTAACCTGCGGTCGGATCATCATGACACAAGCCTTCGGCCAAACATAACCGGGGCACTCGGAATACGACTATTGCTGCCTTTTGCCTTTCCTTTGTAGGAGCGAGCTTGCTCGCGAAAAACCTGAGAGCGGCGCTGAGCGCCAGGCTCCCCGCGTTATCGTTGACGTTTTTGGCGAGCATGCTCGCTCCTACAGTGTGCATTGATAGGCACAAGGTATAGGGACAATAGACGACGGTGGTTGTTCTGGATCTTTCGAAGTAGGACAATTGTCGGCTTCCCGACATCATCAGCGATAATGAATGGCCTTCCTCGCACTCGGTATTAACCACAAGACTGCCTCAGTAGACGTGCGCGAGCGCGTGGCGTTTACGCCGGAGCAGTTGGTTGAGGCCTTGCAGCAGCTCTGCCGGCTCACCGACAGTCGCGAAGCTGCGATCCTTTCGACCTGCAATCGCAGCGAGCTTTATATAGAGCAGGAGCATCTCTCGGCGGATGTCGTCCTGCGCTGGCTGGCCGATTATCACCATTTGGACCTCGACGACCTGCGCGCCAGCGCTTATGTGCATGAAGAGGATGCGGCCGTTCGTCACATGATGCGCGTGGCGGCCGGTCTCGACTCGCTGGTGTTGGGCGAGCCGCAGATTCTTGGCCAGATGAAGTCAGCCTATGCCGTAGCCCGCGAGGCCGGCACTGTCGGCCCGCTGCTGGGGCGTCTGTTCCAGGCCACGTTCAACTCCGCCAAGCAAGTGCGCACCGATACGGCCATCGGCGAGAACCCGGTGTCCGTGGCGTTTGCCGCCGTCAGCCTGGCCAAGCAGATTTTCAGCGACCTGCAGCGCAGCCAGGCGCTGCTGATCGGTGCTGGCGAAACCATTACTCTGGTCGCTCGTCACCTGCATGAGCTGGGGGTGAAGCGTATTGTGGTGGCCAACCGCACGCTTGAGCGCGCGAGCATCCTTGCCGAGCAGTTTGGCGCGCATGCCGTGCTGCTGTCGGACATCCCGGCTGAGCTGGTGCGCAGCGACATCGTCATCAGCTCCACCGCCAGCCAATTGCCGATCCTGGGCAAAGGCGCGGTCGAAAGCGCGTTGAAGCTGCGCAAGCACAAACCGATTTTTATGGTGGATATCGCCGTTCCCCGGGATATCGAGCCTGAAGTCGGCGAGTTGGACGACGTTTACCTCTATAGCGTCGACGATTTGCACGAAGTGGTCGCCGAAAACCTCAAGAGTCGCCAGGGTGCTGCCCAGGCCGCCGAGGAAATGGTCAGCATCGGCGCTGAGGATTTCATGGTGCGCCTGCGCGAGCTGGCGGCGGTGGATGTGCTCAAGGCGTATCGTCAGCAGGGCGAACGCCTGCGCGATGAGGAACTGATCAAGGCCCAGCGCCTGTTGGCCAATGGCAGCAGCGCCGAAGACGTGTTGATGCAGCTGGCCCGTGGCCTGACCAACAAGCTGCTCCACGCCCCCAGCGTACAATTGAAAAAGCTTACTGCCGAAGGCCGCCTCGATGCGCTGGCCATGGCCCAGGAACTCTTTGCCCTCGGTGAGGGCGCGTCAGATAGCTCTTCGGATAAAAAACTGCAATGAAAGCGTCACTGCTCAATAAACTGGATGTGCTCCAGGACCGTTTCGAAGAACTGACCGCCTTGCTCGGCGATGGCGAAGTCATCTCCGATCAAACCAAATTCCGCGCCTATTCCAAGGAATACGCCGACGTTGAACCGGTCGTGACCACCTACAAAAACCTGCTGAAAGTGCAGGCCGACCTTGAGGGCGCCCAGGCGCTGCTCAAGGACAATGACCCGGACATGCGCGAAATGGCCGTGGAAGAAGTGCGCGAGGCCAAGGAAAAACTCGCTGAACTGGAAGGCGACCTGCAACGGATGTTGCTGCCCAAAGACCCTAACGATGGGCGCAACGTGTTCCTCGAAATCCGTGCCGGCACCGGCGGCGACGAGGCGGCGATCTTCTCCGGCGACCTGTTTCGCATGTACTCGCGTTATGCCGAGCGGCGCGGCTGGCGTGTGGAAATCCTGTCCGAGAACGAAGGTGAGCACGGCGGCTATAAAGAAGTCATCGCGCGGGTCGAAGGCGACAACGTCTACGGCAAGCTCAAGTTCGAGTCCGGCGCGCACCGTGTGCAGCGCGTCCCGGCGACGGAGTCCCAAGGCCGTATCCATACGTCGGCCTGTACCGTGGCAGTGTTGCCCGAGCCGGACGAGCAGGAAGCGATCGAGATCAACCCGGCGGACTTGCGCGTCGACACCTACCGCTCATCGGGCGCGGGCGGCCAGCACGTCAACAAGACCGACTCGGCGATCCGTATCACCCACTTGCCGTCGGGCATCGTGGTGGAATGCCAGGAAGAGCGTTCCCAGCACAAGAACCGCGCGCGGGCGATGTCCTGGCTGTCGGCCAAGCTGAATGACCAGCAGACCAGCGCCGCCGCCAATGCAATTGCCAGCGAGCGCAAGTTGCTGGTGGGTTCGGGCGACCGCTCCGAACGCATCCGCACCTACAACTTTGCCCAGGGCCGGGTCACCGACCATCGGGTCAACCTCACCCTGTATTCCCTGGATGAAATCCTTGCCGGTGGCGTTGACGCGGTGATCGAGCCGCTGCTCGCCGAATACCAGGCCGATCAATTGGCGGCGATAGGTGAGTAAATGACCATTATTGCCAGCCTGTTGCGCGCCGCCGACCTGCCCGACTCGCCCACCGCGCGCCTGGATGCCGAATTGCTGCTGGCCGCTGCCCTGGGCAAGTCCCGCAGCTATTTGCACACCTGGCCGGAAAAGATCGTCAGCAGCGAGCACGCCCTGACCTTTGCCGACTACCTGCAGCGCCGTCGTGGTGGTGAACCGGTGGCCTATATCCTCGGCCAGCAAGGCTTCTGGAAGCTGGACCTGGAAGTCGCCCCCCACACGCTGATCCCGCGTCCGGATACGGAGCTGCTGGTGGAAGCCGCCCTGGAACTGTTGCCGGCCATTCCCGCCAAGGTCCTGGACCTGGGCACCGGCAGCGGTGCCATTGCCCTGGCCCTGGCCAGTGAGCGTCCGATGTGGCAGGTCACGGCCGTCGACCGCGTACTGGAGGCTGTGGCCCTGGCCGAGCGCAACCGCCAGCGGCTGCATCTCAATAATGCGGTGGTGCTCAACAGCCATTGGTTCGGCGCGCTGCAAGGCCGTACCTATGACCTGATCATCAGCAACCCGCCGTATATCGCCGCCAACGACCCGCACCTGGCCGCGGGCGATGTGCGTTTCGAGCCGGCCAGCGCACTGGTGGCCGGCCATGACGGGCTGGACGACCTGCGCCTGATCATCCGACAGGCTCCGGCCTACTTGAATGCCGGTGGCCGTCTGTTGCTGGAACATGGCTACGACCAGGCCTTGGCCGTGCGTGACCTGTTGCTCGGTGAGGGCTTTGAACAGGTGCACAGCCGTATCGACCTCGGCGGCCACGAACGCATCACCCTGGGACGCCGCTCGTGCTGAGTGACCACGAGCTGTTGCGCTACAGCCGACAGATTCTGTTGCAGCAGGTCGACATCGACGGCCAGTTGCGCCTGAAAAACAGCCGCGCGTTGATCGTCGGCCTGGGAGGGCTGGGGGCGCCGGTCGCGCTGTACCTGGCCGCCGCTGGGGTCGGCGAGTTGCATCTGGCGGATTTCGACAGCGTCGATCTGACCAACCTGCAACGCCAGATTATCCATGACACCGACAGCGTCGGGCAGACCAAGGTTGATTCGGCCATGCGTCGGCTGGGCGCCATCAATCCCGAAGTCACACTGATCGCCCACCGCGCCGCGCTGGATGTCGACTCGTTGGCGGCGGCGGTTGCGGCGGTGGACGTGGTACTCGATTGCAGCGACAACTTTTCCACCCGCGAAGCGGTCAATGCCGCGTGTGTTGTCGCCGGCAAACCGTTGGTCAGTGGCGCGGCGATTCGCCTTGAAGGGCAGTTGTCGGTCTTCGACCCACGGCGCCCCGAAAGCCCGTGCTACCACTGCTTGTACGGGCACGGCAGTGACACCGAACTGAGCTGCAGCGAAGCCGGCGTCATCGGCCCGCTGGTGGGGCTGGTCGGCAGCCTGCAAGCGTTGGAAGCCTTGAAACTGCTGGCCGGGTTTGGTGAGCCGCTGGTGGGGCGCTTGTTGCTGATCGATGCGTTGACTACGCGGTTGCGTGAGCTGCGCGTCAAGCGTGACCCGGGTTGCAGCGTGTGCGGGACGCACCATGCTTAAGGACGCGCCCGTCGGTGTGTTCGATTCCGGGGTCGGCGGCCTGTCGGTACTGGACGAAATCCAACGGTTACTGCCCCATGAGTCACTGTTGTACGTGGCCGATTGCGGGCACATCCCCTATGGCGAGAAAACCCCGGCCTTCATCCGCGAGCGCTCGCGCCTGGTCGCCGAGTTTTTTCGCGGGCAGGGCGCCAAGGCGTTCGTGATTGCGTGCAACACTGCGACGGTTGCCGCCGTTGCCGATTTGCGCCAGGACTACCCCGGTTGGCCCTTGGTCGGCATGGAGCCTGCGGTAAAACCGGCGGCCGCCGCGACGCGCAGTGGCGTGGTCGGCGTGCTGGCCACCACCGGCACCCTGCAAAGCGCCAAGTTCGCCGCCTTGCTCGACCGCTTCGCCACTGACGTGCGGGTGATTACCCAGCCATGTCCGGGCCTGGTGGAGCTGATTGAAACCGGCGACCTGAACAGCCCGGCCCTGCGCCAGTTATTGCAGGGCTATATCGAACCGCTGCTCAGCGCCGGCTGCGACACCATCATCCTCGGCTGCACCCACTATCCCTTCCTCAAGCCACTGCTGGCGCAGATGCTGCCCGCGAGCATCATCCTGATCGACACCGGTGCCGCCGTCGCGCGCCAGCTCAAGCGTCTACTGGGCGAGCGGGACTTGCTGGCCGGCGGCGCACCCCTGACTGCGCAGTTCTGGACCAGCGGCGATGTGTATCACCTCAGAAATATCCTACCAACACTTTGGAAATATCCCGGAGTTGTGCGAAGCTTCGCCTCGTGAAAATTTCGTGAAATCTCGCTGAACTTCTGGCTCTATGCTGGCTTCTATTACGAGATGGCCTGTAAATAATCAATAACTTCGTTCGCAAAGGTAGTTTCTATGAAGCGCTTGTTCTGTATGGCTGCTATTGCGGCTGTGATGGTGGGACACTCTATTACCACCCAGGCCGCCGGCCTGGAGTTCGGGCTGGGCAGCACCAGCGATTCAACGCTGACCTACCGTCTGGGCCTGACCTCCGATTGGGACAAAAGCTGGATGCAGAGCAATGTCGGTCGCCTGACGGGCTACTGGAGCGGCGCTTATACGTATTGGGAAGGTGATGACCGTGCAGGCGCCAGCAGCCTGTCGTTCTCGCCCGTGTTTGTGTATGAGTTTGCCGGGGAATCGGTCAAGCCATACATCGAGGCCGGGATCGGGGTGGCGTTGTTCTCCCGCACCAAGCTGGAAGATAACAACATCGGCCAGTCCTTTCAGTTCGAAGACCGCCTGGGTTTCGGCCTGCGGTTTGCCGGCGGGCATGAAGTGGGTATTCGTGCCACGCATTATTCCAACGCCGGGATCAGCAGCAATAACGATGGGGTAGAGAGCTACGCGCTGCACTACACCATGCCGCTGTAAAGGAACACTGAAAAACCAATGTGGGAGGGGGCTTGCCCCCGATGGCAGAGTGTCAGTCAATAGATGTACAACTGACCCACCGCTATCGGGGGCAAGCCCCCTCCCACATTTGGATCTGTACTCATTTGAATATCAACGGTAGACCGTGGCAATCCCTGCACGCTCTTCAAGGCACTCCGGCGCCCCCATCTCGAATTCCCGGCATATCAACGGCCTGAGCTCATAGATCGTGCACATCATCGTGTCCCGGTCCAACGCCGCACACCAGCCATCATCCAGGCGCAGCATCACTTCGCCGCCCCAGTCATCGGTGTCGATATAGCGCTGCGGCACGCCGGTGTCGGTGATCAGCATGACTTCCAGCTGGCAGCAGCAGGCCGCGCACGTCGAGCAGGTGACGGCGGGTTCGGTGATCTGGATGTGAGGGATGTGGGTCATAGGGCGGCAGCTTCAAGCTTTAAGCGGCAAGCTGCAAGCAGAAGCCGACCGGCTTCATCTTTTAAGCGTTGTTGGGAATTCGCCACGTGTGGCTGCCGCTGCCAGCAGCGGGAAAACCACGGCCCAGAGTACCGCCAGTCCGACCATTGTAGGGCCCAGGCCATAGCCGAACTGCACGCCAGCCAGTTGGCTGCCGGCGTAATATGACAGCGGCCCACCCACCGCGCCCAACAGTGCGGCGCGCCACCAGGGGCGGGCGCTCCAGGCCAGGCAATGGCGCAAGGTGGTGGCCAGCAAGGCCCACAGCAGCATCAGCCAGAATGGAATCAACGGCCCCGGCTCGCTGAAGTGAAAAACCCCGAGGGTGCGCAACAGCGTGTCGAGCAACGTACCGGCGAGTGTCACGCCGATGATCAGCGCGCCTTCATCGGTCAATGAGCTGATCCACAGCAAATGGACGAGCAGTACCGCCAACCCTACCAGCAACCACAGGCTGTCGCCGCCGAGCACACAGGCAAACCAGCCGCATTGAAACAGCGCGGCGTTGGCCAGGGATTTAAGCACTGAAGCGCCCGAGCAACGGCGGGTTGATGGCTGCCGGCTTGGCCAGCAGCAACTGCGCGGTACCGATCGTGCGCTCCATGAAACCGCCTTCGCAGTAGCACAGGTAGAATTCCCACAAGCGCAGGAAGTACTCGTCGTAGCCAAGCTCGGCGAGGCGGCCATGGGCGCGGCGAAAGTTCTCATGCCACAGGCGCAGGGTGCGCGCGTAGTGCAGCCCGAAATCCTCCATGTGCAGCAGGTTCATGTCGGTGTCGCGGCAGACGATCTGCAGCATGTTCTGCACGCTGGGCAGGGCGCCGCCGGGAAAGATGTAGCGCTGGATAAAGTCGACGCTGTTCCTGGCCTGCTCATAACGTTGTTCGCGGATGGTGATGGCTTGCAGCAGCATCAGGCCGTCGGGTTTGAGCAGATGCGCGCACTGTTTGAAATACGTGGGCAGGAAGCGATGGCCCACCGCTTCGATCATTTCGATGGACACCAGCTTGTCGTATTTACCGCTCAGGTCGCGGTAGTCCTGCAGCAACAATGTCACCTGCGCTTGCAGGCCCGCCGCTTCGATGCGCTGCGCGGTGTAGGCGAACTGTTCCCGGGACAGGGTCGTGGTGGTGACCTTGCAACCATAATGCTGCGCCGCATACAGCGCCATGCTGCCCCACCCGGTGCCGATTTCCAGCAGATGGTCGGTAGGCTTGAGCGACAGTTTCTGGCAGATGCGCTCCAGCTTGTTCAGTTGCGCTTGTTCCAGGGTGTCGTCGGCGCTGAGAAATTGCGCCGCCGAATACATCATGGTCGGGTCGAGAAACTCCTCGAACAGCTCGTTGCCCAGGTCGTAGTGGGCTGCGATGTTTTTCTGCGAGCCCTTGCGTGTATTGCGATTGAGCCAATGCAGGCCCTGGGTGAACGGTCGCGCCAGGCGGGCCAGGCCGCCCTCCATGGCATCGAGCACCTCCAGGTTGCTGACCATCACACGCACCACGGCGGTCAGGTCCGGGCTGCTCCAGTAGCCGTGGATAAACGCTTCGCCGGCACCGATCGAACCGTTGGCAGCCACCAGGCCCCACACCGCCGAGTCCAGGATCTGGATTTCCCCCAACAGGTGCGCTTCCCGTGCGCCGAACACGTGTCGCTCGCCATCCTCGACGATCACCAATTGGCCGTGGCGCAATTGGCCGAGTTGGCGCAGCACGCCCTTGCGCAGCAGCGCAGCGGTCATGCCATTGACGTTCAGACGATGGGTCTTGACCGATAAGCTAGGGGATTTCATGACGGCGATCCTTGGTGTACCCGACGGCGGTGCTGGAGGCGCCATCGGCGGCCCGGTGGGAAAAAATCGGGGTGCGTTTGAGCAACAGGCGCAAGGCCTGCCAGTAAATCGCCAGGCAGGTCTTGGCGGTCATCCAGGGAAAGCGCCATAAATAGCGATGCAGGCTGGCGCGGTTCAGGGTTTCTTTTTGCAGGCTCAAGGTGGCGTCGAAGACTTTCTGCGCGCCTTGCCAATCGGCCATGTGCACGCCGAGCCTGGCGGCGGGCGGGCTGAAGCTCATGCGGTATTCCAGGTCGCGCGGCAGGAAGGGCGACACATGGAACGCCTTGGCCACGGCGAAGTGCTGGTGTTCATCGGCGCCGAGCGCCTGGGCCGGCAATACGTAGTGATAACGCTCGCGCCACGGGGTGTTGGTGACTTCGCACAGGATCGCCGCCAGTTGCCCGTCGGCTTCGAAGCAATAGAAGAAGCTCACCGGATTGAATGCCAGGCCCCAGCTGCGGGCCTGGGTCAGCAGGCAGATAGGGCCTTGTGGCGTGCGCCCCAGGGCTTTGCCGACTTCATGGCGCACCGCATCGCTCAAGGACATGCCGTGGCGGGTGAACTCGCGCAGGTAATCCTGCTGGCGAAAGCCGAAGGGCGCCAGGCGACTGCTGCCTGCCAGGGGCGAGAGCCCGAGCACGGCGTCCTGTTCGCTGAGGTCCAGGTACAGCAGGCCGATGCGGTAGCGAAAGGCATGGGCCTTGGGCGCAAACCGCCGATGGGCGATCCAGCCGCTGTACAGTGCGCTGTTCACAGGGTTTCCCCGAACGCCTGGGCCACGCGCAGCGCGCTGACCACGCCGTCTTCATGGAAACCGTTGGCCCAATAGGCGCCGCAGTAGAACGTGTTGCGCGCGCCGTGCAATTCTTCCCAGCGCGCCTGTGCGGCCACCGCCGCCAGGCTGTATTGCGGATGGGCGTAGGTGTAGCGCGCCAGGATCTTCAGCGGGTTGATCATTGATGTCTGGTTGAGGCTTACGCAAAAGGTGGTGGCGCTGTCGATGCCTTGCAGGATGTTCATGTCATAAGTGACGGCGGCCTGCTGCTGTTGATTGCCGCCCAGCCGGTAATTCCAACTGGCCCAGGCCAGCGTGCGGTCGGGCAGCAGTCGCGTGTCGGTGTGCAGCACCACGTCGTTGTCGGCATAGGGCAGGGCGCCGAGGATCTGCTGTTCGGCCTCGCTGGGGTCGGCGAGCAATGCCAGGGCCTGGTCGCTGTGGCAGGCGAACACCACGCGGTCGAACGTCTCGCGGCCGACCGGGCTGTGGATAACCACGCCGGCGTCTGTGCGTTGCACGTTATGCACAGGACAGTTGAGGCGTATCTGTTCGCGAAAGCTGCGGGTCAAGGGTTCTATATAGCTGCTGGAGCCCCCTTCAATCACGCACCATTGCGGCCGGTTGCTCACCGAAAGCAGGCCATGATTCTTGAAAAAACGCACGAAGAACTGCAACGGGAACTTGAGCATGTCGGCCAACGACATCGACCAGATCGCCGCGCCCATCGGCACGATGTAATGTCGGATAAACCGCGGGCCATAGCCGCCGGCGTCGAGATAGTCGCCCAGGGTCATGTCGGCATTGATGCGCTGCTCTTGCAGATCCAGCGGCGCCTGGCGGTTGAAGCGCAGGATATCGCGCAGCATGCCCCAGAACCCCGGCGACAGAATGTTGCGGCGCTGGGCAAACAGGCTGTTGAGGTTGTTGCCGTTGTATTCCAATCCCGTACTTTGGTCGCACACCGAAAAACTCATTTCGGTGGGTTTGAACGTGACCCCGATCTGCCCCAGCAGGCGGATAAAGTTCGGGTAGGTCCAGTCGTTGAACACGATGAAACCGGTGTCCACCGCATAGCGCTTGCCTTCGACCGTCACGTTGGCGGTATGGGTATGCCCGCCCAGGCAGTCGCCCGCTTCGAACAGCGTGATGTCATGGCGACGACTGAGCAGGTAGGCGCTGGTCAGCCCGGCGATACCGCTGCCGATAATGGCAATCTTCACAGGTCGTCCTTTTGCGGCGGCGGGCTGCGCAACATGCGTTTGCCGATGATCAGTTGTGCGCGGTTAGGCAGCTTCGACAACGGCCACAGGGTGGCGATGAACAAGGCCGGAAAGGCGATCTCCAGGGGGCGCTTTTCCAGCTTGGCGAAGATATGTCTGGCGGCCTTGTCGGCCGGCCAGCTCAGGGGCATGGGGAAATCATTGCGTTCGGTCAGCGGCGTGTCGACAAACCCCGGGCTGATCACCGTGACGTCGATGTTCTCGGGCGACAGGCTGATGCGCAGAGACTCGAACAAATAGCGCAGCCCCGCCTTCGAGGCGCCATAGGCTTCAGCGCGGGGCATGGGCAGGTAGGTCACGGCGCTGGCCACGCCCACCAGGTGCGGCGTACGCCCGGCACGCAACAACGGCAGTGCCGCTTCGATGCAATAACTGCTGGCCAGCAGGTTGGTGCGCACCACATGTTCGATGATCGACGCATCGAATTGCCTGGCGTCGACATATTCACAGGTGCCAGCGTTGAGGATCACCGTATCCAGCGAACCCCAGACCGCGCTGATTCGCTCACCGATTTCGCGCACGGTCTGGCTGTTGGTCAGGTCGCCGGCCACCACCAGCACTTGCCCCGGGTAACGCTGGGCGAGCGCTTCCAGCGGGCCCTTGGTGCGGGAACTGAGCGCCACATGGGCGCCACTGTTGAGCAACTCCACGGCGAGCGCGGCACCGATGCCGCTGCTGGCGCCGGTCAACCAATAGCGGCGGGGCAGTGTCAGGCTCATCCCATTCTCCTTTTCAGCCAACTGATGACGCCGCCGAGGACCGGCAGGTGTTCGTAAAGCAGAGCCCCGGCATCGAAATAATCGCGATGTCGGTAAACCTTGGCGTGCCACATCAAGTGGGAACAGCCCTGCACCCTGATCAGCTCGCCGCCAGCCAGGCGCGGGTGACGAAAGTTCATGGTCCAGCGCAGGTAGCCTTCGCCTTCGGCCGTTTGGTCGAAGCCGTGGAAGTCAAAGCTCAGCTGGTTGACGTTGCTGTACAGCTGCGCGAAGTAACGATGCAGCTCGGGCAAGCCGTGGACTTCATGCAGCGGGTCGGCAAACACGATGTCGTCGCTGTACAGGCTGTCGAGCAGATGCAGGTTGTGCTTGTCCAGCGTGGCAAAGGTATGGCCGAAATGGCGCAGGAAGTCACTCATGGTCGGCCATCTCCTGACGCGAAGGCAGGCTGCGAAAGGCAGCAAGGGCACGCTCGCGGGATTTCTTCAGGTCGACAATGGCGCGCGGGTAGTCGGCCACGCCGAACAAGCCGCCAGACGCTTCGGGGTTGTGCACCTCTTTTTTATTCAGCGCGGCCAGTTCCGGCAGCCAGTGCTTGATGAACAGACCTTCGCTGTCGAATTTTTCCGACTGGCTCAGCGGGCTGAAAATCCGGAAATATGGCGCCGAGTCGGTGCCCGTCGAGGAACTCCACTGCCAGCCACCGTTGTTGGCCGCGAGGTCGCCGTCGATCAGGTGTCGCATGAAGAAGCGCTCGCCCTCGCGCCAGTCGATGAGCAGGTTCTTGGTCAGGAACATCGCCACCACCATGCGCAGGCGGTTGTGCATCCAGCCGGTTTCCAGCAGTTGGCGCATGGCCGCATCGATGATCGGCAAGCCGGTGCGCGCTTGTTGCCAGGCGGCCAGGTCCTTGGGCGCGTCGCGCCAGGCCACGGCTTCGGTTTCAGGGCGGAACGCCCGGTGGCGGGAGACGCGCGGGTAGCCCACCAGGATATGTTTGTAGAATTCGCGCCACAGCAGTTCGTTGATCCAGGTGATCGTGCCGATGTCACCGCTTTCGAACTCGCCCTGGTTGGACTGCAACGCGGCGTGCAGGCACTGGCGCGGCGACACCACCCCGGCGGCAAGGTAGGCGGACAACTGGCTGGTGCCGGGCTTGGCGGGAAAGTCGCGCTCATCCTTGTAATAGCTGATCTGCTCATCGGCGAAGGCGTCGAGGCGCCGGCGTGCTTCGTTTTCACCGGCGGGCCAGAGGGCGCGCAAGGTTTCACTGGGTGGCGCGAACCCTTTAACGGTGGTGGGGATGGCATCGCTTTGCAGGTCGAGCCTGGCCTGGGCCTTGGGGCTTTCCACCAGGCGCGGTAAAGCACTGTGCAGACGGGTGTAACAGACCTTGCGGAACTGGCTGAACACTTGAAAGTAGGTGCCGGACTTGGTCAACACGCTGCCCGGCTGGAAAAACAACTGGTCGAGGTAGCTGTGGAAGGTCACGCCGTCTGCTTCCAGCGCCTGGGCCACGGCGCGGTCGCGACGGCTCTCGTGGATACCGTATTCCTCGTTGACGTGCACCGACTCTACCTTGAGCTCCCGGCATAGCTGTCTCAATACGCCTGGCGCCTGGTCCCAGGTGTCGGCGTGGCGGATCAGCAGCGGGATGTTCACGTCTGCGAGCGCCTGCTCCAACGCGTGCAGGTTGCGCAGCCAGAAATCGACCTTGCACGGCGCATCATCGTGGGCCAGCCATTGTTGCGGGGTGATCAGGTAAACGGCCGCGACCGGGCCTCGCTGGCTGGCGGCAGTCAGGGCGGTGTTGTCGTGAAGGCGCAGGTCGGTGCGCAGCCAGATCAAGTGCATTTAGACGATTCCACGCTGGATCAATATCTGGTGGGCCGCCAACGGGTCTTCGGCGACGAACAACTCGGGGATGTCACGGGTTAATACGGCCAACTCGGCGTGGTGGATGCAGACCGTCGGTCCGGCAATCAATATCGGGCAACGGATGCCTGCCAGCAGTTTTGTGAGTGCCGCGACCTGCAGCGCCTTGCTGGAATACAGCAGTACCGCGCGCGGTTGCAGATGCTCCACCGCCAGCACCAATTCGCCGGGGGGCAGCGGCCAGTCGAACACCTCTACCGGGCAGTCGGCGCTGCTGGCCAGCCAGGCGCTGAGCCACAGGTGCGGCTCCAGGGGCAAGTCGGAGTGGTTGACCAGCAGCAGCGGGGCGCCGTGGACTTGCCGGTTGTTGTGGTAAATGCGCGCGCCGAACTTGCTGCGCAACCAGGACAGGAAAAATACCCGCTCCATCTGCGCGCCGAACTGACCCTGCCATTTCTGTTCCAGCTCGCTGAGCAGTGGCAGCATCAATTGCTCGCACAAGGTGCGTGGCGGGTAGAGCGCCATGGCCTGATTGAAGGCATCGTCGACCCGACGTTCAGCCAGCTCAGCGATGGCCGTCAGCAAGGTTTGGCGCAAGGTGTGCCATTCGTTTTCCATCGGTTCGGGGGAGGCTTGGGCGGAGTCGATCAAGCCTTTTACCTGGCTGACAGGCACGCCGCGATTGAGCCAGGTGAGGATGGCATGGATGTGTTGCACGTGGTCGGCGCTGAACAAGCGATGCCCCTTGGGCGTGCGCTGGGGCACGATCAGGCCGTAACGGCGCTCCCAGGCGCGCAGGGTCACGGCATTGACCCCGGTCTGGCGCGCCACCTCGCGGATCGGCAGCCAGCCGTTTTGCAGGGCTTGGGCGATGTCTTCGCCGGGTTCGTCTTGCAGGGCAGCTGTCATGGTTTAGATCGCATTGCGCAGGCTGAGGTTTTCCGGGTGCGGTTGCAGGTAGGCCTGCTGCGCAATGTAGCGGTCCGGGTGTTGACGAAAGTGGTGCTTGAGCAACGTGAGCGGCACCACCAGCGGCACGATGCCTTGGCGGTACTGGCTGATGACGGTTTGCATTTCCTGTTTGTCATCGGCGCTGATCGCCTGCTTCAGGTAGCCGCTGATGTGTTGCAGCACATTGGTGTGGGTGCCACGGGTAGCGCACTTGGTCAGGCCGGTCATCAGGTCGCTGAAGTAGCAACTGGCCAATTCGTCCAGGTGGGTGTCCTTGGTCATGCTGCCCAGCAGGTGGCCGAGGCTTTTGTAATGCGCCGGGCTGTGGGCCATCAACAAGTATTTGTAGCGCGAATGGAAGGCCAGCAGGCGGTGACGCGTCAGGCCTTCGGCGAGCAATCGTTGCCAGCTGGCGTAGACGAATACGCGGGTGAGGAAATTTTCGCGCAACACCGGATCATTCAGGCGACCGTCCTCTTCCACCGGCAGATTGGGGTGGCGCGCGCAGAACGCCTGGGCGTAGATGCCGCGCCCGCCGCCATCCACCGGGGCGCCGTTCTCCCGGTACACCTTGACCCGCTCCAGGCCACAGGAGGGCGACTTTTGCATAAAGATGTAGCCGCACAGGTCGGTGTGTTCGGCCGCCATCTGCTGGCCGTATTGATCCAGCGGCTGGGTCACGTTGAGTTCGCGGTGCACGGTGCCCACGGCCTGCGGGTTGGCCGCGTCGCCGACCAGGCGAATGGTTTCACGGGGGATGCCCAGGCCGATGGCGACTTCCGGGCACAGCGGCACGTAGTCGAAGTAGTCGGCCAGGGTCTGGGTGCACAGGAGGGATTGCTTATGCCCGCCGTTGAAACGCACGTTCTCGCCCAGCAGGCAGGCGCTGATGCCGATCTTGGGTTTCACGGAATGGGGCATGGGTAAACCTCTGCGAAATTCCTGTACAGTCTTTTATCCCTGTACAACTAATCTCATCATAGATTTGATCTTGTACAAGTCAATAATTTTGTACAGGTATTTTCGCCCTGATTTACGTCCAGCCCATTTTCCAGCTTTCAGGGTTCTGCAGGGCCTGCCATGGGAGGCGTTCGCTGCGCCGGGTCATCACCGCTTGCAGTTCGATTTCCAGTACGGTGCCTTCCTCGTCACGGAACAGCTCGGTGACGAGGAAGTGTTTTTCCTTGTTTTTTGGAGATGTCGCGGTCCATTTCGACAGCAGCAATTTGGCCGGATTCAAGCGGTTCATTGCAGGTGCTCGATCAACCGTCGCGCCGCCTCCTGGCCACTGAGCCAGGCGCCTTCGACGCGTCCGGACAAACACCAGTCGCCGCAGACGAACAGGCCCAGGTCGGCATCGGCCAGCACACCGAATTCATGGCTGCTGGACGGCCTGGCGTAGAGCCAGCGATGCGCCAGGCTGAATGATGGCGCGGGCATGGTGCAGTGCAGCAATTCGGCGAAGGCGCCGTGCAGGTGTTCGATCACAGCTTCCCTGGACAGGTCCAGGTGCGCCTTGCTCCAGGTGCTGGTGGCATGCAGCACCCAGGTGTCGAGGCTGACATCACGCCCGGGCTTGCTGCGGTTGCGTGCCAGCCAGTCGAGGGCGCTGTCTTGTACGAAGCAACCTTCCATCGGCGTATCCAGAGGCGTGTCGAAGGCCAGGGCGATGGCCCAGGTCGGCTCCATTTTCACCCCGGCCACGGCGCTCGCCAGCTTCGGTGCGGCGGCCAACAAGGTGGTGGCCTGGGGCGCCGGCGTGGCGATGATCACATGGCTGAACGGACCGTGACTGCCGCCATCGGCATCGAGCAGGTTCCAGTGCTGGGTGCCCTGGAACACCTCGGTAATGCGGCAACCGAATTGCACCGGCAGGTCATCGAGCAGGGCGCGGGTAATGGCGCTCATGCGCGGCGTACCGACCCAGCGGATCTGTTCATCGGGGGAGGGCGTCAGTTGGCCGGCCTTGAAGTTATACAGCTGGGGTTTCCACTGCTCGGCCCAGCCATGGCTTTGCCAGCGCTGCACCTCGTTGACGAAGCGCCGGTCGCGGGCGGTGAAGTACTGTGCGCCCATGTCCAGCGCGCCGGCGTCGCTGCGCTTGCTGGACATACGGCCACCGCTGCCGCGGCTTTTATCGAAGAGTTGTACAACGTGCCCCGCGTCTCGTAACGCTCGGGCGGCGGAGAGACCGGCGATGCCGGCACCTATGATCGCGATGGGGACAGTCATGGGAGGCCTCGTTTTACCGTTGGGTACAGACTACGCCGACACCAATAGCTGTACAATATTGTTTTTTGGTATAAGTTTTGGCGTGCCTGATTGTGTGACGTGGCCTATGGTTAAGCCAACAGGCTAAACGATGGTCACGCTCGAATATCAAATCGATCCCTGCTTATAAAATAGACCAGTGAGCGGCGGCGAACGTTACATGAGGAGAGTCCCATGCATATTTTGCTGACCGGCGGTACCGGCTTGATCGGCCGTCAACTGTGCCGGCACTGGCTTGCCCAGGGCCATCGCTTGACCGTGTTGAGCCGTACACCCGAATCCGTTGCGCGTATTTGCGGCGCGCAGGTCCTGGGCGTTGGGCGCCTGCAGGACGTGATCGGCGCGGTGGATGCGGTGGTCAACCTTGCCGGTGCGCCGATTGCCGACCGTCCCTGGACCCACAAGCGCAAGGCCTTGTTGTGGAGCAGTCGCATCAGCCTGACCGAAAGCCTGCTGGCGTGGCTGGAACGCCTGGAGCAGAAGCCGGCGGTGCTGATCTCAGGTTCCGCCGTGGGCTGGTATGGCGATGGCGGCGAGCGCGAATTGACTGAAGACAGCGGCCCTGTGCAGGATGATTTTCCCAGCCAGTTGTGTATCGCCTGGGAAGAAACCGCCGCGCGTGCCGAGGCCTTGGGCATTCGCGTGGTGCTGGTGCGTACCGGCCTGGTGCTGGCGGCCGAGGGCGGCTTTTTGTCGCGCCTGTTGCTGCCGTTCAAACTGGCGCTGGGCGGGCCGATCGGCAATGGCCGGCAATGGATGCCGTGGGTGCATATCCGCGATCAAATCGCCCTGATTGATTTTCTTCTGCACAAGGCTGACGCCCGTGGTCCTTATAATGCCTGCGCGCCACACCCGGTGCGCAACCGCGAGTTTGCCAAGACGTTGGGCCAGGTGTTGCACCGCCCGGCGTTCATGCCGATGCCGGCCTTTGCGCTGAAGGTCGGTTTGGGCGAGTTATCGGGCTTGTTGCTGGGCGGACAAAAGGCACTGCCCGAGCGGCTGCTGGCCGCAGGTTTCACTTTCCAGTTCACTGAGTTGCGTGCGGCCCTGGACGACTTGTCCGGCCGCCTCTAGAAATAGGATGTTGCATGAGCGATCACGCGTTGTTACTGGTCAATCTGGGCTCGCCGAAGTCCACTTCGGTGGCCGATGTGCGCAGCTACCTCAATCAGTTCCTGATGGACCCTTATGTCATCGACCTGCCGTGGCCGGTACGTCGCTTGCTGGTGTCACTGATCCTGATCAAGCGCCCCGAGCAGTCGGCCCATGCCTATGCGTCCATCTGGTGGCACGAAGGCTCGCCACTGGTGGTCCTCAGCCGTCGCCTGCAGCAGCAGATGACCGCGCAATGGACCCAAGGCCCCGTAGAACTGGCCATGCGTTATGGCGAGCCTTCGCTTGAAACGGTGCTGACGCGCCTGGCCGCCCAGGGCATTCAGAACGTGACGCTGGCGCCGCTGTACCCGCAGTTTGCCGACAGCACCGTGACCACGGTGGTAGAGGAAGCCAGGCGTGTGGTGCGCGACAAGAAACTGAAGGTGCAATTCTCCATCCTGCAGCCGTTCTACGACCAGCCTGAGTACCTCGATGCCTTGGCCGCAAGTGTGCGGCCGCATGTGGAACAGGCTTACGATCATCTGTTGTTGAGTTTCCACGGCTTGCCCGAGCGTCATCTGACCAAACTCGACCCGACCGGCCAGCATTGTTTCAAGGATGCCGATTGCTGCAAGAATGCCTCGCCTGAGGTGCTTGCCACCTGTTACCGCGCGCAATGTTTCAGCGTTGCCCGCGATGTGGCCGAGCGGCTGGGGTTGCCGGACGGCAAGTGGTCGGTGGCGTTCCAGTCGCGCCTGGGCCGCGCCAAATGGATCGAACCCTACACCGAGGCGCGTCTTGAGGCCCTGGCGCAGCAAGGCGTGAAAAAACTGCTGGTGATGTGCCCCGCGTTTGTCGCCGATTGCATCGAGACCCTGGAGGAAATCGGTGATCGCGGGCTGGAGCAGTTTCGTGAGGCGGGGGGCGAAGAGTTGGTGCTGGTGCCCTGCTTGAACGATGACCCGCAGTGGGCGGAGGCGCTCAATACCCTCTGCGAAAGAGCGCCGGTTACGTTGTAATCACGCCTTGCGGTGATCCAATTGTGGGAGGGGGCTTGCTCCCGATAGCGGTGTATCAGTCAGAAATGTTGAGACTGACATACTGCTATCGGGGGCAAGCCCCCTCCCACATTGAGTCCCATGTCTGTCAAAGGTTAAGGCTCAGGCTGACGGTGACGTTGTGCGGCTCAATCAAGCCTTGCGGTGATCCAATTGTGGGAGGGGGCTTGCCCCCGATAGCAGAGTGTCAGTCTCAGCATGTTTGACTGATACACCGCCATCGGGGGCAAGCCCCCTCCCACATTTGTACGGTGCCCGTTTATAGATTGAGTGTAAGGCTGACGGTGAAGTTACGCGGTTCGCCCGGGTTGACCCAGTAGCTGCTGTAGGACCGCTCGTAGTACTTCTCATTGAACAGGTTGTTGAGGTTCAGCCCCACGGTGACATTCTCCGTCGCCTTGTAATGCGCCAGCAGATCGACGGTGTGGTAAGCGGGCAGTTCAAAACCTGTTCCCGCCTCACCGGAGCGATCACCCACATACGTAAACGCCGCCCCCAGGTCGGAACCGCGCAACGCGCCGTCCTGGAATTCGTACACCCCCAACAGACTGCCGCTGCGTTTGGCGACGCCGAGGATGCGGCTGCCGGCAGGAAGGGTCTTATCGCCCTTGGTCACTTCGGCGTCGATGTAGGCCAAAGCGCCGATCACGCGGATGGCGTCGGTGACCTGCCCGGTCAGTTGCACATCCAGGCCCTGGCTGCGCGCCTTGCCCATGGCGCGGTTGGTGTTGGTCGCCGGGTCGAGGGTCAGCACGTTTTCCTTCTCGATATGGAAGGCGGCGACGGTGGCGCTGAGGCGGTCGTCAAACAGCTCGCTCTTGACCCCGACTTCATAGCCCACGCCTTCTTCCGGCTTGAAGGTCTTGCCACCGGCATCCAGGCCGCTGTTGGGCTTGAACGAGGTGGAGGCATTGGCGAATACCCCAACCTGCGGCGTGAGTTGATAAAGCAGGCCGGCGCGCTGGGTGAGGGCGTCATGGGTTTGCCGGCTTTTGGCATGGTTGCGGGTGAAGTCGTCGGTGCTCTGTTCGAAATGCTCGAAGCGCGCGCCCACCATGCCGCGCAGGCGGTCGGTGAAGACGATCTGGTCTTGCAGGTTCAGCGCATGGCTTTGGGTCTGCTCGAAGAAATCGGTGCCGGTGCGCGTGCCATTGGGTTTTGGCTGGCCGTACACCGGGTTGTAGAGATCAATGGGGTAGTGGCTGCCGCCTATGGCGGTCACCCGTTCCTTCTTGCGGTAGTCCTCGTATTCGGTGCCGAGCAGTAATTCATGCTGCCAGCTGCCAATATCAAACAGGCCGCGCAGTTCCAGTTGGGTGATGCTGTCGTGCCAACCGGTTGAGCGCTCGCGGTAGAGACGGTTGACGGTGTGGCCATCGGCATTCAGCGCACGGCTTTCCGACGCGTCGCCCCACAGGCTGCCTTGTTTGTAATGACTGGCCAGGCGCAGCTTCCAGGCATCGTTGAGGTGATGCTCGAGTGCCGCCTGGATGCGGTTGTTGTGGTTGCGGATATTGCCGTCGTCGGGCTCGCCGAGGAACGTGGAGCGGGACATGCCGGTGTTGGCGACCATGCCGCGGTCAAACGTGGAGTTGTGGCGCACGAACTCGCTTTCCACCAGCAGGCTGGTGTCCGGGTCCAGTTGCCAGCTGAAGGACGGTGCGACGAACACTCGCTTGGCGTCCACGTGATCGCGAAAACTGTGGTTGTCTTCAACCGCCAGGTTCACGCGTGACAGCACGCGGCCCTCATTGTCCAGCGGCGTATTCACGTCCAGTGCGGTGCGGTAGCGATCCCAGCTGCCCGCGCTGGTTTGCAACGTGGTGAAGGCCTCGGGCTGGGGTTTCTTGCTGACGATGTTCACTGTGCCGCCGGGGTCGCCACGCCCGTACAGGCTGGCCGCAGGCCCCTTGAGCACTTCGATGCGTTCGATGTTCGCCGCGTCCGGCGTGCTCGGGTAGCCGCGGTTGGCGCTGAAGCCATCCTGGTAGAACTCGGAGGTGGTGAAGCCGCGCACGCTGTATTGGTAAAGGGTCAGGCCGCCGAAATTGTTTTGCTTGGAGACGCCGCCGGCAAACTCCAGGGCGCGTTCCACGCTGGTGCTGCCCAGGTCCTTGAGCACCGTGGCGGGAATCACGCTGATTGATTGCGGGATATCGCGCAGGGCGGTATCGGTCTTGGTGGCGCTGGCGGAGCGGGTCGCGCGGTAACCCTGCACCGGGCCGGTCGCCGACTCATAGGCGTCGGTGGTGACGCTGATGGTGTCCAGTTCCAGGGTGTTTTCTTCGGCGTAGGCAGGGTCGAGCAGCAAACCCAGGGCCAGCCCGGCCAGGGGCGCAAACTTTCGAGACGGCATGATAGAGCGTTCCAATGTCGATATTGAAACAATATAACATGTCTAATGAGAGGGATTGCTAGGTAATATCAATGCACCAGCGCCCACTGACGGGCACTGGTGCGCTGCCGCTTATTCCTCTTCCTTCACCGGCGCCGTGGCCGGCGGCGGGCGC
This sequence comes from Pseudomonas sp. CFBP13528, assembly GCF_005233615.1. Taxonomy (NCBI): domain Bacteria; kingdom Pseudomonadati; phylum Pseudomonadota; class Gammaproteobacteria; order Pseudomonadales; family Pseudomonadaceae; genus Pseudomonas; species Pseudomonas sp. CFBP13528. Next base: position 74,308 of record NZ_QGAJ01000002.1, read on the forward strand.
AGGCCGATTTCCGCCGACAGCTTGATTTCCTTGCCGTTGCGCATCACCTGGATCGCCACCTTGTCGGTCGGCTTGATCCGCGCCACCTGGTTCATCGACTTGCGGCCATCACCGGCGGGTGCGCCGTCGATGCTGAGGATCACATCGCCCAGTTGCAGGCCGGCTTTCTGCGCCGGCCCGTCGCGGAAGATCCCCGCGACCACGATGCCCGGGCGTCCGGTCAGGCCGAACGACTCGGCCAGCTCTTTGGTCAAGGGCTGGACTTCAATGCCCAGCCAGCCGCGAATCACCTGGCCGTGTTCAATGATCGACTTCATCACCTCCATCGCCAGCTTCACCGGAATCGCAAAACCGATGCCCTGGGAGCCGCCGGACTTGGAGAAAATCGCCGTGTTGATGCCTGTCAGGTTGCCGTTGGCGTCCACCAGCGCGCCGCCGGAGTTGCCGGGGTTGATCGCCGCGTCGGTCTGGATGAAGTCTTCGTAGCTGTTAAGGCCCAGTTGGTTACGCCCGGTGGCGCTGATGATGCCCATGGTCACCGTCTGGCCGACGCCGAACGGGTTGCCGATGGCCAGCGCCACGTCACCGACGCGCAGGCCGTCGGAGCGGCCGAGGGTGATCGACGGCAGGTCCTTCAGGTCGATCTTCAGTACCGCAAGATCGGTTTCCGGATCGCTGCCCACGACGCGGGCCAGGGTCTCGCGGCCGTCACGCAGGGCCACCACGATCTGGTCGGCGCCGGTGGTCACGTGATTATTGGTGAGGATGTAGCCTTCGGGGCTCATGATCACCCCGGAACCGAGGCTGGACTCCATGCGGCGCTGCTTGGGCCCGTTGTCACCGAAATAGCGGCGGAACTGCGGGTCTTCGAACAGGGGATGTGCCGGCTTGTTGATGACCTTGGTGGTGTACAGGTTGACCACGGCGGGGGCGGCGATGACCACGGCGTCCGCATAGGTCACCGGGCCTTGCACCACGGTACTGGTTTGCGGGGCCTGCTGCAGGTTCACATCCAGGCTGGGCAGGCCCACCCACTGGGGATAACGCTGAATGATCAGCATCGCGATCAGCACGCCAGCCAGCAATGGCCATCCAAAAAAACGCAGTGCCTTGAGCATCAAGTAAGTCCTGACAGGTTGCAGGGGGCGCGGGAGCGCCCATAATGTCGCGCATTATACGAGGCTGTGACGCCTGCGAACCGGATATTTAGGAGTCTTTTATGGCCGTCCCCCTTACCACCCTCGTCGAGGAAGCGGACCGCTACCTTGGCAGCCTGAAAATCGCCGACTACTGCCCAAATGGCCTGCAAGTCGAGGGCCGGCCCCAGGTGATGCGCATCGTCAGCGGCGTCACCGCCAGCCAGGCCCTGCTGGACGCCGCCGTCGAAGCCCAGGCCGACCTGATCCTGGTGCACCACGGGTATTTCTGGAAGGGTGAAAACCCCTGCGTCACCGGCATGAAGCAGCGCCGCCTGAAAACCTTGCTCAAGCACGACATCAGCCTGCTGGCCTACCACCTGCCATTGGACCTGCACCCAGAGGTAGGCAATAACGTGCAGCTTGCCAGGCAACTGGACATCACCGTCGAAGGCCCGCTGGACCCCGGCAATCCCAAAATCGTTGGCCTGGTCGGCTCGCTTGCCGAGCCGCTGTCACCGCGCGACTTTGCCCGTCGCGTGCAGGACGTGATGGGCCGTGAGCCACTGTTGATCGAAGGCGGCGAGATGATCCGCCGCGTCGGTTGGTGCACCGGAGGCGGCCAGGGTTACATCGACAACGCGATTGCCGCGGGCGTCGACTTGTTCATCAGCGGCGAAGCGTCCGAGCAGACCTTCCACAGCGCCCGCGAAAACGACATCAGCTTCATCGCCGCCGGCCATCACGCCACCGAGCGGTATGGCGTGCAGGCACTGGGCGATTACCTGGCGCGACGCTTTGCCCTGGAACATCTGTTCATCGATTGCCCCAACCCGATCTAAACCTGTCGCAGGGCACAATGTGGGAGGGGGCTTGCCCCCGATTGCGGTGTGTCAGTCAGCACCTATTTCACTGTTCCACCGCTATCGGGGGCAAGCCCCCTTCCACACTCGAGGCCAAACTCAGGGGTATATTCATATACCGTTTCGATCTAGTTGGCGCCCTGAATAGAAGCAGGTGCTGTGCTAGCATGCCCCGCTCGAACACGGCCCGCTGGCCGTCCACAAGATCGTTTTTCCGTGAGTAGCCATGGTCGACAAACTGACGCATCTGAAACAGCTGGAGGCGGAAAGCATCCACATCATCCGCGAGGTCGCCGCCGAGTTCGACAACCCGGTGATGCTCTACTCGATCGGTAAAGACTCCGCCGTGATGCTGCACCTGGCACGCAAGGCCTTCTTCCCGGGCAAATTGCCGTTTCCGGTGATGCACGTCGACACCCGCTGGAAATTCCAGGAGATGTACAGGTTCCGCGACAAAATGGTCGAGGAGCTGGGCCTGGACCTGATCACCCACGTCAACCCTGACGGTGTGGCGCAGGGCATCAACCCGTTCACCCACGGCAGCGCCAAGCACACCGACATCATGAAGACCGAAGGCCTCAAGCAGGCCCTGGACAAGCATGGTTTCGACGCTGCCTTTGGCGGCGCGCGTCGCGATGAAGAGAAATCCCGTGCCAAAGAGCGCGTGTATTCATTCCGCGACAGCAAGCACCGCTGGGACCCGAAGAACCAGCGCCCGGAGCTGTGGAACGTCTACAACGGCAACGTCAACAAGGGCGAGTCGATCCGCGTGTTCCCGCTGTCCAACTGGACCGAGCTGGACATCTGGCAGTACATCTACCTGGAAGGCATACCGATCGTGCCGTTGTATTTCGCCGCCGAGCGCGACGTGATCGAGAAGAACGGCACGTTGATCATGATCGACGACGACCGCATCCTCGAGCACCTGTCCGACGAAGACAAAGCCCGCATCGTCAAAAAGAAAGTCCGTTTCCGCACCCTTGGCTGCTACCCGTTGACGGGCGCGGTGGAGTCCGAAGCCGAGACGCTGACGGACATTATTCAGGAAATGCTCCTGACGCGAACTTCCGAGCGCCAGGGCCGGGTCATCGACCACGATGGCGCAGGCTCGATGGAAGATAAAAAACGTCAAGGGTACTTTTAAGCTTCGAGTTACAAGCGGCAAGCTGCAAGTTAAAGGCGGTATGCGTAATTTTGCAGTTTGGTGCTTGCAGCCGGTTGTTGCGAGCCGCTATTGAGTGACTCGTAATGGATTTCGAGAAGTTGGTTGTTTGGCAGAGAAGCAAATGTCTGGCGGTGGGAATTTATCGAGAGTTTGCGCAGTGTCGGGATTTTGGTTTCAAGGATCAGATTACCCGCTCGGCACTTTCGGTGCCCTCCAACATTGCTGAAGGCATGGAGCGTTGCAGTGCCAAAGAGAAGGTCCGTTTTCTTTGGATTGCTAAGGCTTCTTGTGGAGAGTTGCGTACGCAGATTCTCATCGGCAGCGACATCGCTTACATCGCTCAACCGCTGGCTGCCAACTGGATTACAGAAACTCGCGAGCTGTCTAAAATGCTTTGCGCCCTGATCAACAAAATTTCTGACTAGCTGTACGCCGACAAGCTTGCCGCTTGAAGCTTACAGCTCGGAGCTTGAACCCAATGAGCCATCAATCTGATTTGATCAGCGAGGACATCCTCGCCTATCTGGGCCAGCACGAGCGCAAGGAAATGTTGCGCTTCCTGACCTGTGGCAACGTCGACGACGGCAAGAGCACCCTGATCGGGCGCCTGCTGCACGACTCCAAGATGATCTACGAAGATCACCTGGAAGCCATCACCCGCGATTCGAAGAAATCCGGCACCACCGGCAATGACATCGACCTGGCCTTGCTGGTCGACGGCCTGCAGGCCGAGCGTGAGCAAGGCATCACCATTGATGTCGCCTACCGCTACTTCTCCACCGCCAAGCGCAAATTCATCATCGCCGACACCCCAGGCCACGAGCAGTACACCCGCAACATGGCCACCGGTGCGTCCACCTGTGACCTGGCGATCATCCTGATCGACGCCCGCTACGGCGTGCAGACCCAGACCCGGCGCCACAGCTTCATTGCCTCGCTGCTGGGCATCAAGCACATCGTGGTTGCCGTCAACAAGATGGACATCAACGGCTTTGACCAGCGCGTGTTCGAGTCGATCAAGGCCGATTACCTGAAGTTTGCCGACGGCATCGCCTTCAAGCCGAGCACCCTGGCCTTTGTGCCGATGTCGGCGCTCAAGGGTGACAACGTGGTGAACAAGAGCGAGCGGTCGCCCTGGTACACCGGCCAGTCGCTGATGGAGATCCTCGAAACCGTCGAGATCGCCAACGACCGCAACTACACCGACCTGCGTTTCCCGGTGCAGTACGTCAACCGCCCGAACCTGAACTTTCGTGGTTTTGCCGGCACCCTGGCCAGCGGCATCGTGCACAAGGGCGACGAAGTCGTGGTGCTGCCGTCGGGCAAGAGCAGCCGCGTCAAATCCATCGTCACGTTCGAGGGCGAGCTGGAGCACGCAGGTCCCGGTCAGGCGGTGACGCTGACCATGGAAGACGAGATCGATATCTCCCGTGGCGACCTGCTGGTACACGCCGACAACGTGCCGCAAGTGACCGACGCCTTCGACGCCATGCTGGTGTGGATGGCCGAAGAGCCGATGCTGCCGGGCAAGAAATATGACATCAAGCGCGCCACCAGCTACGTGCCGGGTTCCATCACCAGCATCGTGCACCGTGTGGACGTGAACACCCTGGCCGAAGGCCCGGCCAGTTCCCTGCAGTTGAATGAAATTGGTCGGGTCAAGGTCAGTCTCGATGCCGCCATTGCGCTGGATGGCTATGACAGCAACCGCACCACGGGCGCCTTCATCGTCATCGACCGTTTGACCAATGGCACTGTGGCTGCGGGCATGATCATCGCGCCACCGGTCAATCATGGCGGTTCTGCGCAGCACGGCAGCCTCGCGCATGTGGCTACCGAAGAACGTGCCCTGCGCTTCGGCCAGCAGCCAGCCACCGTGTTGTTCAGCGGCCTGTCCGGCGCCGGCAAGAGCACCTTGGCTTATGCGGTCGAGCGCAAGCTGTTCGACATGGGGCGTGCGGTGTTTGTACTGGACGGCCAGAACTTGCGTCACGACCTGAACAAAGGTCTGCCGCAGGACCGCGCCGGGCGTACCGAAAACTGGCGCCGCGCCGCTCACGTGGCGCGCCAGTTCAACGAGGCTGGCTTGCTGACCCTGGCTGCGTTCGTCGCCCCGGATGCCGAAGGCCGTGAGCAGGCGAAGGCGTTGATTGGTGCTGACCGTCTGCTGACCGTCTATGTGCAGGCTTCGCCGCTGGTGTGTGCCGAGCGTGATCCGCAAGGCTTGTACGCTGCCGGTGGCGATAACATCCCGGGCGAGTCGTTCCCGTACGACGTGCCGTTGAATGCCGATCTGGTGATCGACACCCAGAGCCTGTCGCTGGAAGACAGCGTCAAGCAGGTGCTGGAGTTGTTGCGCCAGCGTGGCGCGATCTAAGCCAGTACTCGGTCAAATGTGGGAGGGGGCTTGCCCCCGATTGCTGAGTGTCAGTCACTGCATCTTTTGACTGGCACACCGCAATCGGGGGCAAGCCCCCTCCCACATTTTGATTATCTTTTGTCTGGGAAATCGGTGTGCAGCTTGTCCAGCAATGCATCCTTGTCTTCCCACAGCTGGTTGATCCAACCCTGGAACGCCAACCGATACTCCCCATCCTGCTCATAATTCCTGCCAATAAACTCGGCCGGAATCCGCACTTCTTCGAACTGCACCACCACGTCCTTCACATTCCCGCACAGTAAGTCCCAATACCCCGGACGCCCGCCAGGGTAGTGAATGGTCACATTCACCAGTGACTTCAATTGCTCACCCATGGCATCCAGCACAAACGCGATTCCGCCGGCCTTGGGCTTGAGCAGATAGCGAAACGGTGAATTCTGTTGCGCATGCTTGCCCGGCGTGAACCGCGTGCCTTCGGCGAAGTTGAAGATGCCCACCGGGTTGTCGCGAAACTTCGCACAGGTCTTGCGCGTGGTTTCCAGGTCCTTGCCTTTCTTTTCCGGGTGTTTTTCCAGGTACGCCTTGCTGTAGCGCTTCATGAACGGAAAGCCCAGGGCCCACCACGCCAGGCCAATCACCGGCACCCAGATCAGTTCCTGTTTGAGAAAGAACTTCAGCGGGCGAATCCGCCGATTGAGTACGTATTGCAGCACCATGATGTCGACCCAGCTCTGGTGGTTGCTGGTCACCAGATAGGAATGCTGATAATCCAGGCCTTCAAGGCCGCTCAGGTGCCAGCGTGTGCGCCGTACCAGGTTCATCCAGCCCTTGTTGTTGGTGACCCAGGCCTCGTGGGTGTGATTCATCAGCCATTCGCTGAAGCGCTTGGCGAAGGGCAGCGCCTTGAACAGCGCGACGATAAACAGGAACGAGCACAGCAGGATCGTGTTCAGCGCCAGCAGCAGGGAAGCGATTACCCCGCGCACGGCGGCAGGTAGAAAATCCAGCATTTAGATATCCATAGGTCGGTTGGCGGCTTGGATCGCGGTGAGGGCGATGGTGTATACGATGTCATCCACCTGGGCGCCGCGTGGCAGGTCGTTGACCGGTTTGCGCAAGCCTTGGAGCATCGGCCCCAGGCTTACGCAATCGGCGCTGCGCTGCACGGCTTTGTAGGTGGTGTTGCCAGTGTTCAGATCGGGGAACACGAATACCGTAGCCTTGCCGGCGACCTGGCTGTTGGGCGCCAATTGCCGGGCCACGCTTTCATTGGCGGCCGCGTCGTATTGCAGCGGGCCGTCGATCAGCAGTGAGCTTTGCTGTTCGTGGGCGAGCAGGGTGGCCTCGCGGACTTTTTCCACTTCTTCGCCACTGGCCGAATCGCCGCTGGAATAACTGATCATCGCCACGCGCGGGGCGATGCCGAACGCGGCCGCCGAGTCGGCGCTTTGCAAGGCAATTTCCGCCAGCTCCGCAGCGCTGGGGTGCGGGTTCATCACACAGTCGCCGTACACCAGCACTTGCTCGGGGAACAACATGAAGAACACCGACGACACCAGGGTGCAGCCCGGTGCTGTTTTAATCAGCTGCAGGGCCGGGCGGATGGTGTTGGCGGTGGAATGGATAACGCCGGAGACCAGGCCGTCCACTTCGTCCAGGGCGAGCATCATGGTGGCGATCACCACGGTGTCTTCCAGCTGCTGCTCGGCCATCGGTGCGTTCAGGCTCTTGCTCTTGCGCAGTGCCACCATTGGCTCGACGTAGCGCTGGCGGATCAGGTCCGGGTCGAGAATCTCCAGGCCTTCGGGCAAATCGATGCCGTGGGCGCGAGCGACGGCTTCCACGTCCGCCGGCTTGGCCAGCAGCACGCAGCGCGCGATGCCCCGCGCCTGGCAGATCGCGGCGGCCTGCACGGTCAGCGGCTCGCTGCCTTCGGGCAACACGATGCGTTTATTGGCGGCCTGGGCGCGCTGGATCAACTGGTAGCGGAATACCGCAGGTGACAGGCGCATCTCCCGTGGTGTGCCGCAGCGTTGGTGCAGCCAGCGCGCATCGAGGTGGCTGGCGACGAAGTCGGTGATGATCTCCGCACGTTCGCGGTCATCGATGGGGATTTCCTTGTTGAGGCTATTGAGCTGGTTGGCGGTGTCGTAGGAACCGGTGCTCACCGACAGCACCGGCAACCCGGCCTGGAACGCACCGCGGCACAGGTCCATGATGCGCGGGTCGGGCAGGGTGTCGCTGGTCAGCAGCAGGCCGGCCAGCGGCACGCCGTTGATTGCAGCCAGGCTGACGGCGAGGATGATGTCGTCGCGATCGCCGGGTGTCACCACCAGCACGCCGGGCTTGAGCAGCTCCACGGTGTTGCGCATGGTGCGGGCGCAGATGATGATCTTGGTCATGCGCCGGGTTTCGTAGTCGCCGGCATTGAGAATCTGCGCGCCCATCAGGTCGGCCACGTCGCGGGTACGCGGCGCGTTGAGTTCGGGCTGGTAGGGAATGCAGCCGAGCAGGCGGAAATCACCGCTGCGCAACAACGGCGAGTGCTCCTTGAGACGCGCCGAGAAGGCCTCCATGCTTTCGTCGGTGCGCACTTTGTTGAGGATCACGCCGAGTACTTTCGGGTCTTTCGGGCCGCCGAACAATTGCGCCTGCAGTTCCACGCGACCGGACAGTTCGGTGAGCACTTCGTTTTCCGGGGCCGAGACCAGGATTACTTCGGCATCCAGGCTCTTGGCCAGGTGCAGGTTGACCCGGGCCGCATAACTGGCGCTGCGGGTCGGCACCATGCCTTCGACGATCAGCACATCCTTGCCCACGGCGGCTTGCTGGTACAGCGTGATGATTTCTTCGAGCAACTCATCCAGCTGGCCGTCGCCGAGCATGCGCTCGACATGGGCCAGGCCCAGGGGGTGGGGCGGTTTCAGGCCGTGGGTGCGCGCCACCAGTTCGGTGGAGCGCTCAGGGCCGGTATCGCCAGGATGTGGCTGGGCAATCGGTTTGAAAAAACCGACTTTCAGCCCGGCTCGTTCCAGGGTACGCACCAGCCCAAGGCTGATGGAGGTCAGGCCCACACCAAAATCGGTGGGCGCGATAAAAAAAGTCTGCATGCGAATTCTCTGGAGGTGCATGGCTGGGGTGGCGCTCTATGCTTGAGCGCCTACCGCGAATCAGGCGCCAAGGTTATCGTTATTCGTGCTGTTGCGCACACCAGCCGCAGGCAAAGGGTTGGCCTATTTTTTCAAGGCGTAGCGCGGGGTCGAGCACCCAGGCGCGCGACTGCCACGGCGGCTGGTGGCGCAGATGCTGGGTGTGGCCGCAGGACAGCTCGGCGACCCAGTGCAGGTCGTCGTCCTGGTGGAATCCGGTTATCGTCGAGACCGTTGGTCGGCCCCGTCCGTCCGGGTTCTGTTCGCTTTCGGGCAAATCCTTGTTTAGACTTGTCCGTTCTTCATTCTTATGCAAAAGGTCTCGCCCCATGACGATCGCCGCTAACAAGGCTGTCTCCATCGACTATACCCTGACCAACGACGCTGGTGAGGTCATCGACAGCTCAGCCGGCGGCGCGCCGCTGGTCTACCTGCAAGGCGCGGGTAACATCATCCCAGGCCTGGAAAAGGCGCTGGAAGGCAAGGCGGTTGGTGATGAACTGACCGTTGCCATAGAACCTGAAGATGCCTACGGCGAATACTCCGCCGAACTGGTCAGCACCTTGAGCCGCAGCATGTTCGAAGGTGTTGATGAGCTGGAAGTCGGCATGCAGTTCCACGCTTCCGCGCCGGACGGCCAAATGCAGATCGTGACCATCCGCGATCTGGACGGCGACGACGTGACCGTTGACGGTAACCACCCTCTGGCTGGCCAGCGCCTGAACTTCCAGGTGAAGATCGTTGCCATTCGCGACGCTTCCCAAGAAGAAGTGGCTCATGGCCACGTCCACGGTGAAGGCGGTCATCACCATTGATTGTGGTTTGATCAATCGGTAGCAAAAACGCCCCGACTGGTTCGGGGCGTTTTTTTATCTGAAATTCACCGCAATCCAAATGTGGGAGGGGGCTTGCCCCCGATGGCGGTGTGTCAGTCAAAGTATTTCTTACTGATACACCGCTATCGGGGGCAAGCCCCCTCCCACATTTTGATCTGTGTATTCCAGAAAACAAAAATGCCCCGGACCTTTCGGTACGGGGCATTTCTTAACTGTACGCAACCTGAGGTCGCGTGGCAGTTGTTACCACTTAGGCTGCAGCAGCAACGTTCAGAGCCTTGATGTGGCCATTCAGGCGGCTCTTATGACGAGCGGCCTTGTTCTTGTGGATGATGCCTTTATCGGCCATACGGTCGATAACTGGCACGGCCAGAACGTAAGCAGCTTGAGCTTTTTCAGCGTCTTTGGTGTCGATGGCTTTAACTACATTCTTGATGTAGGTACGAACCATGGAACGCAGGCTGGCGTTGTGGCTGCGACGCTTCTCAGCCTGTTTTGCACGTTTTTTGGCGGAAGGTGTGTTGGCCACCGTCGAGCTCCTCGAAAGACTTTTTAGGAAATAGCAAACAAAATAGGCCGCGAATCATGCCGATGACTTGATGGGTTGTCAAGGGCGGCTGATGCGAACTGCTGAGTGGTCGATCTGAAGAGGCGGGTGATTTATTTCCGGCGCTTGACCTGTAAACTCGCGAGCTTTGGCGCTGTGCTGTTGCAGGCGCGCAGTATCGCATAAGTAGGCGCTTTGTTCGCCTGCTCTTTATCTATAGGCGCAAACTCTTTCAATGAATCTGCTCAAATCGTTGGCCGCCGTCAGCTCTATCACGATGATTTCCCGGGTTTTGGGGTTTGTGCGTGACACCCTGCTGGCACGCATTTTTGGCGCCAGTATGGCCACGGATGCCTTCTTCATTGCCTTTAAACTGCCCAACCTGTTGCGCCGGATTTTCGCCGAAGGCGCGTTTTCCCAGGCCTTCGTGCCGATCCTGGCCGAATACAAGACGCAGCAGGGGGAGGAGGCGACCCGCACCTTTATCGCCTATGTCTCGGGCCTTCTGACGCTGGTGTTGATGCTGGTGACCGTGCTCGGCATGCTCGCCGCGCCCTGGGTGATCTGGGCCACGGCTCCCGGCTTTGCCAATACCCCGGAAAAGTTCGCACTGACCACTGATCTGCTGCGCGTGACCTTTCCTTATATATTGCTGATCTCGCTGTCATCGCTCGCCGGGGCGATTCTCAATACCTGGAACCGTTTCTCGGTGCCGGCCTTCGTGCCGACGCTGCTTAATGTCAGCATGATTATCTTCGCGCTGTTCCTTACGCCGTACTTCGATCCGCCGGTAATGGCCCTGGGGTGGGCCGTCCTGGCTGGCGGCCTGGCACAATTGCTCTACCAACTGCCGCATTTGAAAAAGATCGGCATGCTTGTACTGCCCCGGCTGAACCTCAAGGACACCGGCGTCTGGCGCGTGATGCGCAATATGCTGCCGGCTATCCTCGGCGTGTCGGTGAGTCAGATCTCCCTGATCATCAATACGGCGTTCGCGTCGTTGCTGGTGTCCGGGTCGGTGTCGTGGATGTACTACGCCGACCGCCTGATGGAATTGCCGTCCGGCGTGCTCGGGGTGGCCTTGGGCACCATTTTGCTGCCGACCCTGGCGCGCACCTATGCGAGCAAGGACCGCCAGGAATACTCGCGCATTCTCGACTGGGGCCTGCGCCTGTGCTTCCTGCTGGTGCTGCCATGCTCCCTGGCCCTGGGAATCCTGGCCGAACCCCTGACGGTCTCGCTGTTTCAATACGGGCAATTCGATGCGCACGACGCCCTGATGACCCAGCATGCTCTGGTGGCTTACTCCGTGGGTTTGCTCGGCATTATCGTGATCAAAGTGCTGGCGCCGGGCTTCTATGCCCAACAAAACATCCGCACACCGGTGAAGATCGCGATTTTCACACTGGTCGTCACGCAACTGCTCAACCTGGTGTTTATCGGCCCGCTGGCCCATGCCGGCCTGGCGCTCGCGATCAGTGCCGGTGCCTGTATCAATGCCGGCCTGCTGTTTTATCAACTGCGCAAGCAGCAGATGTACCAGCCGCAGCCTGGCTGGGGGGCGTTCACCCTCAAGTTGCTGGTGGCGGTCGCCGCGATGTCGGCCGTGTTGATTGGGCTGATGCACGTGATGCCGGCCTGGGACCAGGGCCATATGCTGGAGCGCTTCATGCGCCTGGGCGTGCTGGTAGTGGCTGGCGTGGTGGTGTACTTCGGGATGTTGCTGCTGCAGGGTTTCCGCCTGCGCGATTTCAATCGCAAGTCGCTGGGGTAGAGAGTTTGCCGCGATAAAACGGCTGTTTTATCGAATCGATCCATTTGGCCTGCGGTGTTGCCTGTCGTCCGGGGCCGGGTGTGGTTATAATCGACCACTTTATGAGCAAGAAGCGCGTTATGCAGCTGGTTCGAGGTCTCCACAACCTGCGCCCCGAGCACCGGGGCTGCGTCGCCACTATTGGCAACTTTGACGGTGTTCACCGTGGCCACCAGGCTATCCTGGCCAGGCTGCGCGAGCGTGCGGTCGAGTTGGGCGTGCCCAGCTGCGTGGTGATTTTTGAGCCGCAGCCGCGGGAGTTCTTCACCCCGGAAACGGCACCGGCCCGGCTGGCCCGCCTGCGAGACAAGCTGCAACTGTTGGCTGAAGAAGGCGTAGACCGCGTCCTCTGCCTGGCTTTCAACCAGCGTCTGCAAAGCCTTAGCGCTGCCGAGTTTGTCGACCGCATCCTCGTCGATGGTCTCGGCGTGCAGCATTTGGAGGTCGGCGACGACTTTCGTTTCGGTTGCGACCGCGTCGGCGATTTCGATTTCCTGCAACACGCCGGCGTCAACCAGGGTTTTACCGTCGAAGCCGCGCAAACCGTCGAACTGGACGGCCTGCGCGTGAGCAGTACCCAGGTGCGTAACGCCCTGGCCGCTGCCGACTTCGCCTTGGCCGAGCGTTTGCTCGGTCGCCCGTTCCGCATTGCCGGGCGGGTACTGCACGGCCAGAAGCTGGCGCGCCAACTGGGTACGCCAACCGCCAACGTGCAACTCAAGCGCCGTCGTGTGCCGCTGACCGGGGTTTACCTGGTGAGTGTCGATATCGACGGCCAATCGTGGCCGGGAGTCGCCAACATAGGCGTCAGGCCCACGGTTGCAGGTGATGGCAAGGCCCACCTGGAAGTTCATCTTTTGGATTTTGCCGGTGACTTGTATGACCGGCGTTTAACGGTGGTTTTCCACCAGAAGCTGCGTGAAGAGCAGCGTTTCGCCTCCCTTGAGGCGTTGAAAACGGCGATCAATGCGGATGTCGCCGCCGCCCGTGCACTAGCCGCACCTAGCGCCCATCGCTAACCGAAGAGCCTTAAATGACCGACTATAAAGCCACGCTAAACCTTCCGGACACCGCCTTCCCAATGAAGGCCGGCCTGCCACAGCGCGAACCGCAGATCCTGCAGCGCTGGGACAGTATTGGCCTGTACGGAAAGTTGCGCGAAATTGGCAAGGATCGTCCGAAGTTCGTCCTGCACGACGGCCCTCCTTACGCCAACGGCACCATTCACATCGGTCACGCGCTGAACAAGATTCTCAAGGACATGATCCTGCGTTCGAAAACCCTGTCGGGCTTCGACGCGCCGTATGTCCCGGGTTGGGACTGCCACGGCCTGCCGATCGAACACAAAGTCGAAGTGACCTACGGCAAGAACCTGGGCGCGGATAAAACCCGCGAACTGTGCCGTGCCTACGCCACCGAGCAGATCGAAGGGCAGAAGTCCGAATTCATCCGCCTGGGTGTCCTGGGCGAGTGGGACAACCCGTACAAGACCATGAACTTCAAGAACGAGGCCGGTGAAATCCGCGCCCTGGCCGAAATCGTCAAGGGCGGTTTCGTGTTCAAGGGCCTCAAGCCCGTGAACTGGTGCTTTGACTGCGGTTCGGCCCTGGCCGAGGCGGAAGTCGAGTACGAGGACAAGAAGTCCTCGACCATCGACGTGGCCTTCCCGGTTGCCGATGAGGCCAAGCTCGCCGAGGCCTTTGGCCTGGCATCGCTGGCCAAGCCGGCGGCCATCGTGATCTGGACCACCACGCCATGGACCATCCCGGCCAACCAGGCGCTGAACGTGCACCCCGAGTTCACCTACGCGCTGGTGGACGTTGGCGATCGCCTGCTGGTGCTGGCCGAAGAAATGGTCGAGTCGTGCCTGGCGCGTTACGAGCTGCAAGGTTCGGTGATCGCCACCACTACCGGCTCCGCGCTGGAACTGATCACCTTCCGTCATCCGTTCTACGACCGCCTGTCGCCGGTGTACCTGGCTGACTACGTCGAACTGGGTTCCGGCACCGGCGTGGTTCACTCCGCGCCTGCCTACGGTGTGGACGACTTCGTGACCTGCAAAGCCTACGGCATGGTCAACGACGACATCCTCAACCCGGTGCAGAGCAATGGCGTGTACGCGCCGTCGCTGGAGTTCTTCGGCGGCCAGTTCATCTTCAAGGCCAACGAGCCGATCATCGACAAGTTGCGCGAAGTCGGTTCGCTGTTGCACACCGAAACTATCAAGCACAGCTACATGCACTGCTGGCGCCACAAGACCCCGTTGATCTACCGCGCCACCGCGCAGTGGTTTATCGGCATGGACAAAGAGCCGACCCGCGGCGAAACCCTGCGCATACGCTCGCTCAAGGCCGTCGAAGGCACCAAGTTCGTCCCGGCCTGGGGCCAGGCGCGCCTGCACTCGATGATCGCCAACCGTCCGGACTGGTGCATCTCCCGCCAGCGTAACTGGGGCGTGCCGATCCCGTTCTTCCTGAACAAGGAAAGCGGCGAACTGCACCCGCGCACCGTCGAACTCATGGAGGTCGTGGCCCAGCGCGTTGAGCAGGAAGGCATCGAAGCCTGGTTCAAGATGGACGCTGCCGAACTGCTCGGTGATGAAGCGCCGCAGTACGACAAGATCAGCGACACCCTCGACGTATGGTTCGACTCGGGCACCACCCACTGGCACGTGCTGCGCGGTTCGCACCCGATGGGCCACGAGACCGGCCCGCGTGCCGACCTGTACCTGGAAGGTTCGGACCAGCACCGTGGCTGGTTCCACTCGTCGCTGCTGACCGGTTGCGCCATCGACAACCACGCGCCGTACCGGGAGCTGTTGACCCACGGCTTCACCGTCGACGAAAACGGCCGCAAGATGTCCAAGTCGTTGAAGAACGTGATCGAGCCGAAAAAGATCAACGAGACCCTGGGCGCCGATATCATGCGTCTGTGGGTCGCTTCGACCGATTACTCGGGCGAGATCGCCGTCTCCGACCAGATCCTGGCCCGCAGCGCCGATGCCTACCGTCGCATCCGTAATACCGCGCGCTTCCTGCTGTCGAACCTGACCGGTTTCAACCCGGCCACCGACCTGCTGCCGGCCGAAGACATGCTCGCCCTCGACCGTTGGGCCGTGGACCGCGCTCTGTTGCTGCAGCGCGAGTTGCAGGAACACTACGGCGAGTACCGCTTCTGGAATGTCTACTCCAAGATCCACAACTTCTGCGTGCAGGAGCTCGGTGGTTTCTACCTCGACATCATCAAGGACCGCCAGTACACCACCGGTGCCAACAGCAAGGCGCGCCGCTCGGCGCAGACCGCGCTGTACCACATCAGCGAAGCGCTGGTGCGCTGGATCGCACCGATCCTCGCGTTCACCGCCGACGAATTGTGGGAGTACCTGCCGGGTGAGCGTAACGAGTCCGTCATGCTCAACACCTGGTACGAAGGCTTGACCGAACTGCCGGCCGACTTCGAACTGGGCCGCGAGTACTGGGAAGGCGTGATGGCCGTGAAGGTTGCGGTGAACAAGGAGCTGGAAGTGCAGCGCGCGGCCAAGGCCGTGGGTGGCAACCTGCAAGCCGAAGTCACCCTGTTTGCCGAGGACGGCCTGACCGCCGACCTCGCCAAGCTGAGCAACGAACTGCGCTTTGTGTTGATCACCTCCACCGCAAGCCTGGCCCCCTTCGCCCACGCTCCGGCAGATGCCGTGGCGACCGATGTGCCGGGCTTGAAGCTCAAGGTGGTCAAGTCGGCCTTCCCTAAATGCGCCCGTTGCTGGCACTGCCGTGAAGATGTCGGCGTGAACCCCGAGCATCCGGAAATCTGCGGTCGTTGCGTTGATAACATCAGCGGCGAAGGCGAGGTTCGTCACTATGCCTAACTCTGCCAGTCGTTTCGGGCGTCTTGGCTGGCTTGTATTGAGCGTGCTGGTCCTGGTCATCGACCAGGTCAGCAAGGCTCATTTCGAAGGCAGCCTGGAGATGTTCCAGCAAATCGTGGTGATCCCGGATTACTTCAGTTGGACCCTGGCCTACAACACCGGCGCCGCTTTCAGCTTCCTCGCCGATGGCGGTGGCTGGCAGCGCTGGCTGTTCGCGCTGATCGCCGTTGTGGTCAGTGCGGTGCTGGTGGTCTGGCTCAAGCGCCTGGGCCGGGACGACACCTGGCTGGCGATCGCGCTGGCACTGGTGCTGGGCGGCGCGCTGGGTAACCTGTACGACCGCATTGCCCTGGGCCATGTGATCGACTTCATCCTGGTGCATTGGCAGAACCGCCATTACTTCCCGGCGTTCAACTTCGCCGACAGCGCTATCACCGTCGGTGCAATCATGCTGGCGCTGGACATGTTCAAGAGCAAGAAAACCGGAGAGACCGTCAATGACTGATCAGGTATTGGCTGAGCAACGCATCGGCCAGAACACGGAAGTCACTTTGCATTTCGCATTGCGCCTGGAGAATGGCGACACGGTCGACAGCACCTTCGACAAAGCCCCTGCTACCTTCAAGGTCGGTGACGGCAACCTGTTGCCGGGGTTTGAAGCGGCTCTGTTCGGCTTCAAGGCCGGCGATAAGCGTACCCTGCAGATTCTGCCGGAAAACGCCTTCGGCCAGCCCAACCCGCAAAATGTGCAGATCATCGCGCGTTCGCAGTTCGAAGGCATGGACCTGTCGGAAGGCCTGCTGGTGATCTTCAATGATGCGGCGAATACGGAATTGCCCGGTGTGGTCAAAGCCTTCGATGACACGCAAGTGACCATCGACTTCAACCATCCGTTGGCCGGCAAGACACTGACCTTTGACGTCGAGATCATCAACGTCAAAGCGCTCTAACTGACGATTTCAGCCTATTGTAGGAGCGAGCTTGCTCGCGAAGGTCTTCAACGATAATCCTGGCATCCTGCATGATCGCGGTGCCTGTGAAATTTTCGCGAGCAAGCTCGCTCCTACATGGCAAGACACGAGGCACAGCATGCAAATCAAACTCGCCAACCCCCGTGGCTTCTGTGCCGGTGTGGACCGGGCGATCGAAATCGTCAACCGCGCCCTGGAAGTTTTCGGGCCGCCGATTTACGTGCGGCATGAAGTCGTTCACAACAAATTCGTGGTTGAAGATCTGCGTGCTCGCGGCGCCATCTTCGTCGAAGAACTCGACCAGGTGCCTGACGATGTCATCGTTATCTTCAGTGCCCACGGTGTTTCCCAGGCGGTGCGCACCGAAGCGTCCGGCCGTGGCCTGAAAGTGTTCGATGCCACATGCCCGCTGGTGACCAAGGTGCACATCGAGGTGGCGCGCTACAGCCGTGATGGTCGTGAGTGCATTCTGATCGGCCACGCCGGTCATCCGGAAGTCGAAGGCACCATGGGCCAGTACGACGCCAGCAATGGCGGCGCCATCTATCTGGTGGAAGACGAAAAAGACGTCGCCAACTTGCACGTGCAGAACCCGGAGCGCTTGGCGTTCGTTACCCAGACTACCTTGTCCATGGACGACACCAGTCGCGTTATCGATGCGCTGCGCACGCGATTCCCGGCCATTGGCGGCCCACGCAAAGACGACATCTGCTACGCCACGCAAAACCGCCAGGACGCGGTCAAGCAACTGGCCGATGAGTGTGATGTAGTGCTGGTGGTCGGCAGCCCCAATAGCTCCAACTCCAATCGCTTGCGAGAGCTGGCCGAGCGTATGGCGACACCGGCGTACCTGATCGACGGCGCCGAGGATATGCAGCGTAGCTGGTTCGACGGCGTCGAGCGCATCGGCATCACGGCGGGCGCCTCGGCCCCGGAAGTCCTGGTGCGTGGCGTCATCCAGCAATTGCACGCCTGGGGGGCCACCGGCGCCGATGAATTGGCGGGGCGCGAAGAAAATATTACGTTTTCGATGCCCAAGGAATTGCGGGTGCGCTCGCTGCTCTGAACCCCTGGCGGCTTGATTAACCGCGGCATAATGCCTGCTCGGTCTTGTCACTGCGCAGGCTGACACGCCCGCTCGGCGCCAGCACCACCTGATACAGGCTCTGCGCGTGCATCGTGTCGCACACATGCACGGTGCCGGCACGAAACCCGCCGCCGGCAAACACCGGTTCTCCCAAAGCGTTGAAACGGACCTGGCTGCTGACCGGGCCATTACCTGCCATCGGCACACGCCCGCTGTCCTGTCGCTCCAGTAGCACCGGATTCTCGTCATCCAGATGGCCGCGACCACTGATATCCAGGATCACCCGCCACCCTTGGCTCCAGTCTTGCTCCCGCGCGTGGATGACCACTGCACGACTGCGTGTGATCGCCTCCGTGCGCGCATAACGCAGCCCGTCGGCCAGTGACTGGGCCACGCTTTGTTGCTGCTGCGATGCCAGCAACCCCTTGAAGCCGGGTAGGGCCAGTTGCGCCAGGACGCCCGTCACGACCAGCCCCAGCAGTAATTCAATCAAGGTGAACCCTCGTTGTGTCATGTGCGCCCCTCCGTGGATGCGGGTTGATCTTCAAGTGACAGGCATAGGTATAGCGTTTGGGCCCTGATGTTGAATGATGGCCTTTACGTCCAATGTATTTCCCTTTGTTCCGATAGCGGCAGCCGCCAAAAACCGGCGCTAGTCTTGGGGGCGTGCAGCAGGGTTCTGCTGTTTTTCTAAGGCCTTCGACATGGATGACGACGGTAATGCCTTTCTGCCGGAACACCTTATTTCTACGCGCAGTTCTTCGACCTCAATCCGGCATGACCCTGATCGAGGTACTGGTAGCGGTACTGGTCCTGGCTCTCGGGCTGCTGGGTGCCGCGGCTATCCAGCTCAACGCGCTCAAATACACTGACAGTGCACGGATGACCAGCCAGGCCAGTTTCATTGCCTACGACATGCTCGATCGAATTCGCGCCAATGCCGGGGTCGATTACGCCTGGGCCCAAGCCGAGCGCGCGCCGCCCAGCACCTCGACCGCCAGCGTGCGCGACCTGGACTTGCATGATTTCGAAGCCAATATCACAGGTTTTGCCGGCAAGGACGCCAAAGGTGCCGTGGCGGTCAGCGGCAATGAAGTCACTATCAGCATCAGTTGGGCGGACACCCGGGCGGCGAGCAGCCTGGGTGCGCGGCAAACCTTCACCCTGACCAGCCGTATCGCCAATGGCCAAGGCAGCTTGCAATGATCCGTCCTGCACGTGGTTTCGGGTTGGTGGAGTTGCTGCTGGCGCTGGCTGTCGGGCTGGTGCTGATCCTTGGCGCAAGCCAGGTGCTGATCGGTTCGCGGCTGACCCAGGCCAGCCAGCAGGCCGCTATGGTGCTGCAGGATGATGCCCGATTCGTCCTGAGCAAGTTGGTCCTGGATATTCGCCAGGCAGGCATGCTGGGGTGTTTGGCCCCGGCTTTTATCGACAATGCCCCGGCGACCTTTGATCGGCCGATTGACTGGGAAATGTCGGCAAGCGCGACGTCACTGACGCTGGTGACCGCCAATGCCGGCGACGGTGCCGGCAAGCCAGACTGGACGGTGGTGTCCGACTGCAAGGACGCGGCACAGGCTCACGCCGGCGCACCGCCTGCGATCGCGCCCGGCCAGATTCGGTTTGCCATCCGTGAGCTCACCTACACCTATGAGGCGGGGCAGTTGAAGATCAGTACCCCGTCGGTACCGGCCAAGGCAGTGCTGATAGATAACGTGCGGGCCTTCGAGATCAGTTTCGGGGTAGCGGCCAGGCCTGAATCGACGGACGTGGCGCGCTACGACAGCCACCCGGCCGACGCATCGTTGATCCGCAGCGTGCGCATCCGCATGACCCTGCGTGACCCGACCGGACGAGTGAAGGATCAGGCCTACAGCGTCGTGGCCGCACTGCGCAACCGGCTGGCGTAGGACGATGATCTCGATGGGGGGGAACGCTGTGCGCCAGGCCGGGATGGTATTGCTGATCAGCCTGGTATTTCTGCTGTTGTTGTCACTGGTGGGGTTGTCATCAATGCAGGGCGCGATCTCTCAGCAGAAGGTCGCCAGTAGCCTGTGGCAACGTAATCAATCGTTCCAGACGGCCGAAAGTGGCCTGCGGCTGGGGGAGTCGGCGGTGCGCAGGGGCGGGCTTGCGCTGCCACTTTGCCACTCGATCATCAACTGCGCGCCGCCCGCTGATGCATTTTCGGTGGTTGGCCCTGGGCCAAATCCGGTCTCGGCGGTGAATTGGGTGGCGTTCAAGGACGGGGTGTATGGCGTTCAATCCCTGGGGGTGGGGATGGGCCTGGCGCATTTACCGCCGCTCACACCGGCTGCGCTCTTCCGGGTGACGGCCGTGGGGCTGGGTGGCCAGTCGCGCACGGTGCTTGAGACCGTGTATGCGCGGGTGGAGGAGGGCGACGGCGCGAGGTTTCGGCGAGTCTTATGGCGGCAACTTCAATAAGGAGCAATTCAATGGGCATGGATAGCCAGGGCTTTACCCTGATCGAATTGTTGATCGCGGTGGCGATCATCGCGTTGCTGGCCGGGATCGCTTACCCCGGATATACCGGCCAGGTGAAAAAGGTGTATCGGGTGCAAGTCGTCGCGCTGCTGAGCGAGCACGCTCAACATCTGGAGCGTTTTTACACTCGCAACGGCACTTTTATTGATGCAAGCGGCGTCAGTACAGGCAATGATCACTATAGAATCAGCGCCGTATTGAACCCTCATGATTTTGTCCTGCTCGCCACGCCTGCCGCGGACTCAGTCATGGCGGACGACGCCTGCGGCCAATTCAGCTTGACCAGCACCGGTGTGCGAAGCAATCCGGGAGCGACGCCGCAAATGCCGCTCAAGGCATGCTGGGGGCAGTGATGAGAGTGCTGGATGAATGGGCGCCGGGCGCGCTTTTCCCTTTTTATCGGCTGGATCAAATGATGGCTAAGCAACAGCGAGTAGTGATTGTCGGCGGCGGAGTGATTGGTTTGTTGACCGCATACAACCTGGCTGACCGGGGGCAAGCGGTCATCTTGCTGGAGCGCGGCGGGCTTGGGCAGGAATCTTCCTGGGCTGGCGGCGGGATCGTTTCGCCGTTGTATCCATGGCGTTATAGCCCGGCGGTGACCGCCTTGGCTCATTGGTCCCAGGATTTCTACCCGCAACTGGCACAGCGGCTGTTCGCCTCGACCGGCGTCGATCCTGAGGTCCACACCACAGGTCTGTATTGGCTCGATCTGGATGACGAAGCCGATGCCCTGGCCTGGGCTGCGCGTGAGGGCAGGCCCTTGAGCAAAGTGGACGTATCGGCTGCCCACGATGCAGTTCCGGCGCTGGGTGGCGGTTATTCGCAGGCGATCTACATGGCGGATGTGGCCAATGTGCGCAACCCGCGCCTGGTCAAATCCCTCAAGGCGGCGTTGTCGGCGCTGCCCGATGTGACGATTCACGAGCAGTGCGAAGTCGATGGATTTATTTTGCAGGGCGACACCGTGGTAGGCGTGAATACGAGCGCCGGCGCCATGACGGGTGATCAGGTCGTGCTCGCAGCCGGTGCCTGGAGCGGGGATTTGCTGGGAAAACTAGGCTTGGCACTGCCCGTTGAGCCGGTCAAGGGTCAGATGATCCTCTACAAATGCGCGTCTGACTTCTTGTCGAGCATGGTCCTGGCTAAAGGGCGCTATGCGATCCCGCGGCGTGATGGGCATATTTTGATTGGCAGCACCCTGGAACACGAGGGATTCGACAAAACGCCGACTGAAAACGCGCTGGAAAGTCTCAAGGCCTCTGCGCAGGAGCTGCTTCCCGCCCTGGCGGACGCCGAGGTGGTGGGGCACTGGGCGGGGTTGCGGCCCGGCTCGCCGGAAGGTATCCCGTATATCGGCGAGGTACCCGGCTTCAAGGGCCTGTGGCTCAATTGCGGGCATTACCGCAATGGCCTGGTGCTTGCCCCGGCGTCCTGCCAGCTGTTTGCCGACTTGCTGCTGGGGCATGCGCCGATTATCGACCCGGCACCTTACGCGCCCGCCGGTCGAGTCAGCGCTGGATAGACTTCGGCCCCTGCTGCAGATGCGCCTGGGTGCAATACCATTGCTGGCCCAAGCTCAGCGCCCGATCCTGCGGCACGTGTACACCGCAATGGGCGCAACGCACCATCAAGGCGGCATTGGGTTCGCCGGTGCGCGGTTGCCTGGCGGCAGGGCTTTTGAATTTGCGCCAGAGCCATACCGCGGCGGCAATGACGGCGATCCAGAACAATAGACGAAGCATGATGGGCAGTTTCTCGATAAGGAATGCGCCAGTTTAGCCAAGGTCGCCGTGGGCGCACAGCGCAATAAATACTCGCCCATGAAAAAGGGAGCTCCTGAGAGCTCCCTTTTGCGTTGCGTCAAACGGTCAGTCGAACACACCGAAGGTCATGTAGCTGAACCACGAGCGGTCCTGGTTGTTACCCAGGGCTTGCGGCTCTTCTTCTTCGATCACATCGCCGTTCTCGTCGTGCGGCTTGAGGTCCGAAGGAATCGCGTCCTTGGCGTCCTGGTATTGCTTGATCACGTCCTGGTTGGCGCGTGTTTCGCCTGGCGGCAGCGGTGGGCGGGACTCGATCAGGCCCAGGGTGTACTTGCTCAGCCACGAACGGTTGTCGGCTTCGTCAACCTGAGGCACGAACTGGCCGTCTTTCAGGCTCGGGTGGTCCGGGTAGTTGAGCTTCAGGGTTTCCAGGCTGGTGGTCGCCAGCTGATCCAGGTGCAGGCGCTGGTAAGCCTCGGTCATCACGGCCAGGCCGTCACCCACGGAAGGGGTTTCCTGGAAGTTTTCCACCACATAGCGGCCACGGTTCGCAGCGGCTACGTACGCCTGACGGGTCAGGTAGTAGTGGGCCACGTGGATCTCGTAGGAAGCCAGCAGGTTGCGCAGGTAGATCATGCGCTGCTTGGCGTCCGGCGCGTAGCGGCTGTTCGGGTAGCGGCTGGTCAGCTGGGCGAACTCGTTGTAGGAGTCGCGGGCAGCGCCCGGGTCGCGCTTGGTCATGTCCAGCGGCAGGAAGCGCGCCAGCAGGCCAACGTCCTGGTCGAACGAGGTCAGGCCCTTCATGTAGTAGGCGTAGTCCACGTTCGGATGCTGCGGATGCAGGCGGATAAAACGCTCGGCGGCGGACTTGGCAGCTTCCGGCTCGGCGTTTTTATAGTTGGCGTAGATCAGCTCGAGCTGGGCCTGGTCGGCATAGCGTCCGAACGGATAGCGCGACTCCAGTGCCTTGAGCTTCGCTGTGGCGCTGGTGTAGCTATTATTATCCAAGTCTGTCTGAGCTTGCTGGTACAGCTCGACTTCGCTCAGGTTTTCGTCGACGACGTCCTTTGTTGACGAGCAAGCAGCAGTCATGGCGAGGATGGCGATCAGCAGCAGGTGTTTCACTTGCATGGCGGCTTGCGTCCCTATGACGGCCGCTGTCTTGGGCGGGGCCGTCCTGTTATGATGAGCGCCCCGTTGAAAGCCTCGGGGCAAAAGACGCCGTATTTAACCACAAGCGCGCAGCCGAAACCAAAGGCTGTGCCACGCCTAGTCTGAGCATGTCCGATAAAATTGAACTTCGCGCAGAGGTGCCGTCCGAATTGGGCGGCCAACGCCTCGATCAAGTCGCCGCACAATTATTCGCTGAGCACTCGCGCTCGCGCCTTTCCGCCTGGATCAAAGACGGCCGCCTGACTGTGGATGGAGCGGTTATCCGCCCGCGAGACATAGTTCATGGCGGTGCGATTCTTGAGCTGACTGCCGAGCAGGAAGCCCAGGGAGAATGGGTCGCCCAGGACATCGAGCTGGATATCGTCTATGAAGACGATGACATCCTGGTCATCAACAAACCCGCAGGCCTGGTGGTTCACCCGGCGGCCGGGCACGCTGATGGCACCTTGCTCAATGCCCTGTTGCACCACGTGCCGGACATCATCAACGTGCCGCGCTGCGGCATCGTGCACCGTCTGGACAAGGACACCACCGGCTTGATGGTGGTGGCCAAGACCATTCAGGCGCAGACGCAACTTGTTACTCAATTGCAGAGTCGCAGCGTCAGCCGGATCTACGAATGCATCGTGATCGGGGTGGTGGTGGCGGGTGGCAAGATCAATGCACCCATTGGTCGCCACGGCCAGCAGCGCCAGCGCATGGCGGTGATGGAGGGCGGCAAGCAGGCCGTCAGCCACTATCGCGTGCTGGAGCGTTTCCGTTCCCACACCCATGTGCGGGTCAAGCTGGAAACCGGTCGTACCCACCAGATCCGCGTGCACATGGCCCACATCAACTTCCCGTTGGTCGGCGATCCGGCCTACGGTGGTCGCTTCCGCATTCCGCCTGCGGCCAGCCAGACCATGGTTGAATCGCTCAAGACGTTCCCGCGCCAGGCGCTGCATGCACGCTTCCTGGAGCTGGATCATCCGACGAGCGGTAAGCGCATGAGCTGGGAATCACCGCTTCCAGACGATCTGGTCTGGCTGTTGTCACTGCTCAAGCAGGATCGTGAGGCGTTTGTCGGATGAGTGACTGGCTGCTGCCTGACTGGCCCGCGCCGTCTCAGGTCAAAGCCTGCGTCACCACTCGTGCGGGCGGCGTCAGTGTGGCGCCGTTCGACAGCCTCAACCTGGGCGATCATGTGGAGGACAGCCTTGAGGCCGTCCTCGAAAATCGTCGTCGCCTTACCGAAGCGTTCGATATCCAGCCGGCCTGGTTGCGCCAGGTCCACGGCACCACGGTGGTCGAGGCCGATCCGGGCCGGATCGCCGAAGCCGATGGCAGTTGGACCAGCACGCCGGGTATCGCCTGCACCTCGATGACGGCTGATTGCCTGCCTGCATTGTTCTGTAATCGAGCGGGCACCCGTGTCGCAGCGGCTCATGCCGGTTGGCGTGGGTTGGCGGCGGGGGTGCTGGAGAAGGCTTTCGAAAGCCTTGAGAGCAAGCCCGCCGACGTTCTGGTCTGGCTCGGTCCGGCCATTGGCCCGCAGGCCTTTGAAGTCGGTCCCGAGGTGCGTGACGCGTTCATGCAGCAACTACCGGCGACTGCCCAGGCCTTCGTTCCCAGCGGTAATCCCGGCAAGTTCATGGCTGACATCTATCAGCTCGCTCGCCTGCGCCTTGCCGTGCGGGGTATTACCGCCGTCTACGGTGGCGGTTACTGCACCGTGACCGACCCGCGTTTCTTTTCCTATCGACGCAGCCCCCGTACGGGCCGATTCGCCTCCCTTGTCTGGCTTGACCGCTAGACTGTCCTGATCTGTATCAACCATCCACTGCTTGAATCCCGCAGAATCCACCCCATCTATAGGGGTATCTGGCAGGTTTCTTCATTCAGGATGTGTTTGTTCATAGCTCCGGCCTGCTCAAAAGGAAGGTGACTAATGCGTATTGATCGTTTAACCAGCAAATTGCAGTTGGCCTTATCGGACTCCCAGTCCCTGGCGGTCGGTCTCGACCACCCGGCGATTGAACCGGCGCACTTGATGCAGGCGCTCCTCGAGCAACAAGGTGGTTCTATCAAGCCCTTGTTGATGCAGGTGGGCTTTGACGTCAACAGCCTGCGCAAGGAGTTGAGCAAAGAGCTCGACCAACTGCCGAAAATCCAGAACCCTACCGGCGACGTGAATATGTCGCAGGACCTGGCGCGGCTGCTGAATCAGGCCGACCGCCTGGCCCAGCAAAAAGGTGACCAGTTCATCTCCAGCGAACTGGTGCTGCTCGCCGCCATGGACGACAACAGCAAGCTCGGCAAGTTGTTGCTGGGCCAGGGCGTGAGCAAGAAAGCCCTGGAAAACGCCATCAACAACCTGCGTGGCGGCGAGGCGGTGAATGACCCCAACCATGAGGAGTCGCGCCAGGCCCTGGATAAATACACCGTTGACCTGACCAAGCGCGCCGAAGAGGGCAAGCTTGACCCGGTTATCGGCCGTGACGACGAAATCCGCCGCACTATCCAGGTGCTGCAGCGTCGCACCAAGAACAACCCGGTGCTGATCGGTGAGCCTGGCGTGGGTAAAACCGCCATCGCCGAGGGCCTGGCCCAGCGCATCATCAATGGTGAAGTGCCGGACGGCCTTAAAGGCAAGCGCCTGCTGTCCCTGGACATGGGCTCGTTGATCGCCGGCGCCAAGTTCCGTGGCGAGTTCGAAGAGCGCCTGAAATCCCTGCTTAATGAATTATCGAAGCAGGAAGGGCAGATCATTCTGTTTATCGACGAACTGCACACCATGGTCGGCGCGGGCAAGGGCGAAGGGTCCATGGATGCCGGCAACATGCTCAAGCCCGCCCTGGCGCGAGGCGAGTTGCATTGCGTCGGTGCAACCACGCTTAACGAGTACCGTCAGTACATAGAAAAGGATGCGGCGCTTGAGCGACGTTTCCAGAAAGTTCTGGTGGAAGAGCCCAGCGAAGAAGACACCATCGCCATCCTGCGTGGCCTGAAAGAGCGCTATGAGGTTCACCATAAGGTCGCGATTACCGATGGCGCGATCATTGCGGCGGCCAAGTTGAGCCATCGCTATATCACCGATCGCCAGTTGCCCGACAAAGCCATCGACCTGATCGACGAGGCAGCCAGCCGCATCCGCATGGAGATCGATTCCAAGCCGGAAGTGCTCGACCGCCTGGACCGCCGCCTGATTCAACTGAAGGTCGAATCCCAGGCGCTGAAAAAAGAAGAGGATGAGGCGGCGAAGAAACGCCTGGAGAAACTCCAGGAAGAGATTGTGCGCCTGGAGCGCGAGTATTCGGACCTCGAAGAAATCTGGACCTCGGAAAAAGCCGAAGTGCAGGGCTCTGCGCAGATCCAGCAGAAGATCGAGCAGTCGCGCCAGGAGCTGGAAGCCGCGCGCCGTAAAGGCGACCTGAACCGCATGGCCGAGTTGCAGTACGGGGTGATCCCGGACCTGGAGCGCAGCCTGCAGATGGTCGACCAGCATGGCCATAGCGAGAACCAGCTGTTGCGCAGCAAGGTGACCGAGGAAGAAATCGCCGAGGTGGTCTCCAAGTGGACCGGTATCCCGGTGTCGAAGATGCTTGAAGGCGAACGCGACAAGCTGCTGAAGATGGAAAGTCTGCTGCATCAGCGCGTCATCGGTCAGGAAGAGGCCGTGGTGGCGGTGTCCAACGCGGTACGACGTTCCCGCGCCGGGTTGTCCGACCCGAATCGCCCGAGTGGTTCGTTCATGTTCCTTGGGCCCACCGGCGTAGGTAAGACCGAGCTGTGCAAAGCCTTGGCTGAATTTCTGTTCGATACTGAAGAGGCCATGGTGCGCATCGACATGTCCGAGTTCATGGAGAAACACTCGGTGGCTCGCCTGATCGGTGCGCCACCAGGCTATGTGGGCTATGAAGAGGGCGGTTACCTGACCGAAGCCGTACGGCGCAAGCCCTACTCGGTGATCCTGCTGGATGAGGTCGAGAAGGCGCATCCGGATGTGTTCAACATCCTGCTGCAAGTGCTGGAGGACGGTCGCCTGACCGACAGCCACGGACGTACGGTGGATTTTCGCAACACGGTGATCGTAATGACCTCCAACCTGGGCTCGTCGCAGATCCAGGAGCTGGTAGGTGATCGCGAGGCCCAGCGGGCCGCTGTCATGGATGCGCTGACCACGCACTTCCGGCCGGAATTTATCAACCGGGTGGATGAAGTGGTGATCTTCGAGCCGTTGGCGCGGGATCAGATAGCCGGCATTACCGAGATCCAGCTGGGACGCTTGCGTGCACGTCTGGCCGAGCGCGAGCTGGCCCTGGAGCTGAGCAGCGAGGCGTTGGACAAGCTGATCGCGGTGGGCTACGACCCGGTGTATGGCGCGCGGCCGTTGAAGCGTGCGATCCAGCGCTGGATCGAGAACCCGCTGGCACAGCTGATCCTGTCGGGCAGCTTTATGCCGGGCACCAGCGTCGAGGCGACGGTGGAGAACGACGAAATCGTCTTCCATTAAGCCCCGCGGCCAGTGCCATAAGAGAAGGCCCCGCATTGCGGGGCCTTTTTTTTCGATAGGGCGTTGAACTGTAAGGCAAAGGCTTGTAAAGTGCGCCCCGCAGCAACGTCAGCCCACGGGTTTCTTCTCCCCAAGAAGAAATCAGAAAGAAGCGCAAATCATTGTCTTAAAAGCAATTTAAAGGGTTGACAGGGGTTTTTAAGATTGTAGAATAGCGCGCCTCAGAGACGCTAACGTAGCGATACGGACAGGGTCGAAGAGAAGGTTACATGGCGGTAAATGTTGTACTTTGAAATATGTAGTTCCGTGATAGCTCAGTCGGTAGAGCAAATGACTGTTAATCATTGGGTCCCAGGTTCGAGTCCTGGTCACGGAGCCAATTTCAAACCGGGGTATAGCGCAGTCCGGTAGCGCGCCTGCTTTGGGAGCAGGATGTCGGGAGTTCGAATCCCCCTACCCCGACCATATTTGGGTCGTTAGCTCAGTTGGTAGAGCAGTTGGCTTTTAACCAATTGGTCGTAGGTTCGAATCCCACACGACCCACCATTTTTGAGACCAGCTCACGCTGGAATCAGATCTTAAGATCAGAGGCCAAAAGCGCTGATCGAGGAAGGCGACTGAAAGGTCGCCTTTTTATTACCGGGGTATAGCGCAGTCCGGTAGCGCGCCTGCTTTGGGAGCAGGATGTCGGGAGTTCGAATCCCCCTACCCCGACCATATTAAAAATCCTCGTATCGAAAGATACGGGGATTTTTTTTGCCTGCGCAAAACTTATTAACGGTGAAGATCAAATGTGGGAGAGGGCGTGCCCCCTCCCACAATGTTTTATGTTGTCAGTGCAGTTTCAGGCGCGGCTCGGTCCCGCGTCCGATCTTGCTGCCCAGCATCAGCATCGCCGTGCGGAAAAAGCCATACAGCGCCATCTGGTGCATCCGGTACAGCGACACGTAGAACATCCGCGCCAACCAGCCCTCGAGCATCACACTGCCGGTCAGATTACCCATCAAGTTACCCACCGCAGAAAAGCGCGACAGCGAGATCAGCGACCCGTAGTCGGTGTATTTGTAGGTCGGCAGCTCCTTGCCTTCAATCCGCAGCTTCAGCGACTTGGCGAGTAACGAAGCCTGTTGGTGAGCGGCTTGCGCGCGTGGCGGAACATTACGGTCGGTGCCCGGTTGCGGGCAGGCGGCGCAATCGCCGAAGGCAAAGATGTTTTCGTCGCGGGTGGTCTGCAGCGTCGGCAGCACCTGGAGCTGGTTGATGCGGTTGGTCTCCAGGCCATCGATGTCCTTGAGAAAGCCCGGTGCGCGGATCCCGGCGGCCCAGACTTTGAGGCTGGCCGGGATCACTTGGCCGCTGCTGGTGATCAGCGCGTCGGCGGTCACCTCGCTGACGGCCGAGTTGGTCAGCACGGTCACCCCGAGTTTCTCCAGGGTTTTATGCACAGGCCCGCCAATCCGCTCCGGCAGCGCGGGCAATACCCGTGGGCCGGCTTCGATCAGGGTGATGTGCATGTTTTCCGGCTTGATGCGGTCCAGGCCGTACGCCGCCAGCTCATGGGCGGCGTTATGCAGTTCAGCGGCCAGTTCAACGCCGGTGGCGCCGGCGCCGACGATGGCGACGCTGATCTGTTCAACCGTGTCGGTCTGCCCGGCGTGGGCGCGCAGGTAGTGGTTGAGCAATTGTTGATGAAAGCGTTCGGCCTGTTTACGGGTGTCAAGGAACAGGCAATGTTGCGCGGCGCCCTCGGTGCCGAAATCGTTAGTGGTGCTGCCCACTGCAATGACCAGGCTGTCGTAGCCGAGTACGCGCGCGGGCACCAGTTCCCGGCCTTCTTCGTCGAGGGTGGCGGCCAGTTGGATTTTCTTCTGTTCGCGGTCAAGCCCGCTCATACGCCCCAGTTGGAACTCGAAGTGGTTCCATTTCGCCTGGGCGACGTAATTGAGTTCGTCTTCCGAAGAGTTCAGCGAGCCGGCCGCTACTTCGTGCAGTAGCGGCTTCCAGATATGGGTCAGGTTGGCGTCCACCAGCGTGATGCTGGCTTTGCCGCGTTTGCCCAGAGTCTTACCCAGGCGGGTCGCTAGCTCCAGGCCGCCGGCACCGCCGCCGACGACAATAATACGATGGGTCATGGGGATATCTCGCAAGGCTAAAAGAAATCGGAGCAGTTACCCCCGCGAGCGCCAGGCAGCTCATAGCGTCAGGTAACTCAAAAGGCGGCTCAGCAAACCGAGCCCGATCACCACCACCAGCACCACACAGAGGAGCAGCCAGGGCCTGAAAGGCTTGCGCTCGACTCTGTGCTGGGAGAGTTGCAGGTACTCTTCGACATGCTGTTGGTCATCGGGTTTCAGGCGGCTGGTCATAAAGGCCTCGTCAGGTAGACGTTGCAAAAGGGCGTCACGTTACAGCCTGTGGATCAAAGGCTGATGCCCACATCGAACACTATGCTGCGGCCCAGGTTGTTGCGCAAGAAATCCGGCGCGTCCGGATGAGCGAACAGTACCCGCGCAAAGGTAGGCCCCACCAGTGACAGGGAGCGCCAGCCCTGGCGCAGATATTCGGTTGGCGGCGGAAAGTGGCTGTTGAGGTCCAGCACTTCGCGCTTTAGGCTGGTGAAGGCGATGAGGTCCAGCTCCCCCAGGTCCATGCCGCGTTCTTTGTAGTTATGCGCTTTCTTGCGCAGTGTCGGTGCCAGGCGCAACAGGAACTCATGGGCGGGTATCCGCCTTGGCTTGGCTTCGCGCCGCACCAGTTGGCTCAAGGAGAAAGCGCTGCGCCTGCGCAGCAATTCGTCGCGCCATTCGTCGTTCAGGCGGCGGCCTTCGTCCAATACAAAGAACACTTCAAAACTGGCGTCGCGAAACAGCACGTCCGGCGGCTCGGTGCCTGCGGCGTGGAACTCTTCGACACGATAGGGCACGTTCAAGCCTTGCAGCAGGCGCTGGCAGACCCAACGCTCACGCTCCCATTTGCGGGCATTGGACAGGAACGCGTTGGCTTGTTCGGCTGCTACGGTGAGCAACCGCAAATAATCTGAGTCGTCCATCTGCGTAGCTTAGCGTTCAAATGATGACCGCAGGAAGACTCGCTGCGACACCGCCGATGCCTGGCAGGCGATGCACCGGGTGCGCGGCGATGGTGCGGCGCATTGGCGCAAGTATTCAAGGCATTACGTCATGCACTTAAACAGTGCGCGAAGT
This sequence comes from Pseudomonas sp. CFBP13528, assembly GCF_005233615.1. Lineage (NCBI taxonomy): Bacteria > Pseudomonadati > Pseudomonadota > Gammaproteobacteria > Pseudomonadales > Pseudomonadaceae > Pseudomonas > Pseudomonas sp. CFBP13528. The sequence goes on from NZ_QGAJ01000002.1 coordinate 105,259, forward strand.
TGCATGAGAGAGATAAAAGACCACTGCGTATATCGCATAACGGCGCCTGGGCGTTTGGCGATGAACTTAGTTTGGGGACGTCTAGGCAACACCGGTGGCTTGGGTTAGAGTCGAGACAGTGAATTTTCTATGGATAGATAAGAAACGACCATGAAGACCCCGCCACTGAATGCTGTAAAAGCGTTTGAAGCAGTCTCTCGGCATTTGAGTGTAACTAAGGCTGCAGTGGAGCTATGCGTCACTCAAGGGGCGGCCAGCCAGCAGATCAAGAATCTTGAAAACTACGTAAACTGCCCACTGTTCATTAGGGATGCCAAGGGGCTGATGCTGACTGACGCCGGACAGCGGCTCGCTGGCGTAGCGCAGAAAGCACTGGGCGAATTGGCCGCTGTCGCCGAAGAAATTATCGGTACTCAAAGAACGACGCTTTCCATCTCCGCCCCGCCTTCATTCGCCGTAAAGTGGCTCATTCCAAACTTGAACAAGTTTTACGAACAACATGTGGATCTCAATGTTGTGATTGATGCGTCTTGCGAGGTGAGGAGTTTTCGCAGTGATGGAATCGATGCCTCAATCAGGTTCGGCAAGGGTGAGAACCTCCCACCCAACAGCACGGTGCTTGGCTGTTCAGATATTATTATTGTTGGCAGCCCTGCCTATATAAATAAATCACCGGCGATCAATCATCATGCCGATCTGTATGAGCACAAGTTAATCAGTTACGAATCAAAAACTGAGGACCACAGAAAACTGCATAAAAGCTGGAGGGGCGTCTTCAGTGAACTGGGTTTATCCCTGGACCTCAGCAAGACCGCATTGATCTTTACCGAGGGGCATATGGCGTTAACCGCGGCCATACATGGACAGGGATTGGCGTTAATAGAATCTATCCTGGTCGAACATGAGTTACGCAGTGGTCAGTTGGAAAAAGTCTTGGGGACTCGCTTTCCTGGCAATAATTGCTATACCTTCCTGAAACCCGAGTACTCTCAGAAAATGCAGGCACTGGACAAGTTCGAAGCCTGGTTGACCCGTTCGCTGGCCGGTTCGCTGAGAAGCTTATGAACCCAGGGCCGCAGCGCAGGGTATTGGCCGCCCGGATCCGCTGCCGTTAGCCCTTTAGTAAATCTAATGCCCCCTGAAGAAATACTCCATCGACTCTGTTCCAAGAGTCTCGTATTTTTTGAAACAGGCGTAGGCTTGATTAAATAGCCTTTGACTTACCTGCGTGATCGCCTGAATCAAATCGCGTCAACAGTGTGCGGGTGTTCATGCCATACACCGCCTATCCCTCTATTTAAAATAACGTTCGGCGTTTTCGTTGAATCAATCACTCGACAGCATTTGGCGCCCGCCTAAGTTCTGAATCAACGCTTGCAGCCTATAGGAGCGACACCGTGGCACAACGAGCAACCATTATCCTCTCGGAGGAAAATATCGGTGAAATTGCCGCCGCAGTCGGCCTCGACACCTTGATGGACGAAACGATTGCCAGGTTACGTCATGCACTTACGCTTTTTGGTAATGGCGAAGTGGAAATCCAACCGCGTACCGGATTTGTCTATGAAACGCCGGAGATGGGCCTGATTGAATTCATGCCCGCATACCGCCGCGACCAGAACGTTGCGCTCAAAGTGGTTGGCTACCATCCGGGCAATCCCTTCAATCGCGGCATGCCGACGGTCATGGCGACCAACTCCTTATATGACGTCAGGGACGGTCACCTTATCGCTGTGGTTGACGGCGTATTCGCGACAGCGGTGCGGACGGGGGCGTCATCGGCCGTTGCATCAAAATTGCTGGCCCACCCTGGAAGTAAAACGCTGGGACTGATCGGCGCCGGCGCCATGGCCGTGACCCAGGCCCATGCGCTCAGCCGAATGTATGATTTTGACGCGGTTTTGGTACACGACATAGATCCGACAGTGGAGGCTACGTTCGCCAAGCGCGTAGCGGCCTTGGGCATTACCCCGACCATTGCTTCCAAGGAAAGGGTGCTGGCCGAGTCCGACATTATTTGCGTGGCGACCTCTATCGGGCTTGATGCCGGGCCGGTTGTCCATGCGGGCGGCATGAAACCGCATGTGCATATCAATGCCGTAGGGGCCGACACGCCAAGAAAATATGAGTTATCGACGCAATTGCTGAAAAGCTCGTTCGTGGTTCCTGATTACCTGGAGCAGGCGTTGAACGAGGGTGAATGTCAGCAATTGACTGAGGAGGAACACGGTTGTATCGGTCCTGAATTACACAAGATCGTCAAAGCGCCGCAGGACTATGCTCACTACCAGATGAAGCCAACCATTTTCGACAGCACCGGCGTTTCGTTGGCGGATCAGATCATGACTGAAGTCTTGATCGACCAGGCGCAGGCGCTCGGACTGGGCCAGCACATTCTGATTGAAGCCGGTTGTGATGACCCTATGAACCCTTACCGCTTTTCGAATTTCACCCACGGTCTGCATGTGGTTGAAAGCGCAGCACCCGATCGTTCCATAAAGTCAGCGTGAGTGAAAAAGGACAGGCCATGAGCAGCGTGCATGCAGTCGATCGAAAAACACTTTACGTCGCAGTCTGCTTTGGGCTCCTGTCAGCGTTCATCTGGGGCGCCTGGCCTGTCCTTTCCCGTTTTGGTGTGCAAAAAACGCTGTCGGCTTATGACATAGCCGCCCTGCGTTTCATGGTTGCCGGGTTGATCCTGCTGCCTTTTGTTCTGAAGAAAGGAACCGGAACCCTCGGTTTGCCGAAGACGCTGGTTCTTACGGTGGGCCAGGGTATTCCCCACGTACTGCTTGGTATCATCGGGCTGGCTTATGCGCCAGCCGGGCATGCCGGTGTGCTTATTCCCAGTGCGATGATTGCGGTTTCCACCCTTGGAGGCTGGTTCATACTGCGCGACCGACCAGAGAAGGCCGTACTGATTGGAATTCTGGTGGTCATGGCGGGGGCTGCTCTCTCGGGCTGGCGGAGTATGACGGACAGTGGAGGGCAGGTCTGGCTGGGGGATCTGTTGTTCATTGCGGCCGGCGCGTTGTGGGGGGTTTATACCATTGCCTCGCGCGCATGGGATGTCGATGCCTTCCAGGCCACGGCGCTGGTGTCCGTAGTCTCCATGCTGCTGTACCTGCCTCTGTATGTCCTGTGGGGAACGCCGGGTATTCTGGCTGCTCCGTTGTCCGAAATAGTGTTCCAGGGACTGTTTCAAGGCGTGTTTGCCGCCATTGTCGCGCTGTTGTTCTATACCAAGGCCGTGACCGTGTTGGGCGCTACACGCGGCTCTATTTTCGGTGGGCTGGTCCCGTGCATCGCCAGTGTGCTGGGAATCTTCGTTCTTTCCGAGGTGCCCAGCACACTTGAAGTCGTCGGCGTAATCCTGGCGAGCGCAGGGATGATCTATGTCTTCGGGTATCGGAAATAATCTATGTTTCCCTGCGACGCCCGTCAGCCAGGTCGGGCGGTCATTGACTGGCGCGGTTGAATGGCTTGAGCTCGCCGGACATGACCTTGCGATAAAACGTCCAATAATCCGGCTCGATCACCTCCATGCTGGCACGAGAGCAGTCATGTAGCGTCTGGCAACGACCCATGGGCACGCTCGCCAGACTGTGGTGTGCGGTGTGCAGGTTGTTTGCATTTGTATACCAACGGGCCAACCGGGATGCTTCGATGCTTCGGGTATTCCTGTTGAAGTTCGGTTCGGTGTAGGCATCGAGGCCGAAGTGCTCCGGTAGCTCGATCAGGTAGTGGGCGGGCTCGGCAATCAACACCATTGGGATGAGCCAGGCCAGCACAAGAAACCATGAGCCGGTCAATAAGGTGAAAACGACGGCCGCAGCAACGATGAAAAAATACGCGCAATATTCCTGCCTCGTATGCTTTTGCGCTTTGCTGTCTTCTATGTCCTGCAATTTTGCTCCGGTCAGGCTTTTGAACATGAGCGCGCCCACGCGAATGAATCTGCCTGGATTGAGGGCCGCACTTGCCAGCTTCCAGGGGCTGTCCATGCCTTTTTCCGGGTAATTGAAAAACTCACTGTTTTGTGGAGTGCCCAGATGCCGGTGATGGCGAAGATGGTGATATTTATAGTGGGAAAAAGAGTTAAGCATGAACAGGCCGCAGATAAATCCCAACCCCCGGTTCAACCGTTGTGATTTAAAGGCGTGTCCATGCAGCAGTTCATGTTGTAGCTCGGTAAAGTGAGCGTAAACCAACCCCAGGATGATCATGCTTAAGCTTGCGGCATACCAGGGCAGATCAATCGTGCCATTTTCTTCCAGCAGTAGCCCGGTCATGGCGAGTGCAATGATCAATACCGCGTTGATATAAATGAGCGAGGTGCGTAGCGGTGTGCGCTTCATCAGTGTGTGTTTTAAAGTCGCATCGAGTTTCGGCGCGCCGCGGTCACTCGCTACCACGTGTTTATCGATTAAAAGCGGGTAAGTAATGCTGTCTGTCATAGATGCGCCCAGTACTCACAAGAGGCCTTGTTTTCCTGCTCCTTCGATTGGTTTAAAAGACCTCAAGGTTTTATTTGAAGGTGACAGCGGCTGCAATGGAGTAATACTACGGCTGGTATTAGTTTCTCTATCGATCAATAGCGCAATGCGGTACCGGCTTTTTCGCGTGCCTGCCTCTAACTCGTTACTCGGCAACTCGAACGTTGGCGATGTAGACTGACCACCCGGCAATGACTCTGGAAACGAGGCGTTTATGCGCAGGATCAACGCAGCCAGGCCCGTGACAGGTCGCGAGGCGGTGAGGCAGGTGAAACGGTGATCGGCGCGGCGGTGCTGGCGCCGCAAACGCTCGGCATCGGCTGGTTGTTGTATGCCCCGGTGGTGATCTGGGCGATTTTGCGTGCGCCCTGGATCGAACTGTTTGCTGATCGACGGCGCCAGCATTTGCTGTTCGGCACGGTGTTCGCGCTGTTCATGTTGTGGCTGGTGCGACGGGATTTCGATACGGGGGTGTCCTACCACTTTATCGGCATGACCGCAGTGACCCTGTTGCTGGATTGGCCGCTGGCAATCGTTGGTGGGTTTGTCGCGCAGTCGGGGTTGGTATGGCTGGGGCGGCAGGACCTCGCCGCTGTCGGCATCAATGGTCTGTTGCTGATTGGTCTTCCGGTACTCATTACCGAGTTTTGCGCGCGACTCGTGGAGCGGGCGCAACCGCGAAACCCCTTTGTGTATATCTTCTGTTCCGGCTTTTTCGCTGCGGCGCTGTCGGCATTGCTTTGCCTGTTGGTCGGGCTGGGGCTGCTGTGGTTGGACGGGCGATTTGCGATGCCGCAATGGCTGGGCGATTTTGTCGGCTACCTCTGGCTGATCATCTTTCCCGAAGCCTTTATCAACGGCATGGTGATCAGTGCCCTGGTGGTGTTCTGCCCTGAATGGCTGGAGACTTTCAACCGCACCCGCTACCTCTCGGCGCCGTGGAAGGACGACGATTCGCGGCGTTGATCCAGATCAAAAAGCGCATGAGTGCACAGGCCCATGCTCTGCGAAACTTCAGGAGCACCAATCATGAGTGTGTACGAATGGGCACGGCAGGAGTTGCGCAGAAGCCAGGATGCAGCGCAGGAAATCGGTTTTGATCCGGGCTTGACCCTGCGCGCCATGCTCAGCGCGGTGGTGCAGCAGAGCAAGGGCGTTCGCAGCTTTGAAGACTTGGCCGACGAGTTGCAATACCTTGCGGAAAACCTCGACGACCAACAGGCGTACGCCTTTATGCGGCCTTAATGGCGCGGCGGCAGGTCTTCGGAAAACAACTCGTCTTCGGCGTCCGGGGCCACCGGGATTTTGTGTTCTTCAGCGGCCCAGGCACCGAGGTCGATGAGTTTGCAACGGTCCGAGCAGAACGGCCGGTTGAGGTTGGTCGCTTTCCATTCCACGGGTGCGCCGCAGGTTGGGCAATCGACGGTCAAGGGTTGGCTCATGATCGGCCTCCACGCAAAGTAAGGTAAAAGTGGTGCAGTCGCTCGACCTCGCCGTGCAGCCAGGCAAGGTCCTGGTCATTGACCAGTACGTCATCGGCATGGTTCAGGCGGTCTTCGCGGCTCGACTGGGCTTTGAGAATGGCCTGCACCTGTTGCTCGCTGATGCCGTCGCGCTGCAGGGTACGCTGAATCTGCAGTGATTGCGGCACGTCGATCACCAGGATGCGTTGGGTCATGCTGTATTGGCCGGACTCGATCAGCAGCGGTGACACCAGAATCGCGTAAGGCGACTGGGCGCGTGCCAGGTGATCGCGAATTTCGTCAGCGATCAGCGGGTGCAACAGGCCTTCGAGCCAGCGACGTTCTTCGGGTACTTCAAAAATCAATTTGCGCAACGCGGCGCGGTCCAGTTGGCCGTCCGCCTGCAGCACACCGCTGCCGAAATGCTCGGCAATGCGCGCCAGCGCCGGCCGGCCGGGCTCGACCACCCAGCGGGCGGCATGATCGGCGTCGACCAGGTCGACACCCAGCTTGGTGAAGTGCTCGGCCGCAGCGCTTTTACCGCTGCCGATACCGCCTGTGAGGCCGAGAATCCAGGGTGTTGCAACAGGAGTGGTCATGTGAAACCGACAGACTGCAAATAGAAGTCGGTTATTTGACCACCCCAGAGCAATGCAATCCAGCCGGCAATTGCCAGGCAGGGTCCAAATGGGATGGGTGCCGACACGTGCGTCTTGCGCCAGCGCATCAGCAGCAGCCCGGCAGACACGCCGAGCAGTGACGCCATCAGCAGCGTCATCGGCAGTATCTGCCAGCCGCCCCAGGCACCTAACAGCGCCAATAGCTTGAAGTCGCCATGGCCCATGCCATCCTTGCCGGTGACCAGCTTGAACAGCCAGAACACGCTCCACAGGCTCATGTAGCCCAGCACCGCGCCCCATAACGCATCGGGCAATGTTACGAGCAGGCCCAGGCTGTTGAGGACAAGCCCCAACCATAGCAACGGCAGCACCATGGCATCCGGCAGCAGTTGATGATCCACATCGATCAGGCTCATGCCCAGCAGCCCCCAACTCAGCAGCATCACCGCACCCGCCTGCCAGCCAAAGCCGTAGTGCCAGGCAACGGTGGCGGATATCAGCGCACATGCCAGTTCGGTGAGGGGGTAGCGCGCGCTGATGGTTGCACGGCAGTGGGTGCAACGTCCCTTGAGCATCAGGTAGCTGAGCAGGGGGATATTCTCCCAGGGGCGAATCGGCTGGTCGCAGTGTGGACAGCACGAATTCGGGCGCATCAGGTTATAGACCGGCCCCGCTGGCGCAGCAGGCAGGCCGAGGATCTCATGGGCCTGGGCGCGCCATTCGCGCTCGAGCATCTTGGGCAGGCGCCATACCAGCACATTGAGAAAACTGCCAACGATCAGGCCCAGCACCAGCGCCATGCCGACAAATGCCCAGGGCTGCTCGCCCAGCAACGCGCTCAAAATGCCGAACCGAGTTGAAACACCGGCAGGTACATTGCAATCACCAACGCGCCGACGATGCTCCCCAGTACTACCATGATCAGCGGTTCCATCAAGCTGGTGAGGTTATCGACGAGGGTCTCTACGTCGGCCTCGTAATGGTCCGCGACTCTTTCCAGCATGTGGTCCAGGGTGCCGGACTCTTCGCCGATTGCCGTCATCTGGATCGCCATGCCTGGAAACAGGCCGCTGGCGGCCATGGACTGATTCAACTGCATGCCTGTGGATACATCGTGGCGCATATGTTCGATTGCCTGTTTGAAAGGGTCATTGCCGACGGCGCCGGCCACTGAGCCGAGCGCCTGCACCAGGGGAACACCTGCTGCAAAGGTGGTTGAAAGCGTGCGGGCGTAGCGGGCGACGGCAGCTTTGTTCATTAGTTTGCCTGCCAGGGGTACTTTCAACAAACCTGCCTGCAGCCGGTAGCGAAACTGCGCAGAACCACGGTAGGCGTGGCGCAGCCCGCCGATGGCCGTGCCCAGGCCCAGCACCAGTATCCACCAGGCCCGTTGCAGAAAATCGGAGAGGGCGATGACCCCCAGGGTAAAACCGGGCAATTGACTGTCGACTCCGGCGAACAGGTGCTGGAACTGCGGCACCACCTGTATCAACAACACTGCGCTGACGAGGCCGGCCACCACCAGCACTGCAAGAGGGTAGGTCAGGGCTTTTTTGATTCTGGTTTTGAGGCGTTGGCTTTTTTCCAGCTGAATGGCCACGCGCTCCAGCAGTGTTTCCAGGGCTCCGGCCTGCTCACCGGCGGCAATCAGGTGGCAGTACAGGTCATCGAAGTAACGGGGGTATTGGCGCAGCGTGCTGGTCAGGCTGTTACCGGCGGCGACGTGTTGCTTCAGCCCCTTGACCAGCTCGCGCAGTGGGCGGTTTTCGACGCCCTCGCTGATGATGTCGAAGGCTTGCAGCAGCGGGATACCGGCCTTCAACAGCGTCGCCAACTGGCGGGTGAACAGCGCGATATCCGCCGGCAGTATCGGCGCCGCCAGGCTTGGCAGGCCTGACGATTGCTTGCGCACATGTTCGGGGCAGATTCCTTGCTGGCGCAGTCGTGCCTTGATCCATGCAGGGTCATGCCCCGAGATTTTCCCGCACACCCTGCGGCCGTTGCGGTTGATGCCCTGCCAGGCATAGATCGTCGAGGTGTCGTTCATGTCGCGTTCGCACATGCAGATTAAGAATTTACAGCTTAGCCAGCGGGCGGATACAGGCAGGCGTGTGTTGGGCGATAAAATGTCAGATTGTGCTTCTGGTATGCGATTGGCCGCGCAGGGATGAGTACACTGGCGCCGCTGCACAATACGGGGCGCAGGATGCGCCTTGTCATGGTTCTATTCTGGAGAGTGAAAGTGATGCGTCAGAAAGGCTTTACCTTGATCGAGTTGTTGATCGTCGTGGCAATCATCGGCATTTTGGCCACGATTGGCTTGCCCATGTACACCAAGCACCAGGCCAAGGCCAAGTTCACGGCGGGGTTGGCCGAAATCAGCGCGTTGAAGGCCGGCTACGAAGATGTCATTAACCAGGGCGCTGTGCCCACGGTGCCGTTGATTGGCGGCAAGAGCCCCACTGCCAATTGCAAGGTCGATGTGACAGCAGATGTCACCACGGGCAGCGGCTCCATCAGCTGTGAAATCCTTGATGCACCTGCGCCCGTACTGGGCAAGACCATCACCTTGACGCGCAGCGCCACCAGCGGCTGGACCTGTGTCACCACGGCCGAGGCGCAATACGTCGCCAAGGGTTGTGGCGCCAACGGCGCATGACGGCTGCCGGGCGGTGAGCGAGCCGGTTGCCGCATGCCCAATGCGGTGCTAGCTTTAGCCCACTGCCCGTGTAGCTCAGCCGGTAGAGCAGCGCACTCGTAACGCGAAGGTCGCAGGTTCGATTCCTGTCTCGGGCACCAAGGCAACACTGTTTCAAAGGCATGTTTCAAAGGCACTGTTTTCAGATGATCCACAGAATGGTTCTGAAGGCCAGACGAGCCGGTATTCGCGCCTGCTCTTTGTATCTGCGCAACCTTGATGACCCAGATGCATCCCCATTCCTCGATCTAAGAGAACGACATGACCACGACTGAGATGACCCAGGAAGCACGGCACGAAGAAGCGCTCAAGAAGTATCTTGATGATATGCCGCAGCTTAAAGAAGAGATCAAGGACCTGAGCGCTGACGACCAGCGTGATCAGATTCAGTGGGCATTCGAGGACGAGGCGGAGAGCCAGAACCTCCAGCCTTGGGAACTGACCCTCAAGTACACCTCTACCCCGGAAGAGTTCGAAGTCGCACGCCTGGTCTTGCACAAGGAGGCCGCCGAAGTGCTGGGTGTCGAATGGGAAGAGTACTGCGAGATGAATAATCTTGTAGTTTGAGATCAGCTTCAAGCTTCAAGCTTCAAGCTTCAAGCCGCAAGGGACGCAACACCCTCTTGCAGCTTGCAGCTTGCAGCTTGCAGCTTGCAGCTTGCAGCTTGCAGCTGCTCAAATACTCAACCGCATCGACAAATCCACAGCCTTCACATCCTTGGTCAGCGCACCAATGGAGATGTAGTCCACGCCCGTCTCGGCGATGGGCAGCAGGGTACTTTCATTGATCCCGCCGCTGGCTTCCAGCCTGGCCTTGCCCGCGTTCAACCGCACGGCTTCGCGCATGTCGTCCAGGCTCAGTTCATCGAGCATGATGATGTCGGCGCCCGCCGCCAATGCTTCGCGCAACTCCTGCAGGCTTTCCACTTCGACCTCCACCGGCTTGCCCGGGGCGATTTTGTGGGCTGCGCTGATGGCCTGGGCAATGCCCCCGCATGCGGCGATATGGTTTTCCTTGATCAGGAAGGCGTCATACAGCCCGATGCGATGATTGTGGCAACCGCCGCAGGTCACTGCGTATTTCTGCGCCAGGCGCAGGCCCGGCAACGTCTTGCGAGTGTCCAGCAGCTTGACCTGGGTGCTGGCGACGAAATCCGCCAGGTATCGGGCACGGGTGGCGACGCCTGACAGCATCTGCAGGAAATTCAGCGCACTGCGTTCACCGGTGAGCAGCGAACGTGCTGGCCCTTCAAGGTGAAACAGCGGCTGGTTGGGGCTGACACGTTCACCATCGGCCACTTGCCAATGCACGGCGACGCGGGGGTCCAGTTGGCGGAAGACCGTATCCACCCAGGCGGTCCCGGCAATAACGGCCGCATCGCGGGTAATGATCGTGGCCTTGGCCAGCCGTTCGGCCGGGATCAGCTGTGCGGTGATATCACCACTGCCGACGTCTTCCAGCAGTGCGCGGCGCACGTTGGCTTCGATTTCAGCGGCGAGGTCGGCAAGACGCAGGTTCGGCATAACAGTCTCCACAGACAAAGTGCCGCGATTATAGGGGCTGTGTGGACTGGAACCCAGGCTCGTCACTCATTTACCGCGCAGGGCAGAGTTTACTGGCGCAACGGCCCTGATTTGCCGATAATCTCGCGCCTTGCGATTGGCGTCATAGCTTTGACGTCCTGATGGTGGCCGGTACTCGCAGCGCCCAGCAGGCCTGCTTCCGTTCCTTGCCCATCTCAACACCCGCCGTTTCAGGAGGCCAGGATGCACAATGACGGGAAGGTGGTGCCTATCAAACAGGCACAGGCCACGCCATCGCCGCTCGCACGTCTACCGGTGGTGGTGCTGCAGGTGCGTGACAAAGCGGCGCAGCAGTTGCAACAGGGATTGCAGGAACTGTTCGATAACGCCGACGACACCCTGTTTGAAATGGCCGACAAGGCCCGCAGCACGGTTGACCAGCATATTTTCTTTCAGGCCATGCGCGACCTGCGCCTCAAGCGCAAGAACTTCGAGCGCGTGCTCATGGAGCAACTGTTTGCCGCCTTCGCCAATCTGAGCCAGGCCGATAGCGGCGGGTTGCATCCGGTGCCTGTGGTGTCCTATGAGATGGCCGGCGCTACCCGGGCTGATGACCGGGAAAAGGCCGTGGCACTGGAGGCAATGCTCGGTCGGGTACGGCACCGTGATGGCCTGGCGCTCGGGCAACTGAGCGCGCGCTTGAGTGAAGTGTTGGGCAGGCCTTTGACCGACCATGAGAACCCTCTGGGCCCTGCACGGCTTTGCCAGTTTTTTCTGCAGGCGGGCCGCAGCCTGGGGGTGGAGATCCGGGTCAAGCTGATCATGCTCAAGCTCTTCGAGAAATACGTGCTCAGCGATGCCGACCAACTCTATGGCGAAGCCAATCAACTGCTGGTTGCCACCGGGGTCCTGCCTGAACTCAAGAGCGTGCCCTCCCGTCGTGCGGGTGGACGCGCGTCGCGTGAGCTTCAGCACCAGGCTCGTCCGCCGGCCACCGACCCTCCTTGTGACGAAAGCGGCCAGCAAGCCTTTACCGCCTTGCAAGCCTTGCTGGTGGCGGTGCGCGGCAGCGTCGCGCCGACCCTTGAAGCCAGTGCGCAACCGCAACCCATCGCCAGCCGAGACCTGCTGCGCCTGCTGTCGCATTTGCAGCAATACGTACCGGAGCCTGGGGCTGAGGACGATTTCGACCTGCGCAACCAGCTCGAACAGTTGCTGACCCGAGTCAGCGTCAAGAGCGGCAAGTCGCGGGTGGTGGAGGCGGCTGACGAGGATGTGATCAACCTTGTCGCGCTGCTTTTTGAGTTCATCCTCAATGACGCCAGTGTGCCCCACGCCTTCAAAGCCCTGATCGCTCGCTTGCAGATCCCGATACTGAAAGTCGCCCTGCTGGACAAGAGCCTGTTCAGTTACCCCGGACACCCGGCACGCCGCTTGCTCAATCAGATCGCCAGTGCCGCCATGGGTTGCAGCCCGCACAATGGCTATCAGAACGACAGCCTGTACCTGCGTATCGAACAGGTCATCCAGCGCTTGTTGAATGAGTTCGTCGAAGATCCGGCGATTTTTTCGCAGTTACTGGCGCCATTCAGCAGGTTCATCAATGAAGAGCAGCAGCGCAGTGCGTTGCTCGAACAGCACACCCGTGACGTCGAGGAAGGGCGCCTGCGTACCGAGGTCGCGCGCCAGCGCGTGGCACAAGCGCTGAACCGGCGGTTATCGGGCAAGGTCCTGCCGCCGTTCGTGGTGCAGTTTCTGCAACACACCTGGAGCCAGGTGCTGTTGCTGGCCAATCTCAAGCACGGCGAACACTCGGTGCAGTGGCAGGCCGGGCTGCGCACCATGGATGAATTGATCTGGAGCGTCGGCCTGCACGAAGACACCGAGGCGGGCCGGCATCTGCTGGAGCAATTGCCAGGGTTGCTCAAGTCGTTGCGCGCCGGGTTGGCCGGTGCGGCGTTCGATCCTTTCAGCACTCGGGAATTTTTTTTACGCTTGCAGACCGTACATGTTCAAACATGCGAAGGCGAGGGCGACGACGGGCTGATTGAAGTCCGCGAGCCCTTCGTTCTCGGCACCCAACTGTCGGACGCCATCGAAGCCTGGCCGCATGATGACCCGGACCTGCTCAAGGTTCGCCCATTACGGGTCGGTGGTTGGGTGGAGTTCCAGCAGGACGACGACACGATATTGCGGTGCAAGCTCACGGCGATCATGGCGCCGAACCATCGTTATATTTTCGTCAGTCGCACGGGGCTCAAGGTCCTGGAGCAAACCCCCGGGCAATTGGCTGCGGCTTTCAAGCGCGGCGCCCTGCGCAGCCTGGACGAGGGTTTGCTGTTCGACCGCGCGCTGGCGGCGGTGATTGGCAACCTGCGTCAACTCAATCGCGGCAAGTGATCGCAACCGCAGGGCGGAACGCGGCATACTGGTAACACTTTGTCTCAGTCAAGGAGCCTGTATGCAGTTGGACCCCGTCAGCGGTTGGTTCGAGGGCATTCGTCATTGCCCTTCGCCCAACTTCAACGAGCGCCCGGCAGGCGAGGTATCGTTGTTGGTGATACATAACATCAGCTTGCCCCCGGCGCAGTTTGCCACCGGTAAAGTGCATGAGTTTTTCCAGAATCGCCTGGATGTAACGGAACACGCCTACTTTGAGGGGATCGTCCACCTACGGGTTTCTGCGCATTTTCTGATTGAACGCGACGGTGCAGTGACGCAGTTTGTGGCGTGCCAGGACCGGGCCTGGCATGCGGGCGTTTCCAGCTTTGAAGGCCGGGATACCTGCAACGACTTTTCGTTGGGAATCGAGCTGGAAGGCACAGACGATCTGCCGTTCACCGACGCCCAGTACCAGGCGCTGATTGAGCTGACGCGCCAGTTGCTCCCAGCTTACCCTGCGATTACCCCCCAGCGTATCTGCGGTCACAGCGACATCGCCCCAGGCCGCAAAACCGATCCGGGCCCGGCTTTTGATTGGAAGCGCTTTCGTAGCGCGCTGCAGGATGGAGGACACAAACTATGAGTTTTCTGGTGCTGGTACTGGCAGTGTGGATCGAGAAGTTCTCGGCCTTGCGCCAGCGGTTGCAGTGCGACGGCGGCTGGCTGCGCGAGCTGGCCAGGCTTGAATCGAGCCCGCGCATGGCCAAGCGGCCCTGGCTGATCCTGCTGGCGCTGGTGGTGCTGCCCGTGGCGCTGCTGGGCTTGTTGCTGCTGGTGCTGGAGCCCGTGGCCTATGGTTTGTTGGCGTTGCCGGTGCATGTGCTGGTGGTGATCTACAGCCTGGGCCGTGGCGATCTGTTGGCCGCGTTGGGGCCGTTTCGTGATGCCTGGCGGCGGGGTGATCTGCAAGCCGCCGAGCATGTGGCCGAACGTGACCTGAACCTGGGTGCCGACAGTGGCGAGCAACTGCTCGAGCGGGTTCAAGGCCATTTGCTGTGGCAGGCGTACCAGAGCTTTTTCGCGGTGATTTTCTGGTATTTCCTGCTGGGCCCGGTGGCCGCTCTGGCCTATCGCCTGCTGGCGCTGGCCAGTGAGCACAGCCAGAATCCACTGGTGGCCGAACGCGCCACGCACATGCGCCACGCCTTTGACTGGCTGCCGGTGCGCCTGCTGGCGGCGAGCTTTGCCCTGGTGGGCAATTTCGTCGGGGTCAGCCGGGTCATGCTCCACGAATTGCTCAGTTGGGATATCAGCGCTGCACAGCTGATGGAAAAAGTCGGCCTGGCCGCTGCGCAGATACCGCCTCCGGTGGTGGGCGCCGAAGGTATCACCAGTCTTGATCAGCTGTGGGAATTGCTGCTGCGTGCGGCGGTGCTGTGGTATGCCGGTTTTGCAATCTGGACGGTGTTGCCCTGAGACAGCCGGCAGGGGCAACCCCTGCCGTTAACCTTACGTTACAAAACTCCCGTTCAAATTGAGCTATACAGACAGAATGCCAAATAGTGGCTATCTGCCGCCGCCCTGCGCCTCAATAAAAATAAAAGTAAGGGAGATCACCTGTGAAGCGCTTGCTCTATCCCGCCGTCGCGTTGATGAATCGCCTGAGTTTCGGCCTGAAGTTCAGTCTGATCAGCGTGCTGTTCCTGCTGCCGATGCTGGCGACTAACTATTTTCTGGTGCGTGACGCCTGGGCTGAGTTCCAGGGCACCCGTATTGAACTGCAGAGCCTCGATCTGCTGGGCAGCAGCCTGGTGGTGCGTCGCGAGCTGGAAGCACTCAATAACCAGGTGCAGATCAACGCGACCCTCGGCCAGTCCGGCAAGGCCGGCGACCTTGAAGCCAGGATCGGCGCCCTGGAGCAGAGTGTGCTCGGCCGTGTGCAGGGACTCAGCGCGATGGCGACCCAGCCCGAACAGGTTGCAGCTTTCGATGCCAAGCGTGATGAGCTGATCGCTGCGTTCAAGGCTCAGCAACAGGAAACGTCACTGCTCAACAAAACTGCATTGATCGGCAAATTGCTCAACCAGGCCCAGATACTCAGCCAGATCATCGCCAGTCAATCCGGCTTGAGCCGAGATTCGCAGAGCGATCTGCGCCAACTCAGCGAACTGATCACCGCCGTCACCCCACACGTCACGCAGTTGCTCGGGGAAGGGCGTGCGATGGGCGCGTACTCCCTGGGCCAGGGCTTTATCAATTCATCTTCCAGCACACGCTTTGACGAGCTGCTGCAGCAATTGGAAAAACTCCAGGGCGAATACGGCTTGAAGCTGCAGGATGCGCTCGGCGCCAGCAGTGCCGCGCAGGCGGCGCTTGATACCGTAGCGCAAGCCAGCCGGGCCAGCCTCAAGCAGGGCGCTGAATTGTTCGAAGAACGGGTGGTGGTGGCTGAAACCCTGGACACACCGTGGCAGGGCTTTTATGACGACGTCAGTCGACTGATGGCCAAAACCTATCAACTCGATGACGCCTCCCTGGCATTCCTCAAGCAGCAACTGGAACAACGCCTGGCGCAAAAGCGCCTGCACATGATGCTGTTGGTCACGGCGCTGGTGGCGGTATTTGCGCTGATTTTCTATTTGTATGCAGGCTTCTATGCTTCCACGCGCGCGACCTTGCGCAGCCTTGGGGCGATGATGGATAAAGTGGCGGCCGGCGATATGACGGTCAGTTTCGTTGCAGAAAGTCGCGATGAACTGGGGGATCTGGGCCAGGTATTCAATGGCACCGTGGCCAAGATCCACGACCTGATCGAGCGCGTCGGGCACACGGTCGGTCAGGTCGAGCTGCAAGCCGGGCAAGTCCAGGCGGTCTCGGCACAGAGCAACCAGGCGGTGTCCGGCCAGCGCAGCCAGATCGAGCAAGTGGCCACAGCGATGAACCAGATGTCATCCACCGCCCAAGAGGTGGCGCGCAGCGCCGCAGCCGCTGTCAGCAGCGCCCACAGTGTCAACGATGAAACCGTCAACGGCCGCGCGCTGGTGCAGTCCCAGCAAGGCAGCATCGCGCGCCTGGCGTCGGAGATCGATGAGTCGGTGCGGGTGATCAACCAGTTGGCTGTCGACAGCCAGTCCATCAGCAGCGTGTTGGACGTCATCAAAAGCATCGCCGGGCAAACCAATTTGCTGGCACTCAACGCGGCGATCGAGGCCGCGCGCGCCGGTGAGCAGGGGCGCGGTTTTGCCGTAGTGGCCGACGAGGTGCGTACGCTGGCGCGGCGTACGCAGCAGTCCACCGAAGAAATCGAGCAGATGATCGGGCGCCTGCACAGTGGCGTCGGCGCAGCGGTCAAGGCCATGGGCGCCAGCCATGACATGGCCAGTGGCACGGTAGGGCAGTCGGAGAAAGTCCAGCAAGCCTTGGAGAATATTCTCGGTGCGGTAGGAATGATCGTCGATCAGAACCAGCAGATCGCCGCCGCCGTGGAGCAGCAAACGGCCGTCGCCCACGAGATTGATCAGAATATCGTCGCGATCAATCGTGCGGGTGAGCACGCCGCCCAGGGCGCCGACCAGACCGAAGCGGCCAGCCATCAGCTGTCGCAGCAGGTCACTCAATTGAAGCTATTGATTGGCGCGTTTCGCGTGTAGGAACTCTCGGTGGGATTTAACTCGGTAGGGCGTGGCACTTGTCCTGATTTCGCTGATGGCCTTTCAATGCGCCGTGAATAGGTGGAATTTGTATCATCTGGTCACGGTCTCAAGGAGGCACGGCGATGGCCGCTGTCATCGGCATCAAAGGGCATTGCGCCCACTGCGACATGACGTTTGAACTCAAACCCTGGCAACTGAACGCCATTGCCATCGACGAGCCCTTTGTCTGTACCTATTGCCATGCGTGCCTGCAGCTGTGTTGTCGAAAACAGCTGCGTCGATTTCGTGCCCTGGACCAATGGGCGCTGGTGCCGCCCGGCATGATCATGCTGACGTGCGCGACCCTCCTGGTGGCGCTGTTTGCAGAGTGGCTGGGACTGCTCAGTGTGATCGGGCAATTCAACATTTCGTTGACGACGCTGTTGATCCACTTCCTGGTGCTGCGCTACGTGCGTCATCGGCGAAGGATGACCTTGAACCTGCAAGCCGTCAGCCGGTTACCACTTGAACAGCTCGCACGCGTTGCGTGTGCTCGCCTCAGCCAGCCGTGAAGCGCTGATGCCCATCCGCTCGGCCAGGGCGCTGCAGATAGCCGGCAAGTGGTGTGGGCTGTTGCGCCGGCCCGGATACATGGCGGGGGCCATATCCGGCGCGTCCGTCTCCAGCACCACGGCTTCCAGCGGCAATTGAGCCAGCACCTTGTGCATGCGCAAGGCCTGCGGCCAGGTGGCGGCACCGCCCAGGCCCAGCTTGAAGCCGAGCTTGATGTACTCGCGGGCTTCTTCCCGGCTGCCGGCGAACGCATGAATAATGCCGCCACGCGGCAGGTGAATGCGCTTGAGCGTGGCGATCACCGCCGCGTGACTGCGGCGTACGTGGAGCAAGGCCGGCAGGGCGAAATCCACCGCGAGTTTCAACTGGGCTTCGAACAGCGCTTGCTGGCGCTCACGGTCCAGGTGTTCAAGAAAGTAATCCAGGCCGATTTCACCCACGGCGCACAGTTGCCGGTGGCCCTGCAGGCGCGCCAGCCAGTCGCCCAATTCCAGCAGGTCGGCAGGGCGATGCTCATCCAGATACACCGGGTGCAGGCCGAAGGCGGCGAACAAGCCTTCATCCTCCACCACCAGATCCCACAACCGCTGCCAATTGCGCTGATAAACCCCGAGCACCACCATGCGCCGCACACCGAGTTGACGGCTGTGGGCGAGGACCTGCGGACGATCATCGTCGAAGTCCGCGAAATCCAGGTGGGTGTGGGTGTCGATCAGCTCCACGCTCAGGCCTCGTGAATACGCTGCTTGAAGGTCCGGCTGATGCCGTGCACACCGGGCTGGTAATGTTCTTCTTCAATGGCCGCCAGGGCCAGGCGCAGGGCGGTGTCGGCGATCAGTTGATGCTGCTGGGCCATGGCGTTGACCGGCAGCGGCAGGAAGTCCAGCAACTGCGTATCGCCGAAGGTGCCCAGGCGCAGTGGCCGAGATTTGAGCGGGAAGTCGTGAAGGGCGTCAAACACGCCTTGCAGCAGCACGTAGGACGTGGTCACCAGAGCGTCAGGCAGATGCCCCAGGCGCTGCAGTAATTGCTCCATCAGCTGTCGCCCGCAGTCGCGGCTGAAGGCTTCGCCCTGTTCGATGATCACCTCACCGGTAAAGCCTTGCAGGGCTTCACGGAAACCCGCGGCACGTTCCTGGCTGATGCTCAGCTCCGGATGTGCGCCGATCAGCGCGATTTGCTTGGGCAACGGTTGCAGCAGGCTGCGGGTAAGCTGGTGACAGGCTTGACGGTCGTCGCTGACCACCGAGCAGAACTGGCTGGACTCCATGACCCGGTCGATAGCGATCACCGGCAAGCCTTTGGCCTGCAGTTCGCGATAGCTGTCATCCTCGGCTGGCAGGCAGCTGGCAACGAACAGCGCATCGCAGCGCCGCGCGCGGAACAGTTGCAGCAACTGGCGCTCGCTGTCAGCTTCATCGTCGGAGCTGGCGATCAGCAATTGATAGCCGCGCGCCCGTGCGCCTTGTTCGAGCAACTTGGCAATGCGTGCGTAACTGGGGTTCTCCAGGTCCGGCAGGATAAAGCCCAGGGTGCGCGTGTGCCGGCTGCGCAATCCGGCCGCTTGGGGGTTAGGCGTAAACCCGTGGGCCTGGACCACGGCCCGCACCCGCTCCACCGTCGCGTTGCTGATACGTTGCTGTTCGGCCTTGCCATTGATGACATAGCTGGCGGTGGTCACGGACACACCGGCCAGACGTGCGATATCACTGAGTTTCAAACCGGGTTTCCTTGTTTTTTTGAGCGTGCCCCGACATTTTGTCCAATCGTAACCGATTCCAGCATACGACCAATGTCCCACAGCAGGCGCCGAGTGGCCCTTCAAGCTTGCGCAATTAACGCGTAATCTGCCATAAATTCTAGATTAAACGTTTCAGCAAGGGTATTTTTACGATGTTCGCCGCTGAGTGGCTACTGCCAACTGACCGCTCAGTCAGTTAATTTTGAACACCGCTAAGCTGATTTATTCAAAACAATACCTAGTGCGCACCTCGCACTAACTAGGAGAACGGCATGCTCGAGCTCACTGTAGAGCAGATATCCATGGGCCAGGTGGCAGTGGATAAATCTGCGGCCTTGCACCTGCTCGCTGAAAAACTGGTGGCCGATGGCCTGGTTGCCGAGGGTTATCTCAGTGGCTTGCAAGCCCGTGAAGCCCAAGGCTCGACCTTTCTTGGCCAAGGCATTGCCATTCCTCACGGCACCCCGGAAACCCGCGACCAGGTATTTTCCACTGGCGTGCGTCTGTTGCAGTTTCCCGAGGGCGTGGACTGGGGCGACGGCCAGGTCGTGTACCTGGCGATCGGGATTGCCGCCAAATCCGATGAACACTTGCGCCTGCTGCAATTGCTGACCCGCGCCCTGGGTGAGACCGACCTCGGCCAGGCGCTGCGCCGCGCCGGTTCCGCCGAGGCGTTGCTGAAACTGCTGCAAGGCGCGCCGCAGGAACTGGCACTGGATGCACAGATGATCAGCCTCGGCGTGTCGGCCGATGATTTCGAGGAACTGGTGTGGCGAGGCGCGCGCCTGTTACGCCAGGCCGATTGCGTGAGCAACGGGTTTGCCGCCGTGTTGCAGCAAGTCGATGCACTGCCCCTGGGCGATGGCCTGTGGTGGTTGCACAGCGAGCAGACGGTCAAGCGCCCGGGCCTGGCGTTCGTCACGCCGGACAAACCCATGCGCTATCTGGGCCAGCCGCTCAATGGCCTGTTCTGCCTGGCCAGCCTGGGCGAAGCGCATCAGGCGTTGCTCGAGCGCCTGTGTGCCTTGCTGATCGAAGGGCGCGGCCAGGAATTGGGCCGCGCCACCAGCAGCCGTGCCGTGCTTGAAGTGCTGGGTGGCGAACTGCCGCCCGACTGGCCCAGTGCCCGCATCACCCTGGCCAACGCCCACGGCCTGCATGCACGCCCGGCGAAGATCCTCGCGCAACTGGCGAAAAGTTTCGACGGCGATATTCGCGTGCGCATTGTCGATGGCCCGGTCGGTGCGGTGTCGGTTAAAAGCCTGAGCAAGCTGTTGAGCCTCGGCGCGCGGCGTGGCCAGGTGCTGGAATTCGTCGCTGAGCCGGCGATCGCTGGCGATGCGCTGCCAGCCCTGTTGACCGCGATTGAAGAAGGCCTGGGCGAAGACGTCGAGCCGTTGCCGACCGTCAGCGCCCAGCCCGCCACCGTCGACATCGAGCCAGTCATCAGCGCGCCGCTGTCCGGTAGCCAGATCCAGGCAATTGCCGCCGCGCCCGGTATCGCCATCGGCCCTGCGCATATCCAGGTGCAGCAGGTCTTCGACTATCCACTGCGCGGTGAGTCCTGCGGTGTCGAGCGCCAACGCCTGCAGGCTGCGCTGAGTGATGTTCGTCGCGATATCGAGGGCCTGATCGAACGCAGCCAGTCCAAGGCGATTCGCGAGATCTTCATCACCCACCAGGAAATGCTCGACGACCCCGAGCTTACCGACGAAGTCGATACTCGCCTCAAGCAAGGCGAAAGCGCCGAAGCGGCCTGGATGAGTGTGATCGAAGCGGCCGCCAGGCAGCAGGAGTCGTTGCAGGATGCCTTGCTCGCCGAGCGCGCCGCCGACCTGCGCGACATCGGCCGCCGCGTGCTGGCGCAACTGTGCGGCGTCGACACCGCGCAGGAACCCAATGAACCCTACATCCTGGTGATGGACGAAGTCGGCCCTTCGGACGTCGCGCGCCTGGACCCGGCCCGTGTCGCCGGCATCCTCACGGCGCGGGGCGGCGCCACGGCCCACAGCGCCATCGTCGCCCGCGCGCTTGGCATTCCCGCGCTGGTCGGGGCCGGCGCGGCGGTATTGCTGTTGAGCGCCGGTACACCCTTGTTGCTCGATGGCCAGCGCGGCCGCCTGCACGTCGACCCCGATGCCGCCACCCTGCAACGCGCGACCGTTGAGCGCGACACTCGCGAGCAACGCCTGCAAGCCGCCTCTGCGCAACGCCATGAACCGGCGCTGACCCGCGACGGCCACGCGGTGGAAGTGTTCGCCAATATCGGCGAAAGCGCCGGAGTGGCCGCGGCGGTGGAGCAGGGCGCCGAGGGTATCGGCCTGTTACGCACCGAGCTGATTTTCATGGCCCACCCCCAAGCCCCGGACGAAGCCACCCAGGAAGCCGAATACCGGCGCGTACTCGACGGCCTCGACGGGCGCCCGCTGGTGGTGCGCACCCTCGACGTGGGCGGCGATAAACCGCTGCCGTACTGGCCGATTGCCGAGGAAGAAAACCCGTTCCTCGGTGTGCGCGGCATTCGCCTGACCCTGCAACGCCCGCAGATCATGGAAGCGCAACTGCGCGCGCTGTTGCGTTCGGCAGACAGCCGGCCGTTGCGCATCATGTTCCCCATGGTCGGCAGCGTGGATGAATGGCGCGCGGCCCGCGACATGACCGAGCGTCTGCGCCTGGAAATCCCGGTGGCCGACCTGCAACTGGGGATCATGATCGAAGTGCCTTCGGCCGCGCTGCTGGCGCCGGTACTCGCCCGGGAAGTCGACTTTTTCAGCGTCGGCACCAACGACCTGACCCAATACACCCTGGCCATCGACCGTGGGCACCCGACGCTGTCGGCCCAGGCCGATGGCCTGCACCCGGCCGTGCTGCAACTGATCGACATCACCGTGCGTGCCGCCCATGCCCATGGCAAATGGGTCGGCGTGTGCGGTGAGCTGGCGGCGGACCCGCTGGCGGTGCCGGTGCTGATTGGCTTGGGTGTGGACGAGTTGAGCGTGTCGGCGCGCAGCATCCCCGAAGTGAAGGCGCGGGTGCGTGAATTCAGCCTGAGCCAGGCCCAGGGCCTGGCGCAACAGGCACTCGCGGTGGGTTCGCCCGCCGAAGTACGTGCTCTAGTGGAGGCCGTGTAAATGGCAAGGATTTTGACCCTGACGCTGAATCCGGCGTTGGACCTCACGGTACGCCTGGCGCGCCTGGAACCCGGTGCAGTCAACCGCAGCGAAACGCTCATCACCCATGCCGCCGGCAAGGGGGTGAACGTGGCGCAGGTGCTGGCGGACCTCGGCCACGAGGTCAGTGTGGGCGGCTTTCTCGGCGCGGATAACCCCCAGGCGTTCGAGGCGCTGATCGCCAGCCGTGGGTTTGGCGATTCGTTCATCCGCGTGCCGGGCGAAACCCGCAGCAATATCAAGATTGCCGAGCAGGATGGCCGGGTCACCGACATCAATGCTCCGGGGCCGTTGGTGAGCGCGCAGGCGCAGGAAGAACTGCTCAAGATGATCACGCTCCTCGGCCCCGAATTCGATGCGGTGGTGGTCGCCGGCAGCTTGCCGCGTGGCGTGAGCCCGCAATGGTTTCAGGCCCTGATCGAGCAATTGAAAAACCTCGGTTTGAAAGTGGCCCTGGACACCAGCGGCGAAGCCTTGCGCGCCGGCTTGAAGGCAGGCCCCTGGATGGTCAAGCCCAATACCGAAGAGCTTGCCCAGGCCTTGGATAACGCCGCGGATGCCATCCGCCAGTTGCATCAACAGGGTGTGGAACATGTGGTGGTCTCGGACGGTGCTGCCGGCGTGAGCTGGTACAGCTCGGGTGCGACCGTGCAGGCCACGCCGCCCAGGGTGACGGTTGCCAGCACCGTAGGCGCCGGCGACTCGCTGCTGGCGGGCATGCTCCACGGCCTGCTGCGCGACGAAGCGCCCGAGCAGACCCTGCGCCGCGCCACGGCAATTGCCGCGATGGCGGTGACGCAAATCGGTTTCGGCATCAGCGATGACGCGCAGTTGGCGCGCCTCGAAAGCGGCGTCGATGTGCGCACGCTGACAGAACAATAAGAGGGTTTGTGATGAAGTTAGCCATTGTTACCGCCTGCCCGAACGGCATGGTCACCAGTGTGCTGTGCGCGCGCTTGCTGGACGCCGCCGCACAGCGCCAGGGCTGGAGCACCAGTGTCGAAGTGGTGGACGTGCAACGCCCGGACAGCCAGTTGTCCCAGGCGACCCTCGATGACGCCGAATGGGTGTTGCTGGTCAGCAGCACGCCGGTGGATATGCACCGTTTTGTCGGCAAACGGGTGTTCCAGAGCACGCCGGCCCAGGCGCTGGCGGATGTCGACGCGGTGTTGCGTCGGGGCGCCGAGGAGGCGCAGGTGTATGTGGCGACCGAGGCGCCGGCTGGGAAGGCCCCGCGCATAGTCGCGATTACCGCTTGCCCGACCGGCGTTGCCCATACATTCATGGCTGCCGAGGCCTTGCAGCAGACTGCCAAGCGCCTGGGCTACGACTTGCAGGTCGAGACCCAGGGCTCGGTCGGTGCGCGCACGCCGCTGAGTCCGCAGGCCATCGCCGATGCCGACGTGGTGCTGCTGGCGGCGGATATCGAAGTCGCCACCGAGCGCTTCGCCGGCAAGAAGATCTACCGCTGCGGCACCGGTATTGCCCTCAAGCAATCGGAAGCCACCCTCAACAAGGCGCTGGCCGAAGGCGCGGTGGAAAGCGCCGGCAGCGGCGCAGTGGCCAAGTCGGAGAAAACCGGCGTGTACAAACACCTGCTCACCGGGGTGTCGTTCATGTTGCCGATGGTGGTGGCGGGCGGTTTGTTGATCGCGTTGTCCTTTGTGTTCGGCATCCATGCCTTTGAGGAAAAAGGCACCCTGGCGGCGGCGCTGAAAACCGTCGGCGACCAGGCGTTCATGCTGATGGTGCCGTTGCTCGCGGGCTACATCGCCTACTCGATTGCCGATCGTCCCGGCCTCGCGCCGGGCATGATCGGCGGCCTGCTGGCGGGCACGCTGGGCGCCGGATTCATTGGCGGGATCTTCGCCGGTTTCCTGGCCGGCTACAGCGTCAAACTGATCTCGCGGGCGGTGCGCTTGCCGCAAAGCCTGGAGGCGCTCAAGCCGATCCTGATCATCCCGTTGCTGGCCAGTTTGTTCACCGGCCTTGCCATGATCTATCTGGTCGGCCCACCGGTGGCCCGCTTGCTGACCGGGCTGACGGATTTCCTCAGCACCATGGGCACCACCAACGCGGTGCTGTTGGGCATCCTGTTGGGCGGCATGATGTGCGTCGACCTGGGCGGCCCGATCAACAAGGCGGCGTATGCGTTTTCCGTCGGCTTGCTGGCGGCGTCAAGCGGGGCGCCGATGGCTGCGACCATGGCCGCCGGCATGGTGCCGCCGATTGGCATGGGCATCGCGACGTTCCTGGCCCGGCGCAAGTTCGCCCAGACTGAACGCGAAGCCGGCAAGGCCGCGATGATTCTCGGCCTGTGCTTTATCTCCGAAGGCGCCATTCCGTTTGCGGCCAAGGACCCGCTGCGGGTCATCCCGGCCAGCATTGCCGGTGGTGCGCTGACGGGGGCACTGTCGATGTACTTCGGCTGCAAACTGGCCGCGCCTCACGGCGGGTTGTTTGTGCTGGTGATTCCGAATGCGATGAATCATGCGCTGCTGTATCTGCTGGCGATTGTAGCCGGCAGTGTGCTGACCGGTGTGGTGTATGCGCTGATCAAGCGGCCGGAAGCGGCGGAGTTGGCCGTCACTGCCTGATGCGGTAAAAAAATGTGGGAGGGGGCTTGCCCCCGATAGCGGTGTGTCAGCCAGTACATCTGGTGCCTGACACACTGCCATCGGGGGCAAGCCCCTCCCACATTTGATCTTCAGTGTCTGTGAGGGCGGTGTCATATCTGCTTCATCCGGCCATGCTTAAGTGGCCCTTTTGATACTCAAGAGGGCACTCGCATGAGCCACTTCGATCTCGGCCGTCGCCGCGTGATGCAAGCTGTCGGTGCCGGCCTGCTGCTGCCGGGCCTGGCGCCGGCGGTGATTGCGTCGGTCAAGGACCGCCCGCTGCTCACCGACGGTGTGCAATCAGGCGATGTGCTCGGTGACCGCGCAATGATCTGGAGCCGCAGCGACCGCCCGGCGCGGATGGTGGTGGAGTGGGACACCCGCAGTGTGTTCAGCAACCCACGCCGACTCGTCTCGCCGCTGGCCGATAACCGCAGCGATTTTACCGCCCGCGTCGAACTCACCGGGTTGCCCGCCGACCAGGCGATTTTCTACCGCGTGCATTTCGAAGACGCCCAGACCGGCATCGCCAGCGAGCCGTGGTTCGGCCACCTGCGCAGCGTGCCGCAACAGCGGCGCGACATCCGTTTTGTGTGGAGTGGCGACACCGTCGGGCAAGGCTTCGGTATCAACCCGGACATCGGCGGCATGCGCATCTATGAAGCCATGCGCCTGCGCCTGCCGGACTTTTTTATCCACAGTGGCGACACCATCTACGCCGACGGCCCGGTACCGGCGCAACTGGCCACCGAAGGTGGACGCATCTGGCGCAACATCACCACCGAAGCCAAGAGCAAAGTCGCCGAAACCCTGGATGAATACCGCGGCAATTACCGCTACAACCTGTTGGATGAAAACGTGCGCCGCTTCAATGCCGAGGTGCCGCAGATCTGGCAGTGGGACGACCACGAAGTGATCAACAACTGGTCGTCGAGTAAACAGTTGGATGAGCGCTACCAGACTCGCGACATCAATACCCTGGTCGGCCGTGCGCGCCAGGCCTGGCTGGAATATTCACCGATGCGCCGGCAAAGCGCCGACGCGGGCGGGCGGATTTATCGCAAGCTCGGTTATGGTCCGCTGCTGGACGTGTTTGTGCTGGACATGCGCAGTTATCGCGGCCCGAACGACGACAACCTGGGCGGCGAAAAGCCTTTCCTCGGCCGCGAGCAACTGGACTGGCTCAAGCGCGAACTCAAGGCATCCCGGGCGCAGTGGAAAGTGGTCGCAGCCGACATGCCTATCGGCCTGGGCGTGCCCGACGGTGAAGTCAGCCCCGGCGTGCCACGCTGGGAAGCGATTGCCAACGGCGATCCCGGCCCGGCCCAGGGGCGTGAGCTGGAAATTGCCGAACTGCTGGGGTTCCTGCGCGCACACAAGGTGCGCAACCACGTATGGCTGACCGCTGACGTGCACTACTGCGCGGCGCATCACTATCACCCGGACCGGGCGGCGTTCCAGGATTTCGAACCGTTCTGGGAGTTCGTCGCGGGGCCGTTGAATGCGGGGAGCTTCGGGCCCAATCCGTTGGACAAGACCTTCGGACCCGAGGTGGTGTTCGAGAAGGCACCGCCGGCGCAGAACACCTCGCCGTTTGCCGGGTTTCAGTTTTTCGGCGAGGTGCAGATTGACGGACAGACGGCGGAGTTGACTGTTATTTTGCGCGATCTGGATGGCATCTCTGTGTTCGAGCAAAAACTGCAGCCCGCTTGACCTGGAACGCGGTTAAAACTGTGGGAGGGGGCTTGCCCCCGATGGCGGTGGGTCAGTCATTGATCAATGACTGTCAGACCGCTATCGGGGGCAAGCCCCCTCCCACAGTTGGTCTTCAGTGTCGGTAAGGGATCAGTACACATCCCGGCGATAGCGGCCTTGTTCGATCAGGCGCTCCACTGCTTCACTGCCGAGGATGTCCACCAACGCCTGGTCCACACCCGTGGCCATGCCCTGCAAACTGCCGCATACATAAATTGCCGCGCCATCGGCCAGCCATTTGCGCAGCACATCGGCGGACTCACGCAGGCGATCCTGCACGTAGATTTTTTCCGCCTGATCCCGCGAGAACGCCAGGTCCAGCAGGGCCAGGTCACCACTGGCCAGCCAGCCTTGCAGTTCTTCCCGGCACAGGTAGTCGTGGGCGATATGGCGTTCGCCGAACAGCAGCCAGTTACGCTGCCGGCCGTCGGCAATGCGCGCCTTGAGCAGGCTGCGCAGGCCGGCGAGCCCGGTGCCGTTGCCCAGCAGGATCAGCGGCACTGGCGCATCGGGCAGATGGAAGCCGCTGTTGCAGCGCAGGCGCAGGCTGATGCCCGAGCCGATGACGGCGTGTTCAGTCAGCCAACCGGAGCCCAGGCCCAGGCTGCCGTCCGGATGACGCTCCTGGCGCACGATCAGCTCCAGCACGCCATCACTGGCAATCGAGGCGATCGAGTATTCGCGCATGCCCAGCGGCACCAGCGCATCCACCAGTGCCTGGGCATGCAGGCCGACCAGGTGGGTGCGGTTGTGCGGCAACTGGCGCGTGGCCAGGGCTTGATCAAGGGTATGCGCTACGCCGTCGATCACCACACCGTCACTGCCGATCAACCCCAAGCCGTCAAGGAAATGTGCGATGGCCCACGGGCAATTGCGCGGCAGGATTTCCACCAGGTCACCGGCCAGCCAACCGCTGGGCGAGGGCGGCGTGAGGCCCAGCAGGTACACGGGGGCACCGACGCTGTCAGGGTTGAGCAGGGTGCGGTGACTCAAGGTCCAGTGTTCAAACTGGGCCGTCTGCCAGGCCGCCGCCGGCGCGTGTCCGGTAAGCTGGCCGAGCTGTTGTTGCCAGGTCAGCAAGGCCTCTGTGTCGCCGCTGTCGACTTCCACCGGCGCAAACAGCGGGTTACCGCCCTGATGGGTCAGCCAGAAATTCAGGCGTCGGGCAAAGCCGCAAAAGTGCGCGTACTGGCGGTCGCCCAGGGCCAGCACCGAGTAGTTCAAGCCTTTGAGGGACAGATCCTGGCCGAGCACGCTGCGCTCAAAGCCACGAGCGCTGTCGGGCGCTTCGCCGTCGCCGAACGTGCTGACCACGAACAACGCCTGTTGCGCCCGGCTGAGGTCATCGCGGCTGACGCTGCCCAGGGGTTGCACCTTCACCCCAAGCCCTGCGGCCTGCAATTGCCCGGCGGTCTGCCAGGCCAACTGTTCGGCAAAGCCGCTCTGGCTGGCAAAGCCGATCAACCAGGCCGGCGCGTCGCTGTGGCTGTCCACCAGGCCTTTGCGCGCGTCACGCACCTGGCGTTTTTTGCGGCGACGGTCCAGGTACAGCAGCCAGCCGGTGATAAAGAACAAGGGCATGAGCAGCGCGCTCACCGTGAGCACAATTCGCCCGACCAGCCCGAAATAACTGCCGGTGTGCAGCGCATAGACACTGGTCAGCAACTGCGCCTTGAGGCTCTTGCTGGCGTAACGCTCATGGGACGTGATCTCGCCGGTGACCGGGTCGAGGTTGATCTGGTTCAGCGCACGGTCATGGGGCGAGCTGTCGAGCAGGTAATACACGGTGGCCGGTTGCCCGGCGACGGCTGGCAGGCGGATGTTGTAGGCGCTCAAGCCAGGGCCGGCGTTGCTGTAGATGCTGCTCCAGATGGCCTCGTAGTTGGTCTCGTAGTTGGCCACCGGCGCAGGGCCTGCGGGCGGCGGGCCGCGCTTGCGCAGGCGCTCGTTCTGCGGCGCATCGGACAGCAGTTGGGTCACGCCACGGCTGTACCAGTCGTAGGACCAAAACAGCCCGGTCAGCGCTGCCAGCAGATAAAACAGCAGGCACCAGGTGCCGAACACCGAGTGCAAATCCCAATTGAAGCTGCGGCCCTTTTTACGCCAGTCCAGGGTCAGCCACACACGCCAGTTCCTGACCTGGCGCGGCCAGCGCAGGTACAGGCCGGAAAGGCAGAAAAACAGCAGGATCAGGGTGCAGGCGCCGGTGATGTTACGGCCTGTTTCGCCGATGGCGAGGAAGCGGTGCAGCTGCAGGATGAAGCCGAATACGTCCTGGCCGACGGCGTCACCCAGGTAGTCGCCGGTATACGGATCGAAGTAACGCAACGGGCCACGCTGCTCGCCTGGCGGCGGGGTAAAGGACACGCGGGCGGCTTTGCCGCTGTGGTCTTCCACCCACAGCATGGCCACGCGCTTGCCTTCGGCGGCTTCCAGCTTGCGCACCAGCTCGGCGGGCGGCAGCACGCCGGCTTCGCGTTTCTGTACGTTCAGTACCGTGGGGTTGAGCGCGCGCAGGATTTCATCCTGGAACGAGTACGCAGCCCCGGTGATCCCCATCAAGGCCAGCACCAGCCCGGCCGTGATGCCGAAGAACCAATGCAACTGGAACAGGGTTTTCTTCAACACGTCAAAGCGCCTCGCTTAGCTGGATAGAGGTATCACGGCGCGCATTATGCCGTGAGTTGCCGATGGGGGGCGTGTGATTGATCACCAGGCAGTGCAGGCCTGGGCCGATAGCCTGGGCATGGACTCGCCGCTACCGGTTCCGCGCTGATGGCGCTGAAGTGGACAAGTAAAGCCTTATCCGACTTGGCTCGATTGTACGACTTCCTCTCTGTGGTGAACCGCCAAGCTGCCGCGCGCACCGTGCAGGCACTGTCCCGGGCGCTGAAACTGCGGAGCACGCACAAAAAAGCCCATGAAACGTCATGGGCTTTTTAGTTGCAGCCGTCTTACACGTAGAACGATTTCAACGGCGGAAACCCATTGAACTCAACCGCGCTGTAGCTGGTGGTGTAGGCACCGGTCGACAGCCAGTACAAGCGATCGCCAATCGCCAGGTTCAGCGGCAGGCCGTACTTGTAGTTCTCGTACATGATGTCGGCGCTGTCGCAGGTGGGGCCGGCGATGACCACTTCTTCCATCTCGCCTTTCTTCTCGGTCCAGATCGGGAACTTGATGGCTTCGTCCATGGTTTCGATCAGGCCGGAGAACTTGCCCACATCCGTGTATACCCAACGCTCGACGGCGGTACGCGACTTACGCGCTACCAGCACCACTTCGCTGACCAGGATACCGGCGTTGGCGATCAACGAACGGCCCGGCTCCAGGATGATTTCCGGCAGGTCGTCACCGAAG
The DNA here is from genome assembly GCF_005233615.1 of Pseudomonas sp. CFBP13528. Taxonomy (NCBI): domain Bacteria; kingdom Pseudomonadati; phylum Pseudomonadota; class Gammaproteobacteria; order Pseudomonadales; family Pseudomonadaceae; genus Pseudomonas; species Pseudomonas sp. CFBP13528. The sequence continues at coordinate 135,291 of NZ_QGAJ01000002.1, forward strand.
TCTTCCTTGAGGAAGCGGATGATTTCTTCAGCGTAGGTTTCCAGGCTGTTGGTGCGGGTGATGTAGTTGGCCGGGAAGCCACCGCCCATGTTGATCAGCTTCAACTCGATGCCGTCTTCTTCTTTCAGGCGCTCGAAGATCACTTTGACCTTGGCGATCGCCGCGTCCCACACGCTGATATCGCGCTGCTGGGAACCGACGTGGAACGAGATGCCGTACGGCACCAGGCCCAGGTCACGGGCGAGGATCAGCAGGTCCATGGCCATGTCGGTCTGGCAGCCGAACTTGCGCGACAAAGGCCAGTCGGCCGTGGTCGAGCCTTCGGTGAGGATGCGCACATAGACTTTCGAGCCCGGCGCGGCCTTGGCGATGTTGCGCAGGTCGGCTTCGGAGTCGGTGGAGAACAGGCGCACGCCCTTCTCATAGAAGTAGCGGATGTCTTTGGATTTCTTGATGGTGTTGCCGTAGCTGATACGGTCGGCGCTGACGCCACGGTCCATGACCTTGTCCAGCTCGTAGATCGAGGCGATGTCGAAGCTCGAACCCTTGTCTTTCAACAGGTCGATGATCTCGACGGCCGGGTTGGCCTTGACCGCGTAATACACCTTGGCGAATTCGAAACCGGCGCGCAGGTCATCGTAGGCCTGGCTGATCATCGCGGTGTCGATCACCACGAACGGGGTTTCCTGTTTGTCGGCGAACGCCTTCATTTTGTCAAAGGTGGCGCGCGCGAAATAATCTTCGACGTTGATCGACATGCTGGGAACTCCTAAGGGCAAACTGTATTAATCAATGGGCGCAAATGAACGTCCTCCGTATCCCCACTTTGGTTCGCCTACTTCCCAAGGCATGTCGCCGAAAGCAAAAAGGCCATGGGATACGCGTCCCTTGGCCTTGCTGTCTCGTCGTCAGTACTTGAGCCGGATGGATCGTTTCCAGCATGGACGTTCGGCGCGAACTTTAGGGCTTGACGGGCGTGGGATCAACTAAAAATGTCGCGTTTTTGCACGCGTTCGTCGCGCGACCCCGTTCAGCTACTTATGTAACCGACCGGTGTGACGGATTGATGTTCCCCGCTGAGTGGGAATTGAGGACATTTCCCTGACTCACCGTGGGGCAAATGTGGGAGGGGGCTTGCCCCCGATGGCGGTGGGTCAGTCAAATAGTTATCAACTGACCCTCCCTCATCGGGGGCAAGCCCCCTCCCACATTTTGACCTGTGTCGCGTCAGGTCAGGCCAGGGCGGTCTCGGCCGGGGAGACGATGCTGGTCTTGCCGCCACGGGACTTGCCGGAACTCAGGTACTCGGCAATCGACTCCTGGGTCACCTCACCCAGGAACACCCGCTCGGCATCCATCACCGGCAACCATGAACGGTTGAACTCGTACATGCGCGACAGCAGGATGCGCAAGTGCTCGTCATACGCGGCCGTGGCGTTGAACTCGCGCAGGTACTGGCCGCAGGTACCGGTCTGACGGTGCAGGTCGCGACGGCGTACATAGCCCAGCGCCTTGTTCTCGGCGCAGGTGACCACCACATAGCGGCGGTCGTGCTCATCCATCAGCTCCAGCGCATCGGCCACAGGGGTTTCCGGGCTCACCGACGGCGCGTTGTCCGCCGCGTCTTCGGCCTTCACCAGCAACAGGCGCTTGAGGGTACTGTCCTGGCCGACGAAGTTGCTGACAAACTCGTCCGCCGGGTGCGCCAGCAGCGTATCGGGATGGTCGATCTGCAGCAGCTTGCCGGCGCGGAAGATCGCAATCTTGTCGCCCAGCTTGATGGCCTCGTCGATGTCGTGGCTGACCATGATCACGGTCTTGTTCAGCGCCCGCTGCATTTCGAAGAACTCGTTCTGGATCATCTCGCGGTTGATCGGGTCGACCGCGCCGAACGGTTCATCCATCAGCAGCAACGGTGCGTCGGCCGCCAGGGCGCGAATCACACCGATGCGCTGTTGCTGGCCACCCGACAACTCACGCGGGTAGCGGTGCAGGTACTGCTTGGGTTCGAGCTTGATCATGCTCATCAGTTCGCGGGCGCGGTCGTGGCATTTCTGCTTGTCCCAGCCGAGCAGCTTGGGCACCACCACGATGTTTTCTTCGATGGTCATGTTCGGGAACAGGCCAATCTGCTGGATCACATAGCCGATATTGCGACGCAGGGTCACTTCATCCAGGTCGGTGGTGTCTTCGCCGTTGATCAGGATCTTGCCCGAGGAGGGCTTGATCAGACGGTTGATCATCTTCAGCGTCGTACTCTTGCCGCAGCCCGAAGGACCGAGGAATACGCAAATTTCGCCTTCGTTGACGGTCAGGCTTACATCGTTGACGGCGGTGACAGTCTTGCCGTTGCTTTGAAAAGTCTTGGACAGGTTTTGAAGTTCGATCATTTGAGCAATCCTTTTGGAGTCAGCGAGCGTTGCAGCCATTGCAGAAGCAGGTCGGCGAAGATGGCCAGGAGACTGACCAGCACGGCGCCGACAATCAGCATCGACATGTCGCTGCGGCTGATGGAAGCCAGAATAAGTACACCCAGGCCACCGGCGCCGATGGTGGCGGCGATGGTCATCACACCGATGTTCATCACCACGGCGGTGCGCACGCCGGCGAGGATCACCGGTACGGCAATCGGCAGTTCGACCATGCGCAGGCGCTGGCCGAAGGTCATGCCGATACCTTTGGCGGCCTCGCGAATGCCCGGCTCGACACCGGTGAGCGCCAGGTAGGTATTACGCATGATCGGCAGCAGGGAGTAGAGGAACACGGCGGTAATCGCCGGCATCGGCCCCAGGCCCTGGCCGAACTTGGAATAGAACGGCAGCAGCAGGCCGAACAGGGCGATGGAGGGCACTGTGAGCAATACCGTGGCGCTGGCTTGCAAGGGGCCGGCGAGTGTCGGGTAGCGGGTCATCAGCACGCCCAGGGGCACACCGACGACAATCGCGAGGATCACAGCGATACCGACCAGGGTGATGTGCTGCCAGGTCAGGTGCAGGACCTGGGCCCAATCAAGATGGGAAAAGGCGTTCAAAAATTCCATGTCTTCTCCTCGTTAGTTGATTGGATGTTGGCGCAGGAAATCGGCGGCAACGGCGGACGGGCTTTCATGGTCGACGTCGACCCGTGCGTTGAGCTGGCGCATGGTTTCGTCGTCGAACAGCGTGGCCAAAGGCTTGAGCTCGGCGGCCAGTTGCGGGTGCTGGTCGAGGTATTCCTGGCGGATCACCGGGGCAGCGGTGTAGTCCGGGAAGTAGTGTTTGTCGTCTTCGAGCAGCTTCAACTTGAACGCGTTCAGGCGACCGTCGGTGGTGTAGACCAGGCCGGCAAACACCTGGCCATTACGCAACGCGGTGTAGACCAGGCCCGCGTCCATCTGCCGGGTGTTCTTGCGCGTCAGGTTCATGTCGTAGAGCTTGACCATGCCCGCCAGACCGTCGGAGCGGTTGGCGAACTCGGTGTCCAGGGCGACCAGGCGGTGATCCTTGGCGTCTTCGGCCATGGCTTTGGTGAGATCGCTGATGCTGTTGATCTCGGGGTGTTCCTGAGCAACCTTCTCCGGCAACGCCAGGGCGTAGGTGTTGCTGAAGCGCGATGGCGACAACCAGACCAGGCCCTTTTTCGCGTCGAGTTCCTTGACCCGTGCGTAGGACTGTTCGCTGTCGAGCTTCTCGTCGATGTGGTTGTAAGCCACCAGCGACACGCCGGTGTATTCCCAGATCAGATCCAGTTGCCCGCTTTCCTGGGCGCTGCGCGCCAGGTTGCTGCCCAGGCCGCCGGTCACGCGGGCGTCGTAGCCCTTGGTGCGCAGGTATTGGGAGGTGATTTCGGCTAGCAGGGTCTGTTCGGTGAATACCCGGGCGCCGATGCGAATCACCGGTTTTTCAGCGGCGTGCGCAGTACCTGCAAACAGCAGGACGCAGCCTAATATCAAGCTTAGTGTTTTCATGTGAGTTCCTGTTTCAGGCCTAAAACGTGGCCAAGCCTCAAGACGGACGTAACCCGCGTTCCAGCCAGAGGCGGCTGGCCATGGTCACCAGACCATCAAGCAGCAATGCGAGCAGCGCGGTGCAGGCGGCGCCGAGCAGCAGTTGCGGCTGGTTGTTCAGGGCAATGCCGGGGAAGATCAGGCTGCCCAGGCTGTTGGCACCGATCAGGAACGCCAGCGGCGCGGTACCGACGTTGATCGCCAGGGCCACCCGTACACCACCGATGATGATCGGCACGGCATTGGGCAATTCCACGCGAAACAGCACCTGGCGCGGGGTCATGCCGATGCCGGTGGCGGCTTCCTTGAGTGAGCCCTGCACATTTTTCAGGCCTTCGTAGGTGTTACGCACGATGGGCAGGAGAGAGGCGAGAAACAACGCGAAGATGGCCGGGCCGCTGCCGATGCCGAGGACGCCGAGGGCGATGGCCAGTACGGCCAGGGGAGGGACGGTGTTGCCGATGTTGAAAATCTGCATGAAGCGTTCTGCGCGCCCGACCATGTTCGGTCGACTGAGCAGGATACCGGCGGGGATCCCCACAATCAGGGCGGCCAGCATGGAGACCAGGACGAGAATCAAATGAGCTTGCAGGTAAAACAATAAATCGTCGCGGTACAATTCGATCGTGTTGATGCCGATCCAGTGGACCAGCAGGGCCAGGAGCGCGACGACAACCGCTGCTCCCATAAGCCCTTTGCCATAGCGAATAGCCACAGGCGGACTCCTTTTTTCTTCTGTCGACGAACACATTCACGCGTGGCACGCCATTGCTGGCTGTCAGCGAAATGTGATCGCGAAATGCAGCTCGCCAATGCCGCCAAAAGCGGCATGAGTTCGAGCCATAAGCGCAGCCTCGTCAGGCTAACTTGCTGATTTTCCAGCCCCTGTTCCGAGTGCGTAAGCAGGGGAGTGGACGTCTCTACCTTTTAAAAGGTTCCACACTTGGGAGCATTTAGCCACCCCCAATGGGCTCAACGGTGGTCCGTGCCCTCGCGTTTGCGCTATACTCGCCGCCCTTTTTTGACTCACCTGCCAGGCGATTTCCCATGACCCACCAGGCCGCCGAAGTCGCGAAACGCCGCACTTTCGCCATTATTTCCCACCCCGATGCCGGTAAAACCACCATCACCGAAAAGCTGTTGCTGATGGGCAAGGCAATTGCGGTGGCCGGCACGGTGAAATCGCGTAAATCCGACCGCCATGCGACATCCGACTGGATGGAAATGGAAAAGCAACGGGGTATTTCCATTACCACCTCGGTCATGCAGTTTCCGTATCGCGACCACATGGTCAACCTGCTTGATACCCCGGGCCACGAAGATTTCTCCGAAGACACCTACCGCACCCTGACGGCAGTGGACTCGGCGCTGATGGTGCTCGACGGCGGTAAAGGCGTCGAGCCACGCACCATCGCGTTGATGGACGTGTGCCGGTTGCGCGACACACCGATTGTCAGCTTCATCAACAAACTCGACCGCGATATCCGCGATCCCATCGAGCTGCTGGATGAAATCGAAGCCGTCCTGAAGATCAAGGCCGCGCCGATCACCTGGCCGATTGGTTGCTACCGCGACTTCAAGGGCGTGTATCACCTGGCCGATGACTACATCATCGTCTACACCGCCGGCCACGGGCATGAGCGCACCGATGTGAAAATCATCGAAAAGCTCGACTCCGACGAAGCCCGCGCCCACCTGGGCGACGAGTACGACCGCTTCGTCGACCAGCTGGAACTGGTGCAGGGCGCCTGCCATGAATTCAACCAGCAGGAATTCCTCGACGGTCAGTTGACTCCGGTGTTCTTCGGCACCGCCCTGGGCAACTTCGGCGTCGACCACGTGCTCGACGCCGTGGTGAATTGGGCACCGAAGCCCTTGGCCCGTGTCGCCAACGAGCGCACCGTGGAACCGGTCGAAGAGAAATTCACCGGCTTCGTGTTCAAGATCCAGGCGAACATGGACCCCAAGCACCGCGACCGTATCGCCTTCATGCGTATCTGCTCCGGCCGCTACGAAAAGGGCATGAAGATGCGCCACGTGCGCACCGGCAAGGACGTACGCATCGGCGACGCCCTGACGTTCTTCTCCTCCGAGCGTGAACAGCTCGAAGAAGCCTACGCCGGCGACATCATCGGTTTGCACAACCACGGCACCATCCAGATCGGCGACACCTTCACCGAAGGCGAAGCGCTGGGCTTCACCGGTATCCCGCACTTCGCCCCGGAACTGTTCCGCCGCGTACGCCTGCGCGACCCGCTCAAATCCAAGCAACTGCGCCAAGGCTTGCAGCAGTTGGCGGAAGAGGGCGCCACCCAGGTGTTCTTCCCCGAGCGCAGCAACGACATCATCCTCGGCGCCGTCGGTGTGCTGCAGTTCGATGTGGTCGCCAGCCGCTTGAAAGAGGAATACAAGGTGGAATGCTCCTACGAGCCTATTACCGTGTATTCGGCGCGCTGGATCGAGTGCAGCGATAAGAAAAAACTGGAAGAGTTTTCCAACAAGGCCGTGGAAAACCTGGCGGTGGATGGCGGTGGTCACCTGACCTACCTGGCCCCGACGCGGGTCAACCTGGCGCTGATGGAAGAGCGTTGGCCGGATGTGAAATTCCGCGCGACCCGCGAGCACCATTGATTCAGGGCTCTCATCTTGAGCAACTAATTAAAAACCCTAAAGATTTTACCTTTAGGGTTTTTTTTTGACTTCGTAAGCGCCTATAAGTCAACTGTGAAGTTTGACAGTAGATTCTTATCGTGTTCAGCCGTTAGATAGACCAGGAGAAGAATGTAAGAACGGTTCTGCTTCTTGAACAGGCAAGGTCGTGTGGCCTTCCGTCAGTGCTTATAAGTAGACGTTCAACAGCATGTTTTTGGTTTGGGATTTGAACGTACAGATCTTTCTATCAGTTACCTGGCATGGAGATTGGATCATGGTCAGTCATGAGGAAGAACAGATACAGAATGCCACTGGATACTTTGAATATCGTTTTGAAAACGGGGGGCTGGTAATCCCGCCGTATAAGTACGTATATCTTGCAGAGGGGCCGCAACCGATTCTACCGATATTCAAAGGTCGGGATACTGAGAACGGTATTCGTGAAACGGGCTTTACCTTTACATTCGACTCGTATGACTTTTGGGGTGTCGATATTCCTGTCGGTCAGGGATTCCGTGTGGATCATTATGTAGTAGGGGGGCGTACTGAAGTTACGTCCGGTTCTGTGACTGGAATGATAAATTCCTCAGAGAAATCCGGATTTTTTAAGTTTGATCTCCATGTGGATGTTCAGGGCTCGCCAACACGCGTCGAAGGGTTCTTTATATTGAAGCAGAACGTTACTGTATTATAGTCTCGAAAGGTTCTCTCGCCTGGTTCCAGCATTGGGCAATCAGGTGATGATGGAAGGTGAGCACCATTAAGATCTTGGCGGTTGAGAGAAGGGCGAAGCTGTAATGGCTTCGCCCTTTTTTCGGCATTTGAAATGCAATCAACTGTGGGAGGGGGCTTGCCCCCGATGGCGGTGTATCAGTGACATGTAACGGCCTGGCCCACTGCTATCGGGGGCAAGCCCCCTCCCACATTCTGATCTCTGTAAGGCTGGGAATTGGCGAGAACCCTGCATCGGGTCTAGCGTTCACACACTGACTGCGAAGGAGTCCACCGTGCGAAAGGTTCGATACGTTATTTGTCTGATGCTATTGGCAGGCCCACTGCTGACAACCGTCCCGGCACTGGCCGGCGATGGCACGCCCCAATGGAAGGACACCGGCCCTGTCACCAAGAGAAAGGCCAACGAGGTCAATTCCGGCAGTTGGAAACCGCAGCCCCAGCCCACAGACGTTAAAGATCCGGAAAACCCGATCAACGAAGGGGAAGACAGTGTGACCTTCGACGACGGCGAAACCTGAGACGCCGCGCTAACCCGAAAAAAAGAAGCCCCTCCCGCCAGGCTGATGCGCAACCTGACGGAAAGGGCTGTAGAACTCACTGACGCCGCATCACCCCTGTAGGAGCGAGCTTGCTCGCGAAGAACGCAAGGGCACTGTGATTAACCAGATGCCCGCGTAATTGTTGACGTTTTTCGCGAGCAAGCTCGCTCCTACATGATTCAGGCCACGAACTGCTCTGCATAGTGGCAAGCCACCTGCCGATTATCCAACGGCCGCAACAGCGGCTCCTCGGTGCTGCAGCGCGCCGTCGCATACGGGCAGCGCTTGTGGAACGCGCAGCCAGGTGGCGGATTCAGCGGGTTGGGCAATTCGCCGACGATCTTGATCTTCGGCTTGTTCGGGTCCGGGTGAATGGTCGGGGTGGCCGACAGCAGCGCCTGGGTGTAAGGGTGCAGGGGACGGGCGTAGATGTCTTCCTTGGGGCCCACTTCCACCGGGCGGCCGAGGTACATCACCATCACGTCGTCGGCGACGTGCTGCACCACCGCCAGGTTGTGGGAAATGAACACGTAGGCGGTGTTGAATTCCTGCTGCAAATCCATGAACAGGTTGAGCACCTGGGCCTGGATCGACACGTCCAGCGCCGAGGTCGGTTCGTCCGCCACCAGCACCTTGGGTTGCAGCATCATCGCCCGGGCCAGGGCGATACGCTGGCGCTGGCCACCGGAGAACATGTGCGGGTAGCGCTGATAATGCTCGGGGCGCAGGCCCACTTGCTTCATCATCGCCTGCACTTTTTCGCGGCGTTCGGCGGCGGACAGGTTGGTGTTGATCAGCAGCGGCTCGCCGAGCTGATCACCGACCTTCTGGCGTGGGTTCAACGAGGCGTAGGGGCTCTGGAACACCATCTGCACGTCTTTGCGCAATTGCTTGCGCTGGGCCTTGTCGGCACCGGCGACTTCCTGGCCAGCGATTTTAAGCGAGCCCGAAGACGGTTCTTCGATCAGCGTGAGGGCGCGGGCCAGGGTGGACTTGCCGCAACCCGATTCGCCCACTACGGCGAGGGTCTTGCCGGCTTCGAGTTCGAAGGACACACCATTAAGGGCACGCACCGTGGCGTGGCCCTTGAACAGGCCACGGGACACTTCGTAGTGACGGGTCAGGTCGCGGGCGGTAAGAACGACGGCCATTACGCCACCTCCTGGTTCAAGGGGTAGAAGCAGCGCGCAAGGCTGTTGGTTTTCGGATCAAGGCTTGGGCGCTGGGTGCGGCAGTTTTCCTGCACGTACGGGCAACGCGGCGACAGCAGGCAACCCTGCGGACGGTCATAGCGGCCCGGCACGATGCCCGGCAGGGTGGCCAGCCGCGTGGCGCCCAGGCTGTGTTCCGGAATCGCCTTGAGCAGCGCTTCGCTGTACGGGTGCGCCGGGATGTCGAACAGTTGCGGCACCTGGCCAACTTCCACGGCCTGGCCCGCATACATTACGCATACGCGCTGGGCGGTTTCAGCCACTACCGCGAGGTCATGGGTGATCAGCACCAGGCCCATGTTCTGTTCTTTCTGCAGGGCCAGCAGCAGGTCCATGATCTGCGCCTGGATGGTCACGTCCAGGGCGGTGGTCGGTTCGTCGGCGATCAGCAGTTTCGGCTCGCCGGCAATCGCCATGGCGATGGCTACGCGCTGGCTCATACCGCCGGAGAGTTGATGCGGGTAGGCATCCATACGGCTGGCGGCGCCCGGGATTTCAACTTTTTCCAGCAGTTCGATGGCCCGTTTGCGCGCTTGCCGGCCAGACATTTTCAGGTGCAGGCGCAGCACTTCTTCAATCTGGAAACCCACGGTGTAGCTGGGGTTCAGCGCGGTCATCGGGTCCTGGAACACCATCGCCAGGTCTTTGCCGACGATCTGGCGGCGCTGGCGGTTGCTCAGCTTGAGCATGTCCTTGCCGTCGAAATTCAGCGCATCGGCCGTCACGATGCCGGGATGCTCGATCAGGCCCATCAGCGCCATCATGGTCACGGATTTACCCGAGCCCGACTCGCCAACGATTGCCAGGACTTCGCCTTTGTCGACCGAAATGTCGAGGCCATCGACCACCGGCACGGCGGTCTTGTCGCCGAAGCGCACATTGAGATTCTTGATTTCTAACAGTGACATGGGAATCTCCTCAGGCGGCGTTCTTGAGTTTCGGGTCCAGCGCGTCGCGCAGGCCGTCACCCATCAAGTTGATTGCCAGCACGCTGAGCAAAATGGTCAGACCCGGCAGGCTCACGACCCACCAGGCGCGTTCAATGTAGTCACGGGCCGAGGCCAGCATGGTGCCCCACTCAGGCGTTGGCGGTTGGACGCCAAGGCCAAGGAAGCCCAGGGCCGCGGCATCGAGAATCGCCGAGGAAAAGCTCAGGGTCGCTTGTACGATCAGCGGTGCCATGCAGTTGGGCAGCACGGTGATGAACATCAGGCGTGGCAGGCCGGCACCGGCCAGGCGCGCGGCAGTCACGTAGTCGCGGTTCAACTCGCCCATTACCGCAGCGCGGGTCAGGCGCACGTAGGACGGCAGCGACACGATGGCGATAGCAATTACGGTGTTGATCAGGCCAGGGCCGAGGATCGCGACAATCGCCACAGCCAGCAGCAGCGATGGCAGGGCCAGCATGATGTCCATCAAACGCATGATGGTCGGGCCGAGCAGCCGCGGGAAGAACCCGGCGAACAGGCCAAGGAGAATGCCCGGAATCAGCGACATCACCACCGACGACAAGCCGATCAGCAGCGACAGGCGCGAACCCTGGATCAGGCGCGAGAGCAGGTCGCGGCCCAGTTCGTCGGTGCCGAGCAGGAACTGCATCTGCCCGCCTTCCAGCCACGCGGGCGGGGTGAGCAGGAAATCGCGGTATTGCTCGCTCGGGTTATGCGGTGCAACCCACGGTGCGAAGATTGCGCAGAACACGATCAGCAGCATGAACAGCAGGCCGGCAACCGCGCCTTTGTTCTTGGAGAAGGCTTGCCAGAATTCTTTGTACGGGGACGGGTACAGCAGGCTCTGATCGACTGCTGACACTGGAGTAGAGGTAGTCATGGTCATGATCTCAGCGCTGGTGACGGATGCGTGGGTTGGCGAAGCCGTAGAGGATGTCCACCACGAAGTTCACCAGGATCACCAGGCAGGCGATCAACAGAATGCCGTTCTGCACCACCGGGTAGTCCCGCGCGCCAATGGCTTCGATCAGCCATTTGCCGATGCCGGGCCACGAGAAGATGGTTTCGGTCAGTACGGCGCCGGCCAGCAGCGTGCCGACTTGCAGGCCGACCACGGTCAGCACCGGGATCAGCGCGTTGCGCAGGCCGTGCACGAACACCACGCGCGCCGGCGACAGGCCCTTGGCCTTGGCGGTGCGTATGTAGTCCTCACGCAGTACTTCGAGCATCGACGAACGGGTCATCCGCGCGATCACCGCCAGCGGGATGGTGCCCAGCACGATGGCCGGCAGAATCAAGTGGTGCAAGGCGTCCCAGAACGCGTCCGGCTCATCGGCCAGCAACGTGTCGATCAGCATGAAACCGGTGCGTGGCTCGATGTCGTAGAGCAGGTCGATACGCCCGGAAACCGGGGTCCAGCCCAGGCTCACCGAGAAGAACATGATCAGGATCAGGCCCCACCAGAAGATCGGCATCGAATAGCCCGCCAGGGAGATGCCCATCACCCCGTGGTCGAACAGGGACCCTCGCTTGAGTGCCGCGATCACCCCGGCCAGCAGGCCCAGGATACCGGCGAACAACAGGGCGGCCATGGACAGTTCCAGGGTCGCCGGAAAGAGTGCGGTGAACTCGGTCCACACGCTGGTGCGGGTGCGCAGGGATTCGCCGAGGTCGCCCTGGGCAAGTTTGCCCACATAGTCCAGGTATTGCGCATACAACGGCTTGTTCAAGCCAAGGCGTTCCATTGCCTGGGCATGCATTTCGGGGTCAACCCGCCGCTCGCCCATCATGACTTCTACGGGGTCGCCTGGAATCATGCGAATCAACGCAAAGGTCAGCAACGTGATGCCGAAGAACGTGGGGATCAATAACCCCAGTCGGCGGGCAATAAAACTAAACATCTTGGTGTATACCTCAATCAGCCGGTTAGGCAGGTTCGGCGCCGTCAATAGCGACGGCGCCGAGCGTTTTTCTTATTTACTTCACCTGGGTGGTGGCGAAGTTATTGTTCGTCAGAGGGCTTTGGGTATAACCCTCGACGTTCTTGCGCATGGCGGTAAACATTTTCGGGTAAGCCATTGGAATCCATGGCTGATCCTTTTCAAACACATCCAGGGCTTGTTCATAGAGTGCGGCGCGCTCAGCGGGTTCAGCGATGGCGCGGGCCTTGTCGATCAAGCCTTGAAATTCTTTGTTACACCAGCGGGCGTAGTTTTCGCCGTTTTTCGCCGCATCGCAACTCAGGTTTGGGGTGAGGAAGTTGTCCGGGTCCCCGTTATCCCCGGCCCAGCCGGCGGAAACCATGTCGTGTTCGCCGGCTTTGGCGCGCTTGAGCATCTCGCCCCATTCCATGACCTTGATATTGACCTTCAGGCCAATCTGCGCCAGATCCGCCTGCATGCGCTGCGCGCCGAGCATCGGGTTGGGATTGGTCGGGCCACCGCCGTTACGGGTGAACAGCGTGAACTCGGTGCCTTCCGGTACGCCGGCTTCCTTGAGCAGGGCGCGGGCTTTGTCGAGGTCGCGGGGCGGGTTCTTGAGCTTGTCATTGAAGCCCAGCAAGGTCGGTGGATACGGGCCGGTGCCGACGACTGCGTTGCCTTTGCCGTACAAGGCGTCGGTGTAGCCGGCCTTGTCGAAGGCAATGTTGATCGCGTGACGTACCCGTGGGTCGCTCATGTACTTGTGGGTAGTGTTCAGGGCGGTGTAGCTGGTGGTCATGGCCGCCAGCTCATCCACTTTCAGGTTCGGATCTTTCTTGATACTCGGCAGATCATCCGGCTTGGGATAAAGCGCGATTTGGCATTCGTTGGCCTTGAGCTTTTGCAGGCGCACATTGTTGTCGACCGCAATGGCCAGGATCAACGGGTCGGCCGGCGGCTTGCCACGGAAGTATTCCGGGTTGGCCTTGAAGCGCACCTGAGCGTCTTTCTGATAGCGGATGAAGATGAACGGGCCGGTGCCGATCGGCTTGCTGTTGAGTTCGTCGGTCTTGCCGGCGGCGAGCAGCTTGTCGGCGTATTCGGCGGAGTGGATAGCGGTGAACGGCATTGCGACATCGGCCAGGAACGGTGCTTCAGGGCGCGTCAGGGTGAAGACCACGGTGTGGTCGTCGACCTTCTCGACACTCTTGAGCAGTTCCTTGAAACCCATGCTTTCAAAATAAGGGAAACCGGTGGTGGACTTGTTATGCCACGGGTGTTTCGGGTCCAACTGGCGCTGGAAGCTCCACAGCACATCGTCGGCATTCAAGTTGCGCGTGGGCTTGAAGTAATCGGTAGTGTGGAACTTGACGTCGTCGCGCAGGTGGAACGTATAGGTCAGGCCGTCATCACTGATGTCCCAGGACTTGGCGAGCGCTGGAACCACTTCGGTGGTGCCGGGCTTGAAGTCCACCAGGCGGTTGAACATGGTTTCGGCAGCGGCGTCAGCGGTCACGGCGGTGGTGTACAGGACCGGGTCGAAACCTTCCGGGCTGGCTTCGGTGCAGACCACCAGCGGTTTGGCCGAAACGCCGATCGCCACGCTCAGCAGCGCAGCGGCCATGGCAGCTTGTAACGGGAGCATTTTCATTCAGAGCCCTCTGCAATCGATGGAGCCAGAAACGCGAAGACGGCGGGCTCGTCCTGAGCCCGCCGCTTACCTGGCGCTAATTAAAGAATGTTGAACGGGATGGTGGTGACCAGACGGAACTCTTTGATGCTGCCGTCGGACTGGAACTCGCTGCCACGGTGCTCAACATACGTTGCGCGCACGGTAGTGGCTTTGAGTGGGCCGCTTTGCAGGGCGTAAGAGGCGCCTACACCGTATTCCTGGTGTTTCTCGCCGTCCTGGGACTGAATGCCGTCGTAGGCGAACTTGGCGCGACCGTTGTTGCCGGTGTAGTGAGTACCGTCGATGCCCCAGCCGCGGGCCGAGTAGGCGTTGAACTTCAGGCCTGGCACGCCGTATTCGGCCATGTTGATGGCATAGGCGATCTGCAGCGATTTCTCGTTCGGGCCGTTGAAGTCAGACGTCAGGGAGTTGGCCAGGTAGATGCCGTTGGTTTCGTGCAGGTAGTCGAAGTACTCGTTACCGTTCACTTGCTGGTAGCCGAAGGTCAGGCTGTGGGCCTGGTGAGTCAGGCCCAGGGACAGGGAGAAGGTATCGTTGTCGATTTCCCCCATCTCTTTTTTGCCTTCATCGACCGTCTTGTAGTAGTTGAAGCCGGTGGTCAGGCCCAGTTGTTGAGCGTCGCCCAATTCGTGGGTGGCGCCGAAGTAGTACTGGTTCCAGAAGTCCTTCACGTTGGCGGCGAAGAAGCTGGTCTTCAGGCTTTTCAGCGGCTGGTAGTTCACACCCAGGGTAGAGACTTTGTCGGTTTCTGCGCCGTTGCCGTATTCGCTGCGGAATTTCGACAGGCTCTGTTCGCTACGCGGGGAAACGCGGTCAAACACGCCGCCCTGGAACGACAGGTTGCTGAACTCTTCGCTGTTGAAGCTCACACCCTGGAAGCTTGAAGGCAGCGCACGGTTGCCGATGGTGTCGACGATGCCGCTGCTGAAATTCTGGCGACCGGCGGTCAGTGTGGTGTTGGACACGCGGAACTGCACGTTGGCCAGGCCCAGTTTGCTCCACTGGTCGACGGCGTCACCGTTGGAATCGGCCAGGGTGCGGTTGGAGCCGCCCTTGATATCACGCTTGCTGCGGTCCAGGACCAGCGCGTTGTACACCGCCACTTCAGTCTTGACGCCAACAGTGCCCTGGGTGAAACCCGAGCTGGCGTTGAGGATGGTGCCCTGCACCCAGTTGGTACGGTTGCGGTCGGTCAGGGTTTGGCCATGCTTCTGGTAAGCGAAGGTGCCCCCACGGTATTTGCTTTCATGGGAGTACCAGTTACGCGTGGTGCCGCCCAGGCTGAAATCTTCGATGAAGCCCTTGGCCTCGCTTTGGGCGCTGGTGCCGGCCAGAGTGGTAGGAACGAAGTCCTGGCTCTGCGTTTCAGCGTAGGCGGTGGCCGTGATGCTGCTGATGGCCAGGGCCAGAAGCGCTTTGCTGCTCAGTTTCATGGGTGAAGCTCCTTTGGTTCTCTTTTTTATGCCGGTCTTTTTAGGTGAACCGGCTATTGGGTGTGTAACTCGTTCAAGCTATTGCAAACGTTTGCCGTAGGAAAAATCCCAACAAAAGGCTGCACGTTTGCCGCAGGGCCTACGTCGCCCTGCGCAATCCGGTTATTTTTTTTATGGGGTGATACTGACGCCCGAGAACACGTTGCGGCCGAAGGGGCTCACTTTGAAACCTTCGACTTTGGCGCTCAACGGCTGGTTGACCGTCGAATGGGCGACTGGCGTGATCGGCACCTGCTGCTTGAGCAGTTGCTGCGCCTGTTTGTACAGAACAGTCCTTTGTTCGCGGTCGGTGACGACCTTGGCTTGCTTGATCAGCTTGTCGTACGCCGGGTCACACCACATGGAGTAGTTGTTCCCGCCGATGGCGTCGCAGCTGTAGAGGGTGCCCAGCCAGTTGTCCGGGTCACCGTTGTCGCCGGTCCAGCCGATCAGGCTGACATCGTGCTCACCGTTCTTGGTGCGCTTGATGTATTCGCCCCATTCGTAGCTGACGATCTTCACTTTCAGGCCGATCTTGGCCCAATCGTTCTGCAGCATTTCAGCCATCAGCTTGGCGTTGGGGTTGTACGGACGTTGTACCGGCATCGCCCAGAGGGTGATCTCGGTGCCTTCCTTCACGCCGGCGGCCTTGAGCAGTTCCTTGGCTTTTTCCGGATTGTAGGCGGCGTCCTTGATGCTGTCGTCGTAGGACCACTGGGTCGGCGGCATGGCGTTCACTGCCAGTTGCCCCGCACCCTGGTACACGGCGTTGAGGATGCTCTGCTTGTTCACCGCCATGTCCAGCGCCTGGCGCACTTCAAGCTGGTCGAATGGCTTGTGGCGCACGTTGTAGGCGATGTAGCCGAGGTTGAAGCCCGGCTTGGTCAGCAGTTGCAGGTTCGGGTCGGCCTTGAGCGCGTCGACATCGGCAGGGCGCGGGTGCAGGGTGACCTGGCACTCGCCGGCCTTGAGCTTCTGCACACGCACCGAAGCGTCGGTGTTGATGGCGAAGATCAGTTGGTCGAGCTTGACCCTGCTCGGGTCCCAGTACTGTTTGTTCGCCACGTAGCGAATCTGCGAGTCTTTCTGGTAACGCTGGAACACAAACGGGCCGGTGCCGATCGGCTTCTGGTTGATATCGCTGGGTTTGCCTTCCTTGAGCAACTGCTCGGCATACTCGGCGGAGAGGATCGCGGCGAAGCTCATGGCGATGTTTTGCACGAACGCGGCGTCGACCGTGTTCAAGGTGATCACCACGGTGTGCGGATCGGTTTTTTCGACCTTGGCGATGTTCTTGTTCAGGCTCATCCCGTTGAAGTAGGGGAACTCGGTAGGGTAGGCCTTGCGAAACGGATGGTCGGGGTCAAGCATGCGGTTGAAGGTGAACAGCACGTCGTCGGCGTTGAAGTCGCGCGTCGGCTTGAATTCCTTGTTGCTGTGGAACTTCACCCCTTCACGCAGGTGAAACGTGTAGGTCAGCCCGTCTTCGGAAATATCCCATTTGGTTGCCAGCCCAGGCACTACGTCAGTTGCGCCTTTTTCGAACTCGACCAGGCGGTTGTACAACGGCTCTGCGGCATCGTTGTCGGTGGCGGTGGTGTATTGCGCGGTGTCAAAGCCTGCCGGGCTGCCCTCGGAGCAGAACACCAGGCTCTTCTTGTCGGCGGCTTGAGCCATGGTGGCCACGGCCAGAAGGCTGGTGGCAAACAGTGCGGATAGAACGGTGGTATGGCGCATGACGATCCCGATCCTTGTTTGTAGTTATCAACAGCGAGCGATCCCACTGGCCACAGCCAGGGAGACATCACTGATCCCACACACAGCGAGTTCCTTTCTCAAATTTGGGCCTCTGCTGTCCTACGACGTTATGGGTCGCGGACTTCACAGTAAATACGCCAAATCGGATTGACCTTGTAGGTAACGGAGACATGAAGCGCAGTTCATTACTGTAGGACAGCAGCGCTTAAAATGTGGTCTGTTTCCTACGGTCCAGGCGGATGAAATAACGGCGACGTTGTGACACGTCGCCGTTATTGATCCTTACTTGCCGCTTACGCTGACGCCGTAGAAGGAGTTCAAGCCAAACGGGCTGATCTTGAAGTCCTGCACGGTGTTGCGCATGGGTTGATACACCGTCGAGTGCGCGATAGGTGTCATCGGAACTGCGTCTTTCAGAACATGTTGCGCCTGCTTGTACAGCTCGGTGCGTTTGGCGACATCCGAGGTTTTCTTGGCTTCTTTCACGATGCCGTCGAATTTCTTGTCGCACCACTTGGAGAAGTTGTTGCCCGACAGCGAGTCGCAGCCGAACAGCACGTTCAGCCAGTTGTCCGGGTCACCATTGTCGCCGCTCCAGCCAATGATCATGGCCTGGTTCTCGCCGCCCTTGGAGCGCTTGATGTATTCGCCCCACTCGTAGCTGGTGATCTTGACCTTCAAGCCGATCTTGGACCAGTCGTTCTGCAGCATCTCGGCCATCAGTTTGGCGTTCGGGTTGTACGGACGCTGAACCGGCATGGCCCACAGCACGATCTCGGTGCCTTCCTTGATGCCGGCTTCCTTGAGCAGCGCCTTGGCTTTTTCAGGATTGTAGGCGGCGTCCTTGATGGTGGTGTCGTAGGACCATTGGGTCGGCGGCATGGCGTTGACGGCCAATTGACCGGCACCCTGGTACACCGAGTCGATGATCTGCTGCTTGTTCACCGACATGTCCAGCGCCTGACGTACGCGCAGGTCCGCCAGCGGGTTTGGCTGATCGCTGCCCTTGACCTTGTCCATCACGTTGTAGGCCACGTAGCCCAGGTTGAAACCGGCCTGGTGCGGCAGTTTCAGGTCTTTGTCTTCACCCAGCGCCTTGAGGTCGGCCGGACGTGGGAACAGGGTGACCTGGCATTCGTTTTTCTTGAGCTTCTGGATACGCACCGACGGATCAGTGGTGATGGCGAAGATCAGGTTATCGATCTTCACGTCATCAGGTTTCCAGTAGTCCTTGTTGCCGGTATAGCGAATGTTCGAGTCTTTCTGGTAGCTCTTGAACACGAACGGACCCGTACCGACCGGCTTCTGGTTGATGTCGGCGGGTTTGCCTTCCTTCAACAATTGCGCGGCGTATTCGGCGGATTGGATCGAGGCGAAGCTCATTGCCATGTTCTGAATGAACGCGGCGTCCACGGTGCCAAGGGTGAACTTGACGGTGTGGTCATCGATTTTCTCGATGTTCTTGATGTTGGTGTCCATCCCCATGTCCGTGAAATACGGGAACTCGGTAGGGTAGGCCTTACGGAATGGATCGTCTTTATTGATCATCCGGTTAAACGTGAACAGTACGTCGTCGGCCGAAAATTCACGAGTCGGCTTGAAGTACGGTGTGGTGTGGAACTTGACGCCTTCGCGCAGGTGGAAGGTATACGTCAGGCCGTCAGGGGACACGTCCCAGCTGGTGGCAAGGCCAGGCACCACGGCGGTGCCGCCGCGTTCGAACTGGCTCAGGCGGTTGAACATGGTTTCGGCCGAGGCATCGAAGTCTGTTCCGGTGGTGTACTGGCCTGGGTCAAAACCGGCCGGGCTCCCTTCGGAGCAGAACACCAGGTTAGTTGCCGCTTGGGCAAATGGGGCTGCGGCCATAAGGCCAGCGCTCACTAATAACGGAAGGACTGCGTGTTTAAGCATGTTGGCCTCATGATTTGTTGTCATTTTTGGTGGTGAGGGCGACCTCGTGAGTCGGCCTGCGGATACTTATGCAGGCGCCATACCCATTGCAAGATGTTGAACGGTTGCAAGCGCCAAACAGTGGGACGGGCGTACAAGAATGTCGCATTTATGAAAGTTTCGACATAATTTGTCTGTTTGACGGGTTTTTTCGGTGCGTCGGGCGCACCGGAAAAGCCCAATCGAGGCGTCTAGTGCACTCGATTGGGGCGTTGTTGTTACTTATCTAGACTCACACCATAGAACGGTGTCAGCCCGAACGGGCTGATCTTGAAGTCGCGCACGTGCTTGCGCATTGGCTGGAAAACCGTCGAGTTCGCAATAGGCGTTATAGGTACTTGTTCCTTAAGGATTTTTTGCGCCTGTTGATACCACTTGATGCGCTGTTCGCGATCGTTGCTGACCTTGGCCTGCTGCACCAGCTTGTCATACGCCGGGTTACACCACTTGGCGTAGTTGCTGCCCTTGACCGCGGCACAACTGTAGAGCACGCCGAGCCAGTTATCGGGGTCGCCGTTGTCGCCGGTCCAGCCATAAATCATCGCGTCATGTTCACCATTTTTGGCGCGCTTGATGTATTCGCCCCACTCATAGCTGACGATATTGGCCTTGATGCCGACCTTGGCCCAATCCTGTTGGATCATTTGTGCCGACATGCGCGCATTCGGGTTGGAGGCGCGTTGCACGGTCATCGCCCAGAGATTGATGGTGGTACCTGGTGCAACCCCTGCTTCTTTTAGTAGCGCCCGGGCCTTGGTCGGATCGTACGGCGCATCCTTGATGGCCGGGTCATAAGACCACTGCGCCGGTGGCAGTGCGTTCTGCGCCAATTGTCCGGCGCCCTGGTAAACCGCCTTGATGATCGCAGGCTTGTCGATGGCCATATCCAGGGCCTGGCGCACTTTGAGCTGATCCAGCGGCGCATGGGTGACGTTGTACGCCAGGAAACCCAGGTTGAATCCAGCCTGCTGGAGCACTCGCAAGTCAGGGTCCTGCTTCATCACCTCGATGTCGGCGGGGCGCGGGTAGCCGCTGACCTGGCATTCACCGGCCTTGAGTTTCTGCAGGCGCGCGGCGGCGTCCGGGGTAATGGCGAATACCAGGTTGTCGAGTTTCACATCCTCGGGTTTCCAATACTGTTTATTGGCGGCGTAGCGGATCTGCGAGTCTTTCTGGTAGCGCTTGAACACGAACGGTCCGGTGCCCACCGGTTTCTGATTGATGTCCTCGGCCTTGCCTTGCTTGAGGAGCTGGGCGGCGTACTCGGCCGATTGCACCGAGGCGAAACTCATGGCCAGGTTCTGCACGAACGAGGCATCGACGTTGTTCAGGTTGAAGCGCACGGTGTGGTCGTCGAGTTTGTCGACGCTTTTGATCGTGGTGTTCAGGCCCATGTCGGTGAAGTAGGGCGATTCGGAGGGGTAGGCCTTGCGAAACGGGCTCTCGGCATCCAGCAGGCGGGTGAAGGTAAACACCACATCATCGGCGTTGAAGTCGCGGGTCGGGGTGAAGAAGTCGGTGGTGTGAAACTTGACGCCATCGCGCAAGTGGAAGGTGTAGGTGAGGCCGTCTTCGGACACATCCCAGCGGGTGGCGAGGCCGGGCTCGACTTCGGTGCCGCCACGCTTGAACTGGGTGAGGCGGTTGAACACGGTTTCGGCGGAGGCGTCAAAGTCGGTGCCGCTGGTGTATTGGCTGGGGTCGAAGCCGGCGGGGCTGGCTTCGGAGCAGTACACCAGGGTGGTGGAGGCGTTAGCCAGCGGCATAAAGGCCAGCAGGCCTGCGGCAAGGAGGAGCGGTTTGAAGGCAATTCTGTCCATGGAGACCCCTGAAATCGCAACCCTGTAAAAGCTGCGCAAATGAAAACGGCGGTCACCGAGGTTACCGCCGTTCAGGGTTGTCAGGTAGGGGTCACTGCATCTGCACTTCAATCACGCCGTCTGCACTCATGTTGACCTGGCTGGTGCCGGCCTCCACTTCAGGCGTGGGCGCTGAATCGGCCATCGCCGCTTTCATCATCATGGCGCCGCGTGCGTAGGGCATCGGATAGCCGTTGGTGTTGAAATTCAGGTTGACGATTTTGTAACCCTTGCCGCCGAGTGCATCGGTTGCCAGTTGCGCACGGGCCTTGAACGCTGCGACCGCGTCTTTGAGCATCGCATCTTCGCTGGCCTTGCGCGTGCTGTCAGCGATGGCGAAGTCCATGCTGTCCATTTTCAGAGTGTTCAACAGCTCGCCGGTGAGTTTGGACAGCGCCGGGAAGTCCGCGCTTTCCAGGCGCAGTTCGGCGCGTTCACGCCAGCCGGTGATTTTCTGGTTCTTGCTGTCGTAGATCGGGTAGCTGTTGCGGCTGCCTTGGCGCAGGGTCACGGCCTTGACTTCGCGGGCCTGGCCCAGGGCAGTGTTGATGCTGGTGGTGATTTCGGCGGCGAGCTTGGCCGGGTCCGCGTTCTGCGATTCGGTGTAGAGGGTCACGATCATCTTGTCGCGCGCCACTTCCTGGCTGACTTCGGCCCGCAGGGAGATCTGGTTGTAATGCAGTTCATCGGCGGCCATGGCCGGCAGGCTGGCCAGGGCGCTGGCGCCGAGGGTGAGGACAGCGGCACTGCGAATGAAACGGGACATGAAAGCTCCTTGAGATTGTCGTGTTCGGTATGACTGTAGACGGTGGGATCGGGTTCTTCGGGTTTAGGGATTTGTAAAAAGTTTCAAGCTGCAAGCTACAAGCTACAAGTGAAAGCGAAGTTGACTTGCAGCTTG
This sequence comes from Pseudomonas sp. CFBP13528, assembly GCF_005233615.1. NCBI lineage: Bacteria > Pseudomonadati > Pseudomonadota > Gammaproteobacteria > Pseudomonadales > Pseudomonadaceae > Pseudomonas > Pseudomonas sp. CFBP13528. The sequence goes on from NZ_QGAJ01000002.1 coordinate 156,918, forward strand.
CAGCTTGCAGCTTGTAGCTTGCAGCTTGCAGCTTCTGTCTTATAGCTGCAGCGCCCACTGCGTCAAAGAGCCACACACCCAATGCCGGGGCGCTGCTTCGTTTATACTCGTGCCGATCCGCCTGCAGCGCTCATCGGGAGAGCTCATGCTCGCCGCCGTAAAACTGACTTCCGCCACCCGCCAGAACCTCTGGCGCCTGACGTTCATTCGCACCCTGGTATTGGCCGCACAAGCCGGTTCCGTCGGGCTTGCCTATTGGTTCGACCTGCTACCGCTGCCCTGGCTGCAACTGGCCGTGACCCTCGGCTTCTCCAGCGTGCTGTGTGCGTTTACCGCCATCCGCTTGCGTACCACCTGGCCGGTCACCGAGTTGGAATACGCGCTGCAATTGGCCTGCGACCTGTTTATCCACAGTGTGTTGCTGTACTTCTCCGGCGGTTCCACCAACCCGTTTGTGTCTTATTACCTGGTGCCACTGACCATTGCCGCCGTGACCTTGCCTTGGCGCTATTCGGTGGTGCTGTCGGGCATTGCGCTGACGCTGTACACGCTGCTGCTGGCGCAATTCTATCCCTTGCAAACCTTTCCGATCGCTCGGGAAAATCTGCAGATCTACGGGATGTGGCTCAGCTTTGCCTTGTCTGCCGCCGTCATCACGTTTTTTGCCGCGCGCATGGCCGAAGAGTTGCGCCGTCAGGAAGAGCTGCGCGCGATTCGCCGCGAAGAAGGCCTGCGCGACCAGCAATTGCTGGCGGTCGCCACGCAGGCAGCAGGTGCCGCCCATGAGCTGGGCACGCCGCTGGCGACCATGAGCGTGCTGCTCAAGGAAATGACCCAGGACCATCACGACCCGGCGTTGCAGGATGACCTGAGCGTGCTGCAGGAACAGGTCAAGCAGTGCAAGTTGACCCTGCAGCAACTGGTACGCGCCGCCGAAGCCAATCGGCGTCTGGCGGTAGAGATGCAGGATGTCACCCAGTGGCTTGACGAAGCCCTGAACCGCTGGCACTTGATGCGCCCCGAAGCCAGTTACCGTTTCAGCCTGTTGGGCCAGGGCAGTGTGCCGCGCATGGCGCCGCCGCCGGATCTCACCCAGGCCTTGCTCAACCTGTTGAACAATGCCGCCGATGCCTGCCCTGAAGGCCTCGGCGTGCAGCTGGACTGGGACGCGGAAAACGTCACCATCAGCATTCGTGACCACGGCGCGGGCGTGCCGCTGGCCATCGCCGAGCAGATCGGCAAACCCTTCTTTACCACCAAGGGCAAAGGTTTCGGCCTCGGCCTGTTTTTGAGCAAGGCCAGCGTGACCCGCGCGGGCGGCTCAGTGAAGCTCTATAGTCATGAGGAAGGCGGCACGCTCACCGAGCTGCGCCTGCCCCGTGTCGCACGAGGAGATATCGATGAGTGACGAGATCCAAGTCGAAGGCGAAGAACTGCCGCACCTGTTGCTGGTAGATGATGACGCCACCTTTACCCGCGTGATGGCGCGCGCCATGAGCCGTCGCGGCTTTCGCGTCAGCACCGCAGGCTCAGCCGAAGAGGGCTTTACCATCGCCCAGGCCGACCTGCCGGACTACGCCGCGCTCGACCTGAAAATGGACGGCGACTCGGGCCTGGTGCTGTTGCCCAAGCTGCTCGAACTTGACCCGGAAATGCGCGTGGTGATCCTCACCGGCTATTCCAGCATCGCCACTGCCGTCGAAGCCATCAAGCGTGGCGCCTGCAACTATCTGTGCAAGCCGGCCGATGCCGATGACGTGCTCGCCGCGCTGCTGTCCGAGCACGCCGACCTCGATACCCTGGTGCCGGAAAACCCCATGTCGGTGGACCGCCTGCAATGGGAACACATCCAGCGCGTGCTGACCGAGCACGAAGGCAACATCTCCGCCACTGCTCGCGCGTTGGGCATGCACCGCCGTACCTTGCAACGTAAATTGCAGAAGCGCCCGGTACGGCGCTGAACGAACACTGAACAAGCTGCTTCAGGCCGCACGGAGCCCTGAACCGATCGCCTCTGATCGGTTCAAACGCCTGTCATATTTCCCTACCGAGCCTGAACGATGAATCAGAACGCTGAGTACTCCGCGGTCAATGATGCGGTGCGCGGGCAATTCTTCCGCCGAACCTGGGCGATGATCACGCCGTATTGGCGCAGTGAAGAGAAGGGCAGGGCCTGGTTGCTGCTGGCCGCCGTGATTGGGTTGTCGCTGTTCAGCGTGGCGATCTCGGTGTGGATCAACCACTGGTACAAGGATTTCTACAACGCGCTGGAGAAGAAGGACACGGCGGCTTTCTGGCAATTGATCGGTTACTTCGGCGGCATCGCGGCCGTGGCGATCCTGGGCGCGGTGTACCGCTTGTACCTGACCCAGATGCTCACCATCCGCTGGCGTGCCTGGCTGACCGAACAGCACTTCGCACGCTGGCTCGCCCACAAGAACTACTACCAGCTGGAGCAGGGCGGCTACACCGATAACCCGGACCAGCGGATTTCCGAAGACCTCAATACGTTCACCTCCAGCACCTTGAGCCTGGGCCTGGGGCTGTTGCGCAACGTGGTCAGCGTGGTGTCGTTCTCGATCATCCTGTGGGGCGTGTCGGGCAGCATCGAGGTGTTCGGCCTCACCATTCCCGGCTACATGTTCTGGTGCGCGCTGCTGTATGCCGCCGTGGGCAGTTGGCTGACGCATTTGATCGGCCGCCGCTTGATCGGCCTGAGCAACCAGCAACAGCGCTTCGAAGCGGACTTGCGCTTTTCCATGGTGCGGGTACGTGAGAATGCCGAGAGTATCGCCCTGTACAACGGTGAACCGAACGAGAGGCAACGCCTGAGCACGCGTTTCGGCCAGGTCTGGCACAACTTCTGGGACATCATGAAAGTGTCCAAGCGCCTGACCTTTTTCACCTCCGGCTACAGCCAGATTGCGATCATCTTCCCGTTTATCGTCGCCGCGCCGCGCTACTTCACCGGCAAGATCGAGCTGGGCGAGCTGATGCAAATCAATTCGGCGTTCGGCAACGTGCAGGAGAACTTCAGCTGGTTTATCAACGCCTATTCGGAACTGGCAACCTGGCGCGCCACCAGCGATCGTCTGTTGAGCTTCCAGCAGGCGATGAGCGACAACGAGCAACGGGCCCCGGCCATTGATGTGCGCCCTGAAGGCGAGCGTCTGGTGATCAGGGATCTGGGCATGGACCTGGCTGATGGCCGTCACTTGCTCACCGATGCCGACATGACTGTGGAACCCGGCCAGCGCGTGATGCTCAGCGGGCGTTCCGGCAGCGGTAAAAGTACGCTGCTGCGCGCAATGGGCGACTTGTGGCCGGCAGGCCATGGCAGCATTCGTCTACCGGCGACGCGCTATCTGTTTCTGCCGCAGAAGCCGTATTTACCGATTGGCACGTTGAAAGCGGTGTTGAGTTATCCACAGGACGACAACGCTTACCCGGCGCAACGTTATGCACAGGTGCTGGAAACCTGCCGCTTGCCGCATCTGGTTGGTCGCCTTGATGAAGCCAATCACTGGCAGCGCATGCTCTCGCCGGGCGAACAGCAGCGCCTGGCCTTTGCCCGCGCCTTGTTGTTCGCGCCGCAATGGCTGTACATGGACGAAGCCACCTCGGCCATGGATGAAGAGGATGAGGCAAGGTTGTATCAGGCGCTGATCGATGAGCTGCCGGGGCTGAGCATCGTCAGCGTCGGTCATCGCAGCAGCCTCAAGCGCTTCCACGGGCGGCATGTGCGGATCGAGGGTGGGCGGTTGCAGGAGCAGCAACCGGCCTGAGGACAAACTCGGTCAGTGTGGGAGGGAGCTTGCCCCCGATGGCGGTCTGTCAGTCACCTGATTCGGGTCTGACACACTGCAATCGGGAGCAAGCCCCTCCCACATTGAATCTCCAGTGTCAGGAAAACCGAGCCCCAACAAAAAGCCCGGCTGATCAGCGATCAGCCGGGCTTTTCAATGGTTTGAAGATGTATTACTTCTTCAAGCCGTAATGCTCATCCAGCATACCTGGAGCGTCCGGCGTTTTTGGCGCGTAGTCCCGCGGCGGTTCCTGGTTTTCCCGGGGCGGGGTCAGGCGTTCCCGCGGGGTTTGCGGTGCATCGGAATGCAGCGCGGCCAGCAGGCGCTGGCGGGTGATGTCGTCGAGGGCCAGGCGGTTTGCGCCATCGGCGAGATGATCCTGTACTTCCTGGTAGCTCTGGGTGAGCTTCTTGACCAGGGTCGCGGTGCTGTTGAAGTGGGTAACAACCTCGTTCTGATAACTGTCAAAACGTTCCTGAATGTCATCCAGCTGACGTTGCGTGCGGTTAGGCGCGGCATTCGGCAGCAGGCGAGCAACCAGGAATCCAATGGCGACACCGGCAACCAGGGCAAGAGTCGGCAACAACCAAACTAAGAGCGAGTGTTCCACGAGTCCTTCCTCTATAAACGGCTTTGCTTTACGTTAACGGCTCAAACCTGCGCTGTATACCGCGATTAAGCTCGCAATGATGCCATGCACAGACTTTTAGCTAGACGAGTCGACCCCTTGAGAGGTCACGGAGTTCATCCTTGCTCATGCGTGAAACCCCCGTTTTGATCGATGGCCCGGTGGGTCAACTGGAAGCCCTGTATCTGGATCACCCCGAACCACGTGGCCTGGCGCTGATCTGCCACCCCAACCCGGTGCAGGGCGGGACCATGCTCAATAAAGTGGTGTCGACCCTGCAGCGCACCGCGCGCGATGCCGGTTTGATTACGTTGCGTTTCAATTATCGTGGCGTCGGCGCCAGCGCCGGTTCCCACGATATGGCCAGCGGTGAAGTCGACGATGCCGAAGCGGCCGCCACCTGGTTGCGGGAAAAACACCCGCAGTTGCCGCTGACCCTGCTGGGGTTTTCCTTCGGTGGCTATGTGGCCGCAAGCCTGGGTGGCCGCCTGGAAGCCAAGGGTGAAAAGCTTGCGCACCTGTTTATGGTCGCCGCTGCCGTGATGCGTCTGCGCGAGACCGATGTGCTGCCACAAGGTTGCCCGTTGACCCTGATCCAGCCGGAAACCGATGAAGTGGTCGACCCGCAAATCGTCTACGACTGGTCCGCCGCCTTGAATCGCCCCCATGAGCTGCTGAAAGTGGCAGAATGCGGACACTTTTTTCATGGCAAGCTGACCGATCTCAAGGATCTGGTGCTGCCACGCCTTTCGAATTGACGACAAGCGATCACCCATGACGACCCGTACCCGCATCCTCACCGGCATTACCACCACCGGCACGCCGCACCTGGGCAACTACGCCGGTGCGATCCGCCCGGCGATCCTTGCCAGCCAGGACGCCAATGCCGACTCCTTCTACTTCCTGGCCGACTACCACGCCCTGATCAAATGCGATGACCCGCAGCGCATCCAGCGCTCGCGTATGGAAATCGCCGCGACCTGGCTGGCCGGTGGCCTGGATGTGAACCGAGTGACGTTCTATCGCCAGTCCGACATCCCAGAGATCCCCGAACTGACCTGGCTGCTGACCTGTGTGGCCGCCAAGGGCCTGCTCAACCGCGCCCACGCCTACAAAGCGTCGGTGGACAAAAACGTGGAGAGCGGCGAAGACCCGGACGCGGGCATCAGCATGGGCCTGTACAGCTACCCGGTGCTGATGGCGGCGGACATCCTGATGTTCAACGCGCACAAGGTGCCGGTCGGTCGCGACCAGATCCAGCACGTGGAAATGGCCCGCGACATCGGCCAGCGTTTCAACCACCTGTTCGGCAACGGTAAAGAATTCTTCACCATGCCTGAAGCGTTGATCGAAGAAAGCGTCGCCACCTTGCCGGGCCTGGATGGCCGCAAGATGTCCAAGAGCTATGACAACACCATCCCGTTGTTCACCAGCGCCAAGGACATGAAGGATGCGATCTCGCGGATCGTCACCGATTCGCGCGCGCCCGGCGAGGCGAAGGACCCGGACAATTCCCACTTGTTCACCCTGTACCAGGCGTTTGCGAGCAAGGCCCAGGAGGAAGAATTCCGTGGCGACCTGCTGCAAGGCCTGGGCTGGGGTGAGGCGAAGAATCGTCTGTTCCAGCTGCTGGACGGTCAACTGGGTGAAGCGCGCGAGCGCTACCACCAACTGATGTCGCGCCCCTCGGACATGGAAGACCTGCTGCTGATCGGCGCGAAAAAAGCCCGAGCCGTGGCGGCGCCGTTCCTGGCTGAGCTGCGCGAAGCGGTGGGCCTGCGCTCGTTCGTCAACCAGGCGGCGGCGCCGGTCGCAACCAAGAAGAAAACAGCGAAGGCTGCGCGCTTCGTGAGCTTTCGTGAAGACGACGGCAGCTTCCGCTTCCGCCTGTTGGCGGCCGATGGCGAGCAACTGCTGCTGTCGCGCAACTTCGCCGACGGCAAAGCGGCGGGCGCGGTGACCAAGCAACTGCAAAGCGGCGATGCGCTGGACGTACGCACCGAGGCCCAGCGCTTCAGCGTATGGCTGGACGACGCCGCTGTGGCCGACAGCGCCGAGTTCGCCGACAGCGCCTCCCGCGATGCCGCCATCGCCGCGTTGCGCGTCGCGTTGGCCCCTTCCGAGGATTAACCCGACCAAGGGTTGATTGCCATTATCCAGGGCCGTCGTTACAGTGACGGCCCGTTTTTGTTGCCTTGCTAACGAAATTATGACGCCCCTAGAACGATATCAAGCTGATCTGAAACGCCCTGACTTCTTCCATGACGCGGCCCAGGAAAATGCGGTGCGTCATTTGCAGCGCCTGTATGACGACCTGGTCGCGGCCTCGCAAACCAAGCCGGGGATGTTCAGCAAGCTGTTTGGCAAAAAAGACCACACGCCGGTCAAGGGCCTGTACTTCTGGGGTGGCGTCGGCCGGGGCAAGACTTACCTGGTGGACACCTTCTTCGAAGCGCTGCCGTTCAAGGAAAAGGTGCGGACTCACTTCCACCGCTTCATGAAGCGTGTGCACGAAGAGATGAAGACCCTGCCGGGGGAAAAGAACCCGCTGACGATCATTGCCAAGCGTTTCTCCGACGAAGCGCGGGTGATCTGCTTCGATGAGTTCTTCGTTTCCGATATCACTGATGCCATGATCCTCGGCACCTTGATGGAAGAGTTGTTCAAGAACGGCGTGACCCTGGTCGCCACCTCGAACATCGTGCCCGATGGCCTCTACAAGGACGGCCTGCAGCGCGCACGCTTCCTGCCGGCCATTGCCTTGATCAAGCAGAACACCGATATCGTCAATGTCGACAGCGGCGTCGACTATCGTTTGCGTCACCTCGAGCAAGCGGAGCTGTTCCACTTCCCGCTGAACGAAGCGGCCCACGAAAGCCTGAGAAAGAGCTTCCGCGCCCTCACGCCGGAATGCACCCAGGCGGTGGAAAACGACAAGCTGATGATCGAGAACCGCGAAATCATCGCCTTGCGTACCTGCGATGACGTGGCCTGGTTCGAATTCCGCCAACTCTGCGACGGCCCGCGTAGCCAGAATGACTACATCGAGTTGGGCAAGATTTTCCATGCGGTGATCTTGAGCGGTGTAGAGCAGATGGGCGTGACCACCGACGACATCGCGCGGCGCTTTATCAACATGGTCGATGAGTTCTACGACCGTAACGTGAAGCTGATCATCTCGGCGGAAGTCGAACTCAAGGACCTGTATACCGGCGGGCGTTTGAACTTTGAATTCCAGCGCACGCTGAGTCGTTTGCTTGAGATGCAGTCCCACGAGTTTCTGTCGCGCGGTCACAAACCTTAGGCTGGTGAGTAAGTGAAAAAGCCTGCGGATTTGCAGGCTTTTTCGTGGGGTAGTCCTGATCAGAAACTAATCATATTGTTTTTTGGGTGGGGGAGCTATCTGTTGCCATTTACCCTTAATGAGCTGATAGGTTGCACCATCGCCGCCAACCCTAATCTCACCTTTGTCCTTTTTTTCCTCATGCTTGTTTTCTTCCTTCATTTTGTCTTCTTTACCCATGGCCGTTTGGTCCATTTCTATGGGCATGTAGGGTTTATTGCCTGTGACGGGAAGCATAGTGAGGCTCCAGTGTAAATATGAGCTGAATGGCCTGTAAGAGCCTTTGCGATTATGGAAGAGCAGCCCTTGGCTAAGGGCGCTTCAACGGATAGCGTGCACGCTCACAGCCTGGAGTGGATTCGTTTTTTTCCTGTTCTGCCGTAAGAGCTGCGAACTATCTTGTGTCTGAATTAGGGAATGCGATCGTAGCGATTTTTGCAGGACCCCACGCCATTGCGGGTTCGCAGGGTCTTTCGCGCACTCCTGTGGGGCGTGGCTACGCCGCTTGCTGGAACTGTTGTCGATATTGATTCGGCGACAACTCGGTGTGCTGCCTGAACAACCGCGCAAAGAAGCTCGCATCGTCGTAACCCACCTCGTAGCTGATGGTCTTGATGCTTTTGCGACTGGCCGACAGCAGGCCCTTGGCGGTCTCGATGCGCAACCGTTGCAGATAATGCAGTGGCTTGTCGCCGGTGGCGGCCTGGAAGCGCCGCATGAAGTTGCGGATGCTCATGCCGTGCTCCCTGGCGACGTCTTCGAAGCGGAACTTGTCGGCAAAGTGTTCTTCGAGCCAATGCTGGATCTGCAGGATGATCACATCCTGGTGCAGCTTCTGCCCGCCAAAACCGATGCGCCCTGGCGAATAGCTGCGTTGCACTTCATACAGAATGTCGCGGGCCACGGCCTGGGCGATGTTGGCGCCGCAGAAGCGTTCGATCAGATAAATGTAGAGGTCGCAGGCTGAGGTGGTGCCGCCGGCGCAGTACAGGTTGTCGGCGTCGGTCAGGTGCTTGTCCTGGTTGAGCTGCACCTGGGGGAAGCGTTCGCTGAATACAGTGAAGAAGCGCCAGTAAGTGGTCGCTTCCTTGCCATCGAGCAGGCCGGCTTCGGCCAGCCAGAATACCCCGGTGGCTTCGCCGCACAGCACGGCGCCGCGTGCGTGTTGTTCGCGCAACCACGGCAGCACCTGGGGGTAGCGGGTGCACATGGCGTCGAAGTCGTCCCAGAAGGCCGGCAGCACGATGATTTCGGCGTCTTCCAGGCCACCGTCCACCGGCATGATCACATCGCTGAAGCTTCGCACTGATTGCCCGTCGGGGCTGACCAGGCGTGTCTCAAACCCAGGGGTCAGGCCCTGGCCGAGCTGCTTGCCGTAACGCAGGCTGGCGAGATGGAAGAAATCCTTGGCTTGCATGAGGGTTGAAGCAAATACCCGATCAATGGCCAAAATGCTGACGCGCCGCAACGGCGTGGAGATTTGGTTAGACATAATTTCATTTATTCTTATAGGGGAAAGTGGTCACCAGACGGCTGGATCGTCTTATTTTTTGTCGCATGTGTCCAGTGTCCCGTGATGCCTTCGCGGCATAGGCTCTGTGGCAGCGTTTTTGTCCGACAATCCACGCAGGTGACCCATGATAGCCAGAACCTTGTTCAGCCCGGAGCACGAACTCTTTCGCGAGAGCGTGCGCACCTTTCTTGAAAAGGACGCGGCGCCATTCCATGGGCAATGGGAGAAACAGGGCTATATCGACCGCAGTCTCTGGAACAAGGCGGGGGAGGCAGGGATGCTGTGTTCTCATCTGCCGGAGGAATACGGCGGGCTGGGCGCGGACTTTTTGTACAGCGCGGTGGTGATCGAGGAGATCAGCCGGCTGGGTCTCACCGGTATCGGTTTTTCCCTGCACTCGGACATTGTGGCGCCGTACATCCTGCATTACGGCAGTGAGGCGCTGAAGCACAAATACCTGCCGAAATTGATCTCCGGCGAGATGGTCACGGCCATTGCCATGACCGAACCGGGGGCGGGTTCCGACCTGCAAGGGGTGAAGACCACGGCGGTGCTGGACGGTGATGACTATGTGATCAACGGCTCCAAGACGTTTATCACCAATGGCTACCTGGCCGACTTGGTCATCGTGGTGGCCAAGACCGACCCCAAGGCCGGTGCCAAGGGCACCAGCCTGTTCCTGGTGGAAGCCGACACGCCGGGCTTCGCCAAGGGCAAGCGCCTGGAGAAAGTCGGCATGAAGGCCCAGGACACCTCTGAGCTGTTCTTCCAGGATGTGCGAGTGCCCAGGGAAAACCTGCTGGGCCAGGCGGGCATGGGCTTTGCGTACCTGATGCAGGAGTTGCCTCAGGAGCGATTGACCGTGGCGATTGGTGCCTTGTCATCTGCTGAGGCCGCTTTGCAGTGGACGCTGGAATACACCCGCGAACGCAAGGCGTTCGGCAAGGCGATTGCCGACTTTCAGAACACCCGGTTCAAGCTGGCGGAGATGGCCACCGAGATTCAGATCGGCCGCGTGTTCGTGGATAAATGCCTGGCACTGCACCTGGAAGGCAAGCTGGATGTGCCCACGGCGGCAATGGCCAAATATTGGGCGACGGACCTGCAATGCAAGGTGCTCGATGAGTGCGTGCAACTGCACGGCGGCTACGGCTTCATGTGGGAATACCCGATTGCCCGGGCATGGGCGGATGCGCGGGTGCAGCGCATTTATGCGGGGACCAATGAGATCATGAAGGAGATCATTGCGCGGGCGCTTTGATCTTGTGGTGTGGCTGATGGCCTCATCGGGGGCAAGCCCCCTCCCACACTTGACCGTGTTCACAGATCAAAATGTGGGAGGGGGCTTGCCCCCGATGGCGGCCTGAAGGTCAATCAGGGCGCCGGATTCGGATGATCCTTCTGAATCGCCTCAATCCCTTCCAGCACTTCTTTCGACAGTTTCAGCTCGGCACTGGCAATGTTGCTGTCCAGTTGCTCCAGGCTGGTTGCGCCGATGATATTGCTGGTCACAAACGGCTGTTGCGTCACAAACGCCAATGCCATCTGCGCCGGGTCCAGGCCATGTTCCCGCGCCAGTGCCACATAACGGCTGCACGCCGCTTCCGACTGCGGATTGAAGTAGCGACTGAAGCGGCTGTACTCCGTCAGGCGCGCCTTGGCCGGGCGCGCGCCGCCCTCGTACTTGCCGCTGAGCATGCCGAACGCCAGCGGCGAGTAGGCCAGCAAGCCGCATTGTTCGCGAATCGCGATCTCCGCCAGGCCCACTTCAAAGCTGCGGTTGAGCAGGTTGTAGGGGTTCTGGATCGACACCGCGCGGGTCCAGCCACGGGCTTGGGCCAGGGCCAGGAATTTCATGGTGCCCCACGGCGTTTCGTTGGACAGGCCGATGTGGCGGATCTTGCCGGCCTTGACCTGCTCATCCAGCGCTTCGAGGGTTTCTTCCAGTGGCGTGAGGTCGTTTTCGTCCTTGTGCGTGTAGCTCAGTTGGCCGAAGAAATTGGTGCTGCGCTCCGGCCAGTGCAGCTGGTAAAGGTCGATCCAGTCGGTTTGCAAGCGTTTGAGACTGGCATCCAGTGCCTCGATGATGTGCTTGCGGTTGTGACGCAGGTGGCCGTCGCGGATGTAATCGATGGTGTTGCCGGGGCCGGCGATCTTGCTGGCGAGGATCCAGTCGGCGCGGTCACCACGGCTCTTGAAGTAATTGCCGATATACCGCTCGGTCGTGGCATAGGTGTCGGCCTTGGGCGGTACCGGGTACATTTCCGCCGTATCGAGGAAGTTGATGCCCGCGGCCTTGGCCCGTTCGATCTGGGCGAAGGCCTCTGCCTCGCTGTTCTGCTCACCCCAGGTCATGGTGCCCAGGGCGATCGCGCTTACGTTCAGATCGGTCCGGCCCAGCTGTCGATAATCCATCGGGTACTCCTTCAGGGAAAACAATCATAAAAGCAGGTTGAATTTTTTTTCGCAATCTGCATAATTGCCCACCTCTTTCTGCAGTGGAAGTGATGCGCCGCCTGCCGAAGAATCTTGCCGTTGAACGGACGCGCTGACCCGAGCCCCCGATAGCGTCTGTATCCGGCTGCCTTTGACCTTGTCAAAGTACGCACTATTCAGTAAGATCCGCCGTCTAATTTACAGGGCGGCCCCTGAGGCTATTAAAGAATGACAACTTTTACTGCAAAACCGGAAACAGTTCAGCGCGACTGGTTTGTCGTCGACGCCGCTGGTCAGACCCTGGGTCGTCTGGCCACTGAAGTCGCCAGCCGTCTGCGTGGCAAGCACAAGCCTGAATACACCCCGCACGTTGATACCGGTGACTACATTGTCATCATCAACGCTGAGCAGGTACGTGTTACCGGCAACAAAGCGCAAGACAAAATGTACTACCGTCACTCCGGTTTCCCAGGCGGTATCAAGTCTTCCAACTTTGAAGGCCTGATCTCCAAGAAGCCTGAAGCCCCGATCGAAATCGCGGTCAAAGGCATGCTGCCTAAGGGCCCACTGGGTCGCGATATGTTTCGCAAGCTGAAAGTCTATGCGGGCGCTGTACACCCTCATGCTGCTCAGCAGCCCCAAGAACTGAAGTTTTAACGGAATAGTTCATTATGTCGGCGACTCAAAATTACGGCACTGGCCGTCGCAAAACCGCAACCGCACGCGTTTTCCTGCGTCCGGGCACTGGTAACATCTCGATCAACAACCGCTCCCTGGACAACTTCTTCGGCCGCGAAACTGCCCGCATGGTAGTTCGTCAGCCGCTGGAATTGACCGAGACCGTTGAAAAGTTCGACATCTACGTCACCGTTATCGGTGGCGGTGTAAGTGGTCAAGCTGGCGCAATCCGCCACGGTATCACTCGCGCTCTGATGCAGTACGACGAAACCCTGCGTGGCGCTCTGCGCAAAGCTGGCTTCGTGACTCGCGATGCCCGTGAAGTTGAACGTAAGAAAGTCGGTCTGCGTAAAGCGCGTAAGCGTCCGCAGTACTCGAAGCGTTAATTCGCTTTACGTTCCACAAAAACGCCCAGCCTCCTCACGGAGCTGGGCGTTTTTTATTGCCTGGGATTTATGCAGATTTTTCGCCGTGACAACTTGCCACATCCGTAGACCCCCTATACTACAAGGCCTGGGGGTAGTGGTCCGGGCAATTCCCTTGTCATACGTGGGGCTTTTCATTACCATCCGTCAAAATTTTTATAAGTAAAGATTCAATACTTAGTAGACGCCTGATTTAACAGGCCAAAAAGCTGATGGGAGAGGACTGAATGAGCAATGACGGCGTGAATGCAGGCCGGCGTCGCTTCTTGGTAGCAGCCACATCCGTGGTGGGTGCTGCAGGAGCGGTGGGGGCTGCGGTCCCGTTCGTGGGGTCATGGTTTCCCAGTGCCAAGGCGAAAGCCGCAGGTGCACCGGTGAAGGTGAATGTCAGCAAGATCGAGCCAGGGCAGCAGATGATTGCTGAATGGCGCGGCCAGCCGGTTTTCATTGTTCGTCGTACCGAGGAAATCCTGGGAAATCTCAAGAAGATTGAAGGCCAGTTGTCTGACCCCAAATCCGAGAAATCCGACCAACCCGCCTACGCCAAGAACGAAGCACGTTCGATCAAGCCGGAGATCCTGCTGCTGGTGGGTCTGTGTACCCACCTGGGTTGCTCGCCTACGTTTCGCCCGGAAGTCGCGCCCGTCGACTTGGGCAAGGACTGGGTGGGTGGTTACTTCTGCCCCTGCCATGGTTCCCATTACGACCTCGCCGGCCGTGTCTACAAGTCCCAGCCTGCACCCTTGAACCTGCCGGTTCCTCCGCACACCTACGAAACTGACGACCTTATTGTCATTGGCCTCGATAAGGAGAACGCGTGATGAGCAAGTTCATGGATTGGGTGGATGCGCGCTTCCCCGCCACCAAAATGTGGGAAGACCATCTCAGCAAATATTACGCGCCAAAAAACTTCAACTTCTTCTACTTCTTCGGCTCCCTGGCACTGCTGGTGCTGGTCAACCAGATCGTCACCGGTGTCTGGTTGACGATGAGCTATACGCCTTCGGCGGAAGAGGCGTTCGCCTCCGTTGAATACATCATGCGCGACGTCGAGTACGGCTCGATCCTGCGCCTGCTGCACTCCACCGGCGCATCGGCGTTCTTCATCGTCGTCTACCTGCACATGTTCCGTGGCCTGCTCTATGGTTCGTACCAGAAACCCCGCGAGCTGGTGTGGGTGTTCGGCATGCTGATCTACCTGGCGCTGATGGCCGAAGCCTTCATGGGCTACCTGTTGCCATGGGGCCAGATGTCGTACTGGGGCGCCCAGGTGATCATCTCGCTGTTCGGTGCCATCCCGGTCATCGGCAACGACCTGACCCAATGGATCCGTGGTGACTACCTGATTTCGGGTATCACCCTGAACCGCTTCTTTGCCTTACACGTCGTGGCCTTGCCGATCGTGATCCTGGGCCTGGTGGTATTGCACATCCTGGCGCTGCATGAAGTCGGCTCGAACAACCCGGATGGCGTGGATATCAAGAAGCATAAGGACGAGAACGGCATCCCGCTGGACGGCATTCCATTCCACCCTTACTACACCGTGAAAGACATTGTCGGCGTCGTCGTGTTCCTGTTCGTGTTCTGCTCGATCGTGTTCTTTTTCCCGGAGATGGGCGGTTATTTCCTGGAAAAGCCCAACTTCGAACAGGCCAACGCTTTTAAAACGCCCGAGCATATTGCCCCGGTCTGGTACTTCACGCCGTTCTACGCCATTTTGCGTGCGATCCCCGACAAGCTCATGGGCGTCATCGCCATGGGCGCGGCGATTGCGGTGCTGTTCGTGCTGCCGTGGCTCGACCGAAGCCCGGTCAAGTCCATGCGCTACAAAGGCTGGCTGAGCAAGATCTGGCTGTGGGTGTTCTGCATTTCGTTCGTGATCCTGGGCGTGCTGGGCGTACTGGCGCCGACCCCTGAGCGCACGTTGCTGTCGCAGGTCTGCACCTTCCTGTACTTCGCCTACTTCATTCTGATGCCGTTCTACACCCGGCTCGAGAAGACCAAACCGGTTCCGGAAAGGGTGACTGGCTGATGAAAAAATTATTCGTTGCATTAGTGTTTGCGGCCCTGCCGCTCCTGTCTTTGGCCGCCGAGCATGGCGCGCAACTGGAAAAGGTCGACATCGACGTCTCCGATAAAGCCGCTTTGCAGGATGGTGCACGCACGTTCGCCAACTACTGCATGGGCTGCCACAGCGCCAAGTTCCAGCGCTACGAGCGGGTGGCCGACGACCTGGGCATCCCCCATGAGTTGATGCTGGAAAAACTGGTGTTCACCGGGGCCAAGATCGGCGACCACATGAACATCGGCATGAAGCCGGCGGACGCCAAGGCCTGGTTCGGTGCAGCTCCGCCCGACCTGACCCTGGTGGCGCGGGTGCGGGGCACCGACTGGCTCTACGGCTACCTCAAATCCTTCTACGAAGACCCGGCCCGCCCCTGGGGCGTGAACAACAAAGTGTTCCCGAACGTCGGCATGCCTAACGTTCTGGTCGGCCTGCAGGGTCGCCAGGTGGTAGGATGCAAGCAGGTTCAGGTCGTTGAAGACGGCAAGAAGCAATATGATCCGTTGACCGGCACGCCGCTGACCCATGAGGCGTGCGATCAACTGACCATCGTGCCCAAGACCGGTACGCTGAACGACGAGCAGTTCGACGAGAAGGTCAAGAACCTGGTGACCTTCCTGGCCTATTCGGCCAACCCGGTCAAACTGCAGCACCAGCGCATCGGTACGTACGTCTTGCTGTACCTGGCTTTCTTCTTCGTATTCGCCTATCTGCTCAAACGCGAGTACTGGAAGGATGTGCATTGATCCAACCGTAAGCAATTGCTGTTAATCTTGCGCGCCCAGCGGCATCTCTGAACACGTAGCGCCGGTTTTACCGGACGTTACAGAGATGCTCTCTGGGCGCGCTCGTTTTTGAGCTTTCGATAATTTCAACAAGCGAGGAGGACCGCCATGGGCGTGACCAACCGGTTGGCCTGTTACTCCGACCCCGCCGACCACTATTCCCACCGAGTACGCATCGTGCTCGCAGAGAAGGGTGTCAGCGCCGAGATCATCAGTGTGGAGGCGGGCCGTCAGCCGCCGAAGCTGATCGAAGTGAACCCTTACGGCAGCTTGCCCACCCTGGTCGATCGTGACCTGGCGTTGTGGGAGTCAACCGTGGTGATGGAATACCTGGATGAGCGTTACCCGCATCCGCCTTTGCTGCCGGTGTACCCGGTGGCGCGTGCCAACAGCCGCCTGCTGATCCATCGGATCCAGCGTGACTGGTGCGGGCTGGTGGATGTGATTCTGGATACCCGCAGTAAAGAGGCCGCGCGCGTACAGGCGCGTAAGGAGTTGCGCGAGAGCCTGACCGGCGTTTCGCCGCTGTTCGCCGACAAACCTTTTTTCCTCAGTGAGGAACAAAGTTTGGTCGATTGCTGCCTATTACCCATACTCTGGCGCTTGCCGATTCTGGGCATTGAACTGCCACGGCCGGCCAAGCCGTTGCTTGATTACATGGAGCGCCAATTTGCGCGTGAGGCTTTCCAGGCGAGTCTGTCTGGTGTCGAACGCGATATGCGCTAAGGCTTAAGGAGCCGCTGATGAACTCCAGTCGACCTTATTTGGTCCGCGCGCTCTATGAGTGGATTGTGGACAACGATTGCACCCCGCACATGCTGGTCAACTCCGAATTTCCTGCGGTGCAGGTTCCGCAGGGTTTTGCCAGTGACGGACAGATTGTATTGAACGTATCGCCCAGTGCCGTGCGCCACCTGCACATGGACAATGAAGCGGTCAGTTTCGAAGGGCGCTTCGGCGGTGTGCCGCATACGCTGTTCGTGCCGATCGGCGCCATCCTCGGGATTTATGCCCGTGAGAACGGCCAGGGCATGGTGTTCGATCTGGAGTCGCCTTTCGAGGACGACGAAACGATCGAAGGACAAGGCGGCGATGATGTACCCCCACCGGATAACGAGCCGCCGCGCCCTACTGGCCGGCCGAGCTTGAAAGTGGTGAAGTAAGCGGCTGCCGCCTTCGGGCCAGCCTGAAAAATGCCTCGGCGGTTGCCGGGGCTTTTTTTTGCCTGCCGCACAGGCATGAAAGTCGCGACAGGAACGGTGATCGTACAACCGCCTTGGGCTATGATGCGTCTTCAGTTCACCGAGAAAGATGACTCATCATGGAAAACGCCAACGCCGTCCCCCGTCTTCCCCGCAAGCGTCGCAGCCTTGCCCAGGAATTGGTCACGGTGTTGTCCGAACAAATCCGCGACGGTCAGCTCAAGCGTGGCGACAAGCTGCCCACCGAATCGGCGATCATGGAGGCCCATGGCGTCAGCCGTACCGTGGTGCGCGAGGCGATTTCGCGCTTGCAGGCAGCGGGGCAGGTGGAGACGCGTCACGGTATCGGTACGTTCGTATTGGACACGCCGAGCCCGAGTGGTTTTCGCATCGACCCGGCCACCGTGGTGACGCTGCGCGATGTGTTGGCGATTCTCGAATTGCGCATCAGCCTGGAAGTGGAGTCCGCAGGCCTAGCTGCCTTGCGCCGCAGTGACGAGCAACTGGCAGCCATGCGTGCCGCCCTCGATGCGCTGAATGAAAGCGCGGCCCATGCCGGTGATGCGGTGGCGTCAGACTTTGCATTCCACCTGGAAATTGCGCTGTCCACCGGTAACCGTTACTTCACCGACATCATGACCCACCTGGGCACCAGCATCATTCCGCGTACCCGCCTGAATTCGGCGCGCCTGGCCCATGACGACCAGCAGCATTACATGGGGCGCTTGAGTCGTGAGCATGAAGAGATTTATGAGGCGATCGCGCGTCAGGACTCGGACGCGGCGCGTGCGGCGATGCGCTTGCATTTGACCAACAGTCGGGAGAGGCTGCGCCATGCCCATGAGGAGGCTGAGGCGCAGCGGGGGTGAAACCAGGGTGTTCAGGCTAGATCGAACTCAACTCCGGTAACGCTGCCATTGGCATCGTAGAAGAACGTCTTTTTTGTTACTTCCCAAACCTGCCCGTCCATATCGAGAAAATCGCCTTTGTTTGGCAGCTCCTCAATGCTGATGTCCGTAGTGCTATTTTTCTTGGTGCCTTTGAATTTAACCGGGATTTTAGTCGCCATGATTAAGCCTCATTGAGCAGGAACGAATTTGGTTAGTGCCTACACGCCGTTCATGAAAGCGCGAGCCGGCCTGGCCACGGTATTGCGGCCGGGTAAGCGTTGATACTGTCAGAATTCACAGTTCTGACGAGTGGTATCAAGCGCCCCCCTGGTTCTACTCAAGTCAGGGAAGGGGATTGTTCGGCTTGTAATCCTTCAACAGCCAATACGTACTCCATCCCCACCAATCATTCGTCCACCGCTTGTCGTTCAGGTCATTCACATCCTTACGGCGCAGTACCTTGTCCCCTTCCATCTTGAACAACGGCGAGAAGTTATTGGCCGGGTTCTGCACAGCGTTCAGATCCGGAACAGACAACGGCGCCTTGAAGCTGGCCGGGGAGGGCGCTACACCGCTGATGAACGTCTCGAAAATTTCATCCGCCGAAGCCTGCACCGCACGTTTGACCTGCGCCCGATTGTCCGCATCAATGGCGTCGAAATAGCGTTTATCCCCATACGCGTGCCACTGATCCCCCAAGGCATTGCGCACCTTGAGCCCGAATTTGCTGTCTTCGTCATGCATGAAGCGGCTAATCAGCGACCCCAGCTCTCCAGGCGTGACCACCGCCGCCAGTTGCTTGCGTGGGACGCGCAGGTGGCCGGCCGAAAACAGATCGGTGAGGAAGTGGTCGGCAAAGCCGTTCATGGCGTACGCCAATTCCAATGCCTGGTCGGTGCCGGTTTGATGAGCGACCACGGCCTGTTGCAGGGCCGCGGTATGACCGGCCAGGTAGGCGGACAATGCCCATTCGCCAAAATGGTCGGCATTGTCCGCCGCCAGTTTCAGGTAGCGCCCCAGTGGGATCAGCGCAGAAACGGCGCTGCCGCCACCGGTGATACGGTTCCACTCCTCGGACAACGTATCACCCAAGGCGTCATAGGCTTCATGGGGTTGCTTTCCTTCTTTGATCGCCTGATTCACCGCGTTGATCTCTTTTTGCATCACCGCCAGGATCTTGCCTGCTTCTTCCCGCGAAGCAGGCAGGACTGCCAGTGAATCAAAGGCTGCGATGAAGCGTTGCACGCGGTCGGGAGGGGAGGCGCCATCGCTGATCGGTTGGCCGGGAATTGCGTAGAAATCGCCACCCAGGGCAATCACTTGGCCATAGGTCAGCGCCAGCCCGTTGGGCAAATGCAGTTGTACCTCTCGGGCAGGGATGGATGCGGCATCCCTGGCAAAACGCAACAGTGTGTCGTCGCCTATGGCGGTATGTTCAGCGCCTTCGAAGCGCAGGGTCGGGGGCTTCTTTGTGGGTGCAGCGTATTCAAGTCCTGACATGTTAGCTCCTTGCTTATGTCGTAAGATTCTGGCTTAAAACTGTATATCCATACAGTTAAAAAGATCATAGGTCGGAAATTTCTTACGTCAAGAAACCTTTTGCAGAGGCGAGCTTGAGATGACTGCTGAGAATTGCAGTTGACGAATCTTTTTATAGTTGTACGATGACGTACGACATCATTTAAACCAACAACAACGCTTTCCTCAGAAAGTCTTCGCCCAGGGTGTTCGAATAATGAATCCACAAGAACTGAAGTCCATCCTCTCCCACGGTCTGCTGTCTTTCCCGGTGACCGATTTCACTGCCCAGGGTGATTTTCACCAGGCGGGCTATATCAAGCGCCTGGAATGGCTGGCCCCGTATGGCGCCACAGCGCTGTTCGCCGCAGGCGGCACCGGTGAGTTTTTCTCCCTGGCCGCCAGCGAATATTCCCAAGTGGTGAAGACCGCTGTTGATACCTGCGCCACCAGTGTGCCGATTCTGGCCGGTGTCGGGGGCGCGACCCGCCAGGCCATCGAGTACGCTCAAGAAGCCGAGCGCCTGGGCGCCAAAGGCCTGCTGCTGCTGCCGCACTACTTGACTGAAGCCAGCCAGGACGGCGTTGCCGCCCACGTTGAGGCGGTGTGCAAATCGGTCAAGATCGGCGTGGTGGTGTACAACCGCAATGTCTGCCGTCTGACCGCGCCGCTGCTGGAACGCCTGGCCGAGCGCTGCCCGAACCTGATCGGCTACAAGGATGGCCTGGGTGACATCGAGTTGATGGTGTCGATCCGCCGTCGTCTCGGCGATCGTTTCAGCTACCTCGGCGGCCTGCCGACTGCAGAGGTTTACGCCGCTGCCTACAAGGCCCTGGGCGTGCCGGTGTATTCCTCGGCGGTGTTCAACTTCATTCCGAAAACCGCGATGGATTTCTACCACGCGATTGCCAAGGATGATCAGGCCACCGTTTCCAGGATCATTGACGATTTCTTCCTGCCTTACCTGGACATCCGTAACCGCAAGGCCGGTTATGCCGTGAGCATCGTCAAGGCCGGTGCGAAAATCGCCGGCTATGATGCCGGCCCGGTGCGCACTCCGCTGACCGATCTGCTGCCGGAAGAATACGAAGCCCTGGCTGCGCTGATCGACAAGCAAGGCGCGCAATAACTTATCAACAAGGCCGCTGAGCAATCAGCGGCCTTTTGCGTCAGGAGAAGATTCGTGTCTCAAGCCAAGCGTTTTGACAACTACATCAACGGTGAATGGGTAACCGGCGCCGACTACTGCACCAATATCAACCCGTCGGATCTTTCCGATGTGATCGGCGAATACGCCAAGGCTGACGTCGCCCAAGTCAACGCCGCTATCGAAGCTGCCCGCGCGGCATTTCCGGCGTGGTCCACGTCCGGTATTCAGGCGCGCCACGACGCGCTGGATAAAGTCGGCAGCGAAATCCTTGCCCGTCGCGAAGAGCTTGGCACGCTGCTGGCCCGGGAAGAGGGCAAGACCCTGCCCGAAGCCATCGGCGAGGTCACGCGCGCCGGTAACATCTTCAAATTCTTCGCCGGTGAGTGCTTGCGCCTGTCTGGCGACTACGTGCCGTCGGTGCGCCCAGGCGTCAACGTTGAAGTCACCCGTGAAGCCCTCGGCGTGGTCGGCTTGATCACACCGTGGAACTTCCCGATCGCCATCCCGGCCTGGAAAATCGCCCCGGCCCTGGCCTATGGCAACTGCGTGGTGATCAAGCCGGCCGAGTTGGTACCCGGTTGTGCCTGGGCCCTGGCCGACATCATTTCCCGCGCCGGTTTCCCGGCCGGTGTGTTCAACCTGGTGATGGGCAGCGGTCGCGTGGTGGGCGATGTGCTGGTCAACAGCCCTAAAGTCGATGGCATCAGCTTCACCGGTTCCGTCGGTGTGGGCCGTCAGATCGCCGTCAACTGCGTATCGCGCCAGGCCAAGGTGCAGTTGGAAATGGGCGGCAAGAACCCGCAGATCATTCTCGACGATGCCGACCTCAAGCAGGCCGTCGAGCTGTCGGTGCAGAGCGCGTTTTACTCGACCGGCCAGCGCTGCACCGCGTCCAGCCGCCTGATCGTCACTGCCGGCATCCATGACCAGTTCGTCGCAGCCATGGCCGAGCGCATGAAGTCGATCAAGGTCGGCCATGCACTCAACAGCGGCACCGACATTGGCCCGGTGGTTTCCCAGGCTCAGTTGGACCAGGACATGAAGTACATCGACATCGGCCAGAACGAAGGCGCACGGCTGGTCAGCGGCGGCGCTCTGGTGACCTGCGACACCGAGGGCTACTACCTGGCGCCGACGCTGTTTGCCGACAGCGAAGCGGCCATGCGCATCAGCCGTGAAGAGATTTTCGGTCCGGTGGCCAACGTGGTGCGTGTAGCCGACTACGAGGCGGCGCTGGCCATGGCCAACGACACCGAGTTCGGTCTCTCGGCGGGTATCGCCACCACTTCCCTGAAGTATGCCAACCACTTCAAGCGCCATTCCCAGGCCGGGATGGTCATGGTCAACTTGCCGACCGCCGGGGTGGACTACCACGTTCCGTTCGGTGGCCGTAAGGGTTCGTCCTACGGTTCGCGTGAGCAGGGTCGCTATGCACAAGAGTTCTACACCGTAGTAAAGACTAGCTATATCGGGTCGTAGCCCCCGTTTCACTGGAGGAGCGAGCTTGCTCGCGAAGAACGTCAACGATTACGCGGGCATTCAGGATGCCCGCGGTGCCTGTGAGTTTTTCGCGAGCGAGCTCGCTCCTACAGGGGTGGCACCCAGTAAGACATAACCATTACCCGCAAAAAAAATAATTAGTGGGAGTACTTCTACATGCAAGCGACCAAGCCGACTCACGTCCGCTATTTGATCCTGCTCATGCTGTTTCTGGTGACCACGATCAACTACGCCGACCGTGCAACTATCGCCATCGCCGGTTCCAGCCTGCAAAAAGACCTCGGCATCGACGCGGTCACCCTCGGCTACATCTTCTCTGCATTCGGTTGGGCCTACGTAGCCGGGCAAATCCCTGGTGGTTGGCTGCTCGACCGGTTCGGCTCGAAAAAAGTCTATGCCCTGAGCATCTTTACCTGGTCACTGTTCACCGTGCTGCAAGGCTACGTCGGTGAGTTCGGTGTCTCGACCGCCGTGGTTGCACTGTTCATGCTGCGCTTTATGGTGGGCCTGGCCGAAGCGCCATCCTTCCCCGGTAACGCACGGATTGTGGCGGCCTGGTTCCCTACGGCCGAGCGCGGTACGGCGTCGGCGATCTTCAACTCGGCGCAGTACTTCGCCACGGTGTTGTTCGCGCCGCTGATGGGCTGGATCGTTTATCGCTTCGGCTGGCAGCACGTGTTTATCGTGATGGGCGTGATTGGCATCGTGTTCTCCCTGATCTGGCTGAAAGTTATCCACAGCCCGCGCCAGCACCCGATGATCAACGAAGCGGAGCTCAATCACATTGCCGCCAATGGCGCCATGGTGGATATGGACCAGGACAAGGGCAAGGGTAAGAAAACCGATGGACCGAAGTGGGATTACATCCGCCAGTTGCTGACCAACCGCATGATGCTTGGCGTGTACCTGGGTCAATACTGCATCAACGGCATCACGTACTTCTTCCTGACCTGGTTCCCTGTGTACCTGGTGCAGGACCGTGGCATGACCATCCTCAAGGCCGGTTTCATTGCCTCGCTGCCGGCGATCTGCGGCTTTATCGGCGGCGTGCTGGGCGGGGTGATTTCCGATTATCTGCTGCGCAAGGGCCATTCCCTGACCTTCGCCCGCAAGGCGCCGATCATTGCGGGCCTGCTGGTGTCCAGCAGTATCATTGCGTGTAACTACGTCGACGTTGAATGGATGGTGGTGGGCTTCATGGCGCTGGCCTTCTTCGGCAAGGGCGTTGGCGCACTGGGCTGGGCGGTTGTGTCCGACACCTCACCGAAACAAATCGCCGGCCTCAGTGGTGGCTTGTTCAATACCTTCGGTAACCTGGCCTCCATCACCACCCCGATTGTCATCGGCTACATCATCAGCACCACCGGCTCATTCAAATGGGCCCTGGTGTTCGTCGGCGCCAACGCGCTGGTGGCGGTGTTCAGCTACCTGGTGATCGTTGGCCCGATCAAGCGTGTGGTGCTCAAGGAACCGCCAAGCAAAGGCCCTGAGCTGACCCACCTTTCCCAAGCGCATTCCTGAGGTTCGTGTGATGCAGTTGATTGAACATGCCGACTCGCCGCGCTCGATTCGTTTGCACGAGCGCGACAATGTGGTGATCGTGGTGAACGACCAGGGCGTACCGGCCGGGACCGAATTCCCGGACGGCCTGGTCACTGTGGATTTCATCCCTCAAAGCCACAAAGTGACCCTGGAAGATATCCCCGAAGGCGGCCGGATCATTCGCTACGGCCAGACGATCGGCTATGCCCTGGCACCGATCCCGCGTGGCAGCTGGGTGCAGGAAGACCAGTTGCGCATGCCCACTGCGCCGCCGCTGGACAGCCTCCCGCTGTCCACCGACGTACCCGAAACGCAGGCGCCGCTGGAGGGGTTCACCTTCGAGGGCTATCGCAACGCTGACGGCACCGTGGGCACGCGCAATATCCTGGGTATCACCACTACGGTGCAGTGCGTGACCGGCGTGCTGGATCATGCGGTCAAGCGCATCAAGGATGAATTGCTGCCCAAGTACCCGCACGTCGATGATGTGGTGGCGCTGACGCATAGCTACGGCTGCGGCGTGGCGATCACGGCCACGGATGCCTACATCCCGATCCGTACCGTGCGCAACCTGGCGCGCAACCCGAACCTGGGCGGCGAAGCCCTGGTGATCAGCCTGGGCTGCGAGAAATTGCAGGCCGGGCAAGTGATGCACGACAACGACAGCTCCGTGGACCTGAGCGAGCCCTGGCTGTACCGGTTGCAGGATTCCAGCCACGGCTTTACCGAAATGATCGAGCAGATCATGGCGCTGGCCGAAGTCCGCTTGAAAAAACTCGACCAGCGCCGCCGTGAAACGGTACCCGCGTCCGAGCTGATCCTGGGCATGCAATGCGGCGGCAGTGACGCGTTTTCCGGTATCACCGCCAATCCGGCGCTGGGTTATGCATCCGATTTGTTGCTGCGCGCTGGCGCGACGGTGATGTTTTCCGAAGTGACGGAAGTGCGCGACGCCATTTACCTGCTGACTTCACGGGCGCAAAGCCAGGAAGTGGCCCAGGAGCTGGTCAGGGAAATGGACTGGTACGACCGTTACCTGGCCAAAGGCGAGGCGGATCGCAGCGCCAATACCACGCCGGGTAACAAGAAGGGCGGGCTGTCGAATATCGTCGAGAAGTCCTTGGGCTCCATCGTCAAGTCCGGCAGCAGCGCGATCAACGGCGTGCTCGGCCCAGGCGAGCGCTTCAAAACCAAGGGCCTGATTTTTTGCGCAACCCCGGCCAGTGACTTCGTATGCGGCACCTTGCAACTGGCGGCGGGGATGAACCTGCATGTCTTCACCACCGGGCGCGGCACGCCTTATGGGTTGGCGATGGCGCCAGTGGTAAAGGTCTCGACGCGTACTGAGTTGGCGCAGCGCTGGCCGGATCTGATCGATATCGACGCCGGGCGCATCGCCACCGGGCGCGCGAGTATCGAGGAACTGGGCTGGGAGCTGTTTCATTTCTACCTGGACGTGGCCAGCGGCAAGAAGCAGACGTGGGCGGAGCGGCACAAGCTGCATAACGACATAACGCTGTTCAACCCGGCGCCGATTACCTGAGACTGAGTTGCCTGCAATCGGGGGCAAGCCCCCTCCCACATTCGACCGCATTTCAACGTTAGAACTCGGTCAAGTGTGGGAGGGGGCTTGCCCCCGATAGCGGTAGACCAGACGACACGGCCTCCATGGCTTATCATTAGCCATCTAATGACGCCCCAAGGTTCTCCCCGGCATGCTGGCAATCTTCCTCACCACCCTGACCATCACCGCGCCGGTGTTCGCCATGCTGTTTCTGGGTGTGCTGCTCAAGCGCATCAACTGGATCAACGACAACTTTATCCACACCGCCTCATCCCTGGTGTTCAACGTCACCATGCCGGCGCTGCTGTTCCTGGGCATCCTGCATGCCGACCTGCATTCGGCGCTCAAGCCGGGTTTGCTGATTTACTTCGCCGTGGCCACGTTGGTGAGCTTTGCCATGGCGTGGGGCTGGGCGATTTTTCGCTGCAAGCGCGAAGACCGGGGCATCTACACCCAGGGCGCGTTTCGCGGCAATAACGGCGTGATCGGCCTGGCGCTGGCTGCCAGCATGTACGGCGACTATGGGATTTCCCTCGGTGCGATTCTCGCGGCGTTGGTGATCCTGTTCTACAACACCCTGTCGACCATTGTGCTGGCGGTATACAGCCCGGTGATCAAGTCCGACCCGTGGAGTATCTTCAAGAGTGTGGTGGCCAACCCGCTGATCATCAGCGTGATCGTTGCCGCGCCGTTTGCGTACTTCCAGATCGGCCTGCCCGGCTGGCTGGAAAAATCCCTGGGCTACCTCGCGGACACGACACTGCCCCTGGCGCTGATCTGCATAGGCGGCACCTTGTCCCTCGCGGCGCTGCGCAAGAGCGGCAACATGGCCTTGAGCGCGAGCCTGATGAAGATGGTGTGGTTGCCGGTGATCGCCACACTGGGCGCGTGGCTGCTGGGTTTCCGTGGGCCGGAGCTGGGGATTCTGTTTCTGTACTTCGGCGCGCCGACGGCGGCGGCGAGCTTCGTGATGGCCAGGGCGGCCGAGGGGAATCATGAACTGGCGGCGGCGATTATCGTGATCACCACCCTGATGGCGGCGGTGACCACGAACATCGGCATCTTTGTGTTGCAGGCGGGCGGCTGGATCTGACCGTTACCGCTGATCCGCCTGGTACGCCTCAATCACTTCCTGCGCCGCACGAAACGCATCGATTGCCGCCGGTACGCCGGCATACACCGCGCAATGCAGCAGTGCTTCGCGAATCTCTTCAACCGTACAGCCATTGTTCAACGCGCCGCGCACATGGCCCTTGAGTTCCTGCGGGCATTTGAGCGCGGTCAGGGCGGCGAGGGTAATCAGGCTGCGCGTCTTGAGCGGCAAGCCCTCGCGATTCCACACACTGCCCCAGGCGTGTTCATTGACGAAGTCCTGCAGCGGCTGGCTGAACTCGGTGGCATTACCCAGGGCGCGGTCGACGAATACATCGCCCATGACCTGGTGACGCACTTCAACCCCTGGCTTTTTCTGAGCGCTCATTGCGATTCCCTCTTGTGTTGACGGTGCCAGGCGCGCAGCGACGTGAACAACAGCACCACCACTAACGCCGGCAGGACGTAAAACAGCATCAATTGTTCAAGCTTGGTCGCCAGGGGCATGCCGGTAGTAAATGCCATTACATGCAGGCCATACGCGAGGTACAGCCCCAGCAACACCAGCCCTTCGGCGCGGGTGACGCGGTAGCCGGTATAGAACACCGGCAGGCACAGGGTGATGGCGCCGAGCATGACCGGCAGGTCGAAGTCCAGGGCGTTGGGCGACACCGACAGCGGCGACGGCGCCACCAGGGCGGTAAAACCCAGCACGCCCAGCAGGTTGAACAGGTTGCTGCCGATCACATTGCCCACGGCAATCTCCCGCTCGCCACGCAAGGCGGCGATCAGCGACGTGGCCAGGCAGGGCAGCGAGGTGCCGACGCCGATCAATGTCAGGCCGATAATGCGCTCCGACAAGCCCAGGTCGCTCGCCACCTCCACGGCCGCCCCCAGCAGCAAGTGCCCGGCCAGCACCAGCACGAGCAACCCGCCAAGCATTAACAGCACGCTGCTCAGCCAGGGCGCCCTGGTCACGGTGGCCAGCGATCGCGGACGCCGTGAGTGGCGCGTCTGGTAGTGCAGTACGCCGAGGTAGGCCACCAGCGCAACCAGCAGCACCAGGCCGTCAAGCGGCGTCAGTGCCTCATTGGCGGCGAGGATGAGCACCAGCAGGCCGGCGACGATCATCACCGGGATATCCAGGCGCACCAGTTGTCGCGACACCCGTAACGGAATGATCAACGCCGACAAGCCCAGGGTGACGAGGATATTGAAGATGCTGCTGCCGATCACGCTGCCTACGGCGATATCGGTGTTGCCGGCCAGGGTGGCTTGCAGGCTGACGGCCATCTGTGGCGCGCTGCTGCCGAAGGCGACGATGCTCAGGCCGATGATCAAGGGGCGCACCTTGAGGCTGGCAGCCAGGCGCACCGCAGCCCGCACCAGGATTTCAGCGCCGACGATAAGCAGCAGCAAGCCGCTGACCAGTTGGAGCAGGCTCCAGGGCGAGAGGGCGTTCAATCCGAAAATACTCAAGGCGGCCTCGATCAGTTGTTCAGGGCTTGCACGCGCACCCGTGCGGTGCCGCTGCCCAGCATACGCAGTTGCTCGGCGGCCTTGCGTGAAAGGTCGATCAGGCGGCCGCGGCTATGCGGGCCGCGATCATTGATACGTACCACCACAGAGCGGTTGTTGGCGAGATTGGTCACCTTGACCTGGGTGCCGAAGGGCAGGCGCCGATGGGCGGCGGTCATGGCGTTCTGGTTGAAGGCTTCGCCGCTGGCAGTTCGTTGGCCATGGTGCTTGGCGCCGTAGTAGGAGGCGGTGCCGGTTTCGTCATAGCCTTTGGGGTCGATGAGGCCGCTGGCGCAACCGCTCAGCAGGGAAGACAGGGCCAGCAGGCCGAGTAGACGCTTCATTTCAAATGTCCCCAATCACAAATGTGGGAGGGGGCTTGCCCCCGATAGCGGTGCAGCAGTCAATGCATGTGCCGACTGACACACCCTCATCGGGGGCAAGCCCCCTCCCACATTGGTCCGAGCCGAGCATCAAAGCCTACTCGGACCGTTTTCTACCATCAGCCTTCGAGCTTGCTTTTGAGCAGTTCGTTGACTTGTTGCGGGTTGGCCTTGCCTTTGGATGCTTTCATCGCCTGGCCGACGAAGAAGCCGAACATCTTGCCGCGCTTGGCGTCGTCCGCCGCACGATATTGTTCGACCTGTTCGGCATTCGCCGCGAGCATTTCATCGAGCACGGCCGAAATTGCGCCGCTGTCGGTCACTTGCTTGAGGCCACGCTTGTCGATGATTTCATCGGCGCTGCCTTCACCGGCGGCCATCGCTTCGAACACGGTCTTGGCGATCTTGCCGGAGATGGTGTTGTCCTTGATGCGCAGCAGCATGCCGCCCAGTTGCTCGGCGCTGACCGGCGCTTCGTCGATTTCCAGGCCTTGCTTGTTCAACAGGCTGCCCAGTTCGACCATGACCCAGTTGGCCGCCAGCTTGGCGTCGCCGGCAATGCCCACGACTTTCTCGAAGTAGTTGGCTTGCTCGCGGCTGGAGGCCAGCACGCTGGCGTCGTAGACCGACAGGCCGAACTGCGCCTGGAAGCGCTCGCGTTTTTGCTGCGGCAGCTCCGGCAGGGTGGCGCGGATATCGTTGAGGAACGAATCTTCCAGCACCACCGGCAACAGGTCCGGGTCGGGGAAGTAACGGTAGTCGTTGGCTTCCTCTTTGCTGCGCATGGCGCGGGTTTCGTCTTTGTTCGGATCGTACAGGCGCGTTTGCTGGATGACCTTGCCGCCGTCCTCGATCAGCTCGATCTGGCGACGCACTTCGCTGTTGATCGCCTTCTCGATGAAGCGGAACGAGTTGACGTTCTTGATCTCGCAACGGGTGCCGTATTCGGTCTGGCCCTTGGGACGGATCGACACGTTGCAGTCGCAGCGCAGCGAGCCTTCGGCCATGTTGCCGTCGCAGATGCCCAGGTAGCGCACCAGCGCGTGGATCGTCTTGACGTAGGCCACGGCTTCCTTGGCGCTGCGCATGTCCGGTTCGGAGACGATTTCCAGCAACGGCGTGCCGGCACGGTTCAGGTCGATACCGGTGGCGCCGGGAAATTCTTCATGCAGACTCTTGCCGGCGTCTTCTTCAAGGTGCGCACGGGTGACGCCGACACGCTTGATGGTGCCGTCTTCCAGGGGAATGTCCAGGTGGCCCTTGCCGACGATCGGCAGCTCCATCTGGCTGATCTGGTAGCCCTTGGGCAGGTCCGGGTAAAAGTAGTTCTTGCGCGCGAACACGTTGTGCTGGCCGATCTCGGCGTCAATCGCCAGGCCGAACATCACCGCCATGCGCACCGCTTCCTGGTTC
The DNA here is from genome assembly GCF_005233615.1 of Pseudomonas sp. CFBP13528. Classification (NCBI taxonomy): domain Bacteria; kingdom Pseudomonadati; phylum Pseudomonadota; class Gammaproteobacteria; order Pseudomonadales; family Pseudomonadaceae; genus Pseudomonas; species Pseudomonas sp. CFBP13528. The sequence continues at coordinate 186,369 of NZ_QGAJ01000002.1, forward strand.
AGCACCGGCAGCACGCCGGGCATGCCCAGGTCTACGAGGCTGGCCTGGGTGTTGGGCCCTGCGCCGAACGTGGTGGCGCTGCCGGAGAAAATCTTCGATTGGGTGGCGAGCTGGGTATGAATCTCCAGCCCGATCACAACTTCCCATTGCATAGTGTTCTCCTCAGAAGCCGGTAGGGGTGCGAGTGTGCCAGTCGGTGTGCAACTGGTACTGGTGCGCCACATTGAGCAGGCGGCCTTCCTGGAAATACGGGGCGAGCAATTGCACGCCGACCGGCAGGCCATCGACGAAACCGGCGGGCATGGACAAGCCCGGCAAGCCCGCGAGGTTGGCGGTGATGGTGTAGAGGTCTTCCAGGTACTCGGCGATCGGGTCGCCGGTCTTGGCGCCGATCTTCCACGCCGGGTTCGGCGTGGTCGGGCCGAGGATCACGTCGACTTCTTCAAAGGCAGCCATGAAGTCGTTCTTGATCAGGCGACGGATCTTCTGCGCCTTGAGGTAGTACGCGTCGTAGTAGCCGGCGGACAGCGCATAGGCACCGACCATGATCCGGCGTTGCACTTCGGCGCCGAAGCCTTCGCCACGGGAGCGTTTGTACAGATCGGTGAGGTCTTTCGGGTTTTCGCAGCGATAGCCAAAGCGCACACCGTCGAAACGCGACAGGTTCGAAGACGCCTCTGCCGGCGCGATCACGTAGTAGGCGGGAATCGCGTGCTGGTTGTTCGGCAGGCTGATTTCCTTGATCACCGCGCCAAGCTTCTCCAGCTCTTTGATGCTGTTGTGCACCAGATCGGCGATTCGCGGGTCGAGGCCGGCGCTGAAATACTCTTTTGGCACGCCGATGCGCAGACCCTTGATCGAGTCATTCAGGCTGGCGCTGTAGTCCGGCACCGGCTCATCGATGCTGGTGGAGTCCTGTTTATCGAAGCCTGCCATGCCTTGTAACAATATTGCGCAGTCTTCGGCAGTACGTGCCAGAGGACCACCCTGATCGAGACTCGAAGCGTAGGCGATCATGCCCCAGCGGGAAACGCGACCGTAGGTCGGCTTCAGGCCGGTGAGGTTGGTGAAGGCTGCCGGCTGGCGGATCGAACCACCGGTGTCGGTTGCCGTCGCGGCGGGCAGGAAGCGTGCGGCCACGGCCGCAGCCGAACCACCGGAGGAACCGCCGGGTACGTGAGCCAGGTTCCACGGGTTTTTCACTGCGCCGTAGTAGCTCGACTCGTTGGCCGAACCCATGGCGAACTCGTCCATGTTGGTCTTGCCCAGGGTCACGGCCCCGGCGGCGGCCAGCTTGGCGACCACGGTAGCGTCGTAGGGCGCCTTGAAGTTGTCGAGCATCTTCGAGCCGCAACTGGTGCGAATGCTCTGGGTGCAGAACAGGTCCTTGTGGGCGATCGGGGCGCCCAGCAGTGCGCCGTCTTCACCGTTGGCGCGCCGCTCGTCGGCGGCCCTGGCCTGGCTCAGGGCCAGCTCCTGGGTGAGGCTGATGAAGCTGTTGACCTTGGGGTCCAGCTCGGCAATGCGCGCCAGCAGGGTCTTGGTCAGTTCTTCGGAAGAAAACGTTTTGTCGGCGAGACCGCGGGCGATCTCGGCCAGAGTCATGTGATGCATGAAAGGCTCTTTCCCTTTAGTCGATGACTTTCGGAACCAGGTACAGGCCGTTTTCGACCGCTGGCGCGATGGACTGGTAGGCCTCGCGGTTATTGCGCTCGGTCACGACGTCTGCGCGCAGGCGCTGACTGGCTTCCAGCGGGTGAGCCAGGGGCTCGATGCCGTCGGTATTGACGGCCTGCATTTGGTCAACCAGCCCGAGAATGCTGTTCAGGGCTGCGGTGGTCTGTGGAAGATCGGCGTCATTGAGGCCAAGCGAGGCCAGATGCGCGATTTTTTCCACGTCGGAGCGTTCAAGCGCCATGGGATTCTCCAGTGGAAAACAGAACGGAGGGCGTCCGTGTGTTAGATTGTCGGAACACTACCGCATTTCTACGGTCATAAGGCCGCGATTGTGGGGGTTGGTGCACAGAAAGTCGGCCAATTTAGCACATTGGCGCCTTGCCCAAAATCCCTGTCGTTGTTAGAGTTTGCCGCACTTTTTTACCCACGCGTTGCCTAGGGTCCCTTTCCCATGTTCAAGAAACTGCGTGGCATGTTTTCCAGCGATCTTTCCATTGACCTGGGCACTGCCAACACCCTTATTTACGTGCGCGAGCGCGGTATCGTTCTGAATGAGCCATCGGTTGTGGCCATTCGGACCCATGGTAATCAGAAAAGTGTCGTTGCCGTTGGCACCGAGGCCAAGCGCATGCTCGGCCGTACACCCGGCAATATTGCTGCCATTCGTCCGATGAAAGACGGCGTGATCGCCGACTTCAGTGTCTGCGAGAAGATGCTGCAGTACTTCATCAACAAGGTTCACGAAAACAGTTTTCTGCAGCCCAGCCCTCGTGTGCTGATCTGCGTCCCGTGCAAGTCCACCCAGGTGGAGCGTCGTGCCATCCGTGAATCGGCCCTTGGTGCCGGTGCCCGCGAAGTGTTCCTGATCGAAGAACCGATGGCCGCCGCAATCGGCGCCGGCCTGCCGGTTGAAGAGGCCCGTGGTTCGATGGTGGTGGATATCGGTGGCGGTACCACCGAGATCGCCCTGATTTCCCTGAACGGTGTGGTGTATGCCGAATCCGTACGCGTTGGCGGCGACCGCTTCGACGAAGCGATCATCACGTATGTGCGTCGTAACTACGGCAGCCTGATCGGCGAATCAACCGCCGAGCGCATCAAGCAGGAAATCGGTACCGCCTACCCGGGCGGCGAAGTTCGCGAAGTCGATGTTCGCGGTCGCAACCTGGCCGAAGGTGTGCCACGTGCCTTCACGCTGAACTCCAATGAAGTGCTGGAAGCGCTGCAAGAGTCCCTGGCCACCATCGTCCAGGCGGTGAAGAGCGCCCTGGAGCAGTCGCCACCGGAACTGGCTTCCGATATTGCCGAGCGTGGCCTGGTATTGACCGGCGGTGGCGCCTTGCTGCGCGACCTCGACAAGTTGCTGGCCCAGGAAACCGGCCTGCCGGTGATCGTCGCCGAAGACCCGCTGACCTGCGTTGCCCGTGGCGGCGGTCGTGCACTGGAAATGATGGATAAACACACCATGGACCTGCTCTCCAGCGAATAAGATCGCCTGGACGGTTCATGCTGGGTCGGCAGGCAGCACTTTGCAGTGCTGCCTGTTGGCGTTTATCTTCTTCAATCTGCATCCAGGCCGGTTTGATGCCGTATGAATAAAGAGAACATTTGCCTGGGAGGAGCGGCCTATTAAACCGCTCTTTGCCAAAGGCCCCTCATTGGGCGTGCGCTTGTTGGTGCTGACCGTGCTTTCGGTCGCGCTGATGGTGGTCGATGCGCGCTTTTCGTTGCTCAAGCCTGTGCGTAGCCAGATGTCGCTGGTGTTGATGCAGACTTACTGGATCACCGACCTGCCGCAACGTCTCTACCAGGGCGTGGCCAGCCAATTCGGCAGCCGCACCGAACTGGTCGCCGAGAACGAAAAACTCAAGACCGAAAACCTGCTGTTGCAGGGCCGCATGCAAAAGCTGGCAGCCCTCACCGAGCAGAACGTTCGGCTGCGCGAGTTGCTCAATTCTTCCGCGCTGGTCAACGAAAAGGTCGAAGTGGCCGAGTTGATCGGCATGGACCCCAATCCCTTTACCCATCGCATCATCATCAACAAGGGCGAGCGCGACGGCGTGGTGCTCGGCCAGCCGGTGCTCGATGCCCGTGGCCTGATGGGCCAGGTGGTCGAGCTGATGCCCTACACTTCGCGGGTCCTGCTGTTGACGGACACCACCCACAGCATCCCCGTGCAGGTCAATCGCAACGGCTTGCGCGCGATTGCCAGCGGCACCGGTAATCCGGAACGCCTGGAGTTGCGGCACGTGGCCGATACCGCTGACATCAAGGAGGGCGACCTGCTGGTCAGCTCCGGCCTGGGTCAGCGCTTCCCGGCCGGCTACCCGGTGGCGACGGTCAAGGAGGTCATCCATGACTCCGGCCAGCCGTTTGCCATTGTGCGTGCCGTCCCGACTGCCGCGTTGAACCGCAGCCGCTACCTGCTATTGGTGTTCAGCGACAACCGCACGCCGGAAGAGCGCGCCAATGACGCGGCGCAGGCTCAGGAGGCGGAAGACAAGCAGAACGGCACCGCCCCCGTGATTCCCGCCACCGTGCCGAAACCGGCGTTCGTGGGGCCACCCGCGCCTGCGGCCGTACCCGCAACCGCAGCGCCTGTCGCCACACCGGCCAAGCCCGCAGCACACAGCGCCCGCCCGGCGAAACCTTCGGCGACCACCGCGCCTGCCGCGAGGCCCGCGACAACCGCCCCGGCCACGACGCGGCAGAGGGAGGAATAATGGCCAGCACTCATTCGCGCAATGGCTGGATTGTCTGGCTGACCTTTGCCATCGGCTTGCTGCTCAGCGTTTCACCGCTGCCGCAATTCATGGAAATCCTGCGCCCGCTGTGGCTGGCGCTGCTGTTGGCGTTCTGGTCGTTGAACCTGCCGCACAAAGTAGGCATGGTCACGGCGATGTGCCTGGGTTTGGCAGAGGACGTGCTCTATGGCACCTTGCTGGGCCAGAATGCACTGATCCTGACCCTGATTACCTTCCTGGTGCTGTCGTTGCAGCAGCGCTTGCGCATGTTCCCGATGTGGCAGCAGTGCCTGGTGATCCTGGTGATCTTCGGCCTGGCGCAGCTTGTTCAACTCTGGCTCAGTGCCTTGACCGGCAATCGCCAACCCACCCTGGCACTGGTGTTGCCGGCTCTGGTCAGCGCATTGCTGTGGCCCTGGATCAGTTTCGGCCTGCGTGGGTTACGTCGTCGCTATAAAATCAATTGATGGATTGCGAGGCTCTGCCTGGTTATCGAACCCTACAGGGAGAGTCTGCAATGAATGTGCTTTATCTGGCCTCGGGCTCCCCGCGGCGACGTGAATTGTTGACCCAGATCGGTGTGCCTTTCACCGTGGTCAGCGCCGCCATCGATGAAACGCCTCTCACACACGAAACCCCTGTGGCTTATGTCGAGCGCCTGGCGCGAAGCAAGGCCGCGGCGGGTTTGGCTGTGCTCGAGCAAACCCCAGGCATCTGCGTATTGGGTGCCGATACGGCGGTTGTCGTCGATGGCAAGATTCTTGGCAAACCGGTGGACCAGGCCGATGCGCTGGCGATGTTGATGGCCCTGGCAGGGCGTGAGCATGAAGTCCTCACGGCCATTGCCCTGACCGACGGCCAACGCTGTGAAACCCGGTGTGTCAGCAGCCGTGTAATTTTTCGCGACATTTGTGCCCAAGAGGCGACGGCCTACTGGCACAGCGGCGAACCCCAGGACAAGGCCGGCGGCTATGCTATCCAGGGGCTTGGCTCGGTGTTCGTCACCGGACTCAATGGCAGCTATTCCGCCGTGGTCGGCCTGCCGGTGTGCGAAACCGCGCAACTGCTGGGCCAATTCGGCATACCCTGTTGGCAAAACCTTACCGCGCGCTGAGCGCCTTTACTTTCGCGCCAAGCCATAAGCGATCGGTCACTATTGTGAAAACGCCTGAACGAGACCCAGCCATGAGTGAAGAGATTCTGATCAATATCACGCCGATGGAATCGCGCGTGGCGGTGGTAGAGAACGGTGTTCTGCAAGAAGTGCATGTGGAGCGTACCCAGAAGCGCGGGATCGTCGGCAATATCTATAAAGGCAAGGTGGTGCGCGTATTGCCAGGCATGCAGGCGGCCTTCGTCGACATCGGCCTGGACCGCGCCGCGTTTATCCATGCTTCGGAAATCTCCCTGCGCGAAGGCCCGGCGGTGGAAAGCATCAGCGCCCTGGTGCACGAAGGGCAGAGCCTGGTGGTGCAGGTCACCAAGGACCCCATCGGGTCCAAGGGCGCCCGGCTGACCACCCAATTGTCGATTCCTTCGCGGTACCTGGTGTATATGCCGCGTACCGCCCACGTCGGTATTTCCCTCAAGATCGAAGATGAAGCCGAGCGCGAGCGCCTGAAGAAGGTGGTCAGCGACTGCGTGGCCGCCGAAGGCATCAAGGAAGCCGGTGGTTTTATCTTGCGTACCGCCGCCGAGGGGGCGGGCGCCGATGAAATCCTGATGGATATCCGCTACCTGCGGCGCCTGTGGGACCAGATCGCGGCGCAGATCCAGACCATTGGCGCGCCAAGCGTTATCTATGAAGACCTCGGCCTGGCGTTGCGTACCTTGCGCGATCTGGTCAGCCCGAAGATCGAGAAAATTCGCATCGACTCGCGGGAAACCTTCCAGCGCACCACGCAATTTGTCGCCGAGCTGATGCCGGAAATTGCCGACCGCCTCGAGCACTACCCGGGCGAGCGGCCGATCTTTGACCTGTATGGCGTCGAAGATGAAATCCAGAAAGCCCTGGAGCGCAAGGTCCCGCTCAAATCCGGCGGCTATCTGGTGGTGGACCCGGCGGAAGCCATGACCACCATCGACGTCAACACCGGCGCGTTCGTGGGTCACCGCAACCTCGAAGAAACCATCTTCAAGACCAACCTCGAAGCGGCCACCGCGATTGCGCGCCAACTGCGCCTGCGCAACCTGGGCGGCATCATCATCATCGACTTCATCGACATGGAAGATGGCGAGCACCAGCGCCAGGTCCTGCGCACGCTCGAAAAGCAGCTGGAGCGCGACCACGCCAAGACCAACATCATTGGCATCACCGAGCTGGGCCTGGTGCAGATGACCCGCAAGCGCACCCGCGAAAGCCTTGAGCAAGTGCTGTGCGAACCCTGCAGCAGTTGCCAGGGCCGCGGTAAATTGAAGACCCCGGAAACGGTTTGCTACGAGATTTTCCGCGAAATCCTGCGCGAGGCGCGCGCCTACCAGGCCGAAGGTTATAGAGTGCTCGCCAACCAGAAAGTGGTGGATCGCCTGCTGGATGAAGAGTCGGGTAACGTCGCTGAACTGGAGGGCTTCATCGGGCGCACCATTCGTTTTCAGGTTGAAACCATGTACTCCCAGGAACAATACGACGTGGTGCTGCTCTGATCCCCTTTCGTTTTCTCTTTTCGAGACCGACAGGCGCTGATCTGTGGTCCGACTACTGCTTTGAGGGTCGCCTGACATGGAGCGTCTGATACGCTTTTTTGCCGCTTTGACCCGTTGGGGACTGGGCCTGTGTGCGTTGCTGCTGGTCGTGGCGGCGGTATACGTGAGCCTGGGGCGTGAATTGACCCCGCTGGTGGCCGAATACCGCGCTGAAGTCGAAGCCAAGGCGCAGGTGGCGGTACAGATGCCTGTTCATATTGGCAGCCTCGAAGGCCGCTGGAGCGGTTTTGCGCCAATATTGCTGGCCCATGACGTGATGGTCGGCGAGGGCAGCAGTGCGTTGCGCCTGGACCAGGTCGAGGTGGTGCCCGATCTTTGGGCCAGCCTGATGGCCCGCGAAGTGCGCATCGCCCATCTGCAAGTCAGCGGCTTGCAGTTGAGCGTCAAGGAAGACAAGGACGGTCGCTGGGCGCTGCAAGGCTTGCCGATACAGGACGACCAGCCACTGGACCCGGAGCAACTGCTCACCCGCATGCAAATGGTCAAGCGCGTATCGGTGCTGGACAGCCAGGTGACGCTGCAACCGTTCGACCGGGCGCCGGTGACCGTGACTTATGTCGGCCTGAACCTGCACACCGGTACGACCCGGCAACGTGTGGACGCACGCCTGACACTACCCGACGGCCAACCGCTCGCCTTTACCCTGCGCAGCCGTATGCGCGCCAGCCAATGGAAAGACGCCCAGGTCGAGGCCTACCTGAGCCTGCCTCAAAGCGACTGGGCCAAGTGGATTCCGTCCCGGCTGACCCAACAATGGAAGCTCACCCAGTTCAAGGCTGGCGGTGAGTTCTGGCTCAACTGGGCCAACGGCACCGTACAAAGCGCCGTGGTGCGCCTCGATTCACCGCAAGTCAAGGGCAGCTACGCCGAGCGTAAGCCGGTACACATCGAGAACCTGGCCCTGACCGCTTATGTGCAACGCAGCGACGGCGGCCTCAAGGTGCTGTTTGATTCGCTGGCGATGAATATCGGCGAAACCCGCTGGGAATCACGCCTGCAACTGCAGCAGAGCCTGGCGACCGAGAAAGATCAGGAAGTATGGAAACTTCAAGCCGACCGGCTCGACCTGACCCCCATCACGCCATTGCTCAATGCCCTGGCACCGCTGCCGGAAGGTTTCGCCCAGGCCGTCGAGCACCTCAAAGCCACCGGCCTGTTGCGCAATGTGCTCGTGGACTTCCGCCCACAGGACAGCACCGATCAGAAAGTCAGTTTTGCCGCCAACCTTGAGCGGGTCGGTTTTGACGCTTACTTTGGCGCGCCAGCCGCGCGCAATGTGTCCGGCAGCATCAGCGGCGACCTTGGCCATGGCGAGTTGCGCATGGACAGCAAGGACTTTTCCCTGCATCTGTCGCCGATCTTCGCCAAGCCATGGCAGTACATCCAGGCCAATGCGCGCCTGACCTGGACGCTGGACAAACAGGGCTTCACCCTCATCGCACCGTATATCAAGGTGCTGGGGGAGGAAGGCAAGGTCGCTGCGGACTTCCTGATTCGCCTGCATTTCGACCATAGCCAGGAGGACTACATGGACCTGCGGGTCGGCATGGTCGATGGCGATGGTCGTTTCACCCCCAAGTATCTGCCCGCCGTGTTGAGCCCCGCGCTGGATGAGTGGTTGCGCACGGCGATCCTCAAAGGCGCGGTAGACGAAGGTTTCTTCCAGTACCAGGGCTCGCTGAGCCACAACGCGCTGCCGGCTTCACGCAATATCAGCCTGTTCTTCAAGGTGCATGATGCCGAGCTGGCGTTCCAGCCGGGCTGGCCCCATGTGAGCAAGGTCAAGGGTGAGGTGTTCGTCGAGGAGAGCGGTGTGCGCATCCTGGCCAGCAAGGGACAGTTGCTCGATACCCAGGTCAAGGACGTCTACGTCAATATCCCACACGCGCCGGCCGGCCAAGACAGCCACCTGCTGCTCACCGGCGGATTCTCCGGTGGTTTGGGCGATGGTCTGAAAATCCTTCAGGAAGCCCCTATCGGCACCGCCTCCACCTTCGCGGGCTGGAAGGGCGAGGGCAACCTGCAAGGCAGCCTGGACCTGGACGTGCCCCTGGCCAAGGGCACCGAACCCAAAATCGTGGTCGACTTCAAGACCGACAAGGCGCGCCTGCAACTGGCGGAGCCCACCCTGGACCTGACCCAGCTCAAGGGCGACTTCCGTTTCGACAGCGCCAAAGGCTTGAGCGGCCAGAATATTTCGGCGCAGGCGTTTGACCGTCCGATCACCGCGCAGATTTTTGCCGAAGGCAAGCCCGGCGCTGTCAGCACCCGCGTCACCGCCAAGGGGCAGGTCACGGTCAAACGGCTCACGGACTGGTTGAACATCAGCCAGCCGCTGCCTGTGACCGGCGATATCCCGTACCAGTTGCAAGTCATCCTGGACGGCGCGGACAGTCAGTTGATGGTCGACTCCAATCTCAAGGGCGTTGCGGTGGATTTGCCGGCGCCGTTCGGCATGCCGGCGAGCCAGGGCCGTGACAGTACGTTCCGCATGACCTTGCAGGGTGCTGAGCGGCGGTACTGGTTTGATTACGCAGAGCTGGCGAATTTCACCTTCGCGGCGCCGCCGGATAACTTCAATGATGGCCGCGGCGAATTGTTTCTCGGCAATGGCGATGCGATATTGCCCGGCGCCAAGGGGCTGCGTGTTCGCGGGGTGCTCTCCGAGCTGGATATCGACCCGTGGAAAAAACTCGCGAACCGTTACGCGGGTAACGATCCGGGCGGCAGTGCCAAGCAACTGCTCAGTGGCGCCGACTTCAAGGTGGGCAAGCTGACCGGTTTCGGTACCCGGTTCGACCAGGTCAAACTGCAGCTGGATCGCAAGCCTGTGGCCTGGGGCCTGCAGTTCGACAGCCAGCAAGCCAAGGGCACGGTGAGTCTGCCGGATGCCAAGGGCGCGCCCATTGCCGTCAACCTGCAGTACGTGAAGCTGCCCGCCGTGGACCCTACTGTGCAGGCTGACGAGAACGCGCCGGACCCGTTGGCCGATGTCGACCCCAAGGATATTCCCGCGCTGGATATCGCCATCGACCAACTGTTCCAGGGCCCGGACCTGGTGGGCGCGTGGTCGCTGAAAATCCGGCCGACCGCCAAGGGCCTGGCCTTCAACAACCTGAACCTGGGCCTCAAAGGCATGCAACTCAACGGGGCCGGTGGTTGGGAAGGCGCGCCGGGGGCCAGCAGCAGTTGGTACAAAGGGCGACTGGACGGCAAGAACATTGCCGACGTGCTCAAAGGTTGGGGGTTTGCGCCCACGGTGACCAGCGAGGACTTTCATCTGGACGTGGATGGTCGCTGGCCGGGTTCGCCGGCCTGGGTCGGGCCCAAGCGGTTCTCCGGTAGCCTGGACGCGGCGTTCCGCAAAGGCCAGTTCGTGGAAGTGGAGGGTGGCGCCCAGGCGCTGCGGGTGTTCGGCCTGCTTAACTTCAATTCCATTGGCCGCCGTTTGCGCCTGGACTTCTCCGACTTGCTCGGCAAGGGCTTGAGCTATGACCGGGTCAAGGGCTTGCTGGCGGCCAGTGATGGTGTGTTCGTGACCCGTGAGCCCATCACCATGACCGGGCCGTCTACCAACCTGGAGCTCAATGGCACCCTGGACCTGGTGGCGGATCGCGTCGATGCCAAGTTGCTGGTGACCCTGCCGGTCACCAACAACCTGCCCATCGCCGCATTGATCGTCGGCGCGCCGGCCATTGGCGGTGCGTTGTTCCTGATCGACAAGTTGATCGGCGACCGGGTATCGCGCTTCGCCAGCGTGCAGTACACCGTGCAAGGCCCATGGAAAGACCCGAAAATCACCTTCGACAAGCCATTTGAAAAGCCAAACTGAGAGGCTGTGGAGTAGCATGGCCGCATGCCCTTTACGGAGTGTCGGCCCATGTCCTTTGCGGTAACTCAAATGGTCAGCCAGAGTGACGTGCTGGCCAACCTAGCCCAGGCACGCCGCCTGCTGGAACGCGCGGCGGCGGATGGCGCCAGGCTTGCGGTGCTGCCGGAGAACTTCGCCGCCATGGGCCGCCGTGACATGGCCGATATCGGTCGCGCCGAGGCACTGGGTGAAGGCCCGATCCTGCCCTGGTTGAAACAGACCGCTCGCGACCTCACCTTATGGATAGTGGCGGGCACAATACCGTTGCCACCCAGGGATCAACCGGACGCCAAGCCCAACGCCTGCTCGCTGCTGATCGACGACCGAGGTGAAATCGTCGCTCGTTACGACAAGCTGCACTTGTTCGATGTGGATGTAGCGGACGCCCGAGGTCGCTATCGCGAATCCGACGACTATGCTTTCGGAAGCAATGTGGTCGTGGCAGATACGCCCGTGGGGCGCTTGGGGCTGACGGTGTGTTACGACCTGCGCTTCCCCGAGTTGTACAGCGAGCTGCGTGCGGCGGGGGCTGAGTTGATCAGTGCGCCCTCGGCGTTTACAGCGGTGACCGGGGCTGCGCATTGGGATGTGCTGATTCGCGCTCGGGCCATCGAAACCCAGTGTTACCTGCTGGCGGCCGCCCAGGGCGGTGTGCACCCGGGGCCACGGGAAACTCATGGGCACGCGGCGATTATCGATCCCTGGGGGCGCGTGCTGGCCCGGCAGGATCAAGGCGAAGCGGTGCTGGTGGCCGAACGCGACAGCAGTGAACAGGCGTCGATACGGGCGCGCATGCCGGTGGTCAACCATCGGCGCTTTTTCTCGCAGGGCGCACAGCGACCTGCTTCAGAACGATGAATTTAAGGCCAAACCTATGAGCGAGTTGTTGTCCTCAGTCAGTGAACATCTCCTGGCACCCGGTGGCGTGACCATCGAAAATCTGCAAACCGTGCTGGGCGATCTGGCCGGGCCCGGGATCGACGCGGCCGACCTGTATTTCCAGGGGCAGATTTCCGAGTCCTGGGCGCTGGAAGACGGCATCGTCAAGGAAGGCAGTTTCAACCTTGACCAAGGCGTAGGGGTGCGCGCGCAATCGGGCGAGAAAACCGGTTTTGCCTACAGCAACGCCATTACCCTGGAGGCCCTGGGCCTGGCGGCGCGTGCGGCGCGCTCGATTTCCCGCGCGGGCCAGAACGGCACGGTGCAGGCGTTCAGTACCCAGGACGTGGCTCAGCTGTACGCGCCGGATAATCCGTTGGAAGTGATCAGCCGCGCGGAGAAGGTCGAGCTGCTCAAGCGTGTTGACGCGGCTACTCGTGCCCTGGACCCGCGTATCCAGCAGGTCACCGTGAGCATGGCCGGTGTGTGGGAACGCATCCTTGTCGCCTCCACCGACGGCGGGCTGGCGGCCGATGTGCGGCCACTGGTGCGTTTCAACGTGAGTGTGATCGTCGAGCAGAACGGTCGCCGCGAACGCGGTGGCCATGGCGGCGGCGGGCGTACCGACTACCGTTATTTCCTCGCCGAAGACCGCGCCATGGGCTATGCCCGTGAAGCGTTGCGCCAGGCACTGGTCAACCTGGAAGCGATTCCGGCGCCGGCCGGTACCTTGCCGGTGGTGCTGGGCTCGGGTTGGTCCGGTGTGTTGTTGCATGAAGCGGTGGGCCATGGGCTGGAAGGCGACTTCAACCGCAAGGGCAGTTCCGCCTACAGCGGGCGCATGGGCGAGATGGTCGCATCCAAGCTGTGCACCATTGTCGATGACGGCACCTTGGCCGGTCGGCGTGGTTCGTTGAGTGTGGATGACGAAGGGACGCCAACGGAGTGCACCACCCTGATCGAAAACGGCGTGCTCAAGGGCTATATGCAGGACAAGCTCAACGCCCGCCTGATGGGTGTGGCGCGCACCGGCAACGGTCGCCGCGAATCCTATGCCCACCTGCCGATGCCACGCATGACCAACACCTACATGCTCGGTGGTGAAAGCGATCCGGCGGAAATCATTGCTTCGGTCAAGCGCGGCATCTACTGCGCCAACCTCGGTGGCGGGCAGGTGGATATCACCAGCGGCAAGTTCGTGTTCTCCACCAGCGAGGCGTACTTGATCGAAGACGGCAAGATTACCGCTCCGGTCAAGGGCGCGACGTTGATCGGTAATGGGCCGGAGGCCATGAGCAAGGTGTCGATGGTCGGTAACGACCTGTCGCTGGACAGCGGCGTGGGCACGTGCGGGAAGGATGGGCAGTCGGTGCCGGTGGGCGTAGGCCAGCCAACCTTGAAAATCGATGCGATCACCGTGGGTGGCACGGGGTCGTAAACGCGGGAGCTTCGGGTGGCGAAGGTCGCCACCCGGGGAAGAGGATCAGCGCAGACCGCGTTGAGTCTCGTCCAGCTCACGGATGTATTTGAAGATTTTACGGCTGGTGGCCGGCGCCTTGTTATGCGCCTGTTCGTGTTGGGCCTGACGGATCAGGGAGCGCAATTGCTGGCGGTCCGCTTCCGGATAGTCCAATACGAATTTTTCCAGCACGGCGTCATCGCCCGAGATCAGGCGATCACGCCAGCGCTCCAGGTTATGGAAGCGTTCGTTGTACTGGCGAGTGGAGGCATCGGTTTGATCGAGCAAGGCCAGAATGGCGTCAGTGTCCTGATCGCGCATCAGCTTGCCGATGAACATGATGTGCCGTTTGCGCGCGATATTCGCGGTGTGCTTAGGCGCATCGGCCAAGGCCCGGCGCATTTCGTCGGTCAGTGGCAGTTTGGCAATCAAGTCTTTTTTGAGCGTTGTAAGGCGCTCGCCAAGGTCAACCAGAGCATGCAGCTCGCGTTTGACCTGGGTTTTGCTTTTCTCCCCATCGAGGGAGTCGTCGTAAGAATCAACCATGGTGGCAGTCCGCAAAGAAACGCCGCCATGATAACCAGTCGGGGGCCGCTTGTCCGGCCCGGTCGCTCGATGGCCTTAACCGAGAGCAGAATTTGAGTGGAGAAAACCATGAGTGCAGCCCAAAGCGTCGGTCCGCAAGCGTTACCGGCACTGCAGGAACAAGTCGAGCAGATCCTTGCCGAGGCCAAGCGCCAGGGGGCCAGCGCCTGTGAAGTAGCGGTGTCGCTGGAACAGGGGCTGTCGACGTCGGTGCGTCAGCGGGAAGTGGAGACCGTCGAATTCAACCGCGACCAGGGGTTCGGCATTACCTTGTACATGGGCCAGCGCAAAGGTTCGGCCAGTACGTCGGCCAGTGGCCCGGAGGCGATTCGCGAGACCGTCGCCGCTGCTTTGGCCATCGCCAAACACACTTCTGAGGATGAAAGCTCAGGCTTGGCCGATAAGGCGCTGATGGCCAAGGATCTGCAGGATTTCGATCTGTTTCACGCCTGGGACATCACGCCTGAGCAAGCCATCGAACAGGCGCTGACCTGCGAAGCGGCAGCGTTCGACGCCGACGCTCGCATCAAGAACGCCGATGGCACTACGCTGAGTACCCATCAGGGTTGCCGTGTCTACGGCAACAGCCATGGTTTTATCGGGGGCTATGCGTCCACCCGTCACAGCCTGAGCTGCGTGATGATCGCTGAAGCCAACGGCCAGATGCAGCGTGATTACTGGTACGACGTGAATCGTCAGGGTGAGTTGCTGGCAGACCCGGTAAGCATCGGCCAGCGCGCCGCGCAGCGTGCAGCCAGTCGTCTGGGCGCGCGCCCGGTACCTACTTGCGAAGTGCCGGTGCTGTTTTCCGCCGAACTGGCCGGTGGTTTGTTCAGCAGTTTCCTCGGGGCGATTTCCGGTGGCAACCTCTATCGCAAATCGTCCTTCCTGGAAGGCGCGATCGGCCAGCAGCTGTTCCCTGAATGGCTGACCATCGATGAGCGTCCGCACCTCATGCGCGCCATGGGCAGCGCTTCGTTCGACGGCGATGGCCTGTCCACTTACGCCAAGCCGTTCGTCGAGAAAGGCGAGTTGGTGTCTTATGTATTGGGCACCTACGCGGGGCGCAAGCTTGGCCTGCCCAGCACCGCCAACTCCGGCGGCGTTCATAACCTGTTCGTGACCCACGGCGATGAAGACCAGGCGGCGCTGTTGCGACGCATGGGGCGCGGCCTGCTGGTCACCGAATTGATGGGCCACGGCCTGAACATGGTGACGGGGGACTATTCCCGCGGCGCGGCGGGATTCTGGGTGGAAAACGGCGAGATTCAGTTCGCCGTCCAGGAAGTGACCATCGCCGGCAACATGCGCGATATGTTCAAGCAGATCGTTGCCGTGGGTAACGATCTTGAACTGCGCAGTAATATCCGCACCGGCTCCGTGTTGATTGAACGGATGACTGTCGCCGGCAGCTGACCTGCGATGTTCCACCAAAAGGCGCGCCATAGTGATGATGGCGCGCCTTTTTTTGTGGCGGTGTGAGACAGGATCGATCTGCCGTTCTTGTTTTGATTCTCAATATCATTTAATAATGAATATCATTACTGGATGAGTGTGGATCATGAGTTCTGTCTTGCATGAGGACCCGTACCTGGAAAGTTGGCGGTGGATGAGTCGTCAGATCCGCTGCGGGCTCGACCCCAATGAACCTCGCCTGATCGAACATTACCTCAATGAGGGGCGTTACCTGGCGTGTTGCACCGCGACTCACCCGTGGACAATCGCCGAAACCTCATTTCGCCTGCTCATCGACACCGCCAACGATATCGCGCTGCCATGGCATTGGCGTGCCCTGTGTCTGGACCAGGCCTGGCGCCCGCTGCGCGATCTGGAAAAACTCTCCCACTGCGCCTGCCGGCTCAAACGCTGGCAGGCCTTTGCCTGGCAATTGGCGACCTGCCAATTGCTGCCATCCCTCTCTTTCTCCGACCTGGTGCAAGGATCAAATGATGAGTAACACCCGTATCGAACGCGACAGCATGGGCGAACTGCAAGTCCCCGCCGAGGCCTTGTACGGTGCACAAACCCAGCGCGCGGTGAACAACTTTCCGATCAGCCATCAGCGCATGCCGGCGCCATTCGTTCGCGCGCTGATTCTGGCCAAAGCCGCCGCAGCCAGGGCCAACGTCGACCTCAAGCAAATCAGTGAAGGGCAGGGCAAGGCCATTGTCGATGCCGCCCAGGGCTTGTTGGAAGGCGACTACATGCAGCACTTCCCGGTGGATATTTTCCAGACCGGCTCCGGTACCAGTTCCAACATGAACGCCAACGAGGTGATTGCAACCCTGGCCAGTCGGTTGCTGGGCGAGGTGGTAAACCCCAACGACCACGTCAACTGCGGGCAAAGCAGCAACGACATCATTCCTACCACTATTCATGTCAGCGCCGCGCTGGTGCTGCACGAGCAGACACTGCCGGCCTTGTTGCACCTGGTGCAGGTGATCGAGCAAAAAGCCGAAGCGGTCCACCCGTTCATCAAGACCGGGCGTACCCACTTGATGGATGCCATGCCGGTGCGCATGAGCCAGGTGCTCAATGGCTGGGCGCAGCAACTCAAGGCCAATATCGGCCACTTGCAGGACCTGTTGCCGGCACTGCAGGCGCTGGCCCAGGGTGGCACGGCGGTGGGCACCGGCATCAACGCCCATCCTGAGTTTGCCGCACGCTTCAGCGGGCACCTGAGCCACCTGACCAAGGTGAAGTTCACGCCGGGCAAGAACCTGTTTGCGTTGATTGGCTCCCAGGACACCGCCGTCGCCGTCTCCGGCCAGCTGAAAGCCACTGCGGTGTCGCTGATGAAAATCGCCAATGACCTGCGCTGGATGAACTCCGGTCCGTTGGCCGGCCTGGGTGAAATCGAGCTGGAAGGGCTGCAACCGGGTTCTTCGATCATGCCGGGCAAGGTCAACCCGGTAATTCCCGAGGCCACGGCCATGGTGGCCGCGCAAGTCATCGGCAACGATACGGTGATTACCGTGGCCGGCCAATCGGGCAACTTCGAACTGAACGTCATGCTGCCGATCATCGCCCAGAATCTGCTCAGCAGCCTGGAGCTGCTGGCCAACGCCAGCCGTTTGCTGGCGGACAAGGCCATCGCCAGCTTCAAGGTCAACGAAGCGAAGCTCAAGGAAGCATTGTCGCGCAACCCGATTCTGGTCACCGCCCTCAATCCGATCATTGGTTACCAAAAGGCCGCCGAAATCGCCAAACAGGCTTATCAGCAGGGCCGTCCGGTCATCGATGTCGCCCTCGAACACACCGACTTGCCTCGCAGCCAACTGGAAGTCCTGCTGGACCCGGAAAAGCTCACGGCTGGCGGCGTGTGATCATCGACCCCGCTTTGGAGGTTCACCATGGAGCACTGGAAACGCACGATCGAACGGGCCAATCGCTGCTTTATGGCAGGCGAGCTGGTTGACGCCCGCGAGGCCTACCTGCAAGCCCTGGCCCTGGCCCAAGTGTTGTTTGAGCGCTGGGCGGATGCCGACGAAGCCGTGGCGGCTTGCGTCATCTCCCATCACAACCTGGCCGACCTGCACCTGCGTCTCAACCAGCCTGAAGAAAGCGCGGAATACCTTTGCGCCATTCACCAGCGGCTGCTGCAGACCATGCAGGACCCACGGCTCAGTCCGCCGTTGCGTGAGGCAGCGTTGCGCCAGAGCAGCAAAACCTATGTCGAACTGTTGAATTTCATCAGCGATCACGGCGAATACCCGCGCACCCATCGCTTGCTGGGCAGTGCTGCGACGCAACCGACCCCTTCTCAATATGGAGCACATTGATATGACCTACACCCTGCCGCCGTTGCCTTACGCCTTTGACGCGCTTGAGCCCCATATCGATGCGCAAACCATGGAGATTCACTACACCAAGCACCACCAGACTTATATCAATAATCTCAATGCTGCGGTCGAGGGCACTGAGTTCGCGGGCTGGCCGGTGGAGAAGCTGGTTTCCAGCGTTGAAAACTTGCCGGAGAAATTACGCGCTGCCGTGGTCAACCAAGGAGGCGGCCATGCCAACCACTCGCTGTTCTGGGCGGTCATGTCGCCTACAGGTGGTGGAAAACCCGAAGGTGTTCTGGGCCGGGCCATCGACGAGCAGTTGGGGGGCTTCGACAGCTTCAAGCAAGCGTTTACCAAGGCGGCGTTGACCCGCTTCGGCAGCGGCTGGGCCTGGTTGAGTGTGACCCCGCAAAAGACCTTGGTGGTGGAAAGCAGCGGTAACCAGGACAGCCCGTTGATGAGCGGCAATACGCCGATTCTCGGCCTGGACGTCTGGGAGCATGCCTACTACCTGCTGTATCAAAACCGACGACCGGAGTACATCAATGCATTCTATAGCGTCATCAACTGGCCCGAGGTTGCCACACGCTACCAGGCTGCATTGGCCTGACACTCACTCCAACACACGACCTAAGGCCGACCATGGGCACTGAAACACTGGCGATTAGCAGCGTGCGATTATTTCGCTATGCGCTTGGCTCCCTGCTTCTGTTAGCCGGTACGGCATTACTGGTGGCTCATGGCCTGGCCTGGCTCGACCTGGAACCGCGCATCTTGCGAGCGCTGCAGGGCGGGGCGATCTGTGCCCTCGGTACTGCGCTGGGCGCGGTGCCCGTGCTGGTGATTCGCCGTATGCCGGCGGCGTTGAGCGATACCCTGCTGGGTTTTGGCGCGGGGGTCATGTTGGCGGCGACCGCCTTTTCGCTGGTGGTGCCGGGTATCGCTGCCGCAGAAAAGCTGGGGCTCACACCCTGGGGCGCGGGTGGTTTGATCAGCTTCGGCATCATGCTCGGTGCATTCGGGTTGTATCTCGTGGACCGCCAGGTTTCAGGCGCCAGCCCGGAAATGCTGGTGGGCACGCCGGATAAGCCGGTTATCCCGCCGCGTATCTGGCTTTTTGTGTTCGCGATCATTGCCCACAACATCCCGGAAGGCATGGCCGTGGGTGTTTCTGCCGGCGGCGGCATGGCGGATGCCGACAGTCTCGCCATGGGCATTGCCCTGCAGGACGTACCGGAAGGCCTGGTGATTGCGCTGGTATTGGCTGGGGCGGGGATGTCGAGGATCAAGGCGTTTCTGATTGGCGCTGCCTCGGGTTTGGTCGAGCCGGTCTTTGCAGTGTTATGCGCGTGGTTGGTGAGCCTTGCCGAAGTGCTGTTGCCCTTGGGGTTGGCACTCGCTGCGGGTGCGATGCTGCTGGTGGTGACCCATGAGGTGATCCCTGAGTCGCGCCGCAACGGTCACGACAAACTCGCCAGCCTGGGATTGTGCATCGGGTTTTGCTTGATGATGGTGATGGATACGGCACTGGGATAGCAGGAGCGAGCCCGTTCGCTCCTGCAAGAGGAAGGCGTTATTCACCCTCGTCGAAGTAGTTGTTGATCAACGCGACTAACGCGTCCATCGCTTCCTGCTCTTGTTCACCCTCGGTTTTCAGATGGATTTTAGTGCCCTTGCCTGCGGCGAGCATCATCATCGCCATGATGCTCTTGCCGTCGACCATCGAGTCAGGGGTACGCCCGGCGCGGATCTGGCAGGGGAACTGCCCGGCGACACCGACAAACTTGGCTGATGCGCGGGCATGCAAGCCCAGCTTGTTGATGATTTCAATTTCCCGAGCCGGCATCGCTATGGTGTTCCTTTCAGCTAAGGTCGCGGTGGCGAACCTGGACGTTCTTGAGGGTTTGTTGCAGCACCTGGCCCAGTCGCTCCGTCAGGTAGACAGAGCGGTGGTGGCCGCCGGTGCAGCCGATGGCAATGGTGACATAGGCGCGGTTGCTTGCAGCAAAGCGCGGCAGCCATTTGAGCAGGTAGGTGGAGATATCCTGGAACATCTCTTCCACATCCGGTTGTGCCGCCAGGTAGTCGATCACGGGCTGGTCAAGCCCGGACTGATCGCGCAACTCCGGTTTCCAATACGGGTTGGGCAGGCAGCGCACGTCGAACACCAGGTCGGCATCCACCGGCATGCCGCGCTTGAAGCCAAACGACTCGACCAGAAATGCCGTGCCAGGCTCCGGCTGGTTCAGCAATCGCAGCTTGATCGCATCGCGCAGTTGGTACAGGTTCAGGTTGGTGGTGTTGATCTTGAGGTCGGCCAGATCGATGATCGGCCCCAGCAGTTTGGTCTCGTCCTCGATGGCTTCGGCCAGGGAACGGTTGGCGCTGCTGAGCGGGTGGCGGCGACGGGTTTCGGAGAACCGCTTGAGCAGGGTTTCTTCGTCGGCGTCCAGGTACAGCACGTCGCAATGAATATGTTTGGCGCGCACCTCCTCGAGCAGTTCGGGGAACCGTGAGAGGTGGCTGGGCAGATTGCGGGCGTCGATCGACACGGCGACCAACGGTTGCGCCAGTTCGGTGTGGATCAGGGCGCGTTCCGCCAATTCCGGCAGCAAGCCGGCGGGCAGGTTGTCGATGCAATAGAAGCCGCTGTCTTCAAGAACGTTAAGAGCAGTGCTCTTACCCGAGCCGGAACGGCCGCTGACGATGATCAAACGCATGATTACTGCCCGTTTTGCTCATCCAGGACGACCTGATACAGCGCTTCGTTACTGCTGGCGCTGCGCAATTTATCGCGCACTTCCTTGCGGTCGAGCATGCTAGCAATCTGCCGGAGCAGTTCCAGGTGTGCATCGGTGGCTGCTTGTGGGACCAGCAGAACGAACAGCAGGTCGACCGGGGCGCCGTCGATGGCATCGAAATCGATAGGGTGATCCAGGTGCAGCAAAGCACTGACCGGTGTTTCGCAGCCTTTGAGGCGGCAGTGGGGGATGGCGATGCCGTTGCCAAAACCGGTCGAGCCGAGTTTTTCACGGGCGATCAACGCCTCGAAGACATCTTGCATTTCCAGTTCAGGCACTTGGCTGCTGATCAGGTTGGCAATTTGTTCGAGGGCTTTCTTCTTGCTGCCGCCCGGCACGTTCACGAGGGAACGGCCGGGGGTCAGGATAGTTTGAAGTTGGATCATGGGGGAGGGTTAACGACCTGTACCTTGCATCAGGTGCAGATTCTTTTCCTTATGCTTTTTGAGTTGGCGGTCAAGCTTGTCGGTGAGCAAGTCGATCGATGCATACATGTCTTCATGCTCGGCATTAGCAACCACTTCGCCACCGGGTATCTGCAGGGTCGCTTCGATTTTCTGCTGAAGCTTATCGACCTTCATGATGACCTGCACGTTGGTGATCTTGTCGAAATGTCCTTCAAGCTTCTTCAGCTTCTGTTCGACGTATTCGCGCATTGGAGGGGTGACTTCTACATGGTGTCCACTGATGTTGACTTGCATACAGCTTCTCCTTCGTTGCCAGTGCATAAAGCGGCGGGTAGGAATACCCGCCACTGGAACGCTGTGCCCCGCCCGTCACATCAAACGCTTACGCTCGCTGGAAGGCGCGATCCCAAGGGACTCGCGATACTTGGCGACGGTTCGACGGGCGACCTGAATGCCTTGTGCCTCCAGTAAACCAGCGATCTTGCTGTCACTCAACGGCTTTTTCTGATTTTCCGCGGCAACCAGTTTTTTGATGATCGCGCGGATCGCCGTGGACGAGCATTCGCCGCCTTCGGAGGTGCTTACGTGGCTGGAGAAAAAGTATTTCAGCTCATAAATACCCCGTGGGGTATGCATGAATTTTTGCGTGGTCACCCGCGAAATCGTCGATTCGTGCATGCCGACCGCCTCGGCGATGTCATGCAGTACCAGCGGTTTCATGGCTTCGTCACCATATTCCAGAAAGCCGCGCTGGTGCTCGACGATCTGGGTGGCGACTTTCATCAGGGTTTCGTTGCGGCTTTGCAGGCTCTTGATGAACCAGCGCGCTTCCTGCAACTGGTTGCGCATGAAGGTGTTGTCGGCGCTGGTATCGGCGCGGCGCACGAAACCGGCGTATTGCGGGTTTACCCGCAGGCGTGGCACCGACTCCTGGTTCAATTCCACCAGCCAGCGCTCGTTGTCCTTGCGCACGATCACATCAGGCACGACATACTCGGCTTCGCTGGACTCGATCTGCGAGCCCGGGCGAGGGTTGAGGCTCTGGACCAGTTCGATGACCTGGCGCAGTTCGTCTTCCTTGAGCTTCATGCGACGCATCAGCTGGCTGTAATCGCGGCTGCCCAGCAGGTCGATGTAATCGCTGACCAGGCGCTTGGCTTCAGCGAGCCAGGGTGTCTTGGCCGGCAGTTGGCGCAGCTGCAGCAACAGGCACTCGCTGAGCGTACGGGCGCCAATCCCGGCGGGCTCGAATTGCTGGATGCGGTGCAGGACGGCTTCGATCTCGTCCAGCTCGATATCCAGCTCCGGGTCGAACGCCTCAAGAATTTCTTCCAGCGTCTCGTCCAGGTAACCCTGGTTATTGATGCAATCGATCAGGGTGACGGCGATCAGTCGATCGGTGTCGGACATCGGCGCCAGGTTCAGTTGCCACAGCAGGTGACTCTGCAGGCTCTCGCCGACGGACGTACGGGTGGTAAAGTCCCATTCGTCATCATCATTGCTGGGCAGGCTGCTGGCGCTGGTCTGGTAGACGTCTTCCCAGGCGGTATCCACGGGAAGTTCGTTGGGAATGCGTTCGTTCCATTCGCCGTCCTCGAGGTTGTCCACCGTCGGGGCGGTTTCCTGATAGGACGGTTCCTGTACGTCGGGATTGGGCTTTTGCTCGATGTTGTCGGCCAAAGGGTCTGTGTTGTCGAAGTCGTCGCCTTCTTCCTGGCGTTCGAGCATCGGATTGGACTCCAGGGCCTCCTGGATTTCCTGTTGCAGGTCCAGGGTCGACAATTGGAGCAGGCGGATGGCCTGTTGCAGCTGCGGTGTCATCGTCAGCTGCTGGCCCATTCTCAGGACTAGCGATGGTTTCATGGCAGGGGCTTAACACCTTATTCGCCGGCGCAATGCGCCATCCACGACAGGGCGCGCGAGCGCCAAACATAAGCAAATTATATGCCTGAAATCAGGGCCTTTGCCTAGAGCGCGGTAACAATAAAAAAACCGAGGTTTTCATTGACTCGCTCGCACTCTCACCAATGGCCCGATATCACCGTGTCTACAGGCGGAACTCGTGACCCAGATAAACTTCTTTCACCAGTTCGTTGGCCAGGATCGTCGCGGAATCACCTTCGGCGATCAGTTGCCCATCGTTGACGATGTAAGCGGTTTCGCAGATATCCAGGGTTTCACGCACGTTGTGGTCGGTGATCAACACACCAATGCCCTTGGCCTTGAGGTGATGGATGATCTGCTTGATATCGCCCACCGAGATCGGATCGACACCGGCAAACGGTTCGTCCAACAGGATGAATTTCGGCGCGGTGGCCAGGGCGCGGGCGATCTCCACACGACGACGCTCACCACCGGACAGGCTCATGCCGAGGTTGTCGCGAATGTGGTTGATGTGGAATTCCTGCAGCAGGCTTTCCAGCTCCTTGCGGCGGCCGTCGCGGTCGAGTTCCTTGCGGGTCTCGAGGATCGCCATGATGTTGTCGGCTACCGACAGTTTGCGGAAGATCGACGCCTCCTGCGGAAGATAGCCGATACCTGCGCGCGCACGGCCGTGCATGGGCTGGTGGCTGACGTCCAGGTCGTCGATCAATACGCGTCCCTGGTCCGCCTGGACCAGCCCGACGATCATATAGAAGCAGGTGGTCTTGCCGGCGCCGTTGGGGCCGAGCAAGCCGACGATCTGGCCGCTGTCGATCGACAGGCTCACATCGCGTACCACCTGGCGGCTTTTATAGGCCTTGGCCAGATGCTGGGCTTTCAGGGTTGCCATTACTCGGCCTTCTTCTTCGGCTGGATGACCATGTCGATACGTGGGCGCGGCGCGGTGACCTTGTTGCCGTTGGCGCGACCGGCCTGGGCGACCTGGGTCTTGGTGTTGTAGACGATTTTCTCGCCTTCGGTAGAGTTACCGTCGGCGCTGAGTACCTTGGCCTGGTCAATCAATACGATGCGATTTTGCTGGGCATGGTATTGAATGGTCTTGCCATAGCCTTTCATCGGGCCTGGGTCTTCTGCCTTTTGCTTCTGTTCGAAGTAAGCCAGGTTGCCCACCGAGGTCACGACATCGATATCGCCGGCCTGGGTGCGGGTCAGGGTCACCGTGTTGCCGGTGATCTTCATCGAGCCCTGGGTGATGATGACGCCACCGGTGTAGGTCGCGACGCCTTGTTTGTCATCCAGCTGCGCATCGTCAGCCGAGATGTGGATCGGTTGCTGGCTATCGTTCGGCAGAGCCCAGGCGCTCACGCTTCCCAGTGCTGCGCCCAGACCGAGCAAAATAGGGAGGGTTTTAACGAGCCTCATACTGTCCTCTTACGTTCGATAGCAGGTGTATCCTGCTTTCTTTCAAATACGCTTTCATTCCCTTGCCAGTCGATACACCGCCAGCGCCGTCGATTCTAACGTCTTGCTCGGTCTGCGCATATTGCTGTTGTGGGAATACCGTCATGCGACTGCTGGTAATGATGGTGTCACGCTTCTGCGCGTCTGTACGTGCGACGCGCACCGAGTCGATCAGTTCGATCTGGGTGCCGTCCGGATTGACCTCGCCACGCAGGCTGGTGACATGCCACGGCAGTTCGGTGCCACGGTAGAGGTTCAGGTCCGGATTGGTCAGCAGGCTGACTTCCGAGGCCTTCAAACGCTCGACCTTGTCGGAGGCCAGCACGTACTGCACCTTGCCATCGGGCAGGAACTGCACGGTGTGGGTGTTGGTGGCGAAGTTATCGATGATGCTTTCATCAACCTGCACGACAGGTTTGTCGAGAAAGCGCTCCGGGCTGATATTCCAGTAGCCCACCGCGAGGAACAGCGCGGCGATGACCCCGAATAACAGGAAGTTGCGAATCTTTTTGCTCAGCATATAAGGCTCTATAGGTAGGCGGCGTGGGCCGCTTCAAGACTGCCCTGGGCACGCAGGATCAATTCGCAGAACTCGCGGGCGGCACCCTCGCCGCCACGGGCCGTGGTAATGCCATGGGCATGTTCACGCACAAACGCTGCGGCATTGGCGACGGCCATGCCCAGGCCTACGCGGCGGATCACCGGCAGGTCGGGCAGGTCGTCACCCAGATAGGCGACCTGTTCATAGCTTAGGTTGAGTTGGCCAAGAAGCTCGTCCAGCACCACCAGTTTATCCTCGCGGCCCTGATACAGGTGAGCAATCCCCAGGTTTTGTGCGCGGCGTTCCACAACGGGTGTCTTTCGACCACTGATAATCGCGGTTTGCACGCCTGCGGCCATCAACATCTTGATGCCCTGGCCGTCGAGCGTATTGAATGTCTTGAATTCGCTGCCGTCTTCGAGGAAGTACAGGCGGCCGTCGGTCAGCACGCCGTCAACGTCGAAAATTGCCAGCTTGATGTTTTTACCGCGTTGCAACAGATCGCTGGTCATTTACATCACTCCTGCGCGCAGCAAGTCGCCAAGGTTAAGGGCTCCGATCGGACGATCATCGTTATCGACGACGATCAACGCACCGATCCGATGGTCTTCCATGATTTTCAGCGCTTCAGCCGCGAGCATTTCAGCGCGGGCGGTCTTGCCGTGAGGTGTCATCACCGCGTCGATGGTCGCGGTGTGAATATCAATGGTGCGGTCCAGGGTGCGGCGCAGATCACCGTCGGTGAATATCCCGGCCAGGCGTCCGTCGATCTCCAGGATTGCCGTCATGCCCAGGCCCTTGCGGGTCATTTCCATCAGCGCGTCCCTGAGCAGGGTACCGCGTGGAACGCTTGGAAGTTCGGCGCCCGAATGCATGACATTTTCAACTTTCAGCAGCAAGCGACGGCCGAGGGCACCGCCTGGATGGGAAAATGCGAAGTCTTCTGCGGTAAACCCACGGGCCTCCAGCAGCGCCACCGCCAGGGCATCGCCCATGACCAGTGCGGCGGTGGTGGAGGAAGTCGGTGCCAGGTTCAAGGGGCAGGCCTCGTGGGCCACGTGCACGTTGAGGTTGACGTCGGCGGCCTTGGCCAGGGTCGATTCCGGGTTGCCGGTGAGGCTGATCATCTGGATGCCCAGGCGCTTGATCAACGGCAACAGGGTCACGATTTCGTTGGTGGTGCCGGAATTGGACAGCGCCAGAATCACGTCATCCTTGGTGATCATGCCCATGTCGCCGTGGCTGGCTTCGGCCGGATGCACGAAAAAAGCGGTGGTCCCGGTGCTTGCCAGGGTGGCGGCGATCTTGTTGCCGATGTGGCCGGATTTGCCCATGCCAACCACGACAACGCGGCCCTTGCTGGCCAGAATCATCTCGCAGGCGCGTACGAAATCTGCGTCGATATGGGCCAGCAAACCTTCTACGGCTTCCAGCTCGAGGCGGATGGTGCGTTGTGCGGACTGAATAAGGTCGCTGGATTGGCTCATGTCTGAAATCGTATAGCCTGACGAAAAGTCGGCGATTATAGCGGTAATGATCAATTCCCTCACGCAAGTTCGTCAGGCTTTATTCCGAAGGTCTTGCGGATTAGTCGCAATATCACAACCCGCTGCGTTTTTTTCGCTGTCCTGAATCTGAACAAGCACTGTTCCGGCCTTGGGGGCGCTGTACCAGCAGTGATATAGTTCGCGGCCAGTTCGGTCCGCCCAACCCATGGCGCAAACATTTGCGCATCCGCGGTAAACGAAAGTCGCATACATGGTGTCTGAGTGAAAGGCTGCATCCCAAGGAGATTAGATGAGTGCCGATAACGCCTACGCGGTCGAGCTGAAGGGCCTTTCCTTCAAGCGCGGTACGCGCAGCATCTTCAATAACGTCGATATTCGCATTCCTCGCGGAAAAGTCACGGGCATCATGGGGCCTTCCGGTTGCGGCAAGACCACCTTGCTGCGCCTGATGGGCATGCAATTGCGCCCCAGTGCCGGCGAAGTATGGGTCAACGGCCAGAACCTGCCGACATTGTCGCGCAGCGATCTGTTCGATGCGCGCAAGCACATGGGGGTTCTGTTCCAGAGCGGCGCGCTGTTCACCGACCTCGATGTGTTCGAAAACGTGGCGTTCCCGCTGCGGGTGCATACCCAGCTGTCCGATGAGATGATTCGTGACATTGTGCTGCTCAAACTGCAGGCCGTAGGGCTTCGCGGGGCTATCGACCTGATGCCTGACGAATTGTCCGGCGGTATGAAGCGCCGCGTCGCCCTGGCGCGCGCCATCGCACTGGACCCGCAGATCCTCATGTATGACGAGCCTTTCGTGGGCCAGGACCCGATCGCCATGGGCGTGCTGGTGCGCCTGATCCGCCTGCTCAACGACGCACTGGGCATCACCAGCATCGTGGTGTCCCACGACCTGGCCGAAACCGCGAGCATCGCCGACTACCTCTATGTCGTGGGGGATGGCCAGGTGCTGGGGCAGGGCACGCCGGAAGAACTGATGAACGCCGATAACCCGCGCATTCGCCAATTCATGACCGGCGATCCCGATGGCCCGGTGCCTTTTCACTTTCCGGCAGCGGACTACCGCGCAGATCTTCTGGGGAAGCGCTGATGCGCAAAACATCTATTATCGAGAAGGTTCGCCTTTTCGGTCGCTCGGGCATCGACATCGTCGAAGTCCTCGGGCGTTCGACTATTTTCCTGTTCCACGCCTTGCTCGGCCGCGGCGGCATCGGTGGCGGCTTCGGCTTGCTGCTCAAGCAACTGCATGCGGTTGGTGTGATGTCCCTGGTGATCATCGTGGTCTCCGGGGTGTTCATCGGCATGGTGCTGGCGCTGCAAGGCTTCAACATTCTGTCCAGCTACGGTTCCGAGCAGGCGGTAGGGCAGATGGTCGCCCTGACTCTGTTGCGTGAACTGGGGCCGGTGGTCACCGCGTTGTTGTTCGCCGGGCGTGCCGGTTCGGCGCTGACCGCCGAAATCGGCAACATGAAGTCCACCGAGCAGCTGTCCAGCCTGGAAATGATCGGCGTGGACCCGCTCAAGTACATTGTTGCCCCGCGCCTGTGGGCCGGCTTCATTTCCCTGCCGCTGCTGGCGATGATCTTCAGCGTGGTCGGGATCTGGGGCGGTTCGTGGGTGGCGGTGGACTGGTTGGGCGTCTATGACGGTTCCTACTGGGCCAACATGCAAAACAGCGTGACCTTCACGGGCGACGTGCTCAACGGCATCATAAAGAGCATCGTCTTCGCCTTTGTAGTGACCTGGATCGCCGTATTCCAAGGCTATGACTGTGAACCCACTTCAGAAGGGATCAGTCGCGCCACCACCAAGACCGTTGTGTACGCCTCGCTGGCGGTACTGGGCCTTGACTTCATTTTGACTGCCTTGATGTTTGGAGATTTCTGATGCAAAACCGCACTGTGGAAATCGGTGTCGGCCTTTTCTTGCTGGCTGGCATCCTGGCTTTACTGTTGCTGGCCCTGCGGGTCAGTGGCCTGTCGGCCAGCCCCACCGCCGACACTTATAAACTTTATGCGTACTTCGACAATATCGCCGGTTTGACGGTCAGAGCTAAAGTGACCATGGCTGGCGTAACCGTCGGCAAGGTCACGGCAATCGATCTGGATCGCGACAGCTTCACCGGGCGAGTGACGATGCAAGTGGACAAGAAGGTCGATAATCTGCCGACGGACTCCACCGCATCCATCCTCACTGCAGGTCTGCTGGGCGAGAAGTACATCGGTCTCAGCGTTGGCGGGGAAACAGCCCTGCTCAAGGATGGTTCGACAATCCACGACACACAGTCGTCGTTGGTACTTGAAGACTTGATCGGTAAATTCCTGCTCAACACCGTCAATAAAGACGCCAAATGAGGAATCTGTTCATGATCTCTACCTTGCGACGCGGCCTTCTGGTGCTGCTTGCAGCGCTGCCGTTGATGGCCAACGCAGCCGGTTCTGCCCACGAACTGGTGCAGGACACCACCAACAAAATGCTGGCTGACCTGTCGGCCAACAAGGAAAAGTACAAGCAGGACCCGAGCCTGTTCTACAACGCGCTCAACAGCATTGTCGGTCCGGTGGTGGATGCCGAAGGCATCTCTCGCAGCATCATGACCGTCAAGTATTCGCGCAAGGCCACGCCTGCGCAGATGCAGCGTTTCCAGGAAAACTTCAAGCGCGGGCTGTTCCAGTTCTACGGCAACGCCTTGCTTGAATACAACAACCAGGGCATTACCGTGGCTCCGGCCGGTGATGAGTCGGGTGACCGCACCAGCGTCAACATGAGCGTCAAGGGCAACAATGGCGCCGTGTACCCTGTGCAGTACACGCTGGAGAAGGTCAACGGCGAGTGGAAACTGCGCAACGTGATCATCAATGGCATCAATATCGGCAAACTGTTCCGTGATCAGTTCGCCGACGCGATGCAGCGCAACGGCAACAACCTGGACAAGACCATCGATGGTTGGGCCGGTGAAGTCGCCAAGGCCAAGGAAACTTCCGATAAGGAAGCCGGGAAGCCAGCGCAATGACCGAGTCGGCTGTTCGTATCGGCAACGCCGGCGAGCTGTTGCTCAGCGGCGTGCTCGATTACCGCACCGGGCCTGACCTGCGCAAGCAGGGCCAGGCTCTGATCAACGCCAGCAGCGCGCCCGCGCTGGTGGTCGATTGCTCGGCGGTGACCAAGTCCAGCAGCGTCGGTCTGTCGTTGCTGCTGTGCTTTATGCGTGATGCCGAAGCGGCAAAAAAGCCACTCAGTATCCGTGCGTTGCCTGAAGACATGCGCGAGATTGCCGAGGTTTCCGGTCTGACCGAACTGTTGGCACACCCTTAATACACATTTATCGCAAAGCCCCCCGTCAGAGTCCTGCTATGCGGGGTTCGCAGGCGCGGGGCTTTTTTGTATGATGTGCGACCCGTGCGCACTGGGCGCCGATAGAGGTTGAGCATGCAGGCCCTAGAAGTTAAGAGCTTCCTTGAAGGAAAGCTGCCGGAAACGACTGTTGAAGTTGAAGGCGAAGGCTGCAATTTCCAGCTGAACGTGATTAGCGATGAACTGGCGGCATTGAGCCCGGTCAAGCGTCAGCAGCAGATCTATGCCCATTTGAACCCATGGATCACCGATGGCAGCATCCATGCGGTCACTATGAAATTTTTCAGCCGCGCGGCCTGGGCCGAGCGCACCTGAGCCCCCAAGGCGTCGAGATTCTTATGGATAAATTGATTATTACCGGCGGTGCCCGCCTCGATGGCGAGATCCGCATTTCCGGGGCAAAAAACTCCGCCTTGCCGATCCTGGCGGCGACCCTGCTGTGCGACGGCCCTGTGACTGTGGCCAACCTGCCGCACCTGCACGACATCACCACCATGATCGAGCTGTTCGGCCGCATGGGCATCGAGCCTGTGATCGACGAGAAATTGTCCGTCGAAATCGACCCTCGCACCATCAAGACCCTGATCGCCCCGTACGAGCTGGTGAAAACCATGCGTGCGTCGATTCTGGTACTCGGCCCGATGGTCGCTCGTTTCGGTGAAGCTGAAGTGGCCCTGCCTGGCGGTTGCGCCATTGGCTCGCGTCCGGTTGACCTGCACATCCGTGGCCTGGAAGCCATGGGCGCGATCATCGACGTCGAAGGCGGCTACATCAAGGCCAAGGCGCCGGAAGGCGGGCTGCGTGGCGCGAACTTCTTCTTTGATACCGTCAGCGTGACCGGTACCGAGAACATCATGATGGCCGCTGCCCTGGCCAATGGCCGCAGCGTCCTGCAAAACGCCGCGCGCGAGCCGGAAGTGGTCGACCTGGCCAACTTCCTCAACGCCATGGGCGCGAAGGTTTCCGGCGCTGGCACCGACACCATCACTATTGACGGTGTAGAGCGTCTGCACACCGCCACCTACAAAGTCATGCCCGACCGCATCGAGACCGGCACGTACCTGGTTGCCGCTGCCGTCACCGGTGGCCGCGTGAAGGTCAAGGACACCGATCCGACCATCCTTGAAGCCGTCCTGGAAAAACTCAAGGAAGCCGGCGCTGAAATCACCACCGGTGAAGACTGGATC
This sequence comes from Pseudomonas sp. CFBP13528, assembly GCF_005233615.1. Lineage (NCBI taxonomy): Bacteria > Pseudomonadati > Pseudomonadota > Gammaproteobacteria > Pseudomonadales > Pseudomonadaceae > Pseudomonas > Pseudomonas sp. CFBP13528. The sequence continues at coordinate 217,224 of NZ_QGAJ01000002.1, forward strand.
GAGCTGAACATGCACGGCAAGCGGCCAAAAGCCGTCAATGTGCGTACAGCCCCTTACCCGGCATTCCCGACCGACATGCAGGCGCAGTTCATTTCCTTGAACGCGATCGCTGAAGGCACCGGTGCCGTGATCGAGACCATCTTCGAAAACCGCTTCATGCATGTGTACGAACTGCACCGCATGGGCGCCAAGATCCAGGTCGAGGGCAACACCGCCATCGTCACCGGCATCGACAAGCTCAAGGGCGCGCCAGTGATGGCCACCGACCTGCGTGCCTCGGCCAGCCTGGTGATTTCGGCACTGTGCGCTGACGGCGACACCCTGATCGACCGCATCTACCACATAGACCGCGGCTACGAGTGCATCGAAGAAAAACTGCAGATGCTCGGCGCTAAAATCCGCCGCGTACCGGGCTAGTCCCCGCTGCATTGTAGGAGCGAGCTTGCTCGCGAAAAACTCATGTACACCGCGTTGACTCTGAGTGAACGCGTTATCGTTGACGTTCTTCGCGAGCAAGCTCGCTCCTACACACACTGGTTTGTTTCAAATCGAGGCTGTAACGGCCTCGATCTGTGTCTGGCGCCGTTTGCGACCGGACAGCAATAGCCTGATGAAGGACTGACATTTCCCATGTTGACCATCGCACTGTCCAAGGGCCGCATCCTTGACGACACGTTGCCGCTGCTGGCTGAAGCGGGCATCGTGCCGACCGAGAATCCGGACAAGAGCCGCAAGCTGATCATCCCCACGACCCAGGACGATGTGCGCCTGCTGATCGTGCGGGCTACCGACGTGCCGACCTATGTTGAACATGGCGCCGCCGACCTGGGTGTCGCCGGCAAGGACGTGCTGATGGAATACGGTGGCCAGGGCCTCTACGAGCCATTGGACCTGCGTATCGCGCTGTGCAAGCTGATGACCGCCGGCCGTGTCGGCGACGTCGAACCCAAGGGCCGCTTGCGAGTGGCGACCAAGTTCGTCAATGTCGCCAAACGCTACTACGCCGAACAAGGTCGTCAAGTCGATATCATCAAGCTCTACGGCTCGATGGAGCTGGCGCCGCTGATCGGCCTGGCCGACAAGATCATTGACGTGGTCGACACCGGCAACACCCTGCGTGCCAACGGTCTCGAACCCCAGGATTTCATTGCCGACATCAGCTCGCGCCTGATCGTCAACAAAGCATCGATGAAGATGCAGCACGCCCGTATCCAGGCGTTGATCGACACCCTGCGCAAGGCAGTGGAGTCTCGACACCGCGGTTGACTCACCTGCGTAGCTGAAAAGCTGCGCCCGTCTATCCGCCTCATAGCCAGAATTCTCAGGTGCCCAAGCGGAGCGAACGGTAGTTTAGGGCGCCTGAGTTTTTTGCCAATCCATTGAGGCCCTCGCTATGACCACGTCCACTGCAATTGCCCGACTCAACGCTGCCGACCCGGATTTCGCCCATCATCTGGATCATCTGCTGAGCTGGGAAAGCGTGTCCGACGACTCGGTCAACCAGCGGGTGCTCGACATCATCAAAGCCGTGCGCGAGCGCGGCGATGCGGCACTGGTGGATTTCACCCGTCAGTTTGACGGCCTGGACGTCAAGTCCATGGCTGACTTGATCCTGCCCCGTGAACGCCTGGAACTGGCGCTGACGCGTATCACCGCGCCCCAGCGTGAAGCGCTGGAAGTGGCGGCGGCGCGGGTGCGCAGCTATCACGAAAAACAGAAGCAGGATTCCTGGAGCTACACCGAGGCCGACGGCACCGTGCTGGGCCAGAAGGTCACGCCGCTGGACCGCGCCGGCCTGTATGTGCCGGGCGGCAAAGCCTCGTACCCGTCGTCGGTGTTGATGAACGCGATCCCGGCCAAAGTGGCGGGCGTGACCGAAGTGGTCATGGTGGTGCCGACCCCGCGTGGCGAACTCAACGAACTGGTATTGGCCGCCGCCTGCATCGCCGGTGTCGACCGGGTGTTCACCATCGGCGGCGCCCAGGCAGTGGCTGCCCTGGCCTATGGCACTGAAAGCGTGCCAAAGGTCGACAAGGTGGTGGGGCCGGGCAATATCTACGTCGCCACCGCCAAGCGCCATGTATTCGGCCAGGTCGGTATCGACATGATCGCCGGGCCTTCGGAAATCCTCGTGGTGTGTGACGGCCAGACCGACCCGGACTGGATCGCCATGGACCTGTTCTCCCAGGCCGAGCACGACGAAGACGCCCAGGCGATCCTGGTCAGCCCGGACGCCGACTTCCTCGACCAGGTTGCCGCCAGCATCGACAAGCTGTTACCGACCATGGAGCGCGCCGAGATCATCGAAAAATCGATCAACGGGCGTGGCGCACTGATTCTGGTGAGCGACATGGAGCAAGCCATCGACGTGGCCAACCGTATCGCGCCGGAACACCTTGAGCTGTCCGTCGCAGACCCACAAGCCTGGCTGCCGTTGATTCGTCACGCCGGGGCGATCTTCATGGGGCGCCACACCAGTGAAGCCCTGGGCGACTACTGCGCAGGCCCGAACCACGTATTGCCGACCTCCGGCACCGCGCGCTTTTCGTCGCCGCTGGGGGTGTATGACTTCCAGAAGCGGTCGTCGATCATCTTCTGTTCGCCCCAGGGCGCGTCCGAATTGGGCAAGACCGCGTCGGTGCTGGCCCGTGGCGAGTCACTGAGCGCCCACGCGCGCAGCGCTGAATACCGCATTCTTGAAGAGGGGAAATGAGGCATGAGTAAATTCTGGAGCCCTTTCGTCAAGGATCTCGTGCCTTACGTGCCCGGCGAACAGCCGAAGCTGACCAAGCTGGTCAAGCTCAACACCAACGAAAACCCCTACGGCCCATCGCCCAAGGCACTGGCGGCGATGCAGGCCGAGTTGAACGACAACTTGCGTCTGTACCCGGACCCTAACAGCGACCTGCTCAAGCAGGCCGTAGCCAGCCATTACGGGATCGATGCGGGCAAGGTGTTCCTCGGCAACGGTTCCGACGAAGTCCTGGCGCACATCTTTCACGGCTTGTTCCAGCACGAGCTGCCGCTGCTGTTCCCGGATATCAGCTACAGCTTCTATCCGGTGTATTGCGGCCTGTATGGCATCACGTTCGACGCGGTGCCATTGGATGAGCAGTTCCAGATTCGCGCGGCCGACTATGCGCGGCCCAACGGCGGGATCATTTTCCCCAACCCGAACGCGCCGACCGGCTGCGTGCTGGCGCTGGACGCCGTGGAGCAGATCCTCAAGGCCAGCCCGGACTCGGTGGTGGTGGTCGATGAAGCCTATATTGACTTCGGCGGCGAGACGGCCATCAGCCTGGTGGACCGTTACCCCAACCTGCTGGTAACACAGACCCTGTCCAAATCGCGCTCACTGGCCGGTTTGCGGGTGGGCCTGGCCGTGGGTCACCCGGACCTCATCGAGGCGCTTGAGCGGGTCAAGAACAGCTTCAACTCTTATCCGCTGGATCGGTTAGCGATTGTAGGCGCGGCGGCGGCGTTCGAGGACCGTGAGTACTTCGAGAAGACGTGCCAATGGGTGATCGACAGCCGCAACAAAGTGGTCGCACAACTGGAAGATAAAGGCTTCGAAGTGCTGCCGTCCGCCGCCAACTTTATCTTCGCTCGTCACCCACGACATGACGCTGCCGGCCTGGCGGCCAAGTTGCGTGAACAAGGCGTGATCGTGCGGCACTTCAAGCAGGAGCGGATTGCCCAGTTCCTGCGGATCAGCATCGGCACGCCGGAGCAGAACCAGGCGCTGGTTGATGGCCTGGGCGAGCTCTGACAGACGCCGCAATACAATGTGGGAGGGGGCTTGCCCCCGATAGCGGAGTGTCAGTCAACAGATGTATTGACTGCCACACTGCCATCGGGGGCAAGCCCCCTCCCACATTGGGTTCCAGGGTGTTAGTTAGAGCAGCGGCTCGTCAGGCTTCTTGTTCTTCCAGCCATCGTTGCCCGGCAGCAGCAGGTTCAAACCAATCGCCACCACCGCACACAGGGCGATGCCCTTGAGGCCGAAGTCGTCCGGGCCGGTGCCGGTGCCTACCAGTACACCGCCAATCCCGAACACCAGGGTCACCGACACAATCACCAGATTGCGCGCTTCACCCAGGTCGATCCTGTGGCGGATCAGCGTATTCATCCCCACCGCCGCAATCGAGCCGAACAGCAGGCACAGAATCCCGCCCATCACCGGCACCGGGATGCTTTGCAGCAGCGCGCCGAACTTGCCGATGAACGCCAGGCTGATCGCGAACACCGCAGCCCAGGTCATGATTTTCGGGTTGTAGTTCTTGGTCAGCATCACCGCGCCCGTCACTTCGGCGTAGGTGGTATTGGGCGGGCCGCCAAACAGGCCGGCGGCTGTCGTGGCAATCCCGTCACCCAGCAAGGTGCGGTGCAGGCCGGGCTTCTTCAGGTAGTCGCGACCGGTCACGCTGCCTACCGCAATCACGCCACCGATATGTTCGATCGCAGGTGCCAGGGCCACCGGGACGATAAACAGGATCGCCTGCCAGTTGAACTCCGGCGCGGTGAAGTGGGGCAGGGCGAACCACGGTGCGGCGGCGATCTTCGCCGTGTCGACCACGCCGAAGTAGAACGACATGGCAAAACCCACCAGCACGCCGGAGATGATCGGCACCAGGCGGAAAATGCCCTTGCCGAACACCGCCACGATCAAGGTGGTCAGCAGTGCGGGCATCGAGATCAGCATGGCCGTCTGGTAGTGGATCAACTCGGCGCCGTCGCCGGACTTGCCCATGGCCATATTGGCGGCAATCGGCGCCATGGCCAGGCCGATGGAAATGATCACCGGGCCTATCACTACCGGCGGCAGCAGTCGGTCGATGAAACCGGTGCCTTTGACCTTCACGGCAAGGCCCAGGAAGGTATAGACGAAACCCGCCGCCATCACCCCGCCCATGGTCGCCGCGAGGCCGAACTGGCCCTTGGCGAGAATGATCGGGGTGATGAACGCAAAGCTCGATGCCAGGAACACCGGCACCTGCCGCCCTGTCACCACCTGGAACAACAACGTGCCCAGGCCTGCGGTGAACAGTGCGACGTTTGGATCAAGACCTGTGATCAGCGGCATCAACACCAGCGCGCCAAATGCTACGAAGAGCATCTGTGCGCCAGACAGGATCTGGCGCCAAAGCGGGTCGTTGAATTCATCCTGCATGCTCACGCGTCCTTCTGCTTGGTGCCGAAAATCTTGTCACCGGCATCGCCCAGGCCTGGGATGATGTAGCCGTGTTCATTCAGGCGTTCGTCGATGGAGGCGGTGTAGATCTGCACGTCAGGGTGCGCTTTCTCGACGGCGGCGATACCTTCGGGGGCGGCAACCAGCACCATGGCGCGGATGTCGCGGCAGCCGGCTTTTTTCAGCAGGTCGATGGTGGCGACCATGGAGCTGCCGGTGGCAAGCATCGGGTCGATGATCATGGCCAGGCGCTCGTTGATTTCCGGGACGAGTTTTTCCAGGTAGGTGTGGGCCTGCAGGGTTTCTTCATTGCGGGCCACGCCCACGGCGCTGACCTTGGCGCCCGGGATCAGGCTGAGCACGCCTTCGAGCATGCCGATACCGGCGCGCAGGATCGGCACCACGGTAATTTTCTTACCGGCGATTTTCTCCACTTGTACGGGACCGGCCCAACCGGGGATCTCGTAGGTCTCCAGGGGCAAATCCTTGGTGGCTTCGTAAGTGAGCAGCGCTCCGACTTCCTGAGCAAGCTCACGGAAATTCTTCGTGCTGATGTCGGCACGGCGCATAAGGCCGAGTTTGTGTCGGATCAGCGGGTGGCGGATCTCGCGAGTGGGCATGGGAAAGGCTCCGGCGGCGGGCAAAAAAACCGGCCTAGATTAATCTATCCGAGGGTGTTGTCCTATAGACATCAAGTACGTTAGTCCATAAAGGCTTGATTGGAGCGCACGAGAAGCGTACCTTCGCCCGCTTTTCTTGCCACAGCACCCCTTGGAGAGCGCCATGTCCGCTGATCTCGAGCATATCCGTCAAATCATGCACGAGGCTGACTGCCTGTACACCGAAGCGCAAGTCGAAGCAGCGATCGCCAAGGTTGGCGCGCACATCACCCGCGAAATGGCCGACACCAACCCAGTAGTTTTCTGCGTGATGAACGGTGGCCTGATCTTCGCCGGCAAATTGCTCACCCATCTGCAATTCCCGTTGGAAGCGTCTTACCTGCATGCCACCCGCTATCGCAACGAAACCAGTGGCGGCGATCTGTTCTGGAAGGCCAAGCCGGAAGTTTCGTTTATCGACCGTGACGTGCTGATCATTGATGACATTCTCGACGAAGGGCATACCCTGGGCGCGATCATCGACTTCTGCAAACATGCCGGCGCGCGTAAAGTGCACACCGCCGTGCTGATCGACAAAGACCACGATCGCAAGGCGCGCCCCGAGCTGAAAGCCGATTTCGTCGGGTTGCCGTGCATCGACCGCTATATCTTCGGTTATGGCATGGACTACAAGGGCTACTGGCGTAACGCCAATGGCATCTACGCCGTTAAAGGAATGTAATCGATGGCCCGTTTTCTTGATCAGACCTTATTTGCAGAGTTGGCCGAGAAAGCGGGCGACAGCCCCCGTGGCCGGCACCATCATAACTTCCACCAGATGGAAGAACCGTGTCATCGTCTCGCCGTGGCCCTGCAACCGAGTACCTACGTGCCGCCTCATCGGCACCTGAGCGCGGACAAGGCGGAAACCTTGCTGGTGCTCAAGGGCCGGCTGGGTTTGCTGATATTCAGCGAAACCGGCGAAGTCATCGCCAAGCGCGTCATGCAGGCGGGTGGTGAGTGCGCCGGCGTCGACCTGCCGCCGGGTGTATTCCATGGCCTGGCAGTGCTGGAGCCCGATACGGTGATGTTCGAATGCAAGGCCGGACCTTATCGGCCGGTGGGTGAGGGTGAGCAGGCCGCCTGGGCGCCGCGCGAAGGCGATGCCGGCGTGGCCGACTACCAACGCTGGATGCTCGCCCAGTTCGATTGAGTCGGCTGAAATCCAAACGTGGGAGGGGGCTCTTCAACGCTTTCGAAGCCCGTGCACCACAGGTAGACTTCAAGCCCCGTGTCAATGTCTGCAGGCTGGAGTCGGTAATGCGTAAAGATAAAAAACAGGTGATCGGTGACGAGATCGGCGACGACCAGATCAAGTTGTTCCTGAACTTCGAACCGGTCGATGCGACTTCTCCGTCCCTGCATAAACTGATCAAGGCCTATCGCGGCCTGCGCATCGATGACTTCGAGCGCTTCCTGGGGTTCTTCAAGGAAGCTGGCCTGGACCTGGACGGTCAGGACGAGCATGGCCAGACCTTTGTCGATCTGATCAAGGACCAGCGCAACGCCGCCGAGTACATCGCGCTGATCGACAACGCCCGCGGTTGATTATCCGAAGCAATAAAAAACGCCCCGGCCTCATAGGAGTCCGGGGCGTTTCGCTTTTAACGGTAGTAGCGAGCTTGCTCGCGAAGAACCTGAGAGCGCCGCGTTAATCCACTTGCGCTGCGTTATCGTTGACGTTTTTCGCGAGCGAGCTCGCTCCTACAGGTTCCACCAGCTCCAGGCTGATGTTGTTCTGCGTGTTGATCCTGCGATACAACTCGGCATCCGTCTCCAGCACTTTTTCGCGCGCCGGGAAGATCTCGTGCAGCTTGGTCGTCCATTCACCGGCAGCCTTCTGCGGGAAGCAGCGCTCGATCAACTCCAGCATGATCGACACCGTCACCGAAGCGCCCGGCGAAGCGCCCAGCAGCGCCGCCAGCGAACCATCTGCGGCGGCAACCAGCTCGGTGCCGAATTGCAGCACGCCGCCTTTCTTAGGGTCCTTCTTGATGATCTGCACGCGTTGGCCGGCCACTTCCAGGCGCCAGTCTTCGGCTTTCGCTTCAGGGTAGAAGCGGCGCAGGGATTCCAGGCGCTGCTCCATGGACTGGCGCACTTCGCTGACCAGGTACTTGGTCAGGTCCATGTTGTCGCGAGCCACTGCCAGCATCGGGCCGATGTTGCCGGCACGAATCGACATCGGCAGGTCCAGGAACGAGCCGTGCTTGAGGAACTTGGTGGTGAACCCGGCGTACGGTCCGAACAACAGCGACTTCTTGCCATCCACCACGCGGGTGTCCAGGTGCGGCACGGACATCGGTGGCGAACCCACGGCCGCCTGGCTATAGACCTTGGCCTGGTGCTGCTTGACCACTTCCGGGTTGTCGCAACGCAGCCACTGGCCGCTGACCGGAAAACCGCCGAAGCCTTTGCTCTCTTCGATGCCCGACGCCTGCAGCAGCGGGAGGGCCGCACCGCCGGCGCCGAGGAATACGAACTTGGCATCCACTTCGCGGCTGTTGCCGCTGTTGACGTCCTTGATACTGACGGTCCAGCCGGCGCCATTGCGCTTGAGGCCGGTGACGCGCTTGCAGTACTTGACCTGGGCATCGGGCGAACTGGTCAGGTGATTGAGCAGCTGGTTGGTCAGGGCGCCAAAGTTGACGTCAGTGCCATTCATCACGCGGGTTGCGGCGATTTTTTCATCGAGCGGGCGACCCGGCATCATCAGCGGCATCCACTCGGCCATCTCGCTGCGGTCTTCGGTGTAATGCATGTCCGAAAACGCATGGTGCTGGCTGAGGGTTTCAAAACGCTTCTTGAGGAAGGCAACGCCGTTGTCGCCCTGCACGAAACTCAAGTGCGGGACCGGGCTGATAAAGGACTTGCACGAGCCAAAGGTGCCTTTTTTGGCCAGGTACGCCCAGAACTGCTTCGACACCTCGAACTGGGTGTTGATGTGCACGGCTTTCTTGATGTCGATGGAACCATCGGCGGCCTGCGGCGTGTAGTTCAGCTCACAGAGCCCGGCGTGGCCGGTACCGGCGTTGTTCCACGGGTTGGAACTCTCCGCGGCACCCGAGTCCATCAGCTCAACGACTTCCAGCTTGAGGCCGGGGTCGAGCTCTTTGAGCAGAACGGCCAGGGTGGCACTCATGATGCCGGCCCCTACCAGAACTACGTCGACTGCTTCGTTATGCGCCATTTAACGCGTCTCCAAAATCTGCAGCACCAAATTGACGGCATGGCTGCCAGGAGTGACAGGGCGGTTCACGTGTGCCCCAGGTTACCCATGGCCAGGATCGCCATGTCCGTTTCGCAATTCTTTGCAACTTCAGCGCACGCTTCCTGCCCGGCTAATGCGCCTATGAACGCATTCATGGGCGCCTGTGGCAATTCGACTTATGGTCAAAGCGTGCGATTCGTGCAACCAATCCGTAGCGGACAGGCTCAAGCTCCGGTTATTGAGGAACGCTCGGTCCTGTGTTGGGCTGTTTCAGACGCTGATGGTGCTTGTACAAACGCCAAACTATTCATTTGCTCGCCACACTCTTGTGAAGTTGTGAAAACCCGTTTTTTTCACGCTCTTTTGAAGACGTGAACCTCAAAAAAGGGCTGCCCCAGCCTGGCACCTGGCCCGCGAAACGGGCAAACAACTCAAGTGGCCGAGCGCAATGGCAGCTCTGGCAGATTCGATAGAGACGGGTGGTTTGCACAGGAAACAGCAAGCACGCCAGCTTCACTCGATCTGTGTGGGCGGCTCTCTGTGGGCGATTTGGAGGTTAATGCCAAGGCAATAACGATGCTGCGGGGCCCGATCAGGAGACGTCCTTATAATCGGGGGGAGATTGTAGCGAAGAACGCCAGGGAAATGGGCGTGTTTTATGACTTTTATTAGTGCGCCGGTCAGGAGGCCAACGCTTGCCGCGATTGTGCGCGTACAAACTGAGGGCTGACCCTGGCGCTGGCCGGCAGCGGACGGTGCATCCAGCCTAGATGGGTCTCCGCGACTTCGACCCAGCCTTCGCCGACGGGCGGCAAGCTGCATTGCTTGAACGCCAGGCAATGACCGTGGGCATCGAGCAGGGCAAAGTGGCGGTGGCGGCTGTGTGACAGGAACAGTGACTTGAGAAGGCGCATGGCGGTGTACCGGTTGCGTTACATGCTTGAAGGTTGTCAGTCTGGCATGACATTGGAATGACGCTTTTATGGGAAATTGTAATTTGCCGATGCCTTCAGCTGCGGTTCAGGATCGCTGGTGAGTGATGCGCGTGCACCGTTATACTGGCGACCTGTCTGCGCCCAGTCCTGGAGAAATGAGTATGTTGCAACGCCTGTTGTTCGGTTTGATCACTGTGACCAGTTTGGCTTTGGTTGGCTGCGCCAACAGCCCGCAACAACTCAGCCCGCAACCCAAAGTCACGGCGCAGCTGGCGCCGGTCGGGCATGGCCAGCCCGTGTCGGTACGTGTGGTGGATGGTCGCCCGTCACCGACCCTTGGTTCGCGTGGCGGCCTGTACCCGGAGACCGCACTGATTTCGGTGACTGGCCAGGACGTGCTGCCCAAGCTGCAGGCCCAGGCTGAAGCCGCTGTGCGCCTGCTGGGCTTCACCCCGACCAATTCGCCAGGTGCGCCGCAACTGACCGTTACCCTGGCCGAACTGAAATACCAGTCGCCCAAGGAAGGCCTGTATGTGACCGAAGCGTCCATCGGCGCAACCTTCAAGTCCGACGTCAGCGCCGGTACCCGTCGTTACAGTGGCCGCTATGCCGCGTCCCTCAACCAGCGCTTTGGCATGTCGCCGAATCAGGAAACCAACACCAAGCTGGTCAGCGACGTGCTCAGCGATGCCTTGACCCGGCTGTTCAAAGACCCAAGCATCGGCCAGTTGCTCAGTTCGCAATAAGCTGTCCAAAAAAAACCGGGCTCATCGCAGAGCCCGGTTTTTTTTTGCCTGTCGCTTTCAGGCGGCGGTATCGACGTAAAAATCCAGCATGCTCACGCCGGTGAGTAAGTCCAGCTCCGGCAAGTCGGCATGCGGGTGCCCGGCGAGGGCGCAATACACCAGCCAATGGCGGTCCTGAACATTGAACGCGAGGCCGCCGATCAGTGCTTCCTGTTCATCGCTCTGGGCGATCAGATACAGCCGGTCCTGGTTTTGTGCATGCAGCATGACGAGCTCCTCAAGCGTCGAAGGGCAACAGAGTGGCCTGTTAAGGTGACGTTCAGGTGACGCTGTAAATTACTGGATACATTAGCCGTCAACGGGGAGGGAACATTTAAGGCGCAGGGAGCCACTATCGTTCAGGTTCGTACCTGGACCGATACCCGAATACTGTCTCGCCGAGGTTTTGCGATGGCGCTGCTGATTAATGCTATTGCCCTGATGGTTGCCTGCTGCGGCGCCATACTGTTGTTTATCACTCGCCTGCTGGCGCAACGGGCGATGGCCGAACTCACCGCGCAAAGTGAGGAACGCGCGATTGACCAGCCGATGCTGTTTCTGGACACGCGCACCGAACGGGCGCATCGCCAGGCTTACCGTGTCGGGTTCGTCTGCCTGGGAGTGGCGCTGGCCATGTCCTGGCTCAGCACTCACGTCTAAAAACACTTGGGATTCAAATGTGGGAGGGGGCTTGCCCCCGGTAGCGGTGGGTCAGCCGATAAATACTGAGCTGAAACACCGCAATCGGGGGCAAGCCCCCTCCCACATTTTGTTCGATGTTTACAGAGGGATCCCGGCCTTGACCCGGTATTGATTGCGCACCGGCGTCGCATACTGCACCACCAGGTATGGGCGGTGTTCGGACGGGCATTCGTTCAAGCGCCGCTGCCACTCGGCCTTCGCCTTGGCCAGCTCATCGGCCGGGAATACGTCTTGGGCCTTGGGTACATCCAGTTGCGGGTCGGCATCATTCCATTGGGCATACGCCAGGTAGTGCACCGGGAACAGCCGATAACCGCCCAGAATCTGCCGGTCCATTTCGGCCGCCAGCAACTTGGTGTCTTCGAAGCGCTCGGTAATCGGTGGCGCGAAATTCACGTGCACCCGGCCTTTGTAGCCGGTGATGCCCAGCGCAATGCTCACGTCATCCTCGCCCGGCGCTTTGCTGTAGGTGCCGGTGGTGGCGCGGATATACAGCTCGCGGGCCTTGGCGGCGTCGCACGGATCATACTCATAGCTGATCGACACCGGCGTCAGGTTCAACGACTGGATGACTTCGGCGAACGGCTCGTCCTTGCGGCTGACGTGGAACATCTTGAGGATTGCCGATTCGGTGCGATCATCCCCATCCTTGGCCCGGCCTTCGGCCTGGGCGATCCAGATCGACTGGCAGTCGTTGCGGATCGAATGGTTGATGTAGGCCGACAGCAACTGGTAGGCCGCCATCTTTTCCTTTCGCCCGGTGATCGAGCGGTGCACGATGAAGCTCTTGTTCAAGCGCATCAGGTCGCTGACAAACGGTTTTTGCAGCAGGTTGTCGCCGATGGCGATACGCGGCGTCGGCAGGCCGGCGTGGTACACGGCGTAGTTGACGAAGGCCGGGTCCATCACGATGTCGCGGTGGTTGGCCAGAAACAGGTAGGCGGTGCCGGATTTCAGTTGCTCGACGCCGGTGTAGGTCACGCCGTCAGTCGCGCGGTCGATGGTATGGTCGACGTAATACTCGACTTTATCCTGCAGCGTCGCCACGGTGGTGACGCCGGCGAACTCACGGCGCAGTTTGCGCGCGATCATCGGCTTGAGCAGCCAGCCCAGCGCGCCGGCAAAGCGCGGGAAGCGGAAGTGGGTCAGGATGTCCAGAAAGGCCTTGTCACTGAACAGCCGATCCAGCACTGCCGGGACTTCGCTGTCGTTGTAAGGTCGGATGGTATCGAATTCGCCCATCATGCTCTCTTGTTAGAAACGGCTAGGGTAAGTAAAGGAAATACCAGGGGCGGCGTGAGTAAACGGGCTCAGCCGGAAATAGCCCTGTGAATAGACCGGCGATTATACGCACAAGTCACCTAGGAGACCGCGATGCTGGAAACTGCGCTGTACGATTGTCCTTATTGTGGGGAAACGGTCGAAACGACGGTGGATTTGTCCGGCGGTGATCAGACTTATATCGAGGACTGCCAGGTGTGTTGCCGACCGATCATTTTCAACCTGCAGGTCCATGGTGAAGAGTGGATGCTCGAAACCCGCAGCGAGAATGACTGACAGGAATATCCATGCAGCGAATCTACGAACCGGAAAACCTCATGGAAGGCGAGCTGCTGCAACAGATGCTCGCCAGCGAAGGTATCAAGGCGCACCTGGTGGGCCGCCATTTGCTTGGTGGCACGGGTGAGCTGCCGATCTTCGGCTTGCTGGGACTGGAAGTCGACAATGATCAAGCCGCCTGCGCCCGCGAGCTCATCACCGCCTATAACGACGCGCAGCCGTTGCCCTTTGATGACGCCGACAGCTTGCCCGACGTATTGGTCTGTTAGGCTGTCGGTCGGTTTACCCCAAGAGTCGTGTTGCCCCATGTGTGGACGTTATGCCCTGTTTCGCTGGAATCCCGCCTTTGCTGCCTTGCCGGGTTTCCCGGCCGACCAGCAGGCCCAGTGGAATATTTCCCCCAATGATTCGGTGCTGATCCAGCGCGCCATCGACGGCCAGCTCACCCTGGCGCGCGCGCGTTGGGGCCTTACGCCACCTTGGCTCACCGACCTGTCCCGCACGCCGGCCCATGCCCGCGCCGAAACCGTGGCCGAGCAGCCGATGTTTCGCGAAGCGTTCCGCCAGCGCCGCTGCCTGCTGCCGGCCAACGGGTTTTACGAATGGCGCGGCACCCAGCGCAAACGCCCGTACTGGCTGACGCCGGGGGAAGGCTCCACGCTGTTTTTCGCGGCGATCTGGGAAGCGTATCCGGTGCAGGAGCAGGTGTGGTTGAGCACGGCGGTCATCACTCAAGCTGCGCAGGCCCAGCGCCGACCGTTGATTCTGGACGAGGCGGGGCAGGCCGCCTGGCTGGATCCCGAAACGCCGCTGCATGTGCTGCAAAGTCTGCTGGCCGCCGAACCCGCTGCTTTGCGCGAGCGGGTACTGGCCAATATGGTCAACGATCCCAAGCTCAATGGGCCGGAGTGCCTGACCCCGGCTTGAGCCTGAGCGTATCGGCCGGAACGTGAGAGGGATCCGAAATACACCCGTTAAACGTCTGATGTATCTGGCGCCGATACAAATGTGCGCCTACGATACGCGCCATGTTTCCAGGGAGTGTGTTCATGAAGAAGTCATTGGCGGTAAGCGGGTTGGTTGCAGCGATGTTGCTGGCCGGGTGTCAGTCGGTCAACACCACCAGCGGCGGTGCGGTTGGGGTTGAGCGCAAGCAGTACATGTTCAGCATGCTGTCGAGCCAGGAAGTCGACCAGATGTACGCCCAGTCTTACCAGCAGACCCTGGGCGAGGCCAGTGGCAAAGGGGTTCTGGACAAGACCAGCGCCAACGCCAAGCGCGTGCAGGCCATCGCCAATCGCCTGATCGCCCAGGCACCGACCTTCCGCCCGGATGCGGCGCAATGGAAGTGGGAAGTGAACCTGATCAAGAGCGATGAGATGAACGCCAACTGCGGGCCGGGTGGCAAGATCCTGGTGTACAGCGCATTGATCGATAACCTCAAGCTCACCGATGATGAACTCGCCGCCGTGATGGGCCATGAAATCGCCCACGCCTTGCGTGAGCACGGCCGCGAAGCCATGTCCAAGGCCTACGGTATCGAGATGGCGAAGCAGGGCGCCGGGGCAATATTCGGACTCGGCCAGGACAGCCTTGCGCTGGCCGATACCGTGGCCAACTATGGCATGACCTTGCCCAACAGCCGCAGCAATGAGAACGAAGCCGACCTGATCGGCCTTGAGCTGGCCGCCCGCGCCGGTTACAACCCGAACGCGGCCATCACGCTGTGGAACAAGATGGCCAAGGCTTCCGAAGGCGCACCGCCGGAGTTCATGAGTACTCACCCGGCTTCGGACAGCCGTATCGCCTCGTTGCAGGCGGCGATTCCGAAGGTCATGCCGCTGTACCAACAGGCCAAGAAGTCCTAGGGCTTGAGCTGCAAGTGGCAAGCTTCAAGCTGTAAGAAAAAGCAATGCTTCTTCTTGCAGCTTTTAACTTGCAGCTTGCAGCTTTTAGCTAAATCCAGCCGCTGCTCTGCATGGCCTTGTACACCGCCACCACCGCCAGTACAAAAAACGCCGTAGCCGCCAGTCGCCGAATCAGGGTCAGTGGCAGCTTCTCTGCCGCGAAATTCCCCGCCAGCACCACCGGCACGTTGGCAATCAACATGCCTAAGGTGGTACCGATAATCACCAGCCACAACTCCGGATACTGGGCCGCCAGCATCACTGTGGCGATCTGGGTCTTGTCACCGATTTCCGCGAGGAAGAACGCAATCAGCGTGGTCAGGAACGGCCCGAACTTGCGCGTGGTGCTGGCTTCGTCATCGTCGAGTTTGTCCGGCACCAGTGTCCACAGCGCCGTGGCGCAGAAGCTCGCCGCGAGAATCCAGTGCAGCACCGCGTCGGAGAAGAAACTCCCGAACCAGGCCCCCACCGCACCGGCAGCCGCATGGTTGGCCAGGGTCGCGGCGACGATGCCGGCGATGATGGGCCAGGGCTTGCGAAAACGAGCAGCGAGAATAAGCGCGAGCAGTTGCGTCTTGTCGCCGATTTCGGCCAAGGCAACGATTGCGGTAGGTACGAGCAGTGAATCCAGCATCAGGTAGGTTTCCAGGGGCGGGTCGACACGGCTATGACACGTACAGCCTTCCCGCCCCGGGTAAGGTGTGCGTGTCATAGGTCTTGTCAAACCCCGGTCCGTCTGTGCGGACTCCTGGGTCGCATACGCCATGGTCTGCTGACCAAGTATGTTGACGTATGCCGGATGAGCGTGGCGCTCATGGGAGACTACTCCCCTAGGACGGAGCGGATTTTGCCTAGGCAAAATCCATTCGGCAAGCCTTCTTTTTCAAAAGCCCGTCAGGGACGCTTGGCCCGGTAGATGCGAAAACCATTGCCCTCGGCCTTGATCACGCAGATGCCCAGGTGCTCTTCGATCAGCGGCTGGTATTTCAGGAAGCTATTGGCAACCAGACGCAGTTCGCCGCCTTTTGCCAGATGTTTGCCTGCTTTTCGCAGCAGATTTTCCGTGGCGAAGTAATCCGTGTGCACCCCGACATGGAACGGCGGGTTGCTTAAAATCGCGTTCAAGCCCATCGGCGCGGCGTCGATGCCGTCACCGGTCAACACGTCCGCTTGCAGGCCATTGGCTGCCAGGGTCAGGCGACTGCTGGCGGCGGCGAAGGCGTCCACATCAAGCAGGGTCACGCTGTTGTGCGGGTAGCGACGTTTTACCGCAGCTCCCAATACGCCGGCGCCGCAACCAAAGTCGAGCAAATGACCGCTGGGCAGCTTGTCCAGGTGTTCCAGCAACAGTTCGGTGCCACGGTCCAGGCGACCATGGCTGAACACGCCCGGCAGGCTCACCACCTTGAGCGGCCCGTCGACCAGCGGTACCTCGAAAGTCTGCGCCAGGCTATCCAGGTCGGGCGCCTGCGGCGCGTTGCCCACGGTGACCTGCCAGAGCTGGCAGTGCCGCGCGTTATCCAGCTTGCGCGGTTTGCCGAAGGGGATCATCTGCTTGGCGGCGCTTTCGATGCCGGCCTTTTTCTCGCCCACCAGGAACAGCTCGGCGCCGGGCAGGCGCGCGGCCACGGCGTTGAGCAGGTAGTCAGTGAGGTCTTTGGACTTGGGCAGGAAAATCACCGCTGCATCGAATGCGCGCTCGGGCACAGTCACGCCGAACTGGCTGCGCTCGGGAAAACGCGCCTCCAGCGCCGCCTGATCGCCGGCATGCCAGCTCCAGCCGTGGGCGTTGGGCAGGCGGCCGAGCAAATCGTCGGCAGGCAAACCAACCAGCAGCAGGTTGCCTTGAAAAAGTTCGGCCTGACGAAGCAGTACTTCACTGCGCGGATCCATGGTCTGCTCCTTGAAAAGGGGCGCAGTTTAACAACTCACGACGCGCAGCGGGGCGCCGCTGAAAAAGCCTCGGGCGTTTTCCGTCAACTGGCCGACGATGCGCTGGCGCGCTTCGCGACTGCCCCAGGCGTTGTGTGGAGTGACGATCAGCCGAGGAATATCACCGGCCAGCAGTGGGTTGCCATCGACCGGTGGCTCCACGCTCAATACATCGGTGGCCGCGCCGCCCAGGTGGCCGTTGCGCAATGCATCCGCCAGGGCCTGTTCGTTGATCAAGCCGCCGCGTGCGGTGTTGACCACAAAAGCGCCGGGCTTGAGCAGAGCCAGTTCGCGTGCGCCAATAAAGTCACGGGTGTGCTCGTTGAGCGGGCAGTGCAACGTCAGCGCATCGACCTGCCCGAGCAGTTCATCCAACGGCACGCGGTCGGCGCGGGCAGGGCGCCCGGGAATCGCGCCCAGCACCACGCGCATGCCGAAGGCTTCGGCCAGACGGGCCACGGCGCTGCCCAGTTCGCCATGGCCGAGCAGGCCTAAAGTCTTACCCTCAAGCTCGACAATCGGATAGTCCAGCAGGCAGAACTGCCGGGCTTGCTGCCACTTGCCCGCGGCCACATCGCGCTGATAGTCCTTCAAGCGCGTGGCCAGATTCAGCAGCAGCATGATCGTGTGCTGCGCCACCGAGGGTGTGCCGTAGCCCTGGCAGTTGCTCACGGTGATGCCCCGGGCGCGGGCGGCCTGCAGATCAATGTTGTTGGTGCCGGTGGCCGACACCAGGATCAGCTTGAGCTCGGGGCAGGCCGCCAGGATCTCGGCGCTGAGCGGGACTTTGTTACTGATGGCGACTTGGGCACCCTGCAAGCGTTCGAGCAGATTCTGCGGCGTGGTCTGCTCGAACAGCTGCAGCTCGCTGAAGCAGTCACGCAACCCGCTGAGGTCGAGGTCGCCGAGGTCCAGGGAGGGGTGATCGAGGAAGACGGCGCGGCGCTTGTTCATCATCAACTGTACCTTTTGCGGCGGGGTTCGAAGGCGTAATCTGTTGAGCCTATCAGATGAAATAATCCGTTACTTAGTGGAGTGAGCATGTACGTCGCCGAGTTTTTGACCGTGGCCTTGATTCACTTGTTGGCGGTGGCCAGCCCAGGGCCGGACTTCGCCGTAGTGGTGCGTGAAAGCGTGACCCATGGCCGTCGCGCCGGCACGTGGACTGCGCTGGGCGTCGGTTCGGCGATTTTCCTCCACGTCGGTTACTCGTTACTGGGCATTGGTTTGATCGTGTCCCAATCCATCGTGCTGTTCAATGCACTGAAATGGGCGGCAGCGGCGTACCTGCTGTATATCGGCTTCAAGGCGCTGCGCGCGCAGCCGGCCAAGCCGCCAGTGGAAGGCGAGCTGCAGCGCGAGGCGGGCGAGCGCACCCCACGTGGCGCGTTTACCGCAGGTTTCGTAACCAACGGCTTGAATCCCAAGGCCACGCTGTTTTTCCTGTCGTTGTTCACGGTGGTGATCAACCCGCACACACCGCTGGCGGTGCAGGCCGGTTATGGCGTGTACCTGGCGGTAGCGACGGCGCTGTGGTTTTGCCTGGTGGCCATGCTGTTCAGCCAGCAGCGCGTGCGCGCCGGGTTTGCGAAGATGGGGCATTGGTTTGATCGCACCATGGGGGCGGTGCTGATTGCGATTGGCGTGAAGTTGGCGTTCACGAGCATGAAGTAATCGCTGCCCTTGAGCGGGCACGGTAAAAAATGTGGGAGGGGGCTTGCCCGCGATAGCGGTGGATCAGCTAATAAATACTTGGCTGAAACACCGCCATCGGGAGCAAGCCCCCTCCCACATTGGATCTTCATGAGCCCAGGATCATGGCTAAAAGCTAGCATTTGCTGGATGCTGCAAATCATTCCTTTGGCTGATTTGGTTGAAACATAACGTCTCTACAGTGCAGGTCTTCACGCCAAGACCGCGCAGTCATAAAAGGGATTCGTATGTTGCAGACCCGTGTTATCCCACCCGCCGAAGGCGCTTACCAATACCCGCTGTTGATCAAACGCCTGTTGATGTCCGGGACGCGCTACGAGAAGACCCGCGAAATCATCTACCGCGACAAGCTGCGCTACACCTACCCGACCTTGATCGAGCGCGTCGCGCGCCTGGCCAATGTATTGACCGAAGCCGGGGTCAAGGCCGGTGACACGGTGGCGGTGATGGACTGGGACAGCCATCGTTACCTTGAATGCATGTTCGCCATCCCGATGATCGGCGCGGTGATCCATACCATCAACGTGCGCCTGTCGCCGGAACAGATCCTCTACACCATGAACCACGCCGACGACCGCTTTGTGCTGGTCAACAGCGAGTTCGTGGGGCTTTACCAGGCGATCGCCGGGCAGCTCACCAGCGTCGCCAAGACCTTGCTGATCACCGACGGCGACAGCAAGACGGCCGACCTGCCCAACCTGGTGGGCGAGTACGAAACCCTGCTGGCGGCGGCAAGCCCGACGTACCACTTCGAGGATTTCGACGAAAATTCCGTCGCCACCACCTTCTACACCACCGGCACCACCGGCAATCCCAAGGGCGTGTATTTCACCCACCGCCAGTTGGTGCTGCACACCATCGGTGTGGCGACCATCATGGGCAGCGTTGACAGCGTGCGTTTGCTGGGCACCAACGACGTGTACATGCCCATCACACCGATGTTCCACGTGCACGCCTGGGGCCTGCCCTATGTGGCGACCATGCTCGGTTTGAAGCAGGTCTACCCCGGCCGCTACGACCCCGAATACCTGGTGGAGCTATGGCGCAAGGAAAAGGTCACCTTTTCGCACTGTGTGCCGACCATCCTGCAAATGGTGCTCAATGCCAAGGCCGCCCAGGACGTGGATTTCGGCGGTTGGAAAATCGTCATCGGCGGCAGCGCGCTCAACCGTTCGCTGTACGAAGCCGCCAAGGCCCGTGGCATCCAGTTGACGGCCGCGTACGGTATGTCCGAGACCGGGCCGCTGGTGTCCTGTGCCCACCTCAACGCCGAGCTGATGGCCGGCAGCGAAGACGAACGCACCACCTATCGCATCAAGGCCGGGGTGCCCGGGCCGCTGGTGGAAGCGGCGATCATGGACATCGACGGCAACTTCTTGCCTGCCGACGGCGAATCCCAGGGTGAGCTGGTACTGCGCGCGCCCTGGCTTACCGAGGGTTATTACAACGAGCCGCAAAAGGGCGCCGAGCTGTGGGCCGGTGGCTGGATGCACACCGGTGATGTCGCCACCCTGGACGCGTTCGGCGTGATCGATATCCGTGACCGCATCAAGGATGTGATCAAGACCGGAGGCGAGTGGATCTCCTCCCTGGCCTTGGAAGACCTGGTCAGCCGCCACCCGGCGGTACGCGAAGTAGCGGTGGTGGGGATTGCCGACCCGCAGTGGGGTGAGCGCCCGTTTGCCCTCTTGGTGTTGCGTGATGGCCATGTGATAGGGGCTCGTGAGCTCAAGGAACACCTCAAGCCCTTCGTTGAGCTGGGCCATTTGAGCAAGTGGGCGATTCCGAGCCAGATTGCGGTTGTTACGGAAATTCCCAAGACCAGCGTCGGCAAGCTCGACAAAAAACGTATCCGTATCGACATCATCGAGTGGCAGGCCAACAACAGCACCTTCCTGTCGACCCTCTGACGCCGCGTGCCGTGCCCGTTCGCGGGCGGCAATGCTCTATCTCAGGCCTTTACTTGTGATTTGCCAAATTTCAGCCATCCTTGCCGCGTCGACCTTCGTCGGCGTGGCGAAAGGGTTGGGGCAGACGGGTTGGTGATGCAAATCACACTTTAGAGGGATCAAGCACTACCCCCTGCTGGCTATAGTCCCTTCCAGAGTTTTTCGTGGATGTTGCGCTTCGGGTGAGGGTGGCCCGGTTGTCGCTCGGCATTGGAATCGTTGTATCCCGGCCGTTACATGCATCCTCCGAAAGAGCTCACTGCCATAACAATAAAATGCACATGGAGTAGCGTCGATGACCTCAGTAAACCAGTTCTGGCGCCGGGCACGTCTGCCTCTGGCCGTCAGTCTCGCTTCTACGCTCGCCGGGCCCGCATTCGGCGTCAGTTTCAACATTGGTGAAATCGAAGGGAGTTTCGACTCGTCCCTGTCGGTAGGCGCCAGTTGGAGCACGTCCAAGGCCAATCGTGACCTGATCGGTGCCAACAACGGCGGCAGGGGCCTGTCCCAGACCTCCGACGACGGGCACCTGAACTTCAAGCGCGGAGAAACCTTTTCGAAGATCTTCAAGGGCATCCACGACCTGGAACTGAAGTACGGCGACACCGGTGTGTTTGTGCGTGGCAAGTACTGGTATGACTTTGAACTCAAGGACGAAAGCCGTCCGTTCAAGGACATCAGCGACAACAACCGCAAGGAAGGCGCCAAGTCCTCCGGCGGGCAGATCCTCGATGCGTTCGTCTACCACAACTACTCGATCGCCGATGCGCCGGGTTCCGTGCGTTTCGGCAAGCAGGTGGTGAGCTGGGGCGAAAGTACCTTCATTGGCGGCGGTATCAACTCCATCAACCCGATCGACGTCTCGGCGTTTCGTCGTCCGGGCGCCGAGATCAAGGAAGGCCTGATTCCGGTCAACATGTTCTACGTGTCCCAGACCCTCACCGACAACCTGTCGGCCGAGGCGTTTTACCAGTTGGAATGGGACCAGACCGTCACCGACAACTGCGGCACC
The DNA here is from genome assembly GCF_005233615.1 of Pseudomonas sp. CFBP13528. Lineage (NCBI taxonomy): Bacteria > Pseudomonadati > Pseudomonadota > Gammaproteobacteria > Pseudomonadales > Pseudomonadaceae > Pseudomonas > Pseudomonas sp. CFBP13528. The sequence continues at coordinate 238,780 of NZ_QGAJ01000002.1, forward strand.
TTCTTCTCGCAGCCGGACGTGATTTCCGACGGCTGCAGCAACAACCTGCGAGTACTGAACAAGCGCTCGACCATCCCTGCCGCGGCGCTGCCGACCCTGGGCGCGCTGGGTGTGGACGTCAACAGTGAAGGCGTACTCGTGCGCCGTGGCCCGGACCGTGATGCCCGCGACAGCGGCCAGTTCGGCGTGGCCATGCACTATAACTTCGAGCCGCTGGACACCGAATTCGGCGCTTACTTCATGAACTACCACAGCCGTGCGCCGATCTTCAGCGCACAGGGCGCGCCATCGGCGGCCTACACCCGTCCGTTGGGGCCGCTGGGGGCATTGCGTCCGCTGATCGTGGCGGGCAGTTCGAACTACTTCGTCGAGTACCCGGAAGATATCCGCCTCTACGGCCTGAGCTTCTCCACCACCTTGCCCACCGGCACCGCCTGGAGCGGTGAGTTGAGCTACCGGCCGAATGCGCCGGTGCAGTTGAGCACCACCGACATTCTGTTCGCCGGGGTGACGCCGATCCCGGGCTTTGGCAATGCGTCCGTGCTCAAGGGCTCGCCGGGCCAGGACCTGCATGGTTACAACCGCAAGGAAGTGACCCAGTTCCAGACCACTTTCACGCACTTCTTCGACCAGGTGATGGGCGCCAGCCGCCTGACCACCGTCGGTGAAATCGGCGTGACCCATGTGGGCGGCCTCGAAAGCAAATCCCAGGCCCGCTATGGCCGCGACCCGGTATTTGGTCCCGGCACCTTGCCAGGCGGGTTCTGCAACGCCCTCAACAACTCGACCGCAACCGGTGCCGGCCTGCCCAACGCAGCCGGCCTGAACACCAACTGCAATAACGACGGCTACACCACTGCAACGTCCTGGGGCTACCGCGCCCGTGCCATCTGGGAATACCCGGACGTGTTCGCCGGCGTCAATCTCAAGCCCAACGTAGCCTGGTCCCATGACGTCAAAGGTTACTCGCCAGGCCCTGGCGGCAACTTCGAAGAAGGGCGCAAGGCGGTCAGCCTGGGCCTGGATGCCGAATACCAGAACACCTACACCGCGAGCCTGGCCTACACCAACTTCTTTGGTGGCAAGTTCAGCACCGTGGATGACCGCGACTTTGTCGCGTTGAGCTTTGGCGCCAACTTCTAAGCACGCTCTTTTCAAGTGGTATGTATTCAGGAAGTCCAGAACATGAAAATAACTAAAAGTCTGTTGCACGTGGGTGTGCTTGGGCTGTCGATCCTGGCGAGCAACGTCATGGCGGCAGTGTCGGCGGATGAAGCCGCCAAGCTGGGCACCACCCTGACCCCGATGGGCGCCGAAATGGCCGGGAACGCGGCCGGCACCATTCCCAAATGGTCACCGATGCCGGTTAACGCAGGGGCGGTGGATGCCAAGGGTTTCCTGGCCAACCCTTATGCCAGCGAACAACCGCAGTTCACTATCACCGCGCAGAACGTCGAGCAATACAAAGACAAACTGGCCCCCGGGCAGTACGCGATGTTCAAGCGTTACCCGGACAGCTTCAAGATGCCGGTGTACGCTACCCATCGCGGCGCCACGGTGCCGGCTGACGTGTTCGCGTCCATCAAGAAGAACGCCACCACGACCAACCTGGTGTCCGGCGGCAACGGCCTGGAAAACTTCGAGACGGCGGTGCCGTTCCCGATTCCGAAAAGCGGCGTCGAGGTGATCTGGAACCACATCACCCGTTATCGCGGCGGCAGCGTCACCCGTCTGGTGACCCAGGCCACCCCGCAAACCAACGGTTCCTACAGCCTGGTGTACTTTCGCGATCAGTTCGTGTTCCGCGACAAAATGAAGGACTTCGACCCGAAAAACCCTGGCAACGTGCTGTTCTACTTCAAGCAGCAAGTCACCGCTCCGGCGCGTCTGGCCGGTGGTGTGCTGCTGGTTCACGAGACCCTGGACCAGGTCAAGGAACCGCGTTCGGCGTGGGTCTACAACGCCGGGCAGCGCCGCGTGCGTCGGGCGCCGCAGGTTTCCTATGACGGGCCGGGTACGGCCGCCGATGGCCTGCGCACCTCCGACAACCTCGACATGTACAACGGCGCGCCGGACCGCTACGACTGGAAACTGGAAGGCAAGAAGGAAATCTACATCGCCTCCAACAGCTACAAGATCGACGATCCGAAGTTGAAATACGCCGACATCATCAAGGCCGGCCACGTCAACCAGGACCTGACGCGCTACGAGCTGCGCCGCGTCTGGCATGTGGTCGCCACCTTGAAGGAAGGTCAGCGCCACATCTATGCCAAACGTGACTTCTACATTGACGAGGACACCTGGCAAGCAGCGGTGATCGACCATTACGACGGCCGTGGCCAACTGTGGCGCGTTGCCGAAGCCCATGCCGAGAACTACTACGACAAGCAAGTACCGTGGTACGCCCTGGAAACCCTCTACGATCTGCAATCCGGCCGCTACCTGGCCCTGGGCATGAAGAACGAAGAGAAGCAGGCGTATGACTTCGGCTTCACCGCCACCACCAGCGACTTCACCCCGGCAGCGCTGCGCCAGGACGGCGTTCGCTAACCTGCGCTGATACCCCCATGTGGGAGGCGGCTTGCCCCCGATGGCGGCGCGACAGTCGATGCATGTATTGACTGATCCACCGCCATCGGGAGCAAGCCCCCTCCCACATTTAGTTTGGGGTGTCTGTAGGGATATTTTTTGTCGCAGTTCTTTTTCAGACAATTGTTGCAAAGATCTACAATCGCGCCGCTTTTACCGCTAGTCTGCGCACATCTGCAGTGCCGACAACAGCCTTCTACAAGAGCCCGGCGATGAATGATCTGTCCCGAATCCAGGGGCCTGCCGGCGCGGTGATTCCGAGCCTGGAAGGCCGTTTCTACAGGCCGCCGCTGCCTGACGGCTACGTGCTGCGCCCACGCCTGTGCGAGCGCCTGGGCGCCGGCCTGGAAGGGCGACTGTTGCTGGTCAGCGCGCCGGCGGGATTCGGCAAGAGTTCCCTGGCGGTCGAGTTCTGTCAGAGCCTGCCGGCCCACTGGCAAAACCTGTGGCTGGGCCTGAGCCCACGGGACAACGATCCTGGCCGTTTTCTCGAACGCCTGCTCGAAGGCTTGCGCGAGTATTTCCCGCACCTCGGCGCCCAGTCCCTGGGCCTGCTGAAAATGCGTCAGCGTCACCAACCCTTCGCCTTTGAAGAATGGCTCGATGGCCTGCTCGATGAGCTGACGGTGCACTTATCCGTCCAGGCACCGCTGTTGCTCGTACTCGATGACTACCATTTGGCCCAGGGCCCGGTGCTGGACCGTTGCCTGCAGTTTTTCCTCAATCATTTGCCCGATGGCCTGGTGATGCTGGTCACCAGCCGCCAGCGTCCGGACTGGCATCTGGCACGCCTGCGCCTGTCGCGGCACCTGCTGGAATTGCATGAGCACGATCTGCGCCTGACCCATGACGAATCCCTGGCCGTGCTGCACCGGCACAGCAGTTCGCTGCGCGGTGAGGCCCTGGAGAACCTGATACGTCGCAGTGAGGGGTGGGTCGCCGGCCTGCGCTTCTGGTTGCTGGCAGCCTCCGAAGCCGGCAGCGACGGTGCCTTGCCCCAAGGCCTGAACGGCGGCGAAGGACTGATTCGCGATTATTTGCTGGAAGAAGTGATCGACTGCCTGCCTGCACACGTCCAGGCGTTTCTGTACGACACCGCGCCCCAGGAGCGCTTTTGCAGCGAGCTGTGCGACGCAGTCCGTGAGGCCCACGACAGCCCGGAAATCCTGCGCTACCTGCAGGCCCATCAGGTATTTCTGGTGCCGTTGGATGAACACGGTCGCTGGTACCGTTATCACCATTTGTTTTCCGACCTGCTGCGCGCGCGCCGCGAGAAGAGCGCGACGTTACCCCTGGCCAGTCTGCACCTGCGCGCCTGTCGCTGGTTCAACGCCCAGGGCTTGATAGATGAGGCGGTGGAGCAGGCGCTGCGGGCCGGTCACCTGGATGTGGCAGCGAACCTGGTGCAGAACCTGTCAGAGGAGCAGCTGCTGGCGGAACAGAATGTCGGCATGTTGCTGCGCTGGAAAATGGACTTGCCCGACAGCCTGTTGATCAGCACACCGCGCTTGATCGTGCTCTACAGCTGGGCGCTGGGGCTGGCGTGCCAGTTGGACGCGGCGCAGGAATTATCCAGCTACCTCAGTCGCTTCCTGCCGGCGCCGTCGGCCACCGCGCAGAAATCCATGCTGGCCCAATGGCTGGCACTGAGCGGGATCATCGCCCGCGGGCGTGGGGACCGCGAATTGACCCAGCGCTATTGCAGCGAGGCCCTGGAAAGCCTGCCGCATAAGCGTTATGGCCAGCGCCTGATGTGCCTGTCGACCTTGTCTAACCTGGCGATTGTCGATGCCGATCTGTGGCGCGCCCGTGGCCTGAATCGCGAGTCCCTGGAGTTGGCGCAGCGTGTCGGTAATCCGCTGTTCGAAGCCCTGGCCCATTACGACCGGGCCCGGGTGCTGCAGGCGCGGGGTGAGGTCCTGCGTGCCCTGGACGAAGTGCGCCAGGGCCTGCAGCGCCTGCACGGGCTGGCGGCTCAGCGGCTGTATGCCGTGCGTGCGCGATTGTCGCTCTATGAAGGCTACCTGTTGCTGTTGCGTTACCAGTCCGAAGCCGGCCTTGCGCGGTTGCGGGCCGGCCTGACTGAGGCGCGCGCCTGCCGGGATATCAGCGTGCTGATCGGGCATTGTGTGATCGCCAGCTTCGAAGGCCGGCGTGGCGATTTTTCCACTGCCTTTGCCGAGCTGGCCGAGGCTGAACGCTTGATGCATATCTGGGACGTGCCGCCGATCTACTACCTGGCGATGATCACCCTGATCAAATGCGAGCTGTGGCTGGCCCAGGGCCGTACCGACCTGGCCGAGGCCTGGCTGGCCCGGCTGGGACAGACCTACACCGGTGAGCAGGCTGCCGCCGCACCGGAGTTTCACCCGCACTTGCCGCAACATGTGGAGCTGCAACAGGCCGCGCTGGATGTCATTCGCCATCAGCCCGACAAGGCGCTGCAACGGCTTGAGGACCTGGCGCAACAGGCGCTCGATAGCGGGCGCCAGATGATTGCCCTGATCGCCCTGGCCCAGCAGGCGCAGGTGCTGCTGGCGTGTGGTCAGGAAGCCAAGGCCGGGCCGGTGCTGGCCCGCGCCCTTGAAGCCGGCGCGGGGGGCGCACTGCAACCGTTCCAGCGGTTGCTGGAGCAATACCCGCAGTGGATGCGCGAGCAGTTGGGCAAGCATCCGCACGTTCCGCTGAATCAGGCCTTGCTGGCGCTGCTACCGGCCGTCACCAGTGTCGAGAGCGCGCCTCATCATGAGACCCTGAGCACACGGGAACTGGCGGTACTGCAACTGATCGCCCAGGGCTGTTCAAACCAGGAGATCAGCAACCAGTTGTTCATTTCCCTGCACACCGTGAAAACCCACGCCAGCCATATCAACAGCAAGCTCGGCGTGGAGCGCCGTACTCAGGCGGTGGCGCGGGCCAAGTCGATGGGGCTGCTGGGCTGATTGAACCGCTCATTGCGCGCGCGGGCACTGCGTCAGGGACGAGCCTGCGGCGCTGTTGATCAGCGCGGCGAAGCGCTTGAGGTTGTTCTGGTGCGCCACTACCACGTCATCGATGCTCGGACCGGCGGGTGACTGTAAGGTCGAGCGGCAGGTCAGCCCAGGGCGATCACCACCGCCGACCGGCCTGAGGCGCCAACGCACGTCGAGCAGCGCGTAGTGCCCAGGCACCGAGTCAAAGCGCTGCACCTCGACACGCAACGACACGGCTTGTCGGGCATCGCTGCTGGCCAACTGGTCCACCAGCGCACTCCTCAGCTCATCGGCGAGGCTCGCCGCCCACCACTGGGTTTCCAGAATCGCCAGGCCGCTGTCGCCCTCGCGGATCACGATCTGCGCACGGTCGACCTGAGGCGGCACACTGATGCTTTCAATGCGTATTCCACCGGCATCCGCGCGCGTGGCGTTACTCCCGTGCGCCGGGGTCAGGGTGTGGAATGCAATCGGCTCGCTGCGGCACGCCGCGAGCAGCAAGAGGGCGGTCACCCAGGTGATTTTCAACGGCAACGTCATGGCGGCTCCAATAGTCATTTGCGGGGTGGCCCTTGCAGGTCGAGGGGCGCGGCGTTATCGGCGCGACCGCGAATCAGCGATTCCGGATGTCGGCCCAGGTAATCCGAAAGCTCGCGCAAGGAGCGCGACATGCGCGCCAGTTCATCCAGGGTCTGGGTCAGTTGCTCGCGCTGCGGCGAGTCTTCGGCCAGGGTGGAACTGGCCGATTGCAGGGTCTTGCTCACGTCGCCCAGGGTGGTCTGCACGCCGGGCAGGGTCTTGGCGTTGAATTGGGCCAGGCCCTTGCGCAGCTCGACCAGGCTGGCGTCGAGGTTGCCGGCAATGCGCTCGACAGGCAGTTGGCTGAGCTTGTTGACGATGCCTTCGAATTTCTCCTGCAACTGTTCCAGGTTGCCGGGAATGGTGGGGATGCCGACCGGGCGCTGGTTCGGGTCAAACGCGACTTTCTCGGCCTTGGGGTAGAAGTCCAGGGCAATGTACAGCTGGCCGGTCAGCAGGTTGCCGCTGCGGGCCTGGGCGCGCAGGCCGTTTTCGATGAAACTGCCGATCAGGCGCACGCCGGCGGCCTCATCGTCAGGGTTGTTGTTCATCGCCTTGAGCAACTTGGTGTGCGCCTGGCCGAGCAGTTGCGGGTAGATCACGATGCCGACATTGACCGGGAAACTGCGTTTGCGGGCGTCGAAATCCAGATTGATCGAGACCACCTTGCCGAACTCGACCCCGAGGAACTCCACCGGCGCGCCGACCTTCAGTCCACGCAGGGCCTGATCAAAGCGCAGCACCATGTATTGCCCCCGGCCATTGGGTGGGGCGAGGGCGCTTTGCTGGTCTTCGAACAGTTCGAAGTTGCGGTTCTCTTCGGCCGGTTTGTCGTTGGGGCTGTAGGGCGGCGCCAAAAAGGAGATCCCGCCCATCAACATCGACGACACCGATTCGGTCTTCATCTCGAAGCCATTGGCACCGACGCTGAGGTCGACACCGCTGGCATTCCAGAAGCGTGTGTTTTCGGTGACGTACGCGTCATTGGGTGCATGCACGAACACTTCGATATTCACGCCCTTGCCCTCGCTGTCCAATGCGTAGGCAACGACCTGGCCGACCGGAATCTTGCGGTAATACACCGGCGAGCCGATATCCAGCGACCCCAGGCCCTGGGTATGCAGGGTGAAGCGTTTGCCAGGCTCGCCGTAGGTGATGGGCGGCGGGTTTTCCAGGCCCTTGAACTGTTTGGCACGGGTATCGGACTGGCCAATATCGGCACCGATATAGTCGCCGGACAGCAAGGTATCAATGCCGGACACGCCGCCGGCGCCGATGCGCGGCCGCACCACCCAGAACTTGGAGTCTTCACGGGTGAAGCTTTCGGCCTGCTTGGTCAATTCGACAGTGGCGTTGACGCTTTTCTGGTCATCGCTCAAGGCGACACCGGTCACTTGGCCGATGACCACGTTGCGGTATTTCACCTCGGTCTTGTTGGCGATCAGCCCACTGCCGGTCTTGAAGTTGAGGGTGATGGCCGGCCCTTCCTGAAGCATGCTGTGGACCACCAGCGAGAGACCCACCAGTACGGCGACAATCGGCACTATCCATACCAGCGAAACGCTGAAGCGACGTGTCTTGATCGCGGGTTGCCCCGCCGTGTTGTCAGCCTTGGATGAGCTCATCCGAGGTCTCCTCGTTGTGTGGATGTTCCCAGATCAGCCGGGGATCGAAACTCATGGCGGCCAACATCGTAAACACGACCACCAGACCAAAAAACAGAATGCCCAGGCGCGGCTCGATGTTGCCCAGGGCCTGAAACTTCACCAGCGCGGCTACCAGCGCGACCACGATCACATCCAGCATCGACCAGTAGCCGATCAGCTCGATGAACCGAAACAGCTTCGAGCGCTCCTTGCGCGCCCACCGGCTTTTACGCTGCACGGTGATCAGCAGCAACCCCAGCGACACGAACTTGATGCCCGGCACGGCAATGCTGGCGATGAAAATGATCAGGGCAATGTCCCAGGCGCCATGCTGCCAGAATTCCAGCACGCCGCTCATGATGGTGCTGTCCGCCCCGGAGCCGAGCATGGTGGTTTTCATCACCGGCAATACGTTCGCCGGCACATAAAAGGCGAGCGCGGTGAGCAGGTAGGCCCAGGTGCGGGTCAGGGACTGGACCTTGCGTCGGTGCAAGGGGGCGCCGCAGCGGTCACACTCGGTGGGCTCCAAGCGCATGTCGCAAGGTTGGCCGCAGGTATGGCACAGGCACAGGTTGAGCTGGCGGGCGGTGGGGGGGGAATTCATAGGGTGTCCCACAGGTCGCGCACATCGCGCCCGGCGATGCGGATCAGCAAAAGGCTGAGGACGGCCAGCGCGAACAGGCCGATGCCGGGTATCACATCGAGCATGCCGGCCAGCTTGAACACAGCCACCATCGCGCCCAGCAGGCAGACTTCCAGCATGCTCCAGGGCCTGAGTGCTTCCAGCCAGCGCATGCACAGCTTGAAGGCCGGCGAGCGCCTGCCGGTGAGGGCGAAACTCAATACCCAGATCAGCAGCAGCAACTGGAACACCGGCGCGATAATGATGGAAATCGCCGCCACCAGTGCGATAAACGTGATCGGCCCCAGACTCAGCGCAACCACTGAATCCCATAGCGTCGCGCTGTTCTTCAAGCCCTGCAGGCTGATGCTCATCACCGGATAGAAATTGGCGAACGCCCACAGCACCGCAGCGGTGACCGTCAACGCGAGGCGCTGCTGCACCGACAAGCCGTTATAGCGCTGCAGTACCCCGTCGCAGCGTATGCACAGGGCTTTCTGATGCCTGGCGAGCGTGACTTTCTGGTACACGCAGTCGCAGTGTTCACAGATGACCTGTTGATTCGCCATACATATTGCTCCAGATACGACTGACTGCGGAGTGGTCATTGCCGTGGGATTCAGTTCGGGTAGCTTAGCAGTCCGCCGGCTCGATCATCCTTTGTGCGTGCCTGATGCAGCGGGCGGACGCTGCCTCTGTGGGAGGGGGCTTGCTCCCGATAACGGTGTGTCAGCTATAGTTGAATCGATTGATCCACCGCGGTCGGGAGCACGCCGCTCCCACACGTGAATGGTCCATAGCCCGGCTGACTCCGGTTTGCGCCTCGCTCACGGAATTTTTACCGCCTGTCGTGTTCCAAACCCGGCACAGGTCCGTTGCCCACGTCCTCTGCATCACAGAATGCATAAGTAGGAGCTTCCTTCATGTTCACTCCGCGTCGTCTGCTTGTTGTTGCTACCGCTGTAGCCTTGTTGTCCGGCTGCGCTTCACCTAATCCTTATGATGGCAGCCAGGGACAGGCCGGCAATGGTTCCGAGAGCGGCATGAGCAAGACCGCCAAGTACGGCGGCCTCGGCGCGCTGGCCGGAGCACTGGCCGGTGCGGCCATCGACCATAACCACCGTGGCAAGGGTGCGCTGATTGGCGCAGTGGTTGCGGGTGCCGGCGCTGCCGGCTATGGCTACTACGCCGACCAGCAAGAGAAAAAACTGCGCGAAAGCATGGCCAACACCGGGGTTGAAGTACAGCGCCAGGGTGACCAGATCAAGTTGATCATGCCCGGCAATATCACCTTTGCCACCAACTCCGACGCCATCTCCAGCAGCTTCTATCAGCCGCTGAACAACCTGGCCAACTCCCTCAAGCAGTTCAACCAGAACACCATCCAGATCGTTGGCTACACCGACAGCACCGGCAGCCGCCAGTTGAACATGGACCTGTCCCAGCGCCGTGCGCAGAGCGTGGCCAATTACCTGACCTCCCAGGGTGTCAGCGCCGCCAACCTGAGCGCACGCGGTGCCGGCCCGGATAATCCGATTGCCAGTAACGCTGACGTCAATGGCCGTGCCCAGAACCGTCGCGTAGAAGTGAACCTTGGCCCGATCCCTGGCCAGCAGTACGGTCAGCCGGGCGCCCAGCAACAGGCGCCACAACAGAACAACCAGTTCCAGGGCAACCCGTACTCGCAATACCAGTAAACTACTGCTACAAAAAAGGGCGCCGTGCATTGACTGCTCGGCGCCCTTTTTTGTGGCTGGCGGTTACATCAGTCGATGTATTCGAACACCTTCACGATTTTCTGCACACCGGATACGCCCTGTACCAGGTTGGCCGCGCGAGTGGCTTCAGCCTGGGTCAACAGGCCCATCATGTAGACGATGCCGTTGTCGGTGACGATCTTGATGCGCGAGCCCGGCACGGCACTGTCGGTAAGCATCTGCGCCTTGATCTTGGTGGTCAGCAACGCATCGTTGCTGATTGCCAGCAGGGTGATAGGGTCCATGACCTGCAGTTCGTTGTGCACCTTCTTGACCCGCTGCACCGCCGAGGCAGCCTGTTCAGCCTGGGCCTTGAGGTCTTCGCGCGGAGTCTGACCGGCCAGCAACACGACGCCGTTGAAGCTGGTCACGACGATGCGCGATGCGCCGTTGCCCAGGTCCGTAGCCGCTTTGGCGACGTTGACCTTGACCTTGGTTTCGATCAGCGAGTCATCGATGGTGCTGCCGAAGGTGCGTGTGCCCCGGTCGTCCTGGATGGGCGTGTCCCGTGTTGCGGTGATTGCCGTGCTGCAACCGCTGATGGCGAGGCACAGCGTGATGGCCAAAAGGCTGAGGCGGTTAACGGTCATTCTTCACTCCCGAACAGTTGGCTGTCGATCAGATCGCACAGGCAGTGGATCGCCAGCAGGTGGACTTCTTGAATGCGTGCAGTGACATTGGCCGGGACGCGAATCTCCACGTCCTCAGGCAGCAGCAATGAGGCCATGCCGCCGCCGTCGCGCCCGGTCAAGGCTACGACAATCATTTCGCGATCATGTGCGGCCTGGATCGCTTGAATGATGTTCGCCGAGTTGCCACTGGTGGAAATCGCCAGCAGCACATCGCCCGGCTGGCCGAGGGCGCGGATCTGTTTGGAGAAGATTTCGTTGTAGCTGTAGTCGTTGGCGATCGACGTGATCGTCGACGTGTCGGTGGTCAGGGCGATCGCCGGCAGGCTCGGGCGCTCGCGCTCGAAGCGGTTGAGCAACTCGGAGGAAAAATGCTGGGCGTCACCGGCCGAGCCGCCGTTACCGCACGAAAGCATTTTGCCTTCGTTGAGCAAAGCATTGACCATGACCTGACTGGCTTGCTCGATGTGCGGTGCAAGTACGTCCATCGCCTGTTGCTTGGTGTCGATGCTGGCCTGGAAAAGCTGGCGAATTCGGGATTGCATGTCCATCTGTGTGACCTTAATTAGCGCGGCTGTTTGGCACGGAAATGTGCAGCCCGCAAAGCAAAGAGCAAAAGTGTGTGGTGAAGGTGCCGGGTGAGTCAGCTGTCGAAGGCATCTTTGAGCCAGTTCAGATCAGCAGGGCCCGACGGTGTGCTTTCCATGGCAACCACATCGAAACGGCAGGGGGAATTGGCCCAGCGATGCTCTTTTTGCAGGAAAAACTGCGCGGCGAGTATCAGCTTCTGACGCTTGCGCCCATCGATACTGGCGAGCGCGCCACCCCATTGTGCGTGTTTTCTGTAGCGGACTTCGACGAATACTACTGTATCGCCGTCAAGCATGACCAGATCAAGCTCACCGCGTTTACATAACCAGTTCTGCGCCAGAAGGCGCAGACCCTGTTGTTGCAGGTAGCTCAACGCTTGGTGTTCGGCATCCTTGCCGCTTTGTGCGCTGGACCGCTCGGGCATCAGCGTGGGGTGTCCGGCAGTCGCTGGATTTCGCCACCGACAAACTTCGCCCAAGGCATCTGGCGGTCAACGCGCTGGTTGGCGCCGATGCCCAGGTTGCCGGAGAGGCCGTCGACCCGGGTGTCCGGCAACGCCTTGAGCTGGCCCAGGCGTGGCGCCAGGCGATAGGCATCGACGCCCATCGCGTAGAGGCGGCCCAGGCTGCCATTGGCTTGCGGCCACTGTGCGGCAACCTGGTTGCGCAGCGGGTCGGTGGTGTTGAGCAACCAAGGGGTTTCGCAGAACATCACGTTAGTCATGTCCAGGTACTGGTTGCGGTCGCCGCTGGCGCTGAATACGTGGGACGTTGCGTAGACAGGCACATCACCGGCGTATTGAAAGTTCAGGGTCGGCTTGATCTGCTGGGCCAGTTGCGGGGTAACGGCCAGGAAGATGAACTCGATGTCCTGGCGACGCGACGGCTGGGCGGCAACGTCGGTGCCGACGGTGCTTTGCAGGCTCTTGGCGCGGCCTTCGCTTTTGCGCAGCTGGAACAGGTCAGCGATCTGCTGGGCCAGCGCTACCGGCTGATCGACATACTCGACGCCCATGACGGTGCCGCCGTTGGCTTCCCAATCCTGACGGAACGCTTTGTACACGCGCTCGCCCCATTCGCCACGGGGCACCATGGCGGCGGCGCGGTGCAGGCCGTCGGCACGGGCGCGGCGCGACACTTCACGGGCTTCGTCTTCAGCTGCCAGGCCGAACTGGAACAGTTGCGCCGGGCCTTGATCGGTTTCGCTGTAGTTCAGCGCCAGGGTGGTGATCGGTAGCTGCGGGCGAGCACTGAGCTGTTTGACCAGCGGCTTTTCCAGCGGACCGACGACCAGTTGCACGCCGGCGGCCTGGGCCTTGGCATAGAAGTCGTCGATGGACGTCAGGCGCGAGCTGTCGTAAAACTCAATCACCGGCGGCTTCTGCCCGGCCTGTTCGGCCTGGTAGTGAGCGGCCATGAAGCCTTCACGCAACGCTTTGCCGACTGACGCCAGGGCGCCTTCCTGCGGCAGCAGCAGGGCGATCTTGTTAAGCGGCTGGCTGGCCAGTTCCTTGAGTTTGGTCAGCGGCGTCGGCAATTGCACAGCCGCCGGATGGCCCGGGTTGCGCGCACGCCAGGTGTCGATGGCGGTTTGCTGCTGTTCCAGTGTGCCGGCGCCCTTGACCGCCTGGGCCAGGGTGATCCAGCCGTCCAGCGTCGGGTTGCCGGTCGCTTGCAGCTGCTCGGCCGGCAGTGCGGCAATCAGCGCCCAGATCGCTTCGTGGTTGCTGTTGGCAGCGTCACCGCTGAGCAGAGGCGCCATGGCGACACGCTCGCGCGCCGCAGCCAGGGTCTGGCCGTCGGCTTCATAGGCGCGGGCATGCACGGTGCCGGTGCGGACCTGCTGATCGGCCGGCAGCTCCCTCAGGCTTTGCAGGCTGGGGTGGTCCAGCGCCGTCAAGGCAGCCTTGGGCTGGTTGCGGGTCATCGCCAGTTCCGCCGCCAGGGTGCTGGCAAATATTTGCGCGGCCGGCTTCAGAACATTCAGGGGGACCTGGGCCAGGATCTGCGAGGAACGGCCAGGATTGTTCTGCCGGTAGGCCAGGTCAGCCGCACTCAGGCGCAGCAATGCGGCCTTTTCCGGCGTGCTGGCGGAGGTGGCCTGTTCGAGCAGTTGCTCGATACTGGCGTCCGGCGTGCGTGGCAGGTCGCCAAGGCTGGACGAGGGCGAGCTGGCGCAAGCGGCCAGCAAGGCAGCGAGGCAGAGGGCGGAGAGCAGCCGCAGGCAAGCGATCATGTAAGTGTTCCTGATACCGATCAAATTAGCGTGGAAGTGTACCCAAGCACTGGCTCAGGCGCGATGTTCGTGGCGTGAAACCGTGGATTTAGATCGTGCAATTGTTGCCAGTTGCTAACAATGGCTGAAACGACATCCGCCGTGACGGCATATTTTCAGCGCGTCGACGCGCTACAATGTGGCTTTTGCCAATCATCGAGGTGTGCGTTTTGACTGCTCCAGGTCCTTTGAATTCCACTGCAGGCTCGCTTTTTGTCGTGGCGACGCCCATTGGCAACCTGGACGACATCAGTGCCCGGGCATTGAAGGTGTTGCGCGAGGTTAAATTGATCGCGGCGGAAGACACGCGGCACTCCCAACGGTTGATGCAGCATTTTGGAATCAGCACGCCACTGGCGGCCTGCCATGAACACAACGAGCGCGAGGAGGGCAGCCGGTTTATCACCCGTTTACTGGCAGGTGATGATATTGCGCTGATCTCCGACGCGGGCACGCCGCTGATTTCCGACCCTGGGTACCATCTGGTCCGCCAGGCGCGCGCCGCTGGTATCAATGTAGTGCCTGTTCCGGGCGCGTGCGCGCTGATCGCCGCATTATCTGCAGCCGGCTTGCCGTCGGACCGTTTTATCTTCGAAGGCTTCCTGCCCGCCAAGACGGTAGGGCGTCGCGCCCGTCTCCAGGCGTTGAAGGAAGAGCCGCGCACGCTGATTTTCTACGAAGCTCCGCACCGCATCCTGGAATGCCTGCAGGATATGGAGCTGGTGTTCGGCGGCGCACGCCTGGCGCTGCTGGCGCGTGAGTTGACCAAGACCTTTGAAACCCTCAAGGGCCTGCCCCTGGAAGAACTGCGGGGGTTTGTCGAAGGCGACAGCAATCAGCAGCGTGGGGAGTGCGTAGTGCTGGTGGCCGGTTGGACGGCTCCGGAGAGTGAGGACGCGGTCGGCAGCGAAGCCATGCGCATCCTCGATTTGCTGCTCAAGGAAATGCCGCTCAAACGCGCTGCCGCCCTCGCGGCGGAAATTACCGGGGTGCGCAAGAATGTGTTGTATCAAGCCGCGCTCGATAAACAGAAAGCCGAATAGTTCCGGGGCCGGGCCGGTGTTTCGTCCGAACGTGATGGCAATGCTGCGCTTTTAATACTTGTCCTGAGGCCGTGGTGCCGTTAACCTGCGCGGCGGAGAGTCGATTGGACAGTCGCTGCCCTCTATGAAAATTAGGGGGGGGAGGAAAGTCCGGGCTCCATAGGGCGAAGTGCCAGGTAATGCCTGGGAGGCGTGAGCCTACGGAAAGTGCCACAGAAAATAACCGCCTAAGCACTTCGGTGCCGGTAAGGGTGAAAAGGTGCGGTAAGAGCGCACCGCACGACTGGCAACAGTTCGTGGCTAGGTAAACCCCACTTGGAGCAAGACCAAATAGGGTCCCAAGGCGTGGCCCGCGCTGGGACCGGGTAGGTTGCTAAAGATGTCCAGTGATGGCCATCGTAGACGAATGACTGTTCAAGACAGAACCCGGCTTACAGATCGACTCTCCACCTTTTTTCCTTCCGTCCGAACCTCGGGCAGAAACCGGTAGTAACGCAAGAATCCCTCCCTGCCAAATCATTGGCAGATGCGTCTTCGTAATACCAAAAAAATCTTACTCTTAATAAATCACTTTAACTTTGAGCCTCAGCTCTTTGAGTTATCTGCGCTTGTTGAGTCAAAAACAACGCTGAAGTCGGGTTTCTCCTCTCTTTACGCTCGTAAATCTCCGTTCTGTAAGGCTTTTCCTGCTATCCGCGCCTTGACGGTGTGGTGGGCGCATTCCTATAGTGTGCGCAAGTGGCGGAAAGTGGCACAAAGTGGGTTTTTTGAACGTAAAACGCTAAAATTTGGAGAAACGCATCTGTGTTTCGCGGAGCTAACGCTATCAGTCTCGATGCAAAAGGCCGTCTCGCCATGCCGAGCCGGTATCGTGACGAGCTCATTTCGCGAAGTTCAGGGCAGTTAATCATCACGATTGACGCTGTTGACCCTTGTTTATGTGTTTACCCCCTCGACGAGTGGGAGTTGATCGAAACCAAGTTGCGTGCGCTGCCTTCATTGCGTGAAGAAAACCGCCGCCTCCAGCGTTTGCTGATCGGTAATGCCGTCGACCTTGAACTCGATGGCAGCGGTCGCTTCCTGGTACCTCCGCGTTTGCGCGAATACGCCAGGCTCGACAAGCGCGCCATGCTGGTAGGCCAACTGAACAAGTTCCAATTGTGGGACGAAGATGCCTGGGATGCTGTTTCTGCAGCTGACCTGGCTGCTATTCAACAACCGGGCGCCATGCCTGATGAACTGCGTGATTTGATCCTGTGACTATTGATAGCGGCTTTAACCACATCACCGTACTGCTTGACGAAGCCGTTGAGGCTCTCGCCGTACGCGCAGATGGCTGCTATCTGGATGGCACCTTCGGCAGGGGCGGGCACAGTCGGTTGATACTCAGCCAGCTCGGGCCCAACGGTAAACTCCTCGGGTTCGACAAAGACCCTCAAGCGATTGCCACCGGGCAAGCGCTAGCGGCCGAAGACGGCCGCTTTGTCGTTGTGCAGCGCAGCTTTGCGGAGCTTGGCGCCGAAGTCGCCGAGCGCGGCATGGCGGGCAAGGTGGCCGGGGTTCTGCTCGACCTGGGCGTGTCTTCGCCGCAGCTCGATGACCCGGAGCGCGGCTTCAGCTTCATGAACGACGGTCCCCTCGACATGCGCATGGATCCGACGCGTGGCGTCAGCGCCGCGCAGTTCATCGCCACCGCGCCAGTGGAAGAAATCGCCCGGGTGTTCAAGGAATACGGTGAAGAGCGTTTCGCCGGCCGCATGGCCCGCGCCGTGGTCGAGCGCCGCGAGATCCAGCCATTCGAACGCACCGCTGACCTGGCCGAAGTGCTGAAGGTCGCCAACCCGGCATGGGAGAAGGGCAAGAACCCGGCGACCCGTGCGTTCCAGGGCTTGCGCATTCACGTCAACAACGAATTGGGCGATCTGGAGGCCGGCCTCGAGGCTGCCCTCGAGGCGCTGGAAGTGGGCGGTCGCCTGGTGGTGATCAGCTTCCATTCCCTGGAAGACCGCATCGTCAAACTGTTCATGCGTCGCCTGGTCAAGGGCGAATCGGACAACCTGCCGCGCAATCTGCCGGTGCGTTTCGAAGCCTTTGTGCCGAAAATCAAAATCCATGGCAAAGCGCAGTTCGCCTCCGAAGCCGAACTCAAGGCCAACCCACGTTCCCGTAGCGCCGTCATGCGCGTCGCGGAGAAGTTGCGGTGAGCAAGCTTTTCGCCAAACCCCTGCCGGGCGGCAGCTTCTTTATGTTGCTGCTGTTTGTCGGCGTGCTGGTGTCCGCGATTGCGGTGTCCTACAGCGCGCATTGGAATCGTCAGTTGCTCAATACCCTCTATGGGGAGTTGAGCGTGCGCGACAAGGCGCAGGCGGAATGGGGTCGGTTGATCCTGGAGCAGAGCACCTGGACGGCCCATAGCCGTATCGAAGTGCTGGCCACCGAACAGCTGAAGATGCACATTCCGGGCGCTGCCGACGTTCGCATGGTGGCGCCATGATGAAGCTCGAGGGCGCACTCTATCCATGGCGCTTCCGCCTGATGCTCGGCTTGCTGGCATTGATGGTGGGCGCGATCGTCTGGCGGATCTTCGACCTGCAGGTCGTCGACCGTGACTTCCTGATCGGCCAGGGCGATGCCCGTAGCTTGCGACATATTCCGATTCCCGCGCACCGTGGCCTGATCACTGACCGTAACGGCGAGCCCCTGGCCGTGAGCACGCCGGTGACCACCCTGTGGGCCAACGCCAAGGAATTGCAGGTTGCCAAGGACAAGTGGCCCGAACTCGCCGCGGCCCTGGGGCAGGACCGCAAAGCGCTGACCGAGCGCCTGGAAGCCCAGGCCAATAAAGAATTCATCTACCTGGTTCGCGGGCTCACCCCTGAGCAGGGTCAGCAAGTGCTCGACCTCAAAATTCCCGGCGTCTATGGCATCGAGGAATTTCGTCGTTTCTACCCGGCCGGGGAAACCACTGCGCACATGGTCGGTTTTACCGATATCGATGACCATGGCCGCGAAGGTGTCGAATTGGCCTATGACGAATGGCTGGCCGGGGTGCCCGGCAAGCGCCAGGTCATCAAGGATCGGCGCGGCAGACTGATCAAGGATGTACAGGTCACCAAAAACGCCAAGGCCGGTAAGCCCTTGGCGTTGTCGATTGACTTGCGCCTGCAATACCTGGCCAACCGCGAACTGCGTAACGCGATCATCGAGAACGGCGCCAAAGCCGGCAGCCTGGTGATCATGGACGTGAAGACCGGCGAGATCCTCGCCATGGTCAACCAGCCGACGTACAACCCGAACAACCGTCGCAACCTGCAACCGGCGATGATGCGCAACCGCGCCATGATCGACGTGTTCGAGCCCGGTTCGACCATGAAAGCCATCTCCATGAGTGCCGCCCTGGAAACCGGACGCTGGAAGCCCAGCGACAAGGTCGAGGTGTATCCAGGTACGCTGCAGTTGGGCAAGTACACCATTCGTGACGTGTCTCGCACCGAGGGCCCGGTGCTGGATCTGACAGGCATCCTGATCAACTCCAGTAACGTAGGCATGAGTAAGGTCGCCTTCGATATCGGCGGCGAAACCATCTACCACCTGGCGCAAAAAATCGGCCTGGGTCAACCCACCGGGCTCGACTTCCCCGGTGAGCGCGTAGGCAACCTGCCGAACTACCGCGACTGGAAAAAAGCCGAGACCGCCACGCTGTCTTACGGCTACGGCTTGTCGGTGACCGCGATCCAGCTGGCCCATGCTTTCTCTGTATTGGCCAATAACGGCCGCATGGTTCCGCTGAGCCTGATCCATGTCGACGAAGCGCCGAAAGCCACCCAGGTAATTCCGGAAAAAGTCGCCAAGACCATGCAAGGCATGCTGCAACAAGTGATCGAGGCGCCGCGTGGCGTATTCCGCGCCCAGGTGCCGGCCTATCACGTGGCCGGCAAATCCGGTACTGCGCGTAAAACCTCGGTCGGCACCAAGGGTTATGCGGAAAATTCCTATCGCTCGCTGTTCGCCGGTTTCGGCCCGATGAGCGACCCACGCTACGCCATCGTCGTGGTGATCGATGAACCGAGCAAAGCCGGTTACTTCGGTGGCCTGGTCTCGGCGCCGGTGTTCAGCAAAGTGATGTCCGGCACCCTGCGTCTGATGAATATCACGCCGGACAATCTGCCGCCGACCCAGCAGGCGAACGCCGCACCGCCGGTAGCCGCCGTAAAAGCCAATGGAGGGCGCGGCTGATGTCTCTTAGCCTGAACAAGATTTTTGCCCATGCCGGCCGCGATCTGTTGATCCGCGAGTTGAGCCTGGACAGCCGTACTGTACGCGCCGGTGACTTGTTCCTGGCGGTGCCCGGTGGCAAATTCGATGGCCGTGCGCATATCGCCGATGCCCTGCAGCGTGGCGCCGCCGCCGTGGCTTATGAAGTGGACGGCGCCACCGTGCTGCCAATCACCGATGTGCCGTTGATTCCGGTGAAGAACCTGGCTGCCCAACTGTCCGACATTGCCGGGCGCTTCTATGGCGAGCCGAGCCGCCACCTCAACCTGGTGGGCGTGACCGGTACCAACGGCAAGACCAGCGTGACTCAGCTGGTCGCCCAGGCGCTGGACCTGCTGGGTCAGCATTGCGGCATCGTCGGTACCCTGGGCACCGGCTTTTATGGGGCATTGCAAAGCGGCCTGCACACCACGCCGAACCCGATTGCCGTGCAAGCGACCCTGGCCGACCTGAAAAAGGCCGGTGCCAGGGCGGTTGCCATGGAAGTCTCCTCCCATGGTCTGGACCAGGGTCGCGTCACGGCGTTGGCGTTTGACGTGGCCGTGATGACCAACCTGTCCCGGGATCATCTGGACTACCACGGCACCATGGAGGCGTACGCTGCCGCCAAGGCCAAGCTGTTCGCCTGGAATGATCTGAAGTGTCGGGTGGTCAACCTCGACGACGCGTTCGGCCGCCAGTTGGCTGCCGAAGACAGCGAAGCGCGCCTGATCAGCTACAGCCTGGAAGATTCCAGCGCTTACCTGTATTGCCGTGAGGCTCGATTCAATGACGAAGGCGTGCGCGCAACGTTGGTCACGCCTCAGGGCGAACACCATTTGCGCAGTACCTTGCTCGGTCGCTTCAACCTGAGCAACGTGCTCGCCGCTATCGGCGCGCTGCTCGGCCTGGATTACGCCCTCGACGAAATCCTCAAGGTCCTGCCGAAGCTGGAAGGCCCGGCCGGTCGCATGCAGCGCCTGGGTGGCGGTACGCAACCGCTGGTGGTGGTCGACTACGCTCACACCCCTGATGCACTGGAAAAAGTCCTGCTGGCGCTGCGCCCGCATGCCAAGGGCAAGCTGTTGTGCCTGTTCGGCTGCGGCGGCGACCGCGATCGCGGCAAGCGCCCGTTGATGGCCGAGATTGTCGAGCGCCTGGCTGATGGCGTGCTGGTGACCGACGACAACCCGCGCAGCGAAGACCCGGGGCGAATCTTCGACGATATCCGCGAGGGCTTCAAAAACACCGCCAACGTCACCTTCGTGGCCGGTCGCGGTGCAGCCATCGCTCAATTGATCGCCAGCGCCAGCGCGGATGATGTGGTCGTGCTGGCCGGCAAGGGGCATGAGGATTACCAGGAAATCAACGGCGAGCGCCATGCCTTTTCCGATCTGGTCGAGGCGGATCGCGCCTTGACTGCCTGGGAGGTCGCCCATGCTTAAGGCGATGACATTCAGCGAACTGGCCCAGGCGTTGTCCGCCCGCGTGCTGTCCAGCGATTGCACGTTCAACGGCGTCAGTATCGACAGCCGCAACATCAAGCCGGGCCAGTTGTTCGTCGCCCTCGCAGGCCCGCGCTTCGATGGCCACGACTACCTCAACGAAGTCGCCGCCAAAGGCGCCGTGGGTGCCCTGGTGCAACGCGAAGTGGCGCACGCCACCTTGCCGCAGTTGCTGGTCGCCGATACGCGCCTGGCCCTGGGCCAACTGGGCGCGCTGAATCGCGCCGCTTTCGACAAGCCGGTTGCCGCCGTCACCGGTTCCAGTGGCAAGACCACCGTCAAAGAGCTGTTGGCCGGTGTACTGCGCACGCGCGGGCCGGTGCTCGCTACCCGTGGCAACCTGAACAATGATTTCGGCGCACCGCTGACCCTGCTCGAACTGGCCCCGGAACACACGGCGGCGGTGATCGAGCTGGGCGCTTCACGCATCGGCGAGATTGCCTACACCGTGGCGCTGACCAAGCCCCACGTCGCGATTATCAACAACGCCGGTACCGCCCACGTCGGTGAGTTCGGCGGCCCGGAAAAAATCGTCGAAGCCAAGGGTGAAATTCTTCAAGGCCTCGACGCTTCGGGCACCGCTGTACTGAATCTGGATGACAAGGCTTTCGAGACCTGGCGTGCACGTGCCGCCGGTCGCAAGGTGCTGACGTTTGCCGTGCTGAACGCCGCGGCCGATTTCCACGCCTCCACTATTACTGTCGATGCGCGGGGTTGCCCGTCCTTCACCTTGCATACCCCGCAAGGCAATGAGCATGTGCAACTGAACCTGCTGGGCAACCATAACGTCGCCAACGCGCTGGCCGCCGCCGCTGCCGCTCACGCCCTGGGTGTGTCGCTGTTCGGCATCGCCACAGGCCTGGGTGCGGTGCAGCCGGTCAAGGGGCGCACCGTGGCGCAATTGGCCAGTAATGGCATGCGCGTGATCGATGACACCTACAACGCCAACCCGTCTTCCATCAATGCCGCCGTGGATCTGCTCAACGGCTTCGATGGACGCACAGTGCTGGTGCTTGGCGATATCGGCGAACTGGGCGATTGGGCCGAGCAAGGCCACCGCGAAGTCGGCGCCTATGCCGCCGGTAAAGTCGACGCGCTCTACGCGGTCGGCCCGAACATGGCTCACGCGGTAAACGCCTTCGGCTCCGGCGCGCGACATTTCGCGACCCAGGCCGAATTGATCCAGGCGTTGGCTGCGGCCGAGCACGACACACACACAACCATTTTGATCAAGGGATCGCGCAGCGCGGTGATGGAAAACGTCGTCGCAGCCTTGTGTGGCTCAAGTACGGAGAAACATTAATGCTGCTGCTGCTGGCTGAGTATCTGCAACAGTTCCACAAAGGCTTCGCGGTCTTCCAGTACCTGACCCTGCGCGGGATCCTGGGTGTGCTGACCGCGCTGTGTTTGTCGCTGTTCCTGGGGCCGTGGATGATCCGCACCCTGCAGAACCTGCAAATTGGTCAATCGGTTCGCAATGACGGCCCGCAGTCGCACCTGTCCAAGTCCGGCACCCCGACCATGGGCGGTGCGTTGATCCTGTCGTCCATCGGCGTGAGCACCTTGCTCTGGGCTGACCTGCATAACCGCTATGTGTGGGTGGTGCTGCTGGTGACCCTGCTGTTCGGCGCCATCGGCTGGGTGGATGACTACCGTAAAGTGATCGAGAAAAACTCCAAGGGCCTGCCAAGCCGCTGGAAGTACTTCTGGCAATCGGTATTCGGCCTGGGGGCGGCGATCTTCCTGTACACCACCGCGCCAAGCGCCGTGGAGACCACCTTGATCATCCCGATGCTCAAGGACGCCAGCATTCCACTGGGCATCGGCTTCGTGGTGCTGACCTATTTCGTGATTGTCGGCTCCAGCAACGCGGTGAACCTGACCGACGGCCTCGACGGCCTGGCGATCATGCCGACGGTGATGGTGGGCGGTGCCCTCGGCATCTTCTGCTACCTGTCGGGTAACGTGAAATTCGCTGAATACCTGCTGATTCCCTATGTGCCGGGCGCGGGTGAGCTGATCGTATTCTGCGGCGCGCTGATTGGCGCCGGCCTGGGGTTCCTGTGGTTCAACACCTACCCGGCGCAGGTGTTCATGGGCGACGTCGGCGCTCTGGCGCTGGGCGCGGCACTGGGCACCATCGCGGTGATCGTGCGCCAGGAAATCGTGCTGTTCATCATGGGCGGTGTGTTCGTGATGGAAACCCTGTCGGTGGTCATCCAGGTGGCTTCCTTCAAGTTGACCGGGCGCCGCGTATTTCGCATGGCGCCGATTCACCACCACTTTGAACTCAAGGGCTGGCCCGAGCCACGCGTGATCGTCCGCTTCTGGATCATCACCGTGATTCTGGTACTGGTCGGCCTTGCCACCCTGAAACTGAGGTAGAAACGAGTGTCCCTGATCGCTTCAGACCACTTCCGCATCGTTGTCGGCCTCGGCAAGAGCGGCATGTCCCTGGTTCGCTTCCTGGCGAACCGGGGCACGTCGTTCGCCGTGGCCGATACGCGGGAAAATCCACCGGAGCTGGTCACGCTGCGCCGTGACTACCCGCACGTGGAAGTGCGTTGTGGCGAGTTGGATGTCGAGTTTCTGTGCCGCGCCGATGAGCTCTACGTGAGCCCCGGCCTGGCATTGGCCACACCGGCCCTGCAAGCCGCTGCGGCGCGCGGCGTGAAGCTGTCGGGCGATATCGACCTGTTTGCGCGTAACGCCAAGGCGCCGATCGTGGCCATCAGCGGTTCCAACGCGAAAAGCACCGTGACCACCCTGGTCGGCGAGATGGCGGCGGCTGCCGGCAAGCGCGTGGCGGTGGGCGGCAATCTGGGGATGCCTGCGCTGGACCTGCTCAGCGATGACGTCGAGCTGTACGTGATGGAGTTGTCGAGCTTCCAGCTGGAAACCACTCACGATCTGGGCGCCGAAGTGGCGACCGTGCTGAACGTCAGCGAAGACCATATGGACCGCTACAGTGGTCTGCCGGCTTATCACCTGGCCAAGCACCGGATCTTCCGGGGTGCCAGGCAATTTGTGGTCAACCGCCAGGATGCCCTGAGCCGTCCACTGATAGGCGAGGGCATGCCGTGCTGGACCTTCGGCCTGGGCAAACCCGACTTCAAGGGGTTTGGCATTCGCGAAGAGAACGGCGAGAAGTACCTGGCCTTCGAATTCCAGAACCTGATGCCGGTGCGCGAACTGAAAATCCGTGGCGCCCATAACCAATCCAATGCGTTGGCAGCCCTGGCCCTCGGCCACGCGGTTGGCCTGCCATTCGACGCCATGCTCGCCAGCCTGCGCACGTTCGCCGGCCTTGAGCATCGCTGCCAGTGGGTGCGCGACCTCGATGGCGTCAGCTATTACAACGATTCCAAGGCCACCAACGTCGGCGCTGCCCTGGCGGCCATCGAAGGCCTGGGTGCCGATATCGACGGCAAGCTGGTGCTGATTGCCGGTGGCGACGGCAAGGGTGCCGACTTCAAGGACCTGAAAGGCCCGGTGGCTGCGCATTGCCGCGCCGTGGTGCTGATGGGCCGCGATTCGGACCTGATCGCCGCCGCCCTGGGTGACGCCGTGCCGCACGTGCGCGCCACTTCCCTGGATGACGCGATTGCCCGGTGCAAGGCCCTGGCCCAGCCGGGTGATGCGGTGCTGCTGTCGCCGGCCTGCGCCAGTTTCGACATGTTCAAGAACTATGAAGAGCGCGGCCAGCTGTTCGCCCGCGCCGTGGAGGCTTTGGCATGAGCCTCAACCTGAAGAACATCATCAAGCCGTACCCGTCGCCGATCATCACCGGGCGCGGCATCGACCTTGACTTCCCAATGCTCGCCGGTTGCCTGGCGCTGCTCGGCCTGGGCCTGGTGATGATCACCTCGGCGTCTTCCGAAGTGGCCGCCGTGCAGTCGGGCAATACCCTGTACATGATGATCCGTCACCTGGTGTACCTGGTGATCGGCCTCGGCGCCTGCATCGTCACCATGATGATTCCGATCGCCACCTGGCAGCGCCTGGGTTGGCTGATGCTGATCGGTGCGTTCGGTTTGCTGGTCATGGTGATCCTGCCCGGCATCGGTCGCGAGGTGAACGGTTCGATGCGCTGGATCGGCTTCGGTGCGTTCAACGTACAGCCGTCGGAAATCGCCAAGGTGTTCGTGGTGATTTACCTGGCCGGCTACCTGGTACGCCGTCAGAAAGAAGTGCGCGAAAGCTGGATGGGCTTCTTCAAGCCGTTCATCGTGCTGCTGCCCATGGCCGGCCTGCTGCTGATGGAGCCCGACTTCGGTGCCACCGTGGTGATGATGGGCGCCGCAGCGGCGATGCTGTTCCTCGGCGGTGTCGGTCTGTTCCGCTTTACCTTGATGGTGGTGCTGGCTGTCGCGGCCGTGACGATCCTGGTGCAGGCGCAACCCTACCGGATGGCGCGCCTGATTACCTTTACCGACCCGTGGTCCGACCAGTTCGGTTCCGGCTACCAGTTGACCCAGGCGTTGATCGCTTTCGGGCGCGGCGAGTGGCTGGGCGTGGGCCTGGGCAACAGCGTGCAGAAGCAGTTCTACCTGCCGGAAGCGCACACCGACTTCGTGTTCTCGGTACTCGCCGAGGAACTGGGCGTGGTCGGTTCGCTGTGCACCGTCGCGCTGTTCGTGTTCGTGTGCGTGCGCGGCATGTACATCGGCTTGTGGGCCGAGAAAGCCAAACAGTATTTCGCCGCTTATGTGGCGTACGGCTTGTCGTTCCTGTGGATCGGCCAGTTCCTGATCAATATCGGCGTGAATGTCGGCTTGTTGCCGACCAAGGGCCTGACCCTGCCGTTCCTCAGTTACGGCGGCAGTTCGCTGGTGATTTGCTGCGCTTGCCTGGGCTTGTTGCTGCGCATCGAGTGGGAGAGTCGCACGCACCTGGGCAGCGAAGAGATGGAGTTCAGCGAAAGCGACTTCGCCGAGGAGCCGACTCATGGGCGCTAACGTGCTGATCATGGCTGGCGGCACCGGGGGCCATGTGTTCCCGGCCCTGGCCTGCGCGCGCGAATTCCAGAGCCGTGGCTACAGCGTGCACTGGTTGGGCACGCCGCGCGGTATCGAGAACGAGCTGGTGTCGAATGCCGGTTTGCCGCTGCACCTGATCAACGTCACCGGCTTGCGTGGCAAGAGCAAATTGTCCCTGCTCAAGGCGCCGTTCGTGTTGCTAAAGGCGGTCATGCAGGCGCGAAAAATCATTCGTCAGTTGAAGCCTGTGTGTGTGCTCGGCTTTGGCGGTTATGTGACCGGCCCTGGTGGGGTGGCGGCAAAACTCGCCGGTGTGCCGGTGATCGTGCACGAACAGAACGCCGTCGCCGGTACTGCCAACCGCTTGCTGGTGCCCCTGGCCGCGCGGGTATGTGAAGCATTCCCGAACACCTTCGCGGCTTCGGACAAACGTCGCACCACCGGCAACCCGGTGCGTGCCGAGCTGTTCATGGACATTTTTGCCCGTGAGGCGCTGGCCGGGCGCAAGGCACATCTGCTGATCCTCGGTGGAAGCCTGGGCGCCGAGCCACTGAACAAATTGCTGCCCGAAGCCGTTGCGCAACTCCCTGAAGCGCTGCGCCCGGAAATCTTCCATCAGGCCGGCAAGCACCACGATGAAGTCACCGCCACGCGCTATCGCGAAGCCGGTGTCGAGGCGAATGTACAGCCCTTCATCAAAGACATGGCCCAAGCCTATGGCTGGGCCGACCTGGTGGTCTGTCGCGCTGGTGCGCTGACCGTCAGTGAACTGGCCGCCGCCGGTCTGCCGTCGTTGCTGGTGCCTCTGCCCCATGCAATCGACGATCACCAGACCCGCAACGCCGAATATTTGGCCGGGGAGGGCGCTGCCTTCCTGCTGCCGCAAAGAACGACTGGCGCCGCCGATTTGGCCGCACGCCTGACCGAGGTTTTGATGCAACCGGAACGACTCAATAGCATGGCGAGCACCGCAAGCCGCCTGGCCAAACCAGACGCAACCCGAAAAGTGGTCGATATCTGCCTGGAGGTGGCCCATGGTTGAGAATCAGAAAGCCATGCCGCAACCGGAAATGCGCCGCATCCGTCGCATCCACTTCGTCGGTATCGGCGGCGTGGGCATGTGCGGCATTGCCGAAGTATTGCTGAACCTGGGCTATCAGGTGTCCGGCTCTGATTTGAAAGAGTCGCCGGTCACCGAGCGCCTGAAGTCCTTTGGCGCGCAGATCTTTATCGGCCACCGTGCCGAGAACGCCGCCGAGGCTGATGTCCTGGTGGTGTCCAGTGCTGTGAACACCTCCAACCCGGAAGTGGCCACCGCCCTCGAGCGCCGTATCCCCGTGGTGCCGCGCGCCGAGATGCTCGCCGAGCTGATGCGCTACCGCCACGGCATCGCCGTCGCCGGTACTCACGGCAAGACCACCACCACCAGCCTGATCGCCTCGGTGTTCGCCGCCGGCGGCCTGGACCCGACCTTCGTCATCGGTGGCCGCCTGAATGCAGCCGGCACCAATGCCCAGCTCGGCACCAGCCGCTACCTGATCGCCGAAGCCGATGAAAGTGACGCGAGCTTCCTGCACCTGCAACCGCTGGTCGCCGTCGTCACCAACATCGACGAAGACCACATGGCGACCTACGACGGTGACTTCAACAAGTTGAAGAAAACCTTCGTCGACTTCCTGCACAACCTGCCGTTCTACGGGTTGGCGGTGGTGTGCCTGGACGACCCGGTGGTGCGCGAAATCCTGCCGCAGGTCAAGCGCCCGACCGTGACCTACGGCTTCAGCGAAGACGCCGACGTACGCGCGATCAATGTACGCCAGCAAGGCATGCAGACCTTCTTCACCGTGCTGCGCCCCGACCGCGAGCCGCTGGATGTCTCGGTGAATATGCCGGGCAACCACAACGTACTGAACTCCCTGGCGACCATCTGCATTGCCACCGACGAGGGCGTCAGCGATGAAGCCATTGTCGAAGGCCTGTCGCGCTTTGCCGGTGTCGGCCGGCGCTTCCAGGTCTACGGCCACCTGCCGGTCGAAGGCGGTGACGTGATGCTGGTGGACGACTACGGTCACCACCCGACCGAAGTCGCCGCCGTGATCAAGGCCGTGCGCGGTGGCTGGCCGGAGCGCCGCCTGGTGATGGTCTACCAGCCGCACCGCTACAGCCGTACCCGCGACCTGTACGACGACTTCGTCAATGTATTGGCCGATGCCAACGTGCTGCTGCTGATGGAGGTCTACCCGGCCGGTGAAGAACCGATCCCGGGCGCCGACAGCCGCAAGCTGTGCAACAGCATCCGTCAGCGCGGGCAATTGGACCCGATCTACATCGAGCGTGGCGTGGACCTGGCGCCGATCGTCAAGCCGCTGCTGCGCGCCGGCGACATCCTGCTGTGCCAGGGTGCCGGTGATATCGGTGGTCTTGCGCCTAAATTGCTGGCCAGCCCGCTGTTTGCCGCCGAGAAGGGGAAGTCGAAATGATCACTGATTACGCCTCCCTGTTCTCCACGGTCGCGCCGGCCGACTTCGGTCGCGTCGCGGTGCTGTTCGGCGGCAAGAGCGCCGAGCGCGAAGTGTCGCTCAAGTCTGGCAATGCCGTGCTTGAAGCCCTGCAAGGCGCGGGTGTGAACGCCTTCGGCATCGACGTGGGCGATGACTTCCTCGCGCGTCTGCTGGCCGAAAAGATCGACCGCGCCTTCATCATTCTGCATGGCCGTGGCGGTGAAGACGGCAGCATGCAGGGCCTGCTCGAATGCGCCGGCATCCCTTACACCGGCAGCGGCGTGCTGGCCTCGGCGCTGGCCATGGACAAATTGCGCACCAAGCAGGTGTGGCACAGCCTGGGGATTCCGACCCCGCGTCACGCCGTGCTGTGCAGCGAATACGATTGTATTTCTGCGGCCAAGGAACTGGGCCTGCCTTTGATCGTCAAACCAGCCCATGAAGGCTCCAGTATCGGCATGGCCAAAGTGAACTCGGCCGCCGAATTGATCGACGCATGGAAAGCGGCAAGCACCTACGATTCGCAAGTGATGGTGGAACAGTGGATCCAGGGTCCCGAGTACACCATCGCCACCCTGCGTGGCCAGGTATTGCCGCCCATCGCATTGGGCACGCCCCACACTTTTTACGATTACGACGCCAAGTACGTGGCTTCCGATACCCAGTACCGGATTCCCTGTGGTCTTGACGCAACCAAGGAACAACAGTTGATGGACCTCACGGCGAAAGCCTGTGAGGCGCTGGGTATCGCCGGTTGGGCGCGGGCAGACGTGATGCAGGATGACCAGGGCAATTTCTGGTTCCTGGAAGTCAACACCGCACCGGGCATGACCGACCACAGCCTGGTCCCTATGGCCGCCCGTGCCGCCGGCCTGGATTTCCAGCAGTTGGTGCTGGCGATCCTGGCCGCCAGCATCGAGCCAAGAGGCTAAGACATGAAAGGCGCATCGCTTCGTCATCAGCCCCCACAAGCACCGAGCCGCAAGCCGGTGCCACGGGGTGCCAGCCGCATGGTGGCCAAAGAGCCGATGTCGGCGCGCCTGCCCAAAGCCAACTTTGGTTTCGTCAAAGCGCTGTTCTGGCCGGTGTTGCTGGTGGTGCTGGGCTTCGGCACCTACGAGGGCGCGCAGCGCCTGTTGCCGTATGCCGACCGGCCGATCACCAAGATCAGCGTGCAGGGCGACTTGAGCTACATCAGCCAGCAAGCGGTGCAGCAGCGCATCAGCCCGTTCCTGGCGGCGAGCTTCTTCACCATCGACCTGGCCGGCATGCGCGCCGAGCTGGAACAGATGCCGTGGATCGCCCACGCCGAAGTCCGCCGCGTATGGCCGGACCAGGTGACGATCCGCTTGGAAGAGCAACTGCCCGTGGCCCGTTGGGGCGACGGGGCACTGTTGAACAACCAGGGGCAGGCGTTTGCGCCGCGTGAAGTGGCGAACTATGAGCACCTGCCGCAGCTGTTCGGGCCGCAGCGGGCGCAACAGCAGGTGATGCAGCAGTACCAGGCCTTGAGCCAGATGCTGCGGCCACTGGGCTTCTCCATTGCACGCCTGGAATTGCGTGAGCGGGGCAGCTGGTTTCTGACGACCGGGGCAGGCAGTTCCGGCCCGGGCATCGAGTTGTTGCTGGGACGCGACCGCTTGGTGGAAAAGATGCGCCGCTTTATTGCCATCTATGAAAAAACCTTGAAAGAACAGATCACGAACATTGCGAGCGTCGACCTGCGTTACGCCAACGGCCTGGCCGTCGGTTGGCGTGTACCGGCGGCGCCCACGGCAGCACAACCCGCTGTCGCGAAGAATTAAGAAGAGGCAGGACCCATGGCAAACGTGCAAAGCGGCAAAATGATCGTCGGTCTCGATATCGGCACCTCCAAGGTGGTGGCGCTGGTCGGCGAGGTCGGTGAAGACGGCACGATCGAAATCGTCGGTATTGGCACGCATCCGTCCCGGGGCCTGAAGAAGGGCGTGGTGGTGAACATCGAGTCCACCGTGCAATCGATCCAGCGCGCCATCGAAGAAGCGCAGCTGATGGCCGGTTGCCGGATTCACTCGGCGTTCGTCGGCGTGGCCGGCAACCATATCCGCAGCCTGAACTCCCACGGCATCGTGGCGATCCGCGACCGTGAGGTCAGCTCGGCCGACCTCGAGCGCGTCCTCGACGCCGCCCAGGCCGTGGCGATCCCGGCTGACCAGCGTGTGCTGCATACCTTGCCGCAGGACTACGTGATCGATAACCAGGAAGGCGTTCGCGAGCCGCTGGGCATGTCCGGCGTGCGCCTGGAAGCCAAGGTCCACGTGGTGACCTGCGCCGTCAACGCGGCACAGAACATTGAAAAATGCGTGCGCCGCTGTGGCCTGGAAATCGACGACATCATTCTTGAGCAGTTGGCGTCCGCGTATTCGGTACTGACCGACGACGAAAAAGAACTCGGCGTGTGCCTGGTGGACATCGGCGGCGGCACCACCGACATCGCGATCTTCACCGAGGGTGCGATCCGTCACACCGCCGTGATCCCGATTGCCGGCGACCAGGTCACCAACGACATCGCCATGGCGTTGCGTACACCGACCCAGTACGCCGAAGAAATCAAGATCCGCTACGCCTGCGCCCTGGCCAAGCTGGCTGGTGCCGGTGAAACCATCAAGGTGCCGAGCGTCGGCGACCGTCCGCCGCGCGAACTGTCGCGCCAGGCCCTGGCCGAAGTGGTCGAACCGCGTTACGACGAGCTGTTCACCCTGATCCAGGCCGAGCTGCGCCGCAGCGGCTACGAAGATTTGATCCCGGCCGGCATTGTGCTGACCGGTGGTACCTCGAAGATGGAAGGCGCGGTCGAACTGGCCGAGGAAATCTTCCACATGCCGGTGCGCCTGGGCGTGCCCCATGGCGTCAAGGGCCTGGGCGACGTTGTGCGCAACCCGATTTATTCCACCGGTGTGGGCTTGCTGTTGTACGGGCTGCAAAAGCAGACCGACGGCATTTCCCTGTCGGGCCCGAGTATCCGCGACAGCTACCGCAGTGATGACGAAGCCAAAGCGCCGTTGTTCGAGCGGCTGCAGGCGTGGGTCAAGGGGAACTTCTGACGAAGTTAGCTTCAGGCGGCAAGCTTCAAGCTTCAAGCTTCAAGCTTCAAGCGGCGAATTTTAGGTTTCAAGTAACACGCTTCAGGCTTGCAGCTAATAGCTTGCAACTTGGAGCTGCAGTAAAGCAGTAGGCGAAAAAACTAGAGAAAACGAAAGGAGAGGGAACATGTTTGAACTCGTAGACAACATCCCCGCTAGCCCGGTTATCAAAGTAATCGGTGTCGGCGGTGGCGGCGGCAACGCTGTCAACCATATGGTCAAGAGCAACATTGAAGGCGTTGAATTCATCTGCGCCAACACTGATGCCCAGGCGCTGAAAAGCATCGGCGCGCGGACCATCCTGCAATTGGGCACAGCCGTGACCAAGGGCCTCGGCGCTGGCGCCAATCCGGAAGTCGGCCGTCAAGCTGCCCTGGAAGACCGCGAGCGTATTGCCGAAGTGCTGCAAGGCACCAACATGGTGTTCATCACCACCGGCATGGGCGGCGGTACCGGTACCGGTGCAGCGCCGATCATTGCCGAAGTGGCCAAGGAAATGGGGATCCTGACCGTCGCTGTCGTGACCCGTCCGTTCCCGTTCGAAGGCCGCAAGCGTATGCAGATCGCCGACGAAGGTATCCGTCTGCTGTCTGAAAGCGTCGACTCGTTGATCACCATCCCCAACGAGAAACTGCTGACCATCCTGGGCAAGGACGCAAGCCTGCTGTCCGCGTTCGCCAAGGCTGACGATGTACTGGCCGGTGCCGTTCGCGGTATCTCCGACATCATCAAGCGCCCAGGCATGATCAACGTCGACTTTGCCGACGTACGTACCGTCATGAGCGAAATGGGCATGGCGATGATGGGCACTGGCTGCGCCAGCGGTCCGAACCGTGCACGCGAAGCCACCGAAGCGGCCATCCGCAACCCGCTGCTCGAAGACGTGAACCTGCAAGGTGCACGCGGCATCCTGGTGAATATCACCGCTGGCCCTGACCTGTCCCTGGGTGAGTACTCCGACGTGGGTAGCATCATCGAAGCCTTCGCATCCGAGCATGCCATGGTCAAGGTCGGTACCGTTATCGATCCGGACATGCGCGACGAGCTGCACGTAACCGTGGTTGCGACCGGCCTGGGTGCGAAAATCGAGAAGCCTGTAAAGGTCATCGACAACACCCTGCACAACAGCCAGGCCAGCCACGCCAGCCAGTCGACTGCTGCTCCAGCGCCTTCGCGCCAGGAATTGCCGTCGGTGAACTACCGTGACCTGGACCGTCCGACCGTGATGCGCAACCAGGCTCAGGCCGGTGCTGCGGCGTCCCGTAGCCCGAATCCGCAAGACGATCTGGACTACCTGGATATCCCGGCATTCCTGCGTCGTCAGGCCGATTAATGGAATGTATCAGGGCTATGAAGGTGATTGGTGTTCAGCAAAGGTCTGGTCTGCTATTATCGCCAGCCTTTGTTGATACCAGTTCGCAATTTGCGCTGAAGCGGTCCAAGCCATGATTAAACAACGCACCCTGAAGAATATTATTCGTGCCACAGGTGTAGGTCTGCACTCCGGGGAGAAGGTATACCTGACCCTCAAGCCTGCACCTGTCGACACCGGCATCGTGTTTGTGCGTGCCGACCTGGACCCTGTGGTGCAGATTCCTGCTCGCGCGGAAAACGTTGGCGAAACCACGATGTCGACCACACTGGTCAACGGTGACGTCAAAGTGGATACGGTGGAGCACTTGCTCTCGGCCATGGCTGGCCTGGGCATCGATAACGCCTACGTCGAGCTCTCCGCGTCCGAAGTCCCGATCATGGATGGCAGCGCTGGTCCCTTCGTATTCCTGATTCAATCTGCCGGCCTGGAAGAACAGGACGCAGCCAAGAAGTTCATTCGCATTCTGCGGGAAGTGACAGTGGAAGACGGCGACAAGCGCGCCACCTTCGTCCCGTTCGAAGGCTTTAAAGTGAGCTTTGAGATCGATTTCGATCACCCGGTATTCCGTGACCGCACCCAAAGTGCAAGCGTGGATTTTTCCAGCACTTCGTTCGTAAAAGAAGTCAGCCGCGCCCGTACCTTTGGTTTCATGAGTGACATCGAGTACCTGCGCAAGCACAACCTCGCACTCGGCGGCAGCGTTGAAAACGCCATTGTGGTCGACGCGGATGGTGTACTGAACGAAGACGGCCTTCGCTACGAAGACGAATTCGTCAAGCACAAGATCCTCGATGCAATCGGTGACCTCTACCTGCTGGGCAATAGCCTGATAGGCGAGTTCAAAGGCTTCAAGTCGGGCCACGCCCTTAACAACCAGCTGCTGCGCAAGTTGATTGAGCAGACAGACGCTTGGGAAGTCGTGACCTTCGAAGATGCCAGCACCGCACCGATCTCTTACATGCGTCCCGTTGCGGCGGTGTAAGTAACAACTCTCTTTCTTTAGTTTTTAAAGGCTGCCTTCGGGTGGCCTTTTTTTTGGCTTGAATCTAACGACCTCGTGATTGTTCGGCCTGCATGAATATCGGGACTGGCAATATGGGTGGCCCGGCGAGCAGATCAGTTCCAAAAGGAATGCACAGAATCTTCTTGCAATAGTTAGTCGGTTTTCTTCACGTCTGAGACCTGAGTAATGTAACAACGTACGTGGTTGGCCGCATGGATGCTCTGGATTGAAATTTTTTCGAGTTTCGGAGTAATAGTTATGTTGATGATTTTTCTGCTGGAAAGAGTGTTCAGTTTGACTTCAACGGCTATGCCCGGAGTGTCCGAATATGAATAAGGAAGACGGGATTTTACAGGCGTTTGGGATGATGCTCGGATTACCCGGACTCATGTTTGATACTTCACGTGTTTGTCAGTTGCGCGTGGAGGGTCTCAGATTGGCGCTTTATGATAATCGCGCCAGAAAGAGTATGACGCTTCTATGTGAACTCTCGGACCCGTCGAATAACCGTGCGCAAATCGAAGACTGGCACAAGTTTCTTCTCGAATACCAGTTTAAGTACTTGCATGAAAACACAGCTGTTATCGGGTTCAGCGCTGCGTCAGAAGCCCTGGTTGCGATGAAGCACATCGCTAACGATGAACTGTCGCTGTCACTGCTCGGTAGTAACCTGAATGCATTGATTGAATGGGTGCTGGAATGTTTTCACCAGTTTTCATCGAGATCGCAGCAGGTGCCTGTCAGCTTGCCATCCGTCGCGCAGACGTCTTTCAACTGCCTGAGCAGAGGTCACTATGCCTAGTATCAGCCCGACCAATGTCCCCAATAACCTGCCAGTTTTCGCCGAAGGGCAGGCATCACGCAGTGGGGAAAGCAGCGGTATAAAACGCCGTGTCACCGAAGGTGATGTCAATGGCTCGTTAAGCGCATCATTGCCCGGTTCATCGGGTAAAGGCTCCGGAATTCACGAGGATGTCGCGGCGCGACAAATTGTGAAGGCGTTTCGGGGGTTTATCAGTGGCAAATGCCGTGAGCGAATGATTCACAACGGAGCGATCTGGAAGGCCACGGCGGCGGGTACGGAGAAGAGTCACATTGATGACCTCTCCAGAAGCAACCTTCATACGTTGCGTAAAGAGCTCGGTGGGTTGTCCGCACAAGAGAGTAGTTTTCTGCAGAATTTCTTCAAAGTGCCGCTGTATGCGACACATAGTACAGCTGCGCCGGTTAAGCGCGACGATGACAGCGTTGCATTGTTTTCGCGGCAGAAACTTATTGATCGTCATATTATTTTTAATACTGAAAACTCACCTCAGGAAGATATAAAACTGTTGGGCAATGATGATTTTGTGTTCTTTGCCTTGGAGGCAGGCAGTGAGCCGAAGAAACCTAGTAGTCGGTTTGGCGGCACGACGTACCGATTTGATTTTGACGCGACTGCCTTCAAGGAGTCCGCGTGGTTAAGCCTGGTTGAAATGCGTTTTGCGAAGACGCCTAATTTGGATCGGCATATTGACGGCCTGAACAGTACTGAATACGCGAATCTTTCAAAGCGCACACTTCAACCGTTTGAAACGGTTTTTTCCGGGGGCGATATGAAGGCCGGTATTGGATTATCGCTTATCCGGGATTTGCGTAAGCTTTCACCGACGACCAATCATCGTCTACTGAGCTGCACGGGTGAGGTGGAAATCAATAAGCTGATTAACGGCCTCTATCGTCCAGAAATAAAAGTCGCCAGGCACTTTTTCTCGAATAACTATATGGAGGCCGCCGTCAGGAAGGATGACAAGGCATAACGCCTATCCTTAGCGCCATGCGGGGCGCCGTGTCGGGATGCATGCACCCTGGCTCGATTGATACGTGCGGGTTGCGGTGTTACAGCAAAGCGCTGTCCACAATCCGATTACGCCCCGTATGCTTGGCTTCGTACAACGCCTGGTCCGCGCTCAACAGCAGTGCTTCTAACGACACACGGCTGCGCTTGGTCCAGGTGCTCATGCCGATGCTCACGGTGACCGATTGTTCGTCTCCCGCCCTCCTTGGCAAATACTCGACGCCACTGCGGATATGCTCGGCAATCACCCAGGCGCCCTTGGCGTCGGTGTGCGGCAGTACTACCGCAAACTCCTCCCCGCCGTAACGCGCCGCCAAGTCGGCCGGCCGGCGAATATTGCTACCGATCACCTGGGCCACGTTTCGCAGAGCCTCATCGCCACCATGATGCCCATGGCGGTCGTTAAACGCCTTGAAGTGGTCGACGTCGATCATCAGCACCGTCAGCGGTTCGGTCGAGCGTTGTGCTCGGTCCCATTCCAGGCGCAGGCGCTCGTCCAGGGTGCGGCGGTTGGCCAGACCGGTAAGGGCATCGGTCCCTGCCAGTTCTGACAGCACCTGCTCGACCCCGTGGCGCCGTCGCAGCTCCTTGCACAGCGCCCAGGTCAGCCATAACAGGCCAATGCATAACACCCCCGTTGCGAGGCTGACCAACCACGCTGCGCGTCGCCAGGGCGCGAATACTTCATCGCTGGCCAGGGCCACCGCGACGATCAACGGCAAATTGCCCACGCTGGAGAAACTGTAGAGCCGCCCCTGATGATCGACACTGGAGACGCTGCGAAAATTACCGTCCCGCTCGCGTAGCATGCGTGCCACATTGGGCCGCGAACTCAGGTCCTTGTTGATCATATTCACTTCCAGCAAGGGCTCCTGGGCCAGCAGGATACCGTGATGGTTGAGCAGATTGATGGTGCTGCCGGCGCCGATATTCAGGCTGCTGAACAGTTGGTGGAAGTATGAAAGGCGCATGGAGGCGACCGCTACCCCTTGAAAGCCTCCGTGCGCTGAAGAAACCCGGCGGCTGAACGCAATGCGCCATGGGTCTTCGCATTCACAGCGGGCCATGAACGGTCGACTGATATACAACCCGATATCGGAGTTGCCACGGTGGACCTGGAAATAGTCGCGGTCGGCGAAGTTGCCAGTCTTGGGTGTGAGCAGGGAAGAGTCGGCAATCACTTCGCCGCTTGGATCCAGCAGCAGGATGTCGCCCTTGTACGGCGCTGCGTTGGAGCGGTCGAACAGCACCAGGTGCCGGATGCTTGCCGGTAGGCCCTGCAGGTCGTTGCGCGCGGTCGCGGCGATCAGGCCTTCGAGGGCCATGTCATACAGCTCGACGTTGCGTAGCACATCGGCGTCGATCAATTGGGTGATGGTATTGGCGGTGCGCTTGGCGGTCTGCAAGGTGTTGGCGTGTTCACGAATCAACAGAGCGGTGACGATACCCACGATCAGCAATACCGTGAGGGTGCTGCCCAGGATCAACAAGCGCTCCGGGCGGCGGGTAGGGCGGGCAGGGCTTGGGCTCATCGGGCGTACTTCTGCGTTGAGATGCCCTTAGCGTAGTAGCAACTCTGGAATATGGCGCAGAACCAAATGTGGGAGGGGGCTTGCCCCCGATAGCAGAGTGTCAGCAAATGATATGTTGACTGGCCCACCGCTATCGGGGGCAAGCCCCCTCCCACATTGGATCTTAATCGTCAGCACGATCGTGATCAGAACACGTTGATCGGATAGTCCACGATCACCCGATACTCATCCACATCCCGATCCACCGCCGAATAGCCATTGCCACCTCGGTTGGTCGCCCATTGCAGGCGCACCGCCAGGTCTTTGGCCTTGCCGCCTTGCACCACGTACTTCAAGTCGATGTCCCGCTCCCAGTGCCTGGCGTTCTTGCCATCGGCGCTGTACCAGCTGCCGTAGCCGCAGCTGTTCGGGTCAACGCGCGTCAGGTCGGTCTTGCCGCTGATATAGGACACGGCGGACGTCAGGCCCGGCAGGCCGACACCGGCAAAATCGTAGGCGTACTTGAGCTTCCACGAACGCTCGTTGGGGCCGTTGAAGTCCGAATATTGCTGGGAGTTGTCCAGGTACACGCTGTCGCCCTGGGTGATGTAGTCGAACGGCGTGTTGCCGTTGACCCGCTGATACGCGGCGGTGACGCTGTGGTTGCCCACGCCTACGGTGACATGCAGGCTGTAGGTGTTGTTGTCGATATCGCCGAGCAGCGCCTGGCCGGTGTCCTGGGTGTGGTAGTAGTGCAGGCCGGGGGTCAGGCTGACCAGGTCGTTCAGTGCGTAGGTGTATTCAAGGTCGTAGTAGTACTGGTGCCATACGTCCTTGAGTTCGGCGGCGTACAGGTTGCTGGTCAGCCCCGGGATCGCGCTGAACGATACACCGGCCCAGTTCAGGTGCTGGCTGTCGGCGTTGGCCGGCAACGCGCCGTAGCTGGT
Source organism: Pseudomonas sp. CFBP13528 (assembly GCF_005233615.1). Classification (NCBI taxonomy): domain Bacteria; kingdom Pseudomonadati; phylum Pseudomonadota; class Gammaproteobacteria; order Pseudomonadales; family Pseudomonadaceae; genus Pseudomonas; species Pseudomonas sp. CFBP13528. The sequence continues at coordinate 276,516 of NZ_QGAJ01000002.1, forward strand.
GCCGATGCGCCGGTGGCCGCTCTGGTTGTAGAGCTTGGTAAAGCTGGCCTGGCCGCCTTCGAACATCCAGCCGTCGAGGCTGTGGTTGCTCAGGCTCACACCGCGAAACGTCTGGGGCAGCATGCGCGTCATGCCGCCGGCGATCACCGGGTTGTTGAGGAACAGGTCGCCGGCCTTCAACTCGGTGTCGAACGCACGCATTTTCAGGGTGCCGCCAGCGGTGGAGAACGCACCGGGCGCCTTGCCGTTGCCGCTGCCGTACGGAAGGATGCTGGAGCCGTCCGTGCCGCCACCGCCGTCGAGCTTGAGGCCGAGCATGGCGTTGAGGTCCAGGCCGAAACCGACTGCGCCCTGGGTGTAGCCGGACTCGAAGGTGCCGATAAAGCCCTGGCCCCACTCTTTGCTGTCATCGGTGTGAATGTCGCGGCGGTCGCGGTTCATGTAGTAGTTGCGGGTGTTGATCGTGAGGTGCGAACCCTCGACGAAACCGTCGGCGGGTGCAGTGTCTGCCGCGTGGGCAAGAGGGGTGATCGTTGTTGCGATTGCGAGGAATAACGGGGTGAACGTCAGCGAGTTCTTCACCGGTGGAGCTCCTTTGGTCAAGCATGAACGGCCAGTGTCGTGGGGGTGTGCCTGGCCTTTTTTTACGGCAAAAAAAAAGCCGCTGAAGTCAGCGGCTTTAAGACAGATTCCCAGTGTAGAGCCCTGGAAATAAGTCGAGGGAAATTCGGGTGAGTGGTCAGCTGCCTTTGCCGGCGCGCTCATCGATGCGTCAAAGTAACGCAGGCGAGCGCTGCGATACAGAGTGTAACAAGATAATGACTGTTGCCCAAATCGCAACAGTTGCCAGGAGATATGCACATAACCTAACTGTGGGAGGTGTTCTCCAGACTCAGACAGGCAGGGTCATGCCGAAGGTATTGCCGCCACCTTCGCTGCGCACGAACACATCCCCGCCATGCATCAACGCAATCGCCTTGACGATGGCCAGCCCCAGCCCGTGATTCGCGCCGCTGTTGCTGCGTGACGCGTCCACTCGGTAAAACCGTTCGAACAGGCGCGGCAGGTGTTCGTCGGCAATTGCCTCACCGGGATTGGTCACGCCGATCATTACCTGTTGGCCCTGCACTTCTATATGCACGTCGATGACCTGCCCCGGTGCGGTGTGTTGCACGGCATTGCTCAGCAGGTTGATCAGTGCGCGTCGCAGGTGGGCCTTTTCGATCTGCACCCGAGCATCGCCGTGCACACGTACTTCGACCTGGGCGTCTTCAAGGATGAAGTCCAGGTAGTCGAGGGTGGTGGCGACTTCATCGGCCAGGGCGCTTTCGATCAGCTTGGTGGCCTTGCTGCCCTGGTCGGCACTGGCGAGGAACAGCATGTCGTTGATGATCGAGCGCAGCCGTTCCAGTTCTTCCAGGTTCGATTGCAGCACCTCGAAATAATGCTCGGCCGAGCGCCCGCGGGTCAGTGCGACCTGGGTCTGGCCGATCAGGTTGGTCAGCGGCGAGCGCAGTTCATGGGCGACGTCGGCGTTGAAGGATTCCAGGCGTGAGTAGGCGAGTTCGACGCGGTCGAGGGTGGCGTTGAACGAGTTGACGAACTGGCTCAGTTCCGGCGGCAGCGGTGACAGTTGCAGGCGCCCGGAGAGCTTGGGCGGTGCGAGTTTGCGGGCTTCGGCCGAGAGCTTTTGCAGGGGTTTGAGGCCGATGCGCGACACCCAGAAACCCAGCAACGAGGCCATGACCACGCCGACCAGCGCCAGGCTGACCAGCGCCACCAGCAGATGGTGCTGGGTGGCGCGGAAATTCTCGGTGTCGATGGCGATCATGAAACGCAGCGGCGGGCGTTGCTCCTTGGCGGCAAACTGGCTGACCAGCACCTTGAACGGGTAATCGTGGCCGGGCAGGCGCAGGTCGCGTTTCCCGGTCGGGCCCTGGGCAAACGCACGAATCTGCGCATCGGGCTCGCCGTATTCGTAACCCGGGTCGCTGCTGACCACCCAGAAGCGGATGCGCTTGTCTTCTTCGCCCAGCAGCTTGAGCTTGGCCTTTATCTTGACCCAATGCTCCGGCGTACCGAAGCGGTTCACCGAGGATTCCAGCACGCTGTAGCGCGCATCCAGCTCGGCCCCCGGCAACAGGCCCAGGCCGCGGTCCACTTGCTGGTAGAGCGCGCCGCCGATCAGCACGAAGATCAGCAGCGCCACCAGGCTGAACATGCCGCTCAGGCGCAGGGCGATGGAGTTAGCCGGCACTGCGGTTCTCCAGCACGTAGCCCATGCCCCGGATGGTGTGCAGCAGCTTGTGCTCGAAGGGCCCGTCGAGTTTGGCGCGCAGGCGCTTGATCGCCACTTCGACGACATTGGCGTCGCTGTCGAAATTGATGTCCCAGACCATCTCGGCGATGGCCGTCTTGGACAGGATTTCGCCCTGGCGCCGCGCCAATACGCTGAGCAGCGAGAACTCCTTCGCCGTCAGGTCCAGGCGCACGCCGTTGCGGCTGGCCTTGCGGCTGATCAGGTCGATCCACAGGTCGGCCACCGTCACCTGCACCGGCTCATGGCCGCCGCTGCGTCGGGTCAGTGCTTGCAGGCGCGCCACCAGTTCCAGGAAGGAAAACGGCTTGCCCAGGTAGTCGTCGGCGCCTTCGCGCAGGCCACGGATGCGGTCTTCCACGCGTTCGCGGGCAGTGAGCATGATCACCGGGGTCTGTTTGCGCGCACGCAAGGCGCGCAACACGCCAAAGCCGTCGAGCGCCGGCAGCATCACGTCCAGCACGATCACCGCGTAATCGTTCTCCAGTGCCAGGTGCAAACCCTCGACGCCTTCGCGCGCCACGTCGACGGTGTAGCCTTGCTCCGTCAGGCCGCGGTGCAGGTAGTCCGCGGTTTTTTCTTCATCTTCGATAATCAGGACGCGCATCAGCCTTTTGTTCCAGGGCGGGGCCTTGGCCTCAGTGTGTGGTCGCCAGCGCGAGCGCCGGTTTGGGCCTGTGGAAAAAACGTTCAAGGTACAAGTATATGACTGGCGTGGTGAACAGCGTCAGCGCCTGGCTCACCAGCAAGCCACCGACCACCGCGATGCCCAGCGGTTGGCGCAGCTCCGCGCCGGGGCCGGAACCGAGCATCAACGGCACCGCGCCAAGCAAGGCGGCGAGGGTGGTCATGATGATCGGCCGGAACCGCGTGACACAGGCTTCGTAGATCGCCTCCTCAGGCGGCAGGCCGCGCACGCGCTGGGCCTCCAGGGCGAAGTCGATCATCAGGATGCCGTTTTTCTTGACGATGCCGATCAGCAGCACCAGGCCGATCAAGGCCATGATCGAGAAGTCCTGGCCCAGCAGCCACAGCATGATCAACGCGCCCAGGCCCGCCGAGGGCAGGGTGGAAATGATCGTCAGCGGGTGCACGAAACTCTCGTACAGTACGCCCAGGATAATGTAGACCGCCACCAGTGCCGCGAGGATCAACCACGGCTGGCTGGTCAATGAACTCTGGAACGCCTGGGCCGCGCCCTGGAAATTACCGATGATCGCAGCGGGCATGCCGATATCGTTCTTGGCCTGGTTGAGCATGATCACCGCATCGCCCAGGGCCACACCGGGCGCCAGGTTGAACGACAGGTTGGCAGCGGGGAACATGCCGTCATGGCTGATGGACAGCGGCCCCACCGTAGGCGGGTCGACCCTGGCCAGCGCCGACAGCGGTACCATCTCGTTGGTCAGCGGCGAGCGCAGGTAAAAATAGTTCAGGCTCTCGGCCTTGCCGCGCTGCTGGCGGTCCAGCTCCAGCACCACCTGGTACTGGTTGATTTCGGTCTGGTACTCGTTGATCTGGCGCTGGCCGAAGGCATCGTACAGCGCCTGATCGACATCGGTGGCGCTCAGGCCGAAACGCGCGGCGGCCTGGCGGTCGATCGTGATGTGGGTGATGCTGCCGCCCAGTTGCAGGTCGTTGGACAGGTCACGAAACGCCGGGTTGGTGCGCAGTTTTTCGGTAAGACGCTGGGTCCAGGTGTTCAGTGTCGGACCGTCGTTGCTCTTGAGCACGTACTGGTACTGGGCGCGGCTGGGACCGGAGCTCAAGTTGATGTCCTGGCCGGCGCGCAGGTACAGGACGATGCCCGGCACCTTCGCCAGCTGCGGGCGGATGCGGTCGATGAACTGACTGGCGGACACGTCGCGGTCGGCGCGGTCTTTCAAGGCAATCCAGAAGCGGCCGTTGGCGATGGTCTGGTTGCTGCCGGTCACGCCCACCGAATGGGAGAAGGCCTGCACCGCCGGGTCGGCCTTGACGATCTCGGCCAGGGCCTTGTGCTTGGCGACCATGTCCGGGTACGACACATCGGCCGCCGCCTCGCTGGTGCCGAGCACAAAACCGGTGTCCTGCACCGGGAAGAATCCCTTGGGGATAAACACGTAGCCGACCACGGCGAGGGCCAGGGTTACCACGAAGATCATCGCCATGCTGCGTTGGTGGGCCAGGGCGCGGCGCAGGTTGCGCGCATAGCCGGCCAGCAGACGCTCGCTGAACGTGGGTTTGGCATGGGCAGGATGGGTCGGCGCACGCATGAACAGTGCCGCGAGGGTGGGCGCCAGGGTCAGCGAGACCACCACCGAAATCAGGATGGTCGAGGTGGCTGTCAGCGCAAACTCCTTGAACAGCCGCCCGACCACGCCGCCCATGAACAGCAGCGGAATGAATGCCGCCACCAGCGAGAAGCTGATGGACACCACGGTAAAGCCGATTTCGCCCGAGCCTTTGATCGCGGCCTCGCGCTTGTCCATCCCGGCCTCCAGATGCCGATGGATGTTTTCTACCACCACAATCGCATCGTCCACCACAAAGCCCACGGCAATCACGATGGCGACCAGGGTCAGGTTGTTCAAGCTGAAGCCCATCACATACATCAGCGCGAAACTGGCCACCAGCGAAACACCGAGCACGGCCGACACAATCAACGTCGCCGACAGTTGGCGCAGGAACAGCGCCATCACCGCCACCACCAGCAGGATGGCGATCAGCAGGGTCATTTCCACTTCATGCAGGGAGGCGCGGATGGTCTTGGTGCGGTCGGTCAATACGCTGACCTGCACCGAGGCCGGCAGCATGGCTTCCAGGCGTGGCAGTGCTTGCTGGATGCGGTCGACCGTGTCGACGATATTCGCGCCCGGCTGGCGCGAAATCACCAGGTTGACCCCCGGTGTATCGCCGGACCAGGCTTGCACGTAGGCGTTTTCCGAACCGTTGATGACCCTGGCGATATCACGCAACTGCACCGGCGCGCCATTCTTGTAGGACACAATCAACTGGGCGTATTCGTCAGGGTGAAACAGTTGATCGTTGGTCGACAGGGTCGAGACACTGTCGGCGCCGTAGATCGCGCCCTTGGCCAGGTTCAGGCTCGACTGCTGGATGGCCAGGCGAATGTCCGCGAGTGTCAGGCCGACCGCCGCGAGTTTGTCGGGGGAGGCCTGCACGCGAATCGCCGGGCGTTGCTGGCCGGTGATGTTGATCTGGCCGACACCGTCGATCTGGCTGATCTGGCGCGCCAGCAGGGTTTCCACGTAGTCGCTCAGTTCGGTGCCGGGCATGCTGGCGGAGCTGACGCTGAGGATCAGCACCGGGCTGTCGGCCGGGTTGACCTTCTTCCAGGTCGGCAGGCTCGGCATATCGCCGGGCAGCTTGCCGGAAGCGGTATTGATCGCGGCCTGGACTTCCTGGGCGGCGGTGTCGATGCTTTTGTCCAGGGTGAATTGCAGGGTCAACAGGCTTGAGCCCAAGGCGCTGCTGGACGTCATCTGGGTCATGCCGGGGATGGCGCTGAATTGCACTTCAAGCGGCGTCGCCACCGATGAGGCCATGGTGTCCGGGCTGGCGCCGGGTAGCTGGGCGGTGACCTGGATCGTCGGAAACTCCGCTTCCGGCAGTGGCGCAACGGCCAGGCGCGGGAAGGCAATGATGCCCAGCAGCACCAGGGCAAACGTCAGCAGCAGGGTGGCGACCGGATGATCAACGCACCAGGCCGAGGGCGAGCGACTGCCACTCATGGCTGCACCTTGGCATCGGCGGTCTGGATGATTGGCGGCGGCTCCTTGAGCACCTCCACCCGGGCGCCGGCCTTGAGCCGCGACTGGCCGTCGCTGACCAGCACATCCCCGGCCCGCACGCCCTCGATGATATTCACCTCGCTGTTCTGGTAGCGGACCTGCACCGGCACCACTTCGACGTGGTCAGCGTTGAGCCGGTACACGAAATGCGAATCCAGGCCACGCTGCACCACGGTCGGCGGCACCACCAGGGCGTTTCTGTCGAGCGCGGTCTGGATCTTGATGGTCACCAGTTGTCCCGGCCACAGCTTGTGCGCGCTGTTGGCGAACTCGGCCTTGGCGCGCAGGGTGCCGGTGCTGGAACTGATCTGGTTGTCGATCACGCTCAAGTGGCCTTCGCCGAGCAAGTCGCCGGTCTGGCCATCGGTGTCGGCGCCCAGGTAGGCATTCACGCTGGCTCTCTGGGGCGCGGCGATCAGGCCTTGCAGGCTCGGCAGCATCTGCTGTGGCAGGGAAAACTCGACAGCAATCGGGGCGATCTGGGTGACCGAGAACAACCCCTGGGTATCGCTCATGCGCAGGAAGTTTCCTTCATCCACCGTGCGAATGCCCACGCGGCCACTGATGGGGGAGCGAATCTGCGTGTAGGAAAGTTGTACTTGAGCCGCATCAATCGCTGCCTGGTTCCCCTGCGCGCTGGCCTTGAGCTGATTGACCAGTGCTTGTTGCTGGTCGTAGGTCTGCTTCGACACGCCGTCGTCGATACTCAGGGCCTTGTAGCGCTTGAGGTTGACCAGCGCCACTTGCAGCTGCGCCTGGCTCTCCCCCAGTTGTGCCTTGGCCTGGTCGAGGCTGGCGCGGATCGAGCGGTCATCGAGGGTTGCCAGCAAGTCGCCGGCCTTCACCGGCTGGCCTTCCTTGACCAGCAACCGAGTGAGAATGCCGTCGATCTGCGGGCGGATCACCACGCTGTGCAACGACAATACCGAGCCGATGCCGCTGACGAACCGGGGTACATCCTGTTGCGCCACGCTCACCACGCGTACCGGAATCGCACTGGGTGCCGCCAGCCTGGCCTTGGCGGGCCGAGTCATCGCCCAGGCTGTCACTGCCAGAACCAGAAGGGCGCCCACCAGCAGGGCCGTGTTTCGTTTTAGGTGCATAGGATGAACGCCGCAGGTGCAGTTGCAAGATTCAAGCTGCAAGTTTGTGTCAATGGCTTATAACTCGGTAAACCGGTCAGCACGGTGACTGCAAACTGACAGCCGTGACAGCTGAGCTATTTGACTTGCGGCTTGAAGCTTACCGCTGACAGCTCCAGCCCCGTATACTCACGCCTTTACACACATTGCTGCGCCGGAGCCCTTATGACTTCCCCGATCCAACCCCCCGTTGAAGCGGTCGACGCCGACGGCGTTGAAAAAGCCGAAATCCCGGCGTTCAAGTTTCCCTTCAAGCCGGGAGAACTGGCCGGGGCCAGGCCGGCCGGCCAGCCTTGGTACAAAGGTGGCGCCAGGAACGGCCATACCAAGACCCCAGGTATGGCGCCGCCGGGCACACGCCGTTCGATGGGTAAACGTTGAGAGTAATACCGGTGCACGCCGTATAGGCATTTGCCTACAACTCGCGTCGATATTTCTGCTTGTAGGTCCGCGACCGTTTCTTGAAAGCTTGCCCAGCATCGCCATGCCCTGATCAGCTGTCGGGATATGGCGATGCCGCCCTCTCTGGAAAAGGACGTTTCCCGTGGCCCTGATACACCTTTGTGTGGCGCTCGCTCTCCTGCTGTCGGTGGAGGCCGTGGTCGCCGTCGAGCCGCCGCGACGCGAAATCCGCTTCGCTGTCGCTGCGCATTTCCCTCCCTTTCAAAGCCGAAACCCGCAAGGGCAATTGGTGGGGCTCAATATCGAATTGGGTAACGCCTTGTGCGTGCAGCTCAACGTGCATTGCACCTGGGTCGACCAGGTCGTCATGGAAAATTTTCCCGCCCTCGACGCCAGGCAATTTGACGCGATCATGGGGATGGCGCCGACCTTGATCCGACAGCAATGGGTCAATTTCAGCGATGACCTTTACCCGATCACCACCCGCCTGGTGGCACGCAAGGATTCAGGCTTGAGACCGGACAGGCAGTCACTCAAGGGCAAGCGCGTCGGGGTTCGGTTAAGAAGCAACCGTGAAGCCTTTGCCCTGTCCCGCTGGGCGCCTTCGGGCGTGTACATCAAGAGTTTCTGGCTCAATGACCAACTGGTGGGCAGCCTCCTCGCGGGCGAGATCGATGCAACGCTGCAAGGCACCGTGGAAATCCGCGAAGCGTTGCTCGACAAGCCCGAAGGTATGGATTTCGCTTTCATGGGCCCCCCAGTGTCGTCCGAGCTGTTGGGCAGCAGTGTCGCGATTGCGTTGCGCAAGACCGATACCGTCTTGCGTACCGAACTCAACCGCGCCCTGGAGCAACTCAAGCAAAACGGCGAATACCAGCGGATTCTCCAGCCCTACCGCCTCGACACAACGCCCATTGATCCATCAACACTCAGGCCGCCCGCAACGGGATAAACGCGTAATTGGCCGGCACCTCGGTGGCAATCTGCGCCCCGGCGTCCAGCAGTTGTTCGGCAATGTCCATGGCGGACACATGAAACACCCACTGATTGGCCGTCATCGGCTGGGCAGTCGCCGTGTCAATGGCCTGGGCGAACGCCTGCATATCCGGGAGATACGCCGTGAACCCGTCGCCCTTGAGCGCCGTGGTACGAATCCCCAGTAGGGCGCACACGGACTCCTTGGTTTGCACATCATCACGGTCGGCCTGGCGTGAACGGCGGATCAGTTCCGCCAGTTCAGCGTCCATCAACTCACCGCCAACGATCAACGCCGGCCCCTGTTCCCAGGACTCCGGTGGGCAATCCTTGGCGCTCGGGTTCAACGGGATATGCGGATTGATCTCCATCGGATAGATCCGGCACACCAGCGGGCGTCGTTCGTAAATGCCGCAGCGATTGTCTTCGTCAAGATTCCGACAGCGCCCGGCGTTGTACGCGGCGAAGGTGATTGCCACAAAGGCCTCGGTATTGCCGCTGGGGACCACCACTGAACGGCGCTCGGCATGTTCACGCTGCTGCTGGGGCAACCCCAGGCCGCTGGCGAGAAAACCTTCGACCAGCACGATCACGTTGCCGCCGTCCGCCGCCCAGTGACGGGCTTCTTCGAGGGTCAGGGGCACGTGGTGATCGGAGCAGCATTTGCCGCAACCTACGCAGGAAAAGTGAGTGTTCATGGCGGATCTGTCACCAGGCAAGGTCAGAAGGCAAGCGAGAGCGGTGACGGGTTTTGACCTCTGTCCACCGCTTGGCCTATCTGGAAGCAAGTTATGCGCCAGTGAGCGTCAGTCCTCGGCCACCACGTCGCGCAGCACGAAGCCCATGCCTGCGCTTTCATACAATTGCCGCGCGCGCAGATTACGCTCCAGCACCTTGAGATCCACATAAGGTTCGCCACGTTGCTTGAACACGTGGAAGGCATGCAGCAACAACGCCCGGCCCAGCCCCTGGCCTTGCGCGCAGGGGTGTACCGAGAGGTTCCTGATAAAGGCACTGGTCCAACAGACCGCCACGCCGAGAATGCCATCAGCATTGCTGGCCACCAGGCACAGGCGCGGGTCGAATTCGGCATCGGTAACGAATTGCCGGCGCCACTGCTCAAGGCTTACCACACGGCCACCGCCCTGATCCTGAGTCATGCGCACTACCGCGTGAATGGCCGGGGCCAATTCATCGCGGTAGTGATCCAGTTGCGTACCGGCCGGCCACTGCGGGGCAGGCAGGCTTGCGCTCAGGTCGCGCCGCAGCAGCTGGAAATATTCAGCCAAGGCTTACAATCCTTTTTGCGCCACGGTTTGCGCAGCGACTACCAGGCACTTGGTCAGCTCAGGGGAGGAAAACTTGGTCAGCACCGCATCGGCACCGGCCAGGCGCGCTTTCTCACTGTTCATCGCACTGTCCAGGGAGGTGTGCAGCAATATGTAGAGCTGCTGGAAGTCCGGGGTTTCGCGCAAGGTGCGGGTGAGGGCATACCCGTCCATCTCGGACATTTCGATGTCCGAGACCACCACATTGATCTGCTCGCCGGTGCCTTGCAGCTCCAGCAATACATCGATGGCTTCCTTGGCGCTGCGTGCGGTGTGACAGGTCAGGCCGAGGTTGCGCAAGGTGTGCACCGATTGCTGCAGCGCCACTTGGCTGTCGTCGACCACCAGAATGCGCGCGTTGCCGAGGACTTCGGCTTCCTCCATGGTCAGGTCGGTCGGCGCGGCTTCGATCGGCGCCGGGGCGATGCCATGGATGACTTTTTCGATATCCAGCACTTGCACCAGGCCACCTTCCACCTGGGTCACCCCGGTAATGAACGCGCGGTTGCCGCCGGAGCCATAGGGCGGCGGGCGGATATCGGTGGTCAGGCAATGCACGATCTTGCTCACCGCCTGCACATGCAAACCCTGCTTGGAACGGCTGACATCGGTGACGATCAGGCAGCCGCCGTTCGGGTCCAGCAACGGCATCTCGCCCAAGGCGCGGCTCAGGTCGATCACGGCCAACGAGTTACCGCGCAACGTGGCAATGCCTTTGACGTGGGGGTGCGACTCCGGCAGTTTGGTCAGCGGAGGGCAGGGGATGATTTCGCTGACTTTCAGCAGGTTGATCGCCATCAGCTTGCCGCTGCGCAAGGTAAAGAGCAGAAGCGAGAGTGAGTCTGCGCGGGCTTTGGTGGTGGACATAAAAACCTTCTGTGGATCAGGGAAGACGATCTTCTATGGCAGGTTATCGACTTGGGGGGCCTGGGCTTTAACCTGATTTTGTGTCGAGTCCCAATGTAGGAGGGGGCTTGCCCCCGATGGCGGTGGGTCAGTCAAAGATGGGCTGACTGACACTCCCTCATCGGCGGCAAGCCCCCTCCCACCTTGGATCGCTGTCAGCCTTTCCATACTTGCGGGTTCACCAGGTCCTGCGGGCGCTGGCCGAGCAGGGCGCTGCGCAGGTTGTCCAGCGCGCGGTTGGCCATGGCTTCGCGGGTTTCACCGGTCGCCGAACCGATGTGCGGCAGGGTCACCGCATTGCTCAGTTGGAACAGTGGCGACTCGGCCAGCGGTTCCTTCTCATACACATCCAGCCCGGCGCCACGAATACGCTGGGTTTGCAGGGCTTCGATCAGTGCCGGCTCGTCCACCACCGGGCCACGGGAAATGTTGATCAGGATGGCACCGGGCTTCATCAGCGCCAGCTCCCGGCGGCTGATCAGGTGACGGGTCTTGTCGCTCAAGGGCACCACCAGGCAGACGAAATCCGCCTCGGCCAGCAACTGATCGAGGCTGCGAAACTGTGCGCCCAGTTCCTGTTCCAGCGCGCTCTTGCGGCTGTTGCCGCTGTACAGGATCGGCATATTGAAGCCCAGGCGCCCACGCCGGGCCACGGCCGCGCCGATATTGCCCATGCCGACGATGCCCAGGGTCTTGCCGTGCACATCGCAGCCGAACAATGGTGCACCAACGCTGGCTTTCCACTGGCCGGCCTTGGTCCAGGCATCCAGTTCGGCCACGCGGCGCGCGCTGCTCATCAACAGGGCGAAGGCCAGGTCGGCGGTGCTTTCGGTGAGCACGTCAGGGGTATTGGTGAGCATGATCCCGCGCTCATTGAAGTACCCGACATCGTAGTTGTCGTAGCCCACCGACACACTGGACACCACCTCCAGGTGGCGCGCGCCTTCAAGCTGTTCGCGGCCCAGCTTGCGGCCCACACCGATCAACCCGTGGGCATGGGGCAGGGCTTCGTTGAATTGCGCGTTGATGTCCCCCAGCTTGGGATTGGGCGCGATCACCTCGAAATCCTGTTGCAGGCGCTCGATCATGTGCGGCGTGACACGGCTGAAGGCGAGGACAGTCTTTTTCATGGCAGGCGGGCTCATCGACGACGAAAGAATGCCAGGCACGCTAACATTCCCGCCGTTGATTGTCAGGACACCGCAGTTCTAAAGTGGGCAGGTTCTTAATGTGGGAGGGGGCTTGCCCCCGATTGCGGTGTGTCAGTCAAAGATGCTCAAACTGACCCACCGCTATCGGGGGCAAGCCCCCTCCCACATTTGATCTCTATTGTTGGGTAAGACTCAGTTCGCCATCCGCACGCCACCCAAACCACCGCTCAATTCATACGCCACCAGCTCCGCCTGGTGCGCGGCGAGGATTTCCGGCAACGAACCGCGCAGGTATTCCACCCAGGTCTTGATCTTCGCATCCAGGTATTGGCGCGACGGGTAGATGGCGTACAGGTTCAACTCCTGGGAGCGGTAGGTCGGCATCACGCGCACCAGTGTGCCGTTGCGCAGCCCTTCGATGGCGGCGTACACCGGCAGCAGGCCGACGCCCATGCCGCTGGTGATGGCGGTTTTCATCGCATCGGCCGAATTCACCAGGAACGGCGAGCTGTTGATCGCCACGCTTTCCTGGCCTTCAGGGCCGTTGAAGGTCCATTTGTCCAACTGGATCACCGGACTGACCAGGCGCAGGCAGGCATGGTTGAGCAAGTCCTGGGGCCGCTGTGCGCAGCCCTTGGCTTTGACGTACTCCGGCGAGGCGCAGGCGATGCTGTAGGTGATGCCCAGGCGTTGCGAGACGAAACCCGAATCCGGCAGTTCGCTGGCCAGTACGATGGACACGTCGTAGCCCTCATCGAGCAAGTCCGGCACGCGGTTGGCCAGGGTCAGGTCGAAGGTCACATCGGGGTGGGTGCGGCGGTAGCGAGCGATGGCGTCGATCACGAAGTGCTGGCCGATACCGGTCATGGTGTGCACTTTCAGTTGCCCGGCGGGCCGCGCGTGGGCGTCGCTGGCCTCTGCTTCGGCTTCCTCGACGTAGGCGAGGATCTGCTCACAGCGCAGCAGATAGCGCTTGCCTGCCTCGGTCAGCGCAATGCGGCGGGTGGTGCGGTTGAGCAAGCGGGTTTGCAGGTGGGCCTCAAGGTTTGAGACCGCGCGCGAAACGTTGGCGGTGGTGGTGTCCAGTTGCGCGGCGGCGGCGGTAAAGCTGCCGGCCTCTGCAACGCAACTGAACGCGCGCATGTTTTGCAAGGTGTCCATGGGGTGTTCTCAAGGGAGATGGCAAATTGTGACATGAAGTTGCGCACAGGTGTGTATCCGCTCGGCCTGGCGCGTCAGGACAGGGTCCAGGCTTCACTGACTTTCGCCTCATAGTGCGGCAGGTAGGCCACCAGCACATGATTGAATGCCGCCAGCGCCTGGCTGCGGTTTTCAGCAGTGGGGGCCGCAGTAGCGGTGTGCGCCTGCCGGGTCAGTGTTTCAACCGCCGAAGCGAGCGCCGCAGTGATGCGCTTGAGCGCGTCGAGTTCGCTAGTCAGCACCGTGCCAGGGTGTTGTTCGCCGATCCTGTCGAGCAGTGCTTGAACATCATCGGCATGCTGGTGCAGGTACGCGTCCCAGGCGTGTGATTGTTCGCACGATTGCAGGCAGTTTCGGGCGATTGGCAACAGATGGTCCAGGGACTGGTTGCCCACGTGCTCCGTGCGCAAGGTCTGCCGGGTGCGCAAGGACTGCAGGTCAAGGCCGCTGTGCAGCTTGACCGGAGGCGGCAGCGTCAGGTCACGCGCTTTGCTCACCGTATGACGGGTGAGCAGCACCACCGGCTCCCCGTGCTTGATTTTAACCAGCACCTGAGTGTGCGACGGTTTGGCGGGGTCGAGCAGCGACTCGCTGATCGAGCGGATCAGGTGGTCCCACTCGAAGGTCTGCTCGCCAATCGCCGACAGCGCCTGGCGCAGGCTTTTCTTCAGCGCATCGGCAGATTTGATCGGGGCAATGTCGATCGTCAGGTAATCACCGCTCAGATGCGGGTCATCCCGTTTGCGATGGCTGATCTCAATCGTCACCCCTTTGCCGCTCCCTGCCTGTGACGACGCCGTGATGCCGGACGAGCCGCTCAGCGTCCGGGATGGGGCTGTGAGCGTGTACACCTTCAACGAATCGGGTCGAAGCAATGCGCGATGTTGATCGATCAGGGCGCGTATGGCGCTGTCCTGCTCGGGATCGATACGCGAGTTGGCCTTGAGCCGTACATAGCGTTCCAGCAGCGAGCAGGCGTGTCGGTGGTCTGTGCTCAGGCAGCGGTTCAGTTCGCAAGCCGGCAGGCACGCGCTGGCCCGCAGGGTGAACCGCCGGCTGCTGTCGGCCACGTGGGTTTTCATCGCAGTGAGCAGTGTCACTGCATCGTCGTCCCGGCGTTTGGAATCGGCCATTTGTTGCCGCGCCAGTGCCGGCGCCATGTCGTGAAGACCGAGGATATCCAGCTCTTTGCTCAGGCGGGTGCATTGCAGAGTCAGCGTCAGGGTGGAATTCACGTTCAATAGGCTGAAAAAATCCATCGCGACCTGGCTGTGTACATTCAGCGCGACGCCTTTTTCGCTGATGACCGGCGCGCAGGCGTGGTGCAACACGGGTAATTCCACTCCGGCCAGGCCTGCACGGTCCAGTGCCTGCCGAACGTAGGGCTGACTCAGCGCCGAATAGGCCCGGTGTCGATGCAGGTGGCGACGGTCGCTCACCAGCTCGCGCAGTTGCCCGATCGTGCCTGCGATGCTTTCGCTCAGCGACGTGCGTATCGAGCCGCTGCGGCTGTCGGCGTAATGCTCCAGGCTGGCGTACGTGCGGGACATCACATGTCCCAGGCTGAGTTGCTGCTGAGACTGACCTTCACTCAGATCCGTCAGCGTGGACTTGAGCTTGCCTTGCAGGGCGATCACACGAGTGCTTTGCACCCGTTGGTCCGGGCCGGTGTGCAGGTGCGAGTCGATGGCCAGATGCGGCCCTGCACTGAGCTGGCGCGTTGACCCCAACGGGTAGTCAATGCCGAGATGACGATGGTTGCTGCGCTCCCCACCCTCGCGAACGTAGGCCAGTGAAGTCAGTAACCGTTGCGTCAGGCGTTGATGCCGGCCGTCGCTGATCACTGCGCGAAACTGCCATTTCAGGGCGCGGCACAGTGTGTAGTCCGCCTCGACATCCGGGTGTCGGCGGGTGCGATGTTGCTTGAGCAGGTGTTCGGCCTTTTTGAAGAAGGCGTAGAAGTCCGGTAGCTCATCGGCCGACAGTTCCAACCGCTGTTGGCTGTTGCACAGGCGGTGGTGCAGCGCCTCGATGGCGAGCCGTTGGCGTTGATCGCCGCCAAGCGGCTCCAGCTTTTCCAGTATGTAGTCGGCGATCCAGCGCACATCTCTTTGCAGAGGGAGCGTGCCGGGGCTCAAAGGCCAAGGCTTCATGTGCAGCTGCCGTTGCAGCACTGCGGTGGTGTCATACAGGGGCGGATGGGTCGACTCTGGGCTGGAGACGCGAAGCATCGGGTGTTCCTGAGACGGGGAGGGCTCACGATTGTGAAGGCTGGTGAGGCAGGGCGATGTAGGAAGAGTTCCGGGGACTCTGGAAAACTGTCTGAAGCGTGCGCGCCCCGCCTGGATTATCGTCGGAACGGTAATAAAGATTCACAGGAATGCCCGCTTATCGTTCCCGGTCGTGCCCCCTAGAATTGCGCCACTTTCCCCGCGTCAACCACCTCAGGAATTCGCAAGCCGTGCCGCGTCGCATCAGCAGAGAGCTGAAGACTCTCAGTGTTTGGGCCCTTACGCTCGCCATCAGCGGCTGCATCGGCACCGGTAGAATCGGCCCCCAGGGCCAGTCGTTGAACGTCAACCAACTGGCCACCGACGAAGCGATCCAGAGCGCCGCCAGCGATGCCCATTGGCCCAGCGTCCAATGGTGGCAGGCCTACGGCGATCATCAACTGGACCGTTGGGTCGACCTCGCCACCCAAGGCAGCCCCAGTCTGGCCATGGCCGCCGCACGGGTGCGTGAAGCGCGGGCGATGGCCGGGGAGGTCGAGTCGGCAGAGTCCCTGCAGATCAACAGCGACACCACCCTCAAGCGCCACAACTGGCCAAAGGATCAGTTCTATGGCCCCGGCGAGTTGAGCGGTGCGAACACGTGGGACAACAATGCGTCCCTGGGTTTGAGTTACGCCCTCGACCTGTGGGGGCGCGAGCGCAATGCCACCGAGCGTGCCGTCGACCTGGCCCACATGAGCGTCGCCCAGGCGCGCCAGGCCCAGCTCGAGCTGCAGAACAACGTGGTGCGCGCTTATATCCAGCTGTCCTTGCATTACGCCGAGCGCGATATCGCCGCGGCCACCCTGGCCCAGCAAGAGCAGATCCTGGACCTGGCCAACAAGCGCCTGAGCGCCGGGATCGGCACACAGCTGGACGTCAGCCAGGCCCAAACCCCGTTGCCGGAAACCCACCGGCAACTGGACGCGCTGGATGAGCAAATCGCCCTGAGCCGCAACCAACTGGCGGCGTTGGCCGGCAAAGGTCCGGGGGCAGGCGCGCAGTTGCAGCGCCCGAGCCTGTCGCTTGGCGCTGCGTTGAGGTTGCCCTCGACCTTGCCCGCGCAGTTGCTCGGCCAGCGCCCGGATGTCGTCGCCAGTCGCTGGCAGGTGGCAGCCCAGGCGCGGGGTATCGATGTCGCCCACGCGGGCTTCTATCCCAACGTCGACCTGGTCGGCAGCCTCGGTTACATGGCCACCGGTGGCGGCATGCTGGCGTTTCTCGCGGGCCAGAAATTCAACTACAACGTCGGCCCGGCAATCACCCTGCCGATCTTCGACGGCGGGCGTCTGCGTGCCGCGCTGGGTGAAGCCAGCGCCGGTTATGACGTTGCCGTGGCGCACTACAACCAGACCCTGGTGAATGCGCTCAAGGGCATCAGTGACCAGTTGATCCGCCGCGAGTCCATGGACAAGCAGGCGGCATTTGCCGCGCAATCGGTGGCGTCGGCGCAGAAAACCTACGACATCGCCACCATCGCCTACCAACGCGGCCTGACCGACTACCTCAATGTGCTGAACGCCCAGACCCTGCTGTTTCGCCAGCAGCAGACAGCGCAACAGGTACAGGCCGCGCGCCTGAGCGCCCACGCCGAACTGGTGACCGCCCTGGGCGGCGGCCTTGGTGCCGGCGACGATGTACCGCGCGACAACCAATCCCTCCCCAGCAAGACTCCGGCGGCGCTGGCCGTGTTCGATCACTGAGTAAATGGCGATGACTCCCTTGCCTGCACCCCTGCGCTGGCTGCACTCACTTGAGTGGCGCCGTGGTTTTTTCGACTGGGCACGCAGCGATGGTGTGACCTGGGTGTATATCTTCAAGGTGCTGCTTGCCGCATTCCTCACCTTGTGGCTGGCGATGCGCCTGGAACTGCCGCAGCCGCGCACCGCCATGATCACGGTGTTTATCGTGATGCAACCGCAGAGCGGCCAAGTGTTTGCCAAGAGCTTTTACCGCTTTCTCGGCACGCTGGCCGGATCGGCGGTGATGGTGTTGCTGATCGCATTGTTTGCGCAGAACACCGAACTGTTCCTCGGCGCCCTGGCTATCTGGGTGGGCATCTGCACCGCTGGCGCCACGCGTAATCGCAACTTTCGCGCCTACGGGTTTGTGCTCGCCGGCTACACGGCGGCGATGGTCGGTTTGCCGGCGTTGGCGCACCCGGACGGCGCCTTCATGGCAGCGGTGTGGCGGGTCTTGGAAATCTCCCTGGGGATTCTCTGCTCGACGCTGGTCAGCGCCGCGATCCTGCCGCAGACCTCCAGCGCCGCGATGCGCAATGCGCTCTATCAACGTTTCGGGGTGTTCGCGCTGTTCGTCACCGACGGCCTGCGAGGTCGCAGTCAGCGTGAAGGCTTTGAAAGCGCTAACGTGCGCTTTATCGCCGAGGCTGTCGGCCTGGAGGGCCTGCGCAGCGTCACCGTGTTCGAAGACCCGCATATGCGCCGGCGCAACGGTCGGCTCAGTCGCCTCAACAGCGAGTTCATGGGCATCACCACACGCTTCAACGCCTTGCATCAGTTGCTGGCGCGACTGCGCGCCGACGCAGCCGATCATGTGGCGGCGGCGATCAAGCCCGGCCTGCAGGACCTGGCCGAGGTGCTCGACGGTTTCTCCGGACGTGCCCTGACCAGCCCCGACGCGGCGCGGCTGGTCAACGTGCTCAGCGCCTACCGGGACAGCTTGCCCGCCAAGGTGCGCCACCTGCGCGCGACCTTCCAGGAAGGCGACCCCACCGAAGCCGAGCAATTGGACTTTCATACCGCCTACGAGCTGCTGTACCGCTTCGTCGACGACCTGCACAACTACGCGCAAACCCACGCGTCCCTGGCCGATCACCGCCACGCCCGGGAAGACTGGAACGAGGTCTATACGCCGAAAACCAACTGGCTGGCCTGCGCTGCCGCCGGCCTGCGCGCCTCGTTCATCCTGATCGTGCTCGGCAGTTACTGGGTAGCCACTGCCTGGCCCAGTGGTGCAACCATGACCTTGATCGCAGCCGCCACCGTCGGCCTGTCCGCCGCCACGCCCAACCCCAAGCGCATGGCCTTCCAGATGGCCTGCGGCACTTTGATCGGTGCGCTGGTGGGCTTTGTCGAAATGTTCTTCGTGTTTCCCTGGATCGACGGCTTCCCATTGCTCTGCACGATGCTCGCGCCGGTGATCATTTTCGGCGCTTTCCTCGCCTCACGTCCGCAATACGCCGGGGTCGGCGTGGGCTTGTTGATCTTCTTCAGCACGGGCTCGGTGCCGGATAACCTGACGGTCTATAACCCCTACACCTTTATCAACGACTACATCGCCATGGTCATCGGCATGCTGGTGTGCGCGGCAGCCGGAGCGATCATCCTGCCGCCCAACAGCCGTTGGCTGTGGCGGCGTCTGGAGCAGGACCTGCGCGAGCAAGTGGTGTACGCGATCAGCGGCAAGCTCAAGGGCCTGGCGTCGAGCTTTGAAAGCCGCACCCGTGACCTGCTGCACCAGGCCTATGGCCTCGCCGCCGGGCAGCCGCAGGTGCAGCGCGACCTGCTGCGCTGGATGTTCGTGGTGCTGGAGGTCGGTCACTCGATCATCGAATTGCGCAAGGAACAGGCGATCCTGCCGGTGCATCCGGCGTATGCCGAATCCCAGCCGTGGCGCCAGGCCATCCGCGTCATGGGGCGCTCGCTGGTGCGGCTGTTCCTGCAACCCAGCGCCAGCAACCTGGAGCGCGGACTGATCGCCGTCGACCATGCGCTCAGCCGCGTGCAGGCCACCGACGAACCCTTCGCCCCGCACTTCGACACCTCGGCCCTGCGCCGGGTGAAAAGCTACCTGCACTTTATCCGCACCTCGTTGCTTGACCCGCAATCGCCGCTGGCGGCGCTCAAAGGATCTGCAAATGCCTCGTGAAATCGCCTTCCACGGCCTTTACATGCCGACCATGACCCTGATGTTCCTGATCGCGGCCGTCCTGGCCTGGGCCCTGGATCGCTTCCTGGCCGGGTTCGACCTGTACCGGTTTTTCTGGCACCCGGCGCTGCTGCGCCTGAGCCTGTTCGTTTGCCTGTTCGGCGCCCTGGCGCTGAGCGTCTACCGTTGAGAATGCCCTGATGAAAAAGTTTTTCAGCCTGCTCGCGACCCTGCTGGTGCTGGCGTTGGCGATCTGGATTGGCCGCACCTTGTGGGTGCACTACATGCAGACGCCCTGGACCCGCGACGGCCGCGTGCGTGCCGATATCATCAACGTGGCGGCCGATGTTACGGGCGAAGTGGTGGACGTGCCGGTGCGCGACAACCAGTTGGTGAAAAAAGGCGACCTGCTGATGCAGATCGACCCCGAGCATTACCGCATCGCGGTCAAGCAGGCGCAGTCGCTGGTGGCTTCACGCAAAGCCACCTGGGAAATGCGCAAGCTCAATGCCCATCGCCGCGCCGACCTGGATGCCCTGGTGATCTCCAGGGAAAACCGCGACGACGCCAGCAACATAGCCGATTCGGCCCTGGCCGATTACCAGCATGCGCTGGCGCAACTGGAAGCGGCTGAACTGAACTTGAAACGCACCCACGTCGTGGCAGCTGTCGACGGTTATGTCACCAACCTCAATGTGCATCGCGGCGACTATGCGCGCATCGGCGAGGCGAAAATGGCCGTGGTGGACATGAACTCGTTCTGGGTCTATGGCTTCTTTGAAGAGACCAAGCTGCCCCACGTGAAGGTCGGCGACAAAGCCGATATGCAATTGATGAGCGGCGAGACGCTCAAGGGCCACGTGGAAAGCATCTCCCGTGGCATCTACGACCGCGACAACCCCGAGAGCCGCGAACTGATTGCCGATGTGAACCCGACCTTCAACTGGGTGCGCCTGGCCCAGCGCGTGCCGGTGCGGATTCACATTGATGAAGTGCCGCAAGGCGTGCTGTTGGCGGCGGGTATTACCTGCACGGTGATCGTCAACCCAACGCAAAACTAAAAATGTGCGAGGCTTGCCCTAATGCCGGTCAGTTAGCGCAGATCCCCCGTGGGAGGGGGCTTGCCCCCGATAGCGGTGGTTCAGTTAATCAATCTGGTGAATGACACACCGCTATCGGGAGCAAGCGCCCTCCCACATTTTTTGACCGCGTCAGGCCTTGATAAAGGTCTCATGTAGGTGCCGCCAAAGCAGCGCGCCACTGGCCTGCTTCTCGAACACTACCGTGGCGCGGCGATCTGTCCGGGTGCCGCTGTCGTCCACCTGATGCTCGCGATAAGTCACCGTGGCGCCCCGCGCATGGCGATCAATCCCGGCCATTTCACTCAAGGTGATTTTCAAGCCCGGCCGCATTCCGCCCAGGCGCGTGAACAGTGCATTGACCCCTGCCGCATTGACCCGCGTGCCGGTGGCGGGTGCAACCATGCTGAACTCAGGCGAGAAACGCGCCAGTAAATTCTGCAAGGTGCCCTCAGGGGCGACGCCGGAAAACCATTGCTCGATCTCGACGTGGGTCTGGATTACTTCTTCAAAAAAATCGCTGTAGTCAATCATCGGTCAGGCTCGCTGGAGGGGTGAAGCAGTGCGTGAACCCGGGACGCATCGAGGCGCAGCACTGCGAAAACGGGCAACAGGGTCAGGGCTGCGGCCATCGTGAAGGTTATGGCGAAAGAATCCAAGGCCGACAGCACTGCGCCGAGCACGGCGGCGCCTATGCAGAAGCTCAATTGCCGATTGATATTCCACAACGCACTGGCGTGCCCCATGTGCTCGGCGGGGATGTCGAGAAAGGCCAGGGTCTGCGCGGTGCTGCTGCACAGGCTGCCGCCCAGGCCCATCAACGCATAGGCGGGAATGATCAGCATCGGCTGGTTGAGTAGCAAGATGCCGACGCATTGCAAAGCCATGCCCATGAGCAGCAGAGGCTTGGGCCCACAGCGGTTGAAGAGCTTTTTGCTCAGGTAAATGGCCACTGCCGAGGCCAGTGCCCACGGCAACATGAATGCGCCGGTCCGGGTTGCGTCATAACCGAGTCCGCGCAGGTAAAGGATGCCGATCAGGCTGGTGCCGATAAAGACGCCGGGGATGCACAGGTAGACCAGCATCGCTACGCGCAGCAACGGGCTGGCGAGTTGTTTGACGATGCTGCCCAGGTCCAGGGTCGGACGCGCGGTCACGGGCACGTCAGGTTTTATCCACAGCAATGCCAGCGCCAGGGTGATCAAGGCCAGGGGCAGGTTGGCGTAGAAAATCCAACGCCAGGACAGGCTGTCGACAATCAGCCCGCCCAACGCTGGGGATAACGCCGGCACCAGCAAGGCCACCGACATCACCCGCGCCGTCAACTGGCTACGCTCGGCGGCAGGAAAGTGCCGGTAAGCCATGGCTTGCCCAACGGGAATCAGCAAGCCGCCACCCAGCCCTTGCAGGGCACGCCAGCCGATCAGCGCATCGATCGAATCGGCCTGGCCGACCATCATCGATGCCCCGGCGAACACCAGCAGGCTGATAACAATCAACGCTCGCTCCCCCATGATCGCCGCCAGCCACACACTCAAGGGGATGATCAGGGTCAGCCCGAGCATGTAGGCGTTGCTGATCCACGCCAACTGCGTGACCGAGGCGTGCAGTTCGCGGGCGATATCCGGGTAGGCGACGGTGGCGACAAACATGTTCACCAGGTCCAGGGCAAAGCCCAGCAAAAAGATCCAGGCGACTTTCGAGCGGTAGGTCATGAAGGCGATCCTGCGAATGAAGCGGGCAGGGTAGGCGGGATAAGTGGCTTGGGCTACGTCGGTTTGCCTGCTAGTTTGTCAAAAATATTTTGACAAAGGAGGGCGCGGCCCATGGTCAGCCTGGATCGTTTCGACACCTTCAAGGCCGTGGTCGAGGCAGGTTCGCTCACCGCCGCCGCCGACCGGCTGGGCCAGACCCGCGCCGTGGTCAGCTTTAACCTCAAACGTCTGGAGGCAGAGCTGGGCGTCACCCTGCTGACCCGCAGCACCCGGCAACTAGCGCTGACCGATGCCGGCGAGCGCTTCTACCTGCGTTGTACACGCATGCTTGAAGAAGCGCGGTTGGCGGTGGAAGAAGCCCGCTGCGAACACGCCCAGCTCAAAGGCACATTGCGTATTACCACCACCTTGGAATACGCCCTGGCCGTGGTCGCCCCGGCGGTTGAAGCGTTCCGTCGCCTGCACCCGGACCTCAATGTGCACTTGTCCACATCCTCCACCCATGCCGACCTGATTTCCGAGCGTTTTGACGTGGCGATCCGCTTGGGGCGCCTGCTGGACTCCAATCATCGGGCGTTACAGTTATCCACATTCGAGGTGTTCGCGGTGGCGGCGCCACAGTTTGTCGGGGTGCGTCATCTGGAAGATCTGGAACAGGTGCCCAGGTTGGGGCATGGCCGCCTTACGGAACTGACCGTAACCGATCCGTCGGGCGGCGAGCATTCCTACCGCGCCGGCCCCGCTGCGCTCATGGCAGACAGCGCGGCAGTCCTTCAGGCATTTGCCCTGCGCGGCCACGGCGTGGCGGTGTTGCCGCAATGGCTGGTGCAGGACGATCTGGAGGCCGGACGTTTGGTGCGCTTGCTGGCGGACCATCGCTTCGCCCCGCAAGGGGTCTACGCGGTGTATCCGGATACCCGGCATTTGCCGCTGAAGGTGCGGGCGTTTATGGATTTTATGAAGGGGTAATGTCAGGTGGTTAGTTGGCGGATCACATTTACGAGGACAGGCGCGAAAGGTTTCAGTCGGTTGTTGACGTCTGGAATGCTCAACTCTTCCATCAAGAGATTAAGCAACTCGACATTTTCTACTTCAAGTTCTACGCCGCCCTCATACAGGAGGGCTTCCACCAGCGTTTTCCTGGCATTAACCAGTGCTCGGTTGTTTTCATGGCTGTCGCCCAGGTTGAGCACTCTAATAGCGGCTGTTGCCCTGGCTGTCAGTCCCTCCACCCGTCCGGACATATAAAACTTAAGTTCAGTTTCGCATTCATCCATCAGCGGTGTAAGTGGCAATACCTGATGCCCGTGGGCTTTGTCGCATTGTTTGGACCTGTCGCAGCTGGCAACGATGTTGGAAAAGTCCACTGTACGGTTCGGCGCGAGCTTTTGAGCTTGGACGTGCTCGTTGCGAGCGCTATCTGCGGTGATTTGATGGCAACAGTAAGCGCACAGGCCATGTTGTTCTTCGATACATGCCTGACGAATGGATTGACTGGGTTCTTGTGTCAAGTCCGGGTAGCGACCCTTTGGGTTGGCGCGTTTCCATTGCGTCAGTGCTGCCGGCTCATCTCCTTTCGTGATCTTACGCACTGCGCAACTCCAGCTTGCGAATCAGAAGGGCGGCTTTGATGAGCTCGATATGGCCGGGAGGCAGATCGATTGAGAGCTCTTCGAACAGGGCCTTGGCTTCTTTCAGCTTTTTGTCTTGCAGTAATTCCAGCATGCGATCAAGACGGGCTTGAACCTTGCTATTGCGAACGTCGGTGTCCATAACACTGAGCAGTACTTGATTGGCATCCAGGCCATAGAGGCCGTTTCGCTCTTCCAGTTCACCGTCGTCGAGGACGTAGCACAGAATGTCCTTTGTATCGCTGATCACCAACGGAGAATGCGTTGTGAGTATGAATTGGCAGTTGGGGAAGGTATCGGTGAGTTGGTGTATGAGACGGCGCTGCCATTTTGGATGAAGGTGCAGGTCCACTTCATCAATCAGCACGACACCCGTGCCTTCGAGCGGATTTGCAAGTGCCGGGTTCATCATTGACAGCCGGCGAGCGATATCGCCAACCAGCGCCATCATTGATTTTTCGCCCT
This sequence comes from Pseudomonas sp. CFBP13528, assembly GCF_005233615.1. NCBI lineage: Bacteria > Pseudomonadati > Pseudomonadota > Gammaproteobacteria > Pseudomonadales > Pseudomonadaceae > Pseudomonas > Pseudomonas sp. CFBP13528. Next base: position 300,782 of record NZ_QGAJ01000002.1, read on the forward strand.
GGGAAAGCTGCGAGACGTTTAGCGTGCGTTCACCTTTATCAATGGCCATGTGCAGTCGAGGCTGGCGTTGTACACGAAGATTACTGAAGCCTGGCATAAATGCAGTGATCGCCGATCTTACAGCGGTCAGTTGCGTGTCACGGGACGCGACGTGCATATTTTTCAGTTCGGAAAGCAAAGAGTCGTTGGGCGCGGAAACTATTTTTTGCAGGTGTTCTAAAACAGCTGATGGAATTGTGGTTTCGTTTTCGGTGTCTTCTTTTTCACGAAACCATTCAAAAAAACGACCGAAATCCACACTGCCACTGAGCGCGTTGTCGTACCCATCAATCTGATCAAGAGGCAATTTTGACCTTCTTGTAGCCAGCGGTACATCAATCACCGACCGTTCCACAGCATAAGAGACGATCAGAGGTAGAGATGCGGTTTCATCCACGATATTGAAGTGGATGCGATAGTGATCAGCGAGTTTCGTGGAGCCGCCAAGCTCGCTACTCGCTCTGGAGATACGACCTTTACGCGTACGCGCCAGAGTCCAGGAGTAAGAAGCAGGCTTCGAGCTTCCAGGGTGAGTTGTGTCGACGACGTCTACTTCAATAGACGCTGTTGGGGTCGAATTGGTTATCAGGTCCTCTGGAATTGAGGTGCCACTTCCTCCTTCAGTTCTAATTCTCGCGACCAGCCAACTTAACGACGTTGTGATGGATTTCAAAATCGTTGTCTTCCCCGCCCCGTTATTCCCCACAAACACCGTCACCTTCGACGCATGTTTTTCGGTCGGCGCAAAGGCGACTTCCAAGTCGGTAAAACGACCGACGTTATTCAGTCGAATTTTTCTGATTTCCATCGCATTACCCTTGTGGGGTCAGTCAGTTTCAAGAGGCAGGCGGCGATTATGGCACTCATCCGGGGTTTTGGCAGGTAGGCTTCACGCCTGCTTACAACACACCACCCAACCCAAAGCGTTTCTTCAACACCTTCTCCAACAGCCCCTTGGGCAACAGCGCCGCCATCAACGGCAACGCCCGGCTGCCATTGCCCGAGCGCAGCAGGCGCGGTGGTTGCGCTTGTTGCACGGCCTTCAGCACATCCGCCGCAAACTCACTGGCCGGGGTTGGTTTGTCTTGAGAGGCCTGGCTGCGGGCGCGAATGCCTTCGCGCAACGGCCACCACGGCGAGTGTTCGTTGATCAGCAATTCGGCCTGGGCGCCGGCGTTTTTTGCAAAGCTTGTATTGATTGCCCCGGGCTGTACTTCCATGACCCGTACACCAAACGGCGCCAGTTCCATGCGCAACGCATCGCTCAAGGCATGCACGGCGGCTTTGGAGGCGCAGTAGGCGCCCGCAAACGGCGTGACCAGTACACCGGAAACGCTGCCGATATTCACCACCAGGCCCTTGCGCTTACGCAGTGCGGGGAACAGCGCCTGGGTCACGCCGACGATGGAAAACACATTGGTTTGGAACTGACGTTGCATGGCGTCGGTGCCGCCATCGAGCAGCGGGCCCATGGCGCCGTAGCCGGCGTTGTTGACCAGCACATCCAGCTCGCCCAACTGCGCGGCCAGTTGCTGCAAGGCTGCGCTGTCGTTGACGTCCAGTTGCACGGCATTGAAACCGGCGGCGGTAAGGGCGGCGACGTCATCGGGTTGGCGGGCGCTGGCCCACACCTGGAAACCTGCGGCGTTAAAGGCATCGGCCAGGGCGCGGCCAATGCCGCTGGAGCAACCGGTGATCAGTACGTTGGGCATGGATCAATCCTTTGTCAGTCCGAGAAACTGCCTTGCAGGTGCTCGGCACGAAATTCCAGGGTTTGCGGGCGGTAGCCGGAGCGCAGCGGTGGCGTGGGCAGGCAGTCGTCCCAGGTGGCGCCGGCTTGTAGTTCACCAGGGCCACGATAGCGTGGGGCGGCGTAGACGTTGTCGGCCAGGTTGACCGTGTCGCCCGGTGCATAAGCAGCGACGCGCCAGCGCAGTTCGGCAAGGGGGACGTTGTTGCCGTTATTGAGGGTCAGCTTCAGCGGCCGGTCGGCCGGGCATTCCTGCGGGGCGTAGGTGATGCGCAGTTCCAGGCGGGCCAGTTGCGCGGCTTCACGGTTGTCCAGCCAGACTACCCACACGGCGACCAGACCCAGGCCGACGGCGGCGGCCAGCGATATCGGCAGGGCTTTGGCCGGGTAGCGCAGCAGCAGGATCAGCCAGGTGATGATCAGGAGAACGCCGAAGAACATGGAGGCCACCTCGAATAGGGAATGAGCATCCTAACTTAAGCGCAGGTGGGATTGCTTACCTTCAGAGGTGTGTTGGTTGGGCGGACGCCATCGGGGGCAAGCCCCCTCCCACCTTTGAATGTATTCACAACGCTAGTGTGGGAGGGGGCTTGCCCCCGATGAGGCCCTTACAGTCAGCGCAAGGCCCAAACAAAAAGCCCCCACCCAGCCCACTGCGGATAGGGGACGCAATGGGCTGGGTGAGGGCTTTTTGTACGACTGTTTTACTGCGCGATAGTTTTCACCGACACGCCACGTTCAATCGGCGTGGAGCGCCCGTAGATATCTTCGAAGCGCTCGATATCGTCTTCGCCCAGGTAGCTGCCCGATTGCACTTCGATGATCTCCAACGGGATCTTGCCCGGGTTGCGCAGGCGGTGCACCGAGGCGATCGGGATGTAGGTGGACTGGTTCTCGCAGAGCAGGAACACGTTGTCGTCACAGGTGACTTCAGCGGTGCCGCTGACCACGATCCAGTGCTCGGCGCGGTGATGGTGCATCTGCAGCGACAGGCACGCGCCCGGCTTGACCGAGATGTGCTTGACCTGGAACCGCCCGCCCATGTCCACCGAGTCGTAGGAGCCCCACGGACGATAGACTTCGCAGTGGTTCTGGGTCTCGCTGCGCCCCTGTTCATTGAGGGTGTTGACCATCTGCTTGACGCCCTGGACCTTGTCCTTGTGGGCAATCATCATCGCGTCTTTGGTTTCTACCACCACAATGTTGTCCAGACCGATCACCGACACCAGCTTGCCGTTGCCGTGCACCATGCAATTGCGGCTGTCCTGGATCACCACGTCGCCTTTGCTCACGTTGCCGTTGGCGTCTTTGTCATTGACCGCCCACAACGAGGCCCAGCAACCCACGTCGCTCCAGCCGGCGCTCAACGGCACCACACAGGCGCGCTGGGTTTTTTCCATCACGGCGTAGTCGATGGAGTTGTCCGGGCAGCAGGCGAAGGTGGCTTCGTCGAAGGTCACGGTGTCGGCGGTCTGCTCGCTGCGTTCCAGGGTCAGCACGCAGGTGTCGTAGATGTCCGGATCGTGCTTTTTCAGCTCTTCCAGGAAACGGCTGGCGCGGAACAGGAACATGCCGCTGTTCCAGAAGTAGCCGCCGCTTTTGACGAACTCGATGGCGCGTTTTTCATCGGGTTTTTCCACGAACTGCTGTACGCGGCTCACGCCTTCGGGCAGCAGCGAATCGTTGGTGGACTTGATGTAGCCGTAACCGGTTTCCGGACGGGTTGCCGGCACGCCGAACAGCACCATTTCGCCACGCTCGGCCGCCACTGTGGCCAGGGCCAGGGCGCGTTGCAGGGCTTTCTGGTCGTCGATGACGTGGTCGGCGGGCAGCACCAGCATCAGTTCGTCACGGCCTTCATTGACCAGCATCATCGCGGTCAGGGCGACGGCCGGCGCGGTGTTGCGGCCAAACGGTTCCATCAGGATGCGCTGGCACTCAAGCTTGCGCGCGCTCAGTTGCTCGTTGACGATAAAACGGTGGTCCTTGTTGCAGACCACGATAGGGGAGTCCATGCCTTCGAACACCAGGCGCTCCAGGGTTTGCTGGAACAGCGTGTGCTCGCCGGTCAGGGCCAGGAATTGCTTGGGGAACTGTTTACGCGAAAGCGGCCAAAGACGTGAGCCGCTACCACCGGAAAGGATTACTGGGATCATGGGTGTTTCTCCTAAAGATAGTTGGGAGCTGCAAGCCACAAGCTGCAAGTAACAGCTTTTCACTTGCAGCTTGAAGCTTGTCGCTCATTACTCACGCGATCAGCGGGTCGACACTGGGCGTTTCACCCAGACCGGCGACAGGCTTGAACCGGAACCGGTGACATACAGCACCGCCGCTTCACCACGTTCCAACGCAACCGGCTTCACATCGCCGACTTTCTTGTCACCGTCATACAACGCCAGGCTCACCTTCACCGGGTTGATCTCACGCTCGCCGCGGCCCTTGGCGGCGACCGACTTGACCACGTCGGTCTTGCCGTCGGCGGTCTTCAGGGTCAGGGCCTTGTCGCTGAGGTTCTGCACGCGTACCAGGGATTTCTGCTTGTTCTTGAACGGCGGTTCTTCGATCAACTGAGGCTGGCCGCTGCCGCTGTTGACCAGGGTGTAGTAGTGATCGGCGGCGAGCTTGACCGGTACGGTCTGGCTGCCGACCTTGGCGCTGTAGTCGCCGCCCGGCATGAAGCTGAAGTCGCTGCTGGCCAGTGGCGCAACGTCGCTGAGGTTGGTGGCGCCGACTGTGGCGCTGACTTCCTGGTTGCTGGCGTTGTAGATGCGCACGAAGCTCGAACCTTTCGGCGCCGTTGGGCCGTAGAGCGCGGCGTCACCACCGGCGAAGGCGGACATGGATGCGACGCTCAGGCCGGCGGCGATAGCCAGGGTCTTGGCGAGACGACGAGGAGTTGTAGTGAAAGTCATGTGAGTTACCTCTCTTTCAGTTTTGCGCCCGGTCGGGCGTCTCGGATTTGGATGTATTGATTGCCATGTTCTGTTGGCGCGAACCGGCTTGTTTAAGCTGCGCAACCCACGCGGGGTCGGCATCACCGATTTCGTTGTTGACGGGCAGATAGCGTTCGGGAAACTCCCAGATCAGCACCTGGGGCGGGCTGTTCTTGAAATCGTCACTTTTCAGGTAGCTGAGCATCGGCAGGATCGGGCCATGGCCATCTTCGGCGTAGCTGACCACGTCGCTGCCCAGGGCTTGCTTGAGGGCGCCGACGAAGTTCCAGTTGGGGTTGGCGCTGTAGCTGGTGCCCACCAGGGCCACCGGGGTTTCGCTGTCGCTGAACAGCGCGTCGTCACCTTTCTCTTCGGCCAGGTGGGTGACGCGTTTTTGCAGCGGCTCTTTGGGTGGCATCAGGTTTTCGAACAGCGGGTCCAGGGGCAGGAACAGGCGCAGGTCGCCTTTATGCGGTTCGGTCTTTTCTGCTTCGGTGACGAATCGCTGCGGCTCGCCGCTCAGCGGGGTCTTGTCGGCAATCGCCTTGGCCAACTGCTTGGCGGCGATTTCCGCACCGTCCGGGGTCCAGTGAGTATCGGTGCGCAGGAACACTTGCTTGCCGGCGAGCTTGGCCTGTTGCAGCGGGCCAAGCAGGTCCGGGGCAGGGATGTTGTCTGCCGCGACACGGGCGTGGAAGTCCTGGTACAGGTTGGCGTGGATGCTTGCCGGTTTCACTTCACCCAGGTGTTCCGGGTACAGGCGCACCTTGGCCGGCACGATTGCCATCACCAGCTGGATACCCTGGGCCTTGAGCTTCTGGCGCACGCCTTCGACCAGCGCGTAGTTGCCTTGCAGGTTCTGGTCTTCGTTGACGGCGGGGTTGAATTCCTCGTCGCTGTACAGCCAGTGATCGCGGCCCAGCACCACGCCAGGGCGGCCTTCGTTGAACAGCTTGTAGTCCAGCGCCGCCCACAGGTTGGTGCCCAGGCGTTTGATCGGGAACTCGTCGTCGTAGTGAGTCTCGACGGCTTTGGTCCAGCGCCCGTTGAGCACGGTTGCATCGGCATTGGTGCTAAAGCCCAGGAAGCTGCGCAGTGACCAGGCGCCCAGTGCCAGCAACAGCACCAGGAACAGGCTTATGTAGAGGACGCGTAATGAACGGGTCATGGTCGGCTCCCTCAGAATTGGAAGTAAAGGAACGGCGAGAAACTCTGCGCCGACAGTTTCAGGATCGACGCCACGAACAGCAGCAGCACGGCCGCGCGCATGGCGTAGCGTGGCCAGTCAGCGGTCCAGTAGGCCGGTTGCACGGCGGCGTCACGGCCCACGCTGAAACCGGGCTCGTGGATGCTGCCGGGGTTGTCGCCTGGTACGGCCTTGATCAGGCTCGGATCACTCGGCTTGGATTTCTCGGCAGGGCGGTTGCGATAGAAATCGCGCAGGCCGAAGAACGCCAGCGTTGCGTAGGCCACCACCAGGGTCGCCACTTGCAGGCCGGTGAGGCTGGCGCGGTTGAGTTCCGACAGCGACCACTCGCCAAAGCTGAACATCGCACCGTACATACGCCCGGCGACGTGCAGGTTCTCGGCGCGGAAGATCACCCAACCCATCACCACCAGCAGGAAGGTGAAGGCCCAGCGCAGCACGTTGAAGCTGCGCGGCGCGGTGTTCAGGCCGATGGCTTTTTCAATCGCCAGCCACATGCCGTGCCAGGCGCCCCACACGATGTAGGTGATGTTGGCACCGTGCCACAGGCCACCGAGCAGCATGGTCAGGAACAGGTTGCGGTAGGTGGTCAGCGTGCCTTTGCGGTTGCCGCCCAGGGTGATGTACAGGTAGTCACGCAGCCAGGTCGACAGGCTGATGTGCCAGCGCCGCCAGAACTCGGTGATCGACTGGCTGATGTACGGCTGCTTGAAGTTTTCCATGAAGCGGAAACCCATCATCAAGCCCAGGCCGATGGCCATGTCGCTGTAGCCGGAGAAGTCGAAGTACAGTTGCGCGGTGTAGGCCAGCGCGCCGAGCCAGGCGTCACCCGTGGTGGGGTTTTGCAGGGCGAAGCAGTGGTCCGCCACTACAGCCAGGGTATCGGCGATGAAGACTTTCTTGATGAAACCCTGCATGAACCGCGTGCAGCCCTCGGAGAATTTGTCCAGGGTGTGGGTGCGGTTGTTGAACTGGTCGGCCAGGTCGCGAAAGCGCAATACGGGGCCGGCGATCAGGTGCGGGAAGATCGCCACGAACGCCGCAAAGTCGATGAGATTGCGGGTCGCCGGGGTATCACCCCGATACACGTCGATGATGTAGCTGATGGACTCGAAGATGTAGAACGAGATCCCGATCGGCAACAGTACGTGGGTGAGGATAAACGGCTCCAGGCCCGCCGACTTCATCATCAGGTTGATGCTGTCGACGCCGAAGTTGGCGTACTTGAAGTAGCCCAGGATGCACAGGTCGACGGCCACGCCGAGCAGCAGCCAGCGCTGCGCCGGCTGGGTGCGCACGCCGGCGGCACCGACCTTGAGGCCGATCCAGTAGTTCCACAGCGTCACGGCCGCGAACAGCGCCAGGAAGTCCACTCGCCACCAGGCGTAGAACACGTAGCTGGCAATCAGCAACAGCAGATTGCGATAGCGTTGCCCGCTCAAATAGTACAAGCCGAGAAAGATCGGCAAGAACAGAAACAGGAACACATTGGACGAGAAAACCATCCCGATCTCTCCATGTTTAAACCAACAGTCAAGGGCCGGAGCCCCCCCCCAAACCCCCCACGAAATTCGGGGAGGGCGGTACAACAATTCCATCTGGCAAAACGCGGTTTAAATGTGGGAGGGGGCTTGCCCCCGATAGCGGTGTGTCATTCAACACAGATGGCGACTGTTACTCCGCCATCGGGGGCAAGCCCCCTCCCACATTTTTTTTACCGCGTTTGGTCAGGAACCTTTTTTGCCTTTTTCATGCGTCGGGTCGTAGACCTTGGTCAGGTCGCCGCCCAGGCGGAAGGTCTTGAACGGTTGCATGCCATGCTTGCGCTCGATCACATCCGGGGCACAGGTGTAGAGGGTGCAGAAAGGTTCGAGCCAGGCGAATTTCATGTCCTGCTTCAAGTCCTTCATGTCCTGCTCCTTGCCATTCTTCTGTTCGAAGATGTCCGGGTCCTTGACCCCGGCCAGCACCTTGTCGCCCAGGCGCTTGAGCGCGCTGTTGTTTTCCTGGCGCAGGTCCACGCCGTTGACCAGCGCGAAACTGGCGATCATCGACAGCGGCGGCAGGGCGTAGTTGTGGTACGACAGGGCGCGTTGCTGGCGCTTCAATTCGTTCGGCAGGAAGCCCTGGTCGTCGACCTGGTTCACGCCGACCTTGTATTCCTTGACGGCCCAATCAAACAGGTCGCGGCGGTTGGTGGCGATGGAGGTCGCCATCACCGACCAGGCGGCCCAGTAGGAGTGGTTGTTGGTTTTTTCCAGCGGCAGGTTGTCCCAGTCGCTCACTACCTGATCGGCCAGTTTGTTGAACCAGGCTTCGATCAGTTGCGATTCCTGCTGGTGATTGGCCAGCGGGTGCGACTCGGAGAACTTCAGGCGCACATAAGCCGAGGCCATGCTGCCCAGTGCCCATTTGCGCATGGACTTGCCGGTGTGGTTGAAGTCCTTGGACATCAAGGCATCGGCCTTGGCCCACGACACCAGCCAGTTCAGCGTGCATTCGAGCTGCTGTGGGCGGCCGTCGCGCATGAACTGCATCACGCGTTTGCTGGTGTCTTTTTCCAACTTGGTGATGTCGGCGGTGCTGTCGCGAAAGGCTTGTTCCGACTGCACATTCAGTGTCGAGCGAGCCTTGTCCGAGCCTTCGTACTTGCTGCGAAATTGCAGAGGCCCGGTGTAGGGCGTCGGCATGGTGTCGCAGTTTTCCTTGAAGTCGCCGGTCTTGAACGCTTCGATCGGTGCGAAATAGCCTTGAGGCGGACGCAGTGGCGCGGCCGCATTCACGGAGCCGGCAAACATGGCCAGGCCCAGCAGGGTAGGGAGCAATAGCTTTTGCATAAGTAACCTCACTTCCCGAGTTGGGCGGTCTGCTGACCACCGCTTGGGAATACGTTGCGTGTGCAAATTTTCGCTTCGACTTTCTGCGCGGCAGCACCCTTTTCCGGGCCCTGCACTTCCACGGCCAGCAAGTTCTGCGAGGCCCAGTCTTCATCGGTGCGCAGTTCAAAGGCGAAACGCCCGTCTGTATCGGATGTCTCGGGTTTCTCGATCTTGATGTCCTCGTGGCGCCCGTTCATGTACCAGAGGGTGGCTTGCAAGGTTTTCACCGACGGATCGGCGAAGCGGATATCGACCTGATGGTTGGCGTTGCGCAGGTCTTTGTTCGCACTGTTGACCATCAGCTCGTTTTTGCCCGGTTTGAGCGTGGTGCTGGCCGACATCTGCGCGGTCTTGCCTTCGCAGCCGTTGTCGAGCAGCGCCATCATCTGGCGGTAGATGGTTTCCTGGTCGAGACGGTACAGCGGCGAGAATTCCCAGATCAGGATCTTTGGCGGGGTCTTCTGGAATTCGTCACTGCCCAGGTACTGGATCATCGAGCCTTCCAGGCCGCCGCCGGGGAAGGCGACGTTGAGAATGTCGGCACCGATCTCTTCTTCAAGGAAACCGGCGAAGTTGTAGTTCTTGCCGCTGTGGCTGGTGCCCACCAGGGTGATCTGCGGGTTGCCCGAATCGCTGAACAGGTCACCGTCACCGGCTTCGCCCTTGGGCTCGGTGGTGAACTGGTCCATGTACTGGATCGCGTAGCTGGTGCCGCACAGTTGCCCGGCCATGTTGTGCAGGGTGCCGGTCTTGCCCATGCGACCCGAGCGCTTGGTCTCGAATTCGCGCTTGGGAATTTCGGCGTACTCAGGCATCTGCTTGACCTTGGCGGCGACGATTTTTGCGGTGCGCTGGGCGCCGTACGGGGTCCAGTGCTGGTCGCCACGGAAGTAGAAATCGTGAGCCGGCAGTTCATCGGGCAGTTGCTCGTTGGTCAGCGGCGACAGGTCCGGCACCACATAGCCCATCTTGGCGAAGCGGCCAAGCATGGTCTTGTAGTTGCCCAGGGCTTTGTCGAAATCGAACGAAGCCTTCTCTGCGGGATTGAGCTTGTTGCGGTTCACCAGGCCACGGGTCGGCTGGTAGACCACCACCAGTTCCACGCCCTTGGCCTTGAACGCATCGTGCAACTGCTGCATGCGCTTGTAGCCTGCCGGCGTGGTGTCGAATTCGGTGCGCAGGTCTTCCTGGGTACGGAACAGCCAGTCGCCCTGGGCTTGCACCAGGGTGGTGAAGTTCTGCTGGTAGCGCGTGGTGTAGTTTTTCGCGTCATGGGCGGCGGGGCACAGGCTGCAGCACGGTTCGGCAGTGAAAGTCGGCGCCTTCACCTCGTCGGCGCGCACGCCCTGGCTGGCCGCGAGCAGGCCGAGGGTCAGACCCGAGAGGCTCAGCAGTTTGATCATGTGTGGGTGCATAAGGGTCATCCTCAGTCCTGCAGTTCGGTCTGGCGTTCGACGGGGTCGATCAGCACGGCTTTCTGCTGGCGCACCAGCAGGTCGAGAATCTCTTCCTGGCGCTCGCCCAGAATGCCGGAGAAGCTGATGCCGCTGGATTTGGTCGGCGCCAGCATCGACACGCGGTACAGCTCGATACTCAACGGCGAATCGATGGACAGTGGCCCGCTACCGTTACCCGCCAGTTCACCGCCCACCACGATCAGCGAGACCTTGGCGTCGAACGGGTCGAGGGCGATGTCACGGTCGGTGTCGGTCAAGTCCTTGATGTGGCCGTACACGCCGGTCAGGCCGTTGGCCATGGCGGTGTTTTCGTAGAGCTTGATGTTCACGCTGTTACGCACGCGGATACCGTGGCGACGGTTGCTGATCACCTTGTTGCCCCACAGCAGGTTGTCACCGCTCTCATAGAGGGTGATGCCGTCGGTGTGGTTGCGGTAGATCTCGTTGTCGGCGATCAGGTTGTTCACGCTGTTACGGTCGATCACCAGGCCCGACAGCTTGTTGTCGTAGCTGCGGTTGTTGAAGATGAAGCTGTCGTTCACTTCCCGGGAAATGATGATGCCGTGCTTCTTCTTGGTGCCGTACACGGTGTTGTCGGCGATGATCAGGCCATGGGAACGGTCGTGGGGGTCAATGCCGTAGACGATGTTGTCTTTGTAGGTATTGCCCTTGATCACAAAGCCCGTGGTCTCGTAGCAGTAGAAGCCGTACCACATGTCCGAGAACTCGGAATCGATGATCCAGCCGGTCGGCTCGGGCCGTTTGAGCACCTTGGCCATGTTCGGCGTGTACTGGGAAATACTCACCCCGTAGGACTTACTGTTGGCATAGCCGAAGCTGGCCATTTTGGTCTTGGAGATATAGGTCTCGGTGCCGCCCCAGGCCAGCAGGAACGGGCGGAATTCCTTGGGCGACTTGAACAGCGCCGGGCCGTTGGTTTTTTCATCCCAGCCGGTGACCTTGGTGTCACGCACGAACAGTTGGCCGTCGTTGATCAAAAACGAACCGGCTTGCTGGGACAGGCGCAATTCCTGGGTCTGCTTGTCGATATCGAGGATGCCTTTACGGCCGACCACGATCGGCAGTTTGGCCAGGAACACGCCGGGTGATGTCTCGCTGAAGTACTGCTTGGGCACCTTGCCCTGCAGGTCCTTGAGGTTCATGTAGCCGTCGTCGACAAAGATCGCCTGGGGAATGCCGTGCTGGCGCACCACCCATTCGGCCATCTTGTTATCGCCGCCGATAAAGTCCTTGAGCGCGTCTTCCTGCATCATGCGGCGGATGCTGATTTTGCCCGGCTTGCTTGTGACGATTTTCTTTTCCATGGCCGCGGCGGTGTAGCCCGACAGGTCGGGCAGCGCCGGCTTGGCCATTTCCAGCGGCGCGGTGGGCGGGCTGGAAATGGTGTAGGTCTTGGCCTGTTGCAGTTCCTTGGCGATGGTCGGCGCCTTGGCCGCCGTGTCGGCAAACGCTGGGGCACTGGCCACCAGCATCGCCGCGACGAGTAGGCTTTGAGCATTCATTGCGCAGGCTCCCATCAGAATTTCCAGACCACGTCGACAAAGGCGCGGTGCATGTAGGAGTCGACCTGGCTGCCATAGGCGTCACCCGGCTTGAACACGCCGGCGCGCAAACGCACCAGGGCCGATGGCTCGTCGATCGACTGGCTCAGCGCGGCGGGCAGCAGGCCTTTCTTGAAGTACTTGGTGACGACCAGGTCCATCTCCTGGCCGAGGTCCTTCTTGCCGTCTTCAAGGGGCAGCGAGGTGCTGGAGAGGATCGCGCCGGTGACGTCGTCGGTGTTGTTCTGCACCGCGTCGATGCCGTTGCTGCCCACCGGCTTGTTGCCGTCGACGCGCCAGAACTTGTGGTACACCAGGCTGGCGTCGTAGTCCTCGCGCAACTGCCAGGAACCGAACAGGCTCATGGACTGCATGTTGTTCATCTCACCGCGAAACGCTTCACCGAAGCGGTGCACGCGGGACTGGGTGCCGGTCCAGTTCGAGCGGTTGCTTTGCAGGCCGTTCTGCTCGTACTCGGCGCTCGCGCGGGAGTAGGCCGCGCCCACTTGCCACTGCGGGTCCAGGCGCAGGCGCACGCCGATATCGGTGGCCCAGCCGCTGACGTCATCATTGCGCTTGGCGTTGGTCGGGCGGGTTCCATCGGCGTTCAAGGCGTTGACCGTGTCGCGGTCGCCCTTCATGCCGGTGATGCTGGCCCAGTAGTTGACCGTGTTGGTGTTGCGCCAGTTGTAGGCGTCGCTGTTGGCTTCGATGCCGAGCCAGGTCAGGTCGCCGTTCTCGCGCTTGTCCAACGGGTCGCTGGCCACGCCCGGTTCGGCGTAGTCGAGCTTGCCGTCGTCATGGGTATGGTGACCGCGCAGGCCGATCCACTGGCCCGGCGTCCACTGGTAGGCGGCGTCGGCGTAGAAGTGCTGGCGGTCCTTGTCGACCGGCGACAGTTCCTTGAGGTCGGTGCGGTATTCGCTGAAGCGTTCGGCGGCGCCGACGTTGGCCTTGAGCAGGGTGGTGTCGAAGGTCCAGTTCAGTGCTTCGATGTTGGTGTCGCGCCATTGGCCGTCGTCATTGCGCAGACGCTGGCGACCGAACTTGAGGATCTCGCCGGGGTAGGGCGTGAAGCCGCTGTAGCCGACCCAGAACTCGCGCAGGGCCAGGTAGTTTTTCTTGGCCTTGCGGTCGTCGTTGCTCGATTGTTCGGTCGTGTCATCGGCCGACGGTTGCAGGGTGTCGGTCTCGATGATGTCGCTGGACACCACCGCCTGGCCCATGGCGTAGGCGCTCCACGCGCCGCTTTCGCCGTAGATCCACGGGCGCAGGTCGAGGCCGATACCGTTGACGTCGCCGCCTTTCTGGGTGCCCAGGTCGCGGTCATCTTCGGACTGCGCGGTGGCTTTGACTTCCAGGCCGAAGTTCTTGGCTTCGGTCAGCGCGGCCAGGGTCGGGCACGACCACAGCAGGGCGAAGGACAGGCCGATGCCGGCCTTGACGAATGGGTTGAGCTTCATAGGGATTCCTCGCCGTCTTCTTCTTGCAGGGCGTGCAGTTGCAGCGTGCTCTGGGCCAGGGTGCCGCGGGCGGCCAGCTCCTGTTGCACCAGGCGTTGGCCGTCGGCGCGTTGCTCAGGCGTCAGCGGGGCTTCGAGCTGGGTGGCCAGCTCAACGGCTTCCGGTGTGTCCTGGGCCTTGGCCAGTTGGCTGAAGACATAGGCGTTGAGCGGGTCGGGCTTGGTGCCCTTGCCTTGGGAAAACAGTTGGGCGATGGCAAAGTCGGCGCTGTTCTGGCCGTTGCGCGCTGCGGTCAGCAGGTGGTCCAGGGCTTTTTGCGGATAGACCTTGCCCAGGTAGCCACGGCGGTAGATCTGGCCGAGGTAGTAATCGGCGGCCACTTCACGGCCCACCGCTTTCTCGAAATGCGCCTCGGCAGCCTTGGCGTCGGCCGGCACCCACTTGCCTTCGTAGTAGAGCTTGCCCAGCAATAGCTCGGCGCGCGGCTGGTCGGCGGCGCGGCCGTTTTCGAGGTACTTCATCATCTGCTCGACATCGCCCAGCTCGGGAAAGTCGTAGAGCAGTTGCGCCAGGCTGACCCAGGACGCCGGGTAACCCGGGGCGATTTTTTCAAGCAAAGCCTGGGCGGTTTTCTCGTCCGGCGTGCCCAGGGTGGCATCGCCGAGTACGCGGGCGACGCTGTCGACGCGCTGGGCGGTAACGGTGCCACGGCTGTAGCCTGCTTCCATCTGCTTGAGCAGCTCGGCCTGTTGTTCCGGCTGGGCTTTTTTCTGATAGACCGTAGCCAGTTCGACGTAGCAGATATCGGTGGTGTTCAGCGCCGCTTTGCAGATGCGCTCCACATCATCCAGATGCTGGTCGTAGGTGTTCTGGGTGCGATACAGCAGCACCTGGGCCAGGCCGGCTTCCGGGTAACCGGCGGCCTGCCATTGGCTGATCTGCTGCTGGGCGTTCACCTCTGGGAAGCTGTGCGGGTATTGCAGGTACAGCATTGCCAACGGGATCAGGGTATTGCCTTCGCCATTGGCAAAGGCTTTTTTCAGCAGGCTTTGGGCTTCATGGTGTTCGGCTTCGGTGGCGCCGGGCTTGGCCACCAGCAGGCGACCCAGACGCGCCTGGGCGCGGGGCGAAGTGTCTGCCGCTGCGCGGTAGGTGGCTTCGGCCTGTTTGATTTGCGCCGGATCGCGGGTGCCGACCTGGATATCGGCCAGGCCCACCTGGGCCTCGCTGTAGCCCAGGTCCGCCAGTTGCTGGTAATTCTGCTGGGCGGTGACGGTGTCGCCGCGCTTGAGCGCTTCGTTGGCCAGACGCTGGTCGGGCAAGCCGGCACAACCGGCCAGGCTCACCGCAACCGCCAGCAACGCCACCGAACCCCTGTGGGAGAGGTTTTTGTGGCAAGCCCGCTCCCACAGGGATTGTGTTGTTCTTGAAATAGGGTTCACAGGCATGTCCTCGCTTACAGACCGTGAGCCATGGCTTTATCGATCAGCCAGTTCAGCGAAGGGCCGCGGTCGCTGATGACGTCCACCGGGCGTCCGGCGTAGGTGCTGTCCAGCGGGGCGTCCGGCTTGATCTGCACGCGGATGTCGGAGGACAGGTCGGCGCTGTTGAGGCTGGTGCTGCTGACGATGGTGCCGGTGCGCACCTGTTCTTCATCGGCGACCTGGAAGCTCACCGGCGTACCTGGACGCACGTCGCCGAACTGGCGATAGGTGAAGCGGGCTTCCACATTGGCCTGGCTGCCGCGTGGCACCAGTTGGAAGATCACATCGCCCTTGCTGGCGTATTGGCCGTCAGCGACCAGTTGCTGGGCGACCACGCAATCGCACGGCGAGGTCAGGGTGCCGGTCATTTGCTTGCCGAACAGCTCTTCGACCTTGGCCGGTTGCAACTGGTCTTCGTCCAGGTGGCCCTTGAGCACATCGAGCATGCTGGTGCTGAAGGTCGCCAGTGGCGCGCCTTTGGCCGCTACCGCGTCACCCTTGAGCAGGCTTTGCACGGTGCCGTCGCGCGGCATGGTCACGTTCATCCCCGGCACGCTCACCAGGCCCGCCTGGGCGTGGCTGACGAAGTACATGCCGTACACCGACTTGAAGACAAAACCGAACGCGGCGAGGCCGACGATGAAAATGCCTGCGCTGAACACCACGGCGCGCAGGCGACCGAATGCGGTCATGCCGCTGCCGCCGTCCTTGACCTTGCGCGCCTTGGTGAAGTTGTCGCGTTGCAGGGTGGCCAACACGTCGCCCATGGTCACGATGTCGCCGGACAAGTGCGAAGTGATCAAGTGGCGCAGGGTGGAAATATCCTGGGCATCGAGGTTCTGGAACTGGCAACCGGTGCGGCCGGTCTGGCGGTCGTAGGAGCGGATCTGCAGCTCTACGTCCATCGCCAGGCCAAGGTTGTCGATCACAAATTGCAGGCGACCCTTGTGCACTTCGCCGACGGTGAGCGGCTGGGTCGCGGTGAACGCCAGGCCGCCGGCGGACAGGTCGATCACCCGTGCTTCGGTCTGCGTGCGGTCGGTGTTGAAAAAGCGCAGCTTGGCCGGGATTTTGACCCGGGCGTGCTGGCGCTGGGCTTCGGATTCGTGGACTACGTTGGCGTTTACTTGGCTGTTCATCAGGGCATTCCTTGAGTTAATTCAGGCTTGGCAGGGTCAGACCATCATCAGCAACACGGCAACGAAGATGCTGCCGGCGGAGAAGGTCATGGTCCGAGACGACCAGGTGTTGAACCAACGTTGAAAGCTGGCCAAATCGCGGGTCAGTTTGGTGTCCTGGCGGGTCCAGGACTGTTGATCAAGGCGGAAGAACACGTAGATCTTCACCAGCGCGCCCATGATCTGGTTGTAATAGAGAATCAGCGGATAGGCCGGGCCGATCTTGTGGCCGGAGCACGACAGCAGCAGCGTGAGGATCAGACGGGTGATGCCGATCCACAGCAGGTACGCGAGGATGAACGCGCCGCCGTATTTGAAGGTGGCGATGATTGCCACGGTCAGGCCGAGCAGGGAGGTCCACATCGATACGCGCTGGTCGAACAGCACCACGCTGGTGAACAGACCGAGGCGGCGCATACCCAGGCCCAGGGCGCGGGAGTTCTGGCGCAGGTTGTTGCCGTACCAGCGGAACATCAGTTTGCGGCTGGCCTTGATAAAGCTCTTTTCCGGCGGGTGTTCCACGGTGTTGATCGCGGCATCGGGCACGTAGAAAGTGTCGTAGCCCAGGCGCATCAGGCTGAACCAGCTGGACTTGTCATCACCGGTGAGGAACTTGAAGCGGCCCAGGCGCCAGTGTTGCAGCGAGTCGCTTTCCACGTCGGCGATAAAGCCCGGGTCAGTCACCACGCTGGCGCGGAACACCGACATACGCCCGGTCATGGTCAGCACGCGCTTGGACAGGGCCATGGAGCACATGTTGATGTGGCGCTGGGCGAAACGCAGCTTGTGCCATTCGCTCATGATGTAGCCGCCGCGCACTTCGCAGAATTCGTTGGTGGTCAGGCCACCGACATTGCCGAACAGCTGGAACCACGGCACGGTCTTGCGCACCACGCCTTCGGCCAGCACGGTGTCGCCATCGATCACGGCCACCACGGCGCGGTCATCCGGCAGGTGGCGCGAGATGGCACGGAAACCGAAGGCCAGGCCGTCGCGCTTGCCGGTACCGGCGATGCGCACGAAGTCGAGCTTGACGTGAGCCGGCGGGTTCATTTTTTCCCAGAGGCTCTTGACCAGCAGCTCATCGGACATTTCCACCAGCGAGCAGACCACGGTGGTGGGGAAGCCGCATTCGATGGCTTCACGAATCACCGAGCTGTAGACCTGCGCGGTGGTCAGCGCATCGATCCTGAAGCTTGTGACCATCAGGAACACATGGGATGGGTCGGCGGCCTTGCCCAGCTTGCGCACTTTGCGGCGCAGGTGCGGGTAGACCACGTAGAGGAACAGCATGCCGCGAAAGAAATGCGTTGCACCCATCGAGTAGCGCCAGATACCGACGGCGCCAATCAGGAAAATAAAATTCTTCGATTGCGAATCGAAGGTGCTGGCTGGCAGAGCCAGCGCTAGAAGCGCTAAAAGCCCCAGAAATAGTAGCCAGCCAGTCGCTTGGTTTAACCGTTGCATATTCGCGTCCGTCACAGAGAAGTCGGGCGGCAAGCTACAAGCTACAAGCCGAAAACCAGCGCTTCTAACTTGCAGCTTGCCGCTTGAAACTAGCCGCTGCTCCTTACCAGCAAATACCTTCAGTACGGCCGCTTACGCTGGTGGCCTTGGACATGAAGCCCACCAGGTCGACCACTTGCTTGCCGTGCGGCGCGTTGTGCGCCAGGGCACGGAATTTCTCGTCGCGGTTACCCAGGATGATGACGTCGGAGTTGTTGATCACTTCGTCGAAGTCCGAGTTGAGCAGGGACGACACGTGCGGGATCTTGCCTTCGATGTAGTCCTTGTTCGCACCGTGCACGCGGGCGTACTCGACGTTGCTGTCGTAGATGCTCAGGTCGTAGCCCTTGCCGATCAGCATTTCCGCCAGTTCCACCAACGGGCTTTCGCGCAGGTCATCGGTACCGGCCTTGAAGCTCAGGCCCAGCAGGGCGACTTTGCGTTTGTCGTGGCTGGAGACGATGTCGAAGGCGTTCTGCACCTGGGACTCGTTGCTGCGCATCAGCGAGTTGAGCAGCGGCGCTTCCACGTCCAGGGAGCCTGCGCGGTAGGTCAGGGCGCGCACGTCTTTGGGCAGGCACGAGCCGCCGAAGGCGAAACCCGGGCGCATGTAGTACTGGGACAGGTTGAGCGTCTTGTCCTGGCAGACCACTTCCATCACTTCCCGACCATCGACGCCGACGGCCTTGGCGATGTTGCCGATCTCGTTGGCGAAGGTGACTTTGGTGGCGTGCCATACGTTGCAGGTGTACTTGATCATCTCGGCGACGGCGATGTCCTTGCGGATAATCGGCGCGTCGAGTTCTTCGTAGAGCGACTGCAGGACATCGCCGGAGGCGGTGTCGAACTCGCCGATAACGGTCATCGGTGGCAGGTCGTAGTCGGCGATGGCGGTGGATTCGCGCAGGAATTCCGGGTTGACCGCAACGCCGAAGTCGACGCCGGCTTTCTTGCCGGAGCAGTCTTCGAGGATCGGGATCACCACGTTGGCGACGGTGCCCGGCAGTACGGTGCTGCGCACCACGATGGTGTGGCGGGTGGTCTTGTCACGCAGGACAAAACCGATCTCGCGGCATACCGATTCGATGTAGTTGAGTTCCAGGTCGCCGTTCTTCTTGCTCGGCGTGCCCACGCAAATCATCGACAGGTCGGTATCGCGGATGGCTTCGGCGAAGTTGGTGGTGCCACGCAGTCGGCCGGTCTGGATACCCTGGCTCAACAGCTCGCCCAGACCCGGTTCAACGATCGGCGATTTACCCGCATTGATCAGGTCGATCTTTTCCTTGGAGATGTCTACGCCGACCACTTCGTGGCCACGGGCAGACAGGCAACCGGCACATACTGCGCCAACGTAACCCAAACCGAATATGCTGATGCGCATCGCAATTACCTCTGTATTTAAATCATGCCATTAGATGGCCGGAGTTCATGTTTGCAAGCGTCACTGATGCCGCGAAAGTTAGGCGAATAGACGCCGACTTACCGCGTACAGGCATGTTGAATAACGAGTGACTAACTATTGCACTCAAGTTGTGCGCAATCAGGCCTTATTATTGGGGCTTGCCCTGAAATGCAGCCGGGCTTCCTTGGAGGAAGGCTCCGACGCCGGTGCTGCAAGGTCTTGATGCAGGCAAAATGCCTTTTTTATCAATGCCTTGGGTCATTGCACGGGCTCATTTAGGTCAGCGCTGCCTTGGCCTGTAGGGGATAGCAATGCGTACTTATCGCCACCCTTAACTCGATCAGTTGATGTTGTGACCATAGAGTCAAAGTGTTTTATGACAACTCGACTACTTCCATTGGTCGTTATGTAAGTCATCTCTTACAGAAGCAGAGAATTTCGTTACCGGTGGTATGAGCGGTGCTTCAGGACGAAGTTCCTGGCCGCTCATCCTGTTTCCGGAAATTTCTTGAAATATTAGCGAAGATGGCACTGGTATTATATTGATAGCACTTGCTATTTAGACCCGTAGTTATGGGGAGTTGGTACGCGGGGATAGTTTTGTGCCACTACTGAATAAAAAAACTGGTGCCACTACGAAAAAAAACGATGAATGTCGAGTGAATAAATCGTTAGGGTTGTGTCTGGATTTTTTTATGGCGCCAAATAAATGACGATTCTATGATTTGAAATACAAAACAAATGTGGGAGGGGGCTTGCCCCCGATAGCGGTGGATCAGTCAATACTTCACTGACTGACACTCCGTCATCGGGGGCAAGCCCCCTCCCACATTTGGAACTCATTGCCTGGATGAGTCGGGCAAGGCCTTATTCCGGTGCGTGATCGCGCAAAAACACCAGGTTGTCCGGCGTGGACTGCTCCGCATTGAAGCGATAGCCCTGCACATCGAACTGCTTGAGCTTCGCCGGATCGTCGATGCGTTCTTCAATCACAAAGCGGCTCATCATGCCCCGGGCTTTTTTCGCATAGAAGCTGATGATCTTGTACTGGCCGTTCTTCAGGTCCTTGAACTCGGTGTTGATGATCCGCGCCTTCAGCGCCGTGCGCTTGACTGCCGAGAAGTACTCGTTGGAAGCCAGATTGAGCAGCACATCGTCGCCTTGTGCAGCCAATGCTTCGTTCAACCACTCGCTGATGCGCGTGCCCCAGAACGCGTAAAGGTCCTTGCCACGGGTGTTGGCCAGCTTGGTGCCCATCTCCAGGCGGTACGGCATCATCAAATCCAGCGGGCGCAACAGGCCGTAGAGTCCCGAGAGCATGCGCAAGTGGTCCTGGGCGTAGCTGAAATCGGCATCGTTGAAAGTCTCGGCATTCAAGCCGGTATACACGTCGCCCTTGAACGCCAGCAACGCCTGCTTGGCGTTGGCCGGGGTGAAGGCCGGCGTCCAACTGCCGAAGCGGGCGGCATTGAGGCCGCCGATCTTGTCGGATACGTGCATCAGCTCGCTGATCTGCGCCGGGCTCAGTTCGCGCAGTTGCTCGATCAGTTCCTGGGAATGGTCCAGGTATTGCGGCTGGGTGAAGCGCGCAGTCACCGGCTTTGACTCGAAGTCGAGGGTTTTGGCGGGGGAAATCACCATCAGCATTTGAGTTGGCTCCTGTAATCGTGGGCGAGATTCTAGGGGTTGGGGCGTTTTGACTCCACCTATGATGGCGATAGATGCGATCCGCTATGATGGGCGGTAACTCTGGAGAGGGAGACCCCGTGTGCGATTAGCGCTTTTATTGTCGGCTTGCCTGCTGTGCCTGAATGTCCAGGCCGCGCCGGTTGACGTCGCCAGCCTCGACCGCGCCACCTGGCCGGAAAAACTCGCCAGCCCGGCGCTGTTCGACGTGGCCTCGCGGGCGGAAATCCTGATGTTTGCCCATGGTTTGATCACCAGCGAAGCCCTGGACGAAACCGCGCTCAAGCAGCGCCTGGGATTGAAGATCATCAACCTGGCCGCCATCGACGACCTGCGCCGTCAACTCTGGCAACGGCTGTTGGAGAACTACACGTTCGCCCAGCAAAGCTGCGCAGAAGACGCTTCGTTCTGTTATCTGGTGGAAAACATGGACGACCTGCGCGAGCAGGCCGGCAAGTTCGACGTCAGTGACGACTCGTTCTATATAGGCTGGGCCGCCCCCAGCCGGCACTTCCATGCACGCTATCTCGATGAACTGCTGCGCAAGGCCGCGCTGCTGCCGCAGATCAGCAGCGAAGTGGCGCGCTTTGGCGACCACGAACGCAATGGCGACGAACTCAACGATCGCATGTTCCTGCTGACGTTCGACGGCGGCCCGGCAACGGTCGGCGGCAATACCGACTGGCTCGCCGATTACCTGCGCAAGCAAAAGATCGACGCTACGTTCTTTGCCCTCGGCAGCAGCCTGCAAACCCGCGTGGAGCGCAGTTCCGCAGCGGATGTGCAGGCGCTGTACCAGGGGCAGTGCGTGGGTATCCAGGGGTGGCAGTATCGCTCTCACAGCCATTGGGTCGACTGGCAGGATTCCATCACCCGCAGTGCATCACTGGTGCAAAACCTGCTGCCGGAAAACTATGTGCCGCTATTCCGGCCGCCTTACGGGCAACGGCGCGCGGACAGCCAGGGATTCTTCCGGGCCCAGGGCCTGCAAGTGGCGTTATGGGACATCGATTCCCAGGACGAGCCGGGCAAGCTCAAGGCCGAAGAGTCGGCGCAACGGGTGCTGACGCTGATGCTGCTGTGGCGCAAAGGGGTGATTGTGTTTCACGACACCCAGGACAAGGCGCGGGTGGCACTGCCAATGGTGTTGCAGTCGACGGCGCAGAGTGGCTTGGGCTGGCAGGACTGTCGTGAAGCATTTCGATGAAATGCCCGGCCCTGTTGGTTGAGGGGGCTTTTTGGGGTGATTTGCCGCGACATTTCGATGCAGGCGGACTTCCGACTTTAACGGGGTGCATGGCACTCGGCTAGTGCTATTCGTCATCCTGAAAAATAAACTTCAAAAAAGCGTCAAAGTGCTTTTTCCTGTCATGGGTTTTGCGGTATTACGAAGTCAGACCGCCGAAACCTGCAGCACAGGTGGCGTCTTCCAAGACTCCTCATGTGGGCACTGCACTTGACGTCACACAAGGTGCAGTCGGTGGTCGAATCGAGGCGCAGCACCGCCCAGGTATTGCGTCGACTGGCTCCCACAAAGGTGACCGAGTATGGATGATCATGGACGCACCCCTTCTTCCGACCAGCCAATCCTTTATGTGCTTGATACCAACGTATTGATTCACGATCCAAACGCACTGCTTAACTTTGAAGAGCACCACGTCGCCATCCCCATGATCGTGCTGGAGGAGCTGGACAAACTCAAAAGCGGCCACCACAGCGTCGCTGCCGAATGCCGCCAGGCCATCCGCCTGATCGACAAGACCCTGGGCGAAGCTTCGCCCGAGGACGTTGAAGTCGGTGTGCCGATCCAGCGTGGCAAGAGCGGGCCCAAGGGCTTGCTGTCGATCCTGATGAACAAACGCAGCGAGCCCAGCAGCCTGCTGCCGGAAAACCTCAACGACAACAAAATCATCAACCAATTGATCGACCTGCACGCGCGCGACAAGGACCTGCGCCTGGTGCTGGTGACCAAAGACATCAATATGCGCCTCAAGGCACGAGCGTGTGGGATCGCTGCCGAGGACTACAGTACCGACCAATTGGTCGACGACGTGTCGATGTTGTCGCGTGGTTATCACATGATGACCGGCTCGTTCTGGGACCGTGTCAGCAAGGTCGAAACCCGCCAGGACCACGGCCGCACCTGGCATCAGGTGCAACTGACCGACAACCTGCCGGCGGTGCATATCAATGAATTCATTGTCGACGAGCAGGGCTTTGTAGGCTGGATCAAAGAGATTCAGGTCGACAAGCTGCTGATCCTCGACCTGCATCAGGAGCCTCTGTTGCACCAGGAAGCCTGGGGCCTGAAACCGCGTGACATCTACCAGAGCCTGGCATTGTATGCGCTGCTCGATCCGGACATTCACCTGGTCAACCTGACCGGCGCCGCAGGCTCGGGGAAAACCATCCTCGCCCTGGCCGCCGCCATCGAACAGACCATGGTGACCAAGCGCTATCGCCGCATCATCGCCACCCGCAGTGTGCAGGGCCTGGACCAGGAAATCGGTTTTCTGCCGGGTACCGAGGCGGAAAAAATGGAGCCGTGGCTGGGGGCAATCACCGACAACCTCGAAGCCTTGCACATGGATGACGAAAACACCCATGGCAGCGTCGACTACATCCTCAGCAAAGTGCCGTTGCAGTTCAAATCCCTCAACTACATCCGAGGCCGCAGCTTCCAGCAGAGCCTGATCCTGATCGACGAATGCCAGAACCTCACCCCGCACCAGATGAAAACCATCATCACCCGTGCCGGCGCCGGTTCCAAAGTGGTGTGCCTGGGCAACCTGGCACAGATCGACACCCCTTACCTGTCCGCGACCAGCTCCGGGCTGACCTACCTGACGGAGCGCTTCAAGGACTTCCCCAACGGTGTACATATTGCGCTGCAAGGGGTGCCTCGTTCGATCCTGGCTGAATACGCCGAGTCGCACCTCTAACTACTGGTAATCCAACAAGTGGCTAAATGCCACGAAACCCCCCGGATTTTTCACGAAATCCGGGGTTTTTGTTGTGTGCGACATTTGCCTGCGATAACGCGCCCTGGGTGCTTGTGGTATTTGTAATTATTTTGTTACATTTTTCCGCGGTCAACATCATAAGAACACTGCGTGACCCCGTCGGAACACCACCTCCTTGATTCGACGAATATTCAGAACACCTGCCTTAAGGTTTTCTCCGTGACCCTGCCTATTACAAAAGCCCGAAACATCGCTCATTGACGACGCACATATCCAAAGGGAAAGGAAAATGGACGTAGCAGGTAATGGCTTCACTTTGTCACAACGCACCCGCGCCACTCGTTTCAAGCAGATCCCCCTGACACCTATCGCACTCGGCCTGGCCCTATGGCTGGGGCAGGGCTCCATGGCCTGGGCCGATGACAACCCTTACACGTCACACGTATTGGAATCGGCGTTCAGGAAAGCCGTGGCGTCATTCGGGCCCAACACCGACGTTTACAAGAACCTGCGGTTTGCCTACGCGGATATCGTCGACCTGGCGGCCAAGGATTTCGCCGCCCAGTCCGGCAAGTTCGATTCGGCCCTCAAGCAAAACTACGAGCTGCAACCGGAGAACCTCACCATCGGCGCCATGCTCGGCGATACCACACGGCCGTTGGACTACGCCTCGCGCCTGGATTACTACCGCAGCCGGCTGTTCAGCAACAACGGTCGCTACACCACCAATATTCTTGATTTCTCCAAGGCCATCATCGCCAACCTGCCGGCTGCCAAGCCTTACACCTACGTAGAACCGGGCGTGAGCAGCAATCTCAATGGGCAACTGAACGCCGGCCAGTCGTGGGCGGGCGCGACCCGTGACTGGAGCGCCAACGCGCAAACCTGGAAGACCCCGGAAGCCCAGGTCAACTCCGGCCTGGACCGCACCAACGCGTACTACGCCTATGCTCTGGGCATCACCGGCAAAGGCGTGAATGTCGGTGTACTGGACTCGGGCATTCTCACCAGACACTTCGAGTTCCAGGGCAAGAATGCCCAGGGCCAGGACCGTGTGCAGGCGGTGACCTCCACCGGCGAGTATTACGCCACCCATCCACGCTACCGTCTTGAAGTGCCCAGCGGCGAGTTCAAGCAGGGTGAACATTTCAGTATCTCCGGTGAATATGACCCGGCGTTCAACGATGGCCACGGTACGGAAATGTCCGGTGTGCTCGGGGCAAGCCGCAACGGCACCGGTATGCACGGAATCGCCTTCGATACGAATATTTTTGTCGCCAACACAGGCGGCAGCGACAACGATCGGTACCAGGGCTCCAACGACCTCGACTACAACGCGTTCATGGCCAGCTATAACGCCCTGGCGGCGAAGAACGTGTCGATCGTCAACCAGAGCTGGGGGCAAAGTTCACGCGATGATGTGGAGAACCACTTCGGCAATGTCGGCGACAGCGCAGCGCAAAACCTGCGCGACATGACCGCGGCCTATCGCCCGTTCTGGGACAAGGCCCACGCCGGGCGCAAAACCTGGATGGACGCCATGGCCGACGCCGCACGGCAAAACACTTTTATCCAGATCATCTCGGCGGGCAACGACAGCCACGGTGCCAACCCGGACACCAACGCCAACCTGCCGTTTTTCAAGCCGGACATCGAAGGCAAATTCCTCGCGATCACCGGCTACGACGAGACCAGCGCCCAGGTCTACAACCGCTGTGGTACCTCGAAGTGGTGGTGCGTGATGGGCGTGTCGGGTATCCCGTCCACCGGGCCTGAGGGTGAAATCATCCCGAACGCCAACGGCACCTCCGCCGCTGCGCCGAGCGTCTCCGGCGCCTTGGCGCTGGTAATCCAGCGCTTTCCCTACATGACCGCCAGCCAGGCGCGGGACGTGTTGCTGACCACCTCCAGCTTGCAGGCGCCGGATGGCCCGGACACACCCGTCGGCGAGCTGACGGGTGGCCGCACCTACGACAACCTGCAACCGGTGCACGATGCCGCGCCGGGTACGCCGCAAGTGCCCGGCGTGGTCAGTGGCTGGGGCTTGCCCAACCTGCAAAAAGCCATGCAAGGGCCGGGGCAGTTCCTCGGTGCGGTGGCGGTGGCCTTGCCTAGCGGCACCCGTGATATCTGGGCCAACCCGATTTCCGATGAGGCCATTCGCGCTCGCCGCGTGGAAGATACTGCCGAGCAGGCGACCTGGACTGCCACCAAGCAGCAAAAGGGCTGGCTCAATGGCCTGCCCGCCAATGCCTCGGCCGACGACCAGTTTGAATACGAGATCGGCCATGCCCGGGAGCAGGCGACGCTTACCCGTGGCCAGGACTTGCTCACAGGCGCCACCTACGTCGGCAGCCTGGTCAAGTCGGGGGACGGCGAACTGGTGCTGGAAGGCCAGAACAGCTATTCAGGCAGCACCTGGGTGCGCGGTGGCAAGTTGTCGGTGGACGGCGTGTTGACCTCTGCCGTGATGGTGGATGGCAGCGCCGCGGGCACGCGCAATGCGGACAACGGCGTGGTCACCACGTTGGGCGGTACCCTGGCCGGCAACGGCACGGTAGGCGCCTTGACCGTCAACAATGGCGGACGTGTAGCGCCGGGGCATTCGATTGGCACGCTGCACACCGGCGATGTCACCTTCAACCCGGGCTCGGTGTATGCCGTTGAAGTCGGCGCCAATGGGCGCAGCGACCAGATTCAGAGCAGCGGCGTGGCGACCCTTAATGGCGGTGTGGTGAACGTGTCCCTGGAGAACAGCCCCAACCTGCTGTCCGCCAGCGAGGCGCGCAGCTTGCTGGGCCAGCAGTTCAGCATCCTCAGCGCCAGCCAGGGCATCAATGGCCAGTTTGCGGCGTTCGCGCCCAACTACCTGTTTATCGGCACGCAACTCAACTACCAACCGAACCAACTGACGCTGGCGATCGCGCGTAACCAGACCACGTTCGCCAGCGTCGCGCAAACCCGTAACGAGCGGGCGGTGGCGACGGCGGCCGAGACACTGGGCGCCGGCAGCCCGGTCTACGAAAGCCTGTTGGCTTCGGATTCCGCCGCCCAGGCACGGGACGCGTTCAAACAACTGTCGGGGCAATTGCACTCGGATGTGGCGGCGGCGCAAATGGCCGACAGCCGCTACCTGCGTGAAGCGGTCAACGGTCGCCTGCAACAGGCCCAGGCGCTGGATTCCAGCGCGCAGATCCAGGCCGGCGACAACGGCGGCTGGGTGCAACTGCTGGGTGGGCGTAATAACGTCAGCGGTGACAACAACGCCAGTGGTTATTCCTCGTCCACCAGCGGCGTGCTGCTGGGCCTGGATACCGAGGTGAGTGATGGCTGGCGGGTGGGGGCGGCGACCGGTTATACCCAGAGCCACCTCAACGGCCGGTCGGCTTCGGCGGACAGCGACAACTATCACCTGTCGATCTATGGCGGCAAACGTTTCGAAGCCATTGCCCTGCGCCTGGGGGGCGCTACCACCTGGCACCGCCTGGACACTTCGCGACGGGTGGCTTACGCCAATCAGTCGGACTATGCCAAGGCCGACTACAGCGCGCGCACCGACCAAGTGTTCGCCGAGATCGGTTACACCCAGTGGAACCTGTTCGAACCTTTCGCCAACCTCACGTACCTGAACTATCAAAGCGACTCGCTCAAGGAGAAAGGCGGCGCTGCGGCCTTGCACGCCAGCAAGCAAAGCCAGGACGCGACGCTTTCTACGTTGGGCCTGCGTGCACATACGCAATTGCCGATCAGCTCCACCTCGGCGGTGACCTTGCGCGGTGAATTGGGTTGGGAGCATCAGTTCGGTGATACCGATCGCGAAGCCTCGCTGAAGTTTGCCGGCAGCGACACGGCCTTCGCCGTCAACAGCGTGCCGGTGGCGAGGGACGGGGCGGTGATCAAGGCCAGTGCGCAAATGGCCTTGACCAAAGACACCCTGGTGTCGTTGAACTACAGCGGCTTGCTGTCCAACCGCGGTAACAACAACGGCATCAACGCCGGGTTTACCTTCCGTTTCTAACCCTGGAAGTTGTGGGTAAAGGGGTGCATTGCACCCCTTTATTTATGGGACAAACAGCCCTGCGCAAATTTGACCCACGGGTTTACAATTGCCGCTCCTGATCAGGAGTATCCCTGTGCTGACTCATCTCGATTCCCAAGGTCGCGCCCATATGGTCGACGTCACCGACAAAGCCGTGACGTTCCGTGAGGCGGTGGCCGAAGCGCGGGTGCGCATGTTGCCCGACACCTTGACAATGATTGTCGACGGCGCCCATCCCAAGGGCGACGTGTTTGCCGTGGCCCGCATTGCCGGGATCCAGGCGGCGAAAAAAACCAGTGATCTGATCCCCCTGTGTCACCCGCTGATGCTCACCGGCGTCAAGGTCGAGCTGCGTGCCGACGGTGTGGATGCCGTGCATATCCTGGCGCGCTGCAAACTCTCCGGCCAGACCGGCGTGGAAATGGAGGCCCTGACCGCCGCCAGCGTCGCGGCACTGACGATCTACGACATGTGCAAGGCGGTGGACCGTGGCATGACCATCGAAAACATTCGCCTGCTGGAGAAGCTGGGCGGTAAAAGCGGGCATTTCAAGGCGGATCAGCAATGAGCATCAACGTACTGTTTTTTGCGCGTTACGCCGAAGCGGTGGGCTTTGATTCGTTGGAGATGGAAGGTGAGTTTGCCACCGTTGATGCCGTGCGCCTGGCCCTGGCCGCTGACCCGGAGTTCGCAGTACTCAACGAGGCGAGTCTGATGTGCGCGCGCAACGAAGAGCTGTGCAATCTCGACGAGCCGGTCCAAGCCGGTGACGAAGTCGCATTTTTCCCGCCCGTGACCGGAGGCTGAGCATGGCCATTCGTGTGCAGGTCGAAGCCTTTGATCCCGGTGCTGAAGTCAACGCGATGCACGCGGCCAATGTCGGCGTGGGCGCGGTGGTGAGTTTTGTCGGTTATGTGCGCGACTTCAATGACGGGCGTGATGTGTCTGGAATGTTCCTTGAACACTATCCCGGCATGACCGAAAAGGCCCTGGCCAAGATTGCCGTGGAGGCTGAACAGCGCTGGCCGTTGCTCAAGCTGGAGGTGCTGCATCGCATCGGTGCACTGGAACCGGGTGAGCCGATTGTGTTTGTCGCGGCGGCCAGTGCTCATCGCCAAGCGGCGTTTGAGGCGTGTGCGTTTGTGATGGATTACTTGAAGACGCGGGCGCCGTTTTGGAAGAAGGAAAATACACCAGAGGGGCCGCGTTGGGTGGAAGGGCGAGGTAGTGATTATGCGGCGGCTGACCGTTGGGGTTAAGTGTCTGCTATCGGTACCGCTCGCACGCCAATCTATATTAAATGCTCCTGCTGAAATAACCCCCCACCAACCCCCTCATCTTATTTCGAATAGATCTATCTAACTGTCAAATCTGACAGTTAAAACCTCAGGTTCTTTCTGTGTCTAATAGTTCCAGGTCAGGCATTTATCTGGCTGCAAAGGTCCTGGATGGAATTTGTGTGCTCGCTATTTGTTGTAGTTTGGTAACGCTGGAGAACGAAATGATAGCATCGTCAAGAAAGGCACGGCTTTCACATTTTAAAGTCAGATTTGCCGACGGAACTGACTACTCCGGTGCACTGTATGCTAATGGTCATCATCAATGTGAGATTGTTGTTGAGGTGCTGAAAGAAGCCATGGGTAAAGTGGGTTCGTGGCATCATGTGGTCTTGAGTGATGAGGAACGGGCGAGTATAAGAATTGTGCCTGCTCAAAAGCCAGGTTATAGAAGTAACTCAGAGGGTTGGGTATGCGATACGGAGAAAAATGAATTCAGTCTAGGACTGTGGAGTCGGCAGTCTAAAGAAGACAGTGATAATGTGTCGATACCGAATGTACTGGATTCACGCATAGAGGTTTTCAGTCGTTATATGCGAGTTGCGCAAAGCGCATCTCTTGAGCCACGGGAGTTTATGGCCACGATTGTGTTGGAGGGAGAGCTTCTTTTTGAGAGTTTTTCCGAGAAAAGCGCGGGAGCTGACTCGTCGATTGTTATTGCCCCGGTTGCGCCTTGTCAATTACGCATAACCGACTTGGACAGCTATGTGGACTATAATGCCTATAGCGACAACAATGTTTCAGTTGATATATACGGCTGGCAGGGGAAGGATGGGTTGAGATTTGTCCAGAACTATGGGCTTTTAAAGCCTCTGCCTGTGAGCGGCGAAGGGCAGTACTTCCAAACAGCTTATGGAGTTCAATCAAATTTTAAAGGCGGTATTTTCAAGGGCCTTCCTGATTCGGTACAGCCACTACTGATCACAATGATTCACCACCTTCTTCCTGCAACCCCGCCACCGGATCCCAACGTTCGCTGGCAATTCGTCGTGGATATGATGGCTGCCCGCCTTCGTGCTTTCATGTCTGTCCTTCCTGAATCTACTGAACCTGCTTTTTGGACGCTGCGAGATAATTTCGGAACGTTGCGTTGTTTCAAACTATATCCAACAGAGGGTGGCAATCGCCTTTCGCTGGAGCCGGTGTCGGAGCCAAGTAAAAGGGTCGCGCATTTTAGAATCAGGCTGCCTAATGGTCAGGACTCGACCAGCGAACTTTATGCTAATAATCGTCATCAGTGTAAAGTTATAATTGAAGTGATAGCCGATGAGGAAGGGGCTGATGGTATATGGAGGCCCGTGCCATTGAAACCTGAGGAGGAAGCTAGCATTACGGTGACGCGATATTCTGCGAACCTGAATGAGCCTCTTCCTCGAGGTTGGAGCTGTGACGCTATTAAAAACATATACGACACCGGTCTGAGGGCGAGATCGCCTTCACTAGCTCAGGAGCAACCGCTTCAGGAGCAGCACCAGGCTATTGCGTTGCCTGCCCATATAGAAACCTTTGATCGCTTTATGCGTTTCGACTCGAGTACGCCTATAGAATATCAACGTTTTATGGCCCGGATAGTTATAAATGGAAAGGTTTATACAACCAATTATAGGTCTGGTGAAGATCAGTTTGATTCCTGGGTGAGTATTACTCCTGTAAGACCCTATGTGCTGAAGGTAGATGATCTTAATCTGACTGTTGATGAACACGCTTACTCGAATCTTGGTACCAAGACTGATATTGATGTTTATTATTGGACACCTCCCGCTGGGTTGAGGTTTTTGGTGAATAGGGGGGTTGACAGCCCTATGAATGTCAGCCTGGAAGGTGATTATTTTCATACCTCGTTCAGCAACTTAGCTGGCAAAGATTATTTAAAGGGGGGAGTGGTCGTATCGAAGGATAATCCGGCCTTGCAACTACGCCACAAAGACATTCATCGAGGGTTACCTGAAGTGGTGGATGGTTATAATCCCTTCGTAAGGTTTGGTTTGGTCAATACAATCATGCGTGCAGTTAGGGTCTCTTCGGCTAACGCTATCGATCAAGGTCATAGGACCTCGCCTTGGCGACTATGGGATAATTTTGGCTGCGAACATGCATTTTTGATAAAAAGAGATACGCATAGGCTTCTCTTGCAAGACCACAATTGAATAGGTGGTATGAATCTTGTTGGCTCAATATAGGGTGGAGGCCGGAGAAGTCGTAGCCACTGTCTTTTGCGCGGAGGTATGTCATGAATGTTTACTCTAATGCATTCAATTTCAGCTCGTATCTCGGTGGCTCGGTTGACCCGCGTACGGGCCAATACGGTTTCCAGATTCACTTGGCAACCGTCTACCCTCAAGGCCCGCTGGAGGTGAGCAGAAAGATCGCGCTGTCATTCTCCATGATGAGTCTCGAATCGGGCGTCTATGGCACCGGTTGGCGCATCAGCAATACCGAGTTTGATATCGCCCGTTCGCGGCTAACATTGCTCAGCGGTGAGCAGTTCAGCACCCAGAGCCTGCCTGCTGTGGGCGGCACGCTGGTGATCAAGGACTGCAAGCTTCAAGACCTGGTCGTCAAGCGGCCGGATGCCACGACGCTTCATGTGATTTACAAGGACGGCACGGTTGAGGTTTTGCAGCGTACCAGCAGTACCGTGCCCTATCGTATCGTAGCCATCCAGTTCGAGAACGGTGAGCGTCTGAAATGGGAATATCCCGATGGCGGATCGCTTGCGCGAATTCTCGACCACAACCAGCAAGTACTGTTATCGCTGACGTACGCCAACGGGCGCCTCTCGATGGTTGACACACGGGTCGACGGAGGTCGCTATGCACGTATGCGCTTCACCTACTCCAATGCTCGACTGACGGGTGTCACGGCGCCTTATGACAGCACTAAACCGCCCGCGAGTGCAGGCTATGTGCTGGAGTACACATCTGCTTTTCGCAACGGCATGATCGCTATCGAACGAGTGCGCCCACCGATGGGCGGCGATGAGTTGATCAACTATGCTGAAAACGGCCATCAGTATGCCAATGGGCAACACATCCCTCGCGTCACCAGTTGGGTCCAGACGCCTGCGGCCAGCCAGCCCTGCATGTCACGTACCTATAATTACAGCCCAGGCAGGAATTTCACCGGCTACCCCTTTTCAGGCGGTTTTCGTGAGGGCGAGGACAATCTATATCTGATAGGCAGTGCCTATGACTATTGGACGGAAGAAACCCACCTCGATAACACAACCAGTAAGCCGCTGAGCGTTACTCGCACTACCTACAACAAATTCCACCTGCTGACCGAGGAACAGGTCCTGCGCGAGGGCACCCGGACTACCAGGACCATTGAATATAACGTGTGCCCAGGGCTCTTTCCGGCGCAGCCTCCCAATCTCCAGTTACCCAAAGTTATCACCACGTGCTACGCGTTGGTGGCGGGTGGCGCGAAACGGATGGTAAAGGTCGAGATCGAGACAGACTGCTACGGTAACGAGCTGAGCCGCACCGAAAATTCCGGGGTACGCACCGAATACAGCTACTACCCGATTAAAGGCGAGCCCGGAAAGTGCCCCGCCGACCCACATGAATTGTTCCAGCGCTACCTGAAACAAGAGCGCCTCATCCCGGCCGGGGGCACGCCGACAGCTCGACTTACCGAGTACACCCACACAGCTGTGCCGTCCACTGACGGCCGTTATTTTGTGCTTCAGCAATCGATTAGCCAGGCCGGCATCGTCAGCTTGCAGCAAACGTATTACGAAGCACCTGTCGAGCTGGCCGGCCGTTTGAGGAGTACCCCCAGCATCATTGACGGGCTGTCGTTGGCCAGCCATTTCAGTTACACCATCAACGGCGATACGTTAAGTGAAACCCGACGTTTACAGGCACGGGAGGGGCAATGGCTGGAGTCGGTGCGCACCCTCTCTCTGGTCAACCGTCGCCTGTTGTCGATGACGCGAGACGCAGGCATCACCTTGGCGCTGGCATACGACGTCAGTGGCAGATTGATTGCGGAAACGGCGTCGCCCGGCGAGCCGCAACAAGCGGTACGGCGCTACGCCTACCATTTCGCGACGCAAGGTCAGCGTGCTCACCTGATCACTACCGATGCGCAGGGTAACCGGGTAATCACTTATTACGATGGCCTGGGACGCCAGGTTGCCGAAGCCCAGATGATGAGCGATGACCAGGAGCGTCCCACCCGAAACTGGCGTTATGACGCGCAGGGGCGGACGGTGGAGGTGGTGAGTATCGACTATCTGCCCGACGGGCCGCGGTTTTTGAAGACCACCCACACCTACAATCGTTGGGGCAATGCCAGTCGTGTGGTCCGTGCCGATGGCAGCGTGGAGGTCGATGAGTACGATCCGTATCTGAATCTGAAAATAGAGGGCGTTGAAGGCGGGGAGCGGCTGAAAATCTGTTTTAACGAACACAATCAGCCGATAGAGACGGAGCGCCTCGACGCTGATGACAATCGCGTTGAAGTGGAGTCGCGCACCTACGATGGCCTGGGTCGCTGCCTGTCTGTACTGGATATCGATAAAAACCTCACCCAATTTACCTATGACCCGCACAACCGGCTGCTCACTACCCTGCAGACTCCGGCAGACGGCACGCCGCAGCGGTTGCGTACGAACGAGTATGCGCCTGGCACAAGCAGCGAGGAGGTCAGCGCACTCCTTGTCGATGGCAAGCGGTTAGGGGCTCGTACGTTCGACAGCTTGGGCCGGATGACCAGCCAGGCACGTGGCACAGGGCAGGCTGTCACTTGGGAGTATGAAGCGGACTGGATGGAACCGGTCGCCATGGTTTCTGCGCAGGGCGCGCGTCAAGAGCTGACTTACGATAAACACCTGGACGTGCTCTGCCGTAGTGAAGTGGCAGCGCTTGCCGTGCGCAATTACCAATATGACTTGACCTCCGGCGCGTTGACCCGCTCCGAGACCGGTGGCCTGATTCATGAGGTGTTTCACGACGCGTACGGCTATCCGGAGAAGGAAGTCCAAACGGCCAATGGTTCGGTCGCCACCTCAGTGTACGGCCATTCCCCTGGCGGACGCTTGCTGCATCAAACCAGCGCCGATGGCCAGCGCAGCCAGCTCTGTTACGACGCGCAGGGACGCTTTCAGCGGATGACCACCGGTAACCTGGTGATCGAGCAGGACTACGATGCGTTTGGCCGGCCCCGTACACTGACCACCACCCATGAAAATATGCAGGTGATCACTCGAGTTTCCTATGATTCTCAGGGTCGAGAAACCGAGCGCCGTTTCGAGCAAAACGGCGCATCGTTGCAAGTAATGACCAGCACGTATCACCCCAACAGCATGCTGGCCACGCGATTTCTTCGTGATGCCAATGCACAGCTGGTGATCGGTGAGACGTTTACCTACGACGCCTACTTGCGGCTGACCGCCTATCGCTGCGAGGGCCTTGAACATCCTAAGGATCACCGGGGGCGCGGCATTGTCGGGCAGGATTTCAGCTTTGACAGCCTGAACAACATCACGCAAGTGGTGACGTCCTTTGCCGATGGCACGCAAGATACCTGCGAGCGTTTTTTCACCGGTACGGATCCGACCCAGCTTACCCGTGTCACCCACACCCATCCGGTGCAGGACTTCACCCTGGCCTATGATGCGGCGGGTAACCTGTTGACAGGGCCTTCGGGGCAGGTCTACAGGTTCAATGCGTTGGAGCAACTGGTCGAGGTGCAGGCCGGTCCTTTTACCTACAGCTATCAATACGATGCGGATGCTCGGCAAGTGCTCGCGCGCCGCGCCGAAGAGCGGCCAGTGATGCTGGCATATTCCGGCGAGCGTCTGGAGACCCTGGTTGAAGGCGACAGAAAGGTCCGTTATCACGTCGCTGAAGATCAGGTCGTTGCGCGCAGTGGGGGCGTGGATGGGCCGCAACTGCATGTCACCGATGCCAGCGGCAGTGTGCGCGGCGTGTCGGCACCCGGGCAGGTGCATGTTCGGCGGCACTACACACCTTACGGCGATGCTCATATAAACCTGAATGACGGCAAGGCCCGAACCATGGCCGACCTGCAACTACTGGCGTTCAATGGTCAGCGGCTGGATGCGGCGGTTAACCTCTATTTCCTGGGCAATGGCCAGCGGGCCTACGATCCTGACCTGATGATTTTTCTGCAGGCCGATCCGTTGAGTCCCTTTGATGAGGGGGGGATCAACGGTTATGCCTACTGTGCGGGTAACCCGGTCAATATGATGGACCCCAGCGGGCTGCTCCCGAACTGGTTGCAATGGGTTCTGACGGGGGCAGCATTAGCCCTGGCGGTTGTGTCGCTAGGGAGTAGCGTGGTGGGCATTGCGGCGGTTGGTTTGGCTGCGGCCACCGCACTGCAAATATCGGCGGCGGCCACCGCCGCATTGGGTATCGTTGGTGGTGCATTTGGTACCGCCGGGTTGGCTGTGGCGGCGGTGGATCACGCGAACGGATGGGACCGCTCCAGCCTTGTTAAAAAACTGCAGTGGGCGTCTTTCGGCTTCTTGATAGCTTCCTGGGCGACGACCGGTGTCAGCGCTTTGAAGGCGGCGACCGATGCGTATAAAGCGGCAAAAATAGCATCGGCCGCTGGAAAACTTGCGATGCGTCCGATGAACTATGGTACTCCCGCCATGAGTGCGGCCCTTAGAAGTGGAACCAGACTCGCCTTGGGCAGAACCTTTAAATTTGGTACCGCTAAAGCTCCAACCTCTTTCAGCAAGGCATTTGGTACTACTCGAAGTCTTCTCAGGCTGACTAATTTAGTGCGCTCATCAAAGGGACGTTATGACGCCGTGGACGCACTCTTGAATGAGTCTGATGACGGCGCGTCGCCAAAACGGCATCAGGAACAGCCGCAACCACAACCGGTGCTGGCGACACTCATCGACATGCCGGCCAGCGCCAGCAATTATTACCAGTCGTCCAGGGAGGAAGGTAGGCGAGTCCGTCAGTCAATCTTGAGTGAGGTGTACCGAGGGTAGGAGGGGGCGCTGCAAGAGGCTGATGCTCAGCCAACAACATTAGCAATGTGGGAGGGGGCTTGCTCCCGATTGCAGTGTGTCAGTCTATGAAGATATCGACTGATGCTCCGCTATCGGGAGCAAGCCCCCTCCCACATGTTTGACCGCGTTTCAGCTTTTAAGGGCGTTTGCGTTCTACAGCGCGCAGCAGATGCGTGGGCGGCGTCTCGCAACTGATCTTGCGCCCCAGCAGCGTCTCGATCGACGGCAACTGATACGAGTCATCTTCCCCGGCAAAGCTGATCGACACGCCCGCAGCCCCGGCACGCCCGGTACGGCCAATGCGGTGTACGTAGTCGTCCGGCACTTCCGGCAGGGTGAAGTTGATCACGTGGCTGATGCCGTCGATGTGAATGCCGCGCCCGGCCACGTCGGTGGCCACCAGCACGCGGATCTTGCCTTCGCGGAAACCTTCCAGGGTCTTGATGCGCTTGTGCTGCGGCACATCGCCCGACAGTTGCGCGGCGTTGACGCCATCGCGCACCAGGCGTTCTTCGATGCGGCGCACTTCGTCCTTGCGGTTGGCGAAGACCATCACGCGTTCCCAACCGTTGTCGTTGATCAGGTTGTAGAGCAGCTTGTACTTGTCGGCACCGGCCACGGCATAGATGTGCTGCTCGACGTTTTCGCTGGCGACGTTCAGTGCCTCGATCTCGACGATGGACGGCTCGGTGGTCCATTGCTTGGCGAGGTTCATCACGTCTTCGGTGAAGGTCGCGGAGAACAGCAGCGTCTGGCGTTCGTTTTTCGGTGGGGTCTGGCGGATGATCTGGCGCACCTGCGGGATAAAGCCCATGTCGAGCATGCGGTCGGCTTCGTCCAGCACCATCACTTCGACCATGTCCAGGTGCACGTCGCCGCGCTGGTTGAAGTCCAGCAGGCGGCCCGGCGTGGCGACGAGGATGTCGCAGTGGCGGGCTTCGAGGTGCTTGAGCTGTTTGTCGAAGTCCATGCCGCCGACGAACGTCATCACGTTGAGGCCGGTGTACTTGGTCAGGTCGGCGGCGTCCTTGGCGATCTGCACCACCAGTTCGCGGGTGGGGGCGATGATCAGCGCGCGCGGTTCGCCCATGTAGCGTTCTTTGGGCGGCGGCGTTTGCAGCAGTTGGGTGATGATCGAGATCAGGAACGCGGCGGTCTTGCCGGTGCCGGTCTGGGCGCGGCCAATGGCGTCTTTGCCGGCCAGGGTGAAGCCCAGCACTTGCGCCTGGATCGGTGTGCAGTACGGGAAGCCCAGGTCCTGGATGGCGTGCATCAGTTCCGGGGCCAGGTTGAAGTCGTGGAAGCGGGTCTTGCCTTCCTGGGGCTCGACGACGAAGTCTTCGAGTTTCCACGGGATGACGACCGGCTTCGGGGCGTGCTCGCGGCGAGGCTTTGGCGCGGCTGGCGCGGCAGCGACTTCGACCGGTTTTGTCTGTTCAGGCGCGGTCACTTTCGGCTGGGCAGCAGGTGCCGTCCGGGCGGGCTGCTTACCGTCGTTGCGGCTGCCGGTTGGCGGGACGGGAGCACTGGGAACAGGCGCGAGCGGCTCAGCCTCGCTTTTGCCGAACATCTTCTTGAGTGCTTTGAGCACGGTCATCTCATTAATTGGTTAAGGAATGTACGCCGGCCAGTGTAATGCAAGAATCGGGCGCGGCGTAGTGCGTCTGTCATACAACTACATAAACGCGCAGGTCAGCGCAGGCGCTCGGCCAGCCAAGTGCCGATATCGCGTATCTCTTCGGGTAACACTTCGTGTCCCATTGGGTATTCCTGCCATGTCACGGTGACACTACGGGTCTGCAAATGCTCATAGGCGCTGCGGCCCATGGCGTTCTGTACCACTTCGTCGTACTGGCCGTGCAGGCACAGGGCAGGGATGCGTTGCTGGCTGGCGGATAATTCCAGGTCATCGTCGAAGGTCGGCGCGTAAGTGGAGAGGGCGATCACGCCACCCAGCGGGCCTTGCCACTTTTTAAACGCTGTGTGGAAAACCACTGCGCCACCCTGGGAAAAACCTGCCAGGAAAACACGCGAAGCGTCTATCCCGGTTCTCTTCTGCGCCTCGATCAAATCCGTGACCCTGTCGGTCGACGCTTCCAGTTCCTCCAGGCTGATCGAACGGGCCGGGCTCATGGCCTTGATGTCGTACCAGCTCGGCATCTCGTAGCCACCGTTGATCGTCACCGGGCGGCTGGGCGCCTGGGGCAAAACGAAGCGGGTGGTCAGCAACGTTTGCTGCAG
This sequence comes from Pseudomonas sp. CFBP13528, assembly GCF_005233615.1. Classification (NCBI taxonomy): domain Bacteria; kingdom Pseudomonadati; phylum Pseudomonadota; class Gammaproteobacteria; order Pseudomonadales; family Pseudomonadaceae; genus Pseudomonas; species Pseudomonas sp. CFBP13528. Next base: position 338,908 of record NZ_QGAJ01000002.1, read on the forward strand.
CATTTCGGCCACCGGCAGGAAATCGTAGCGATCGGCGCCCAGGCCATGCAGCCAGATAACGCAGGCATCTGCAGGCTTGGCGGGCTCTAGAATCAAGGGTTCGGTCATGTTTGCTCCATAGATGTGCAGGCGCTCCGATTGGGTGCGTCGCAACGGTGCGCGACAGGTTGATCTGTTAAGAGAATGTCGCAAGGCTGAATCTTTTGCCATTGAACAGGGCACTCAACGACTCAGCCAGTACTCTGGTACGAGCCTTGCTATGTGTAGGTCGATGTCAGAACTCTCCTAGGGCGGTAACACTATCAGTGACTGCCGCTTGTAGGAAAGCACCTGGAATTACCGCAAAGATCTCATGCTGCTCGACCCCAAAAAAAGCCAACACGGGTCGATATCGCCTCATAAGGGTGCGCTGAGGTTGGAGCTCCGACACAACAAGAGCAACTGGAGGTTTGAATGAAGGTATTGAAATCCACCCTGGCCATCGTGACCGCGGCCGCTGTATTGGGTGTCAGTGGTTTTGCCCAGGCTGGCGCCACCCTGGACGCCGTGCAGAAGAAAGGCTTTGTACAGTGTGGCGTGAGTGACGGCCTGCCGGGTTTCTCGGTGCCGGATGCCAGCGGCAAGATCCTCGGGATCGACGCTGACGTGTGCCGCGCCGTAGCCGCCGCCGTTTTCGGTGACGCGACCAAGGTCAAGTTCAGCCAGTTGAACGCCAAGGAGCGTTTCACCGCGCTGCAGTCCGGCGAAGTCGACATCCTGTCGCGCAACACCACCATGACCAGCTCCCGCGATGCGGGTATGGGCCTGAAATTCCCGGGCTTCATCACCTACTATGACGGCATCGGCTTTCTGGTAAACAACAAGCTGGGCGTGAAAAGTGCCAAGGAGCTGGACGGTGCAACCATCTGCATCCAGGCCGGTACCACCACCGAGCTGAACGTTTCCGACTACTTCCGTGGCAATAACCTCAAGTACACCCCGATCACCTTCGACACCTCCGATGAAAGCGCCAAGTCGCTGGAATCCGGGCGTTGCGACGTGCTGACCTCCGACAAGTCCCAACTGTTCGCCCAGCGCAGCAAGTTGGCCGCGCCGAAGGACTACGTGGTGTTGCCGGAAACCATTTCCAAGGAGCCCCTGGGCCCGGTCGTGCGTAACGGCGACGACGAGTGGCTGGCCATCGTACGCTGGGTGGGCTACGCCATGCTCAACGCTGAAGAAGCCGGTATCACCTCCAAAAACGTCGAAGCTGAAGCCAAGTCCACCAAGAACCCGGACGTCGCTCGTCTGCTCGGTGCTGACGGCGAATACGGCAAAGACCTGAAAGTGAAGAAAGACTGGGTCGTACAGATCGTCAAGCAAGTCGGTAACTACGGCGAAGTGTTCGAGCGCAACCTGGGCAAGAGCACCCCGCTGGAAATCGACCGTGGCCTGAACGCGCTGTGGAACAACGGCGGCATTCAATACGCACCGCCTGTGCGCTGATCGCTGATGGTTCTGTCACCCGGTGGGCCAACCGCCGGGTGATGTTCTGTTCCATTCTTTTCGGGGCACTTCATGCAAAATCAAATCGGCGCACCCAAGCAGAAGCTCAGCTTCAGCGATCCCAAAGTGCGTGCGTGGCTCTTCCAGATCATCACGATTGTGGCGGTGGTCTCGCTGGGCTGGTACCTCTTCAACAATACCCAGACCAATCTGCAGCACCGGGGCATTACCTCGGGTTTCGACTTTCTTGAGCGCAGTGCCGGCTTCGGCATCGCGCAGCACCTGATCGATTACACCGAGTCGGACAGTTATGCCCGGGTGTTTGTGATCGGTTTGCTCAACACCTTGCTGGTGACCGTGATCGGTGTGGTCCTGGCGACCCTGCTCGGCTTCATCATCGGCGTGGCGCGACTGTCGCCGAACTGGATGATCAACAAGCTGGCAACCGTGTATGTGGAAGTGTTCCGCAACATTCCGCCGCTGCTGCAAATCCTGTTCTGGTATTTCGCGGTGTTCCTGACCATGCCGGGGCCGCGTAACAGCCACAATTTCGGCGACACCTTCTTTGTCAGCAGCCGTGGCCTGAACATGCCGGCAGCGCTTGCAGCCGACGGTTTCTGGCCGTTTGTGGTCAGTGGGGTGGTGGCGATTGTCGCAATCGTGCTGATGGCTCGCTGGGCCAACAAGCGCTTTGAAGCGACCGGCGTACCGTTCCACAAATTCTGGGCGGGCCTGGCGCTGATCATCGTGATCCCGGCGTTGTGCGCCTTGATCTTCGGTGCACCGCTGCACTGGGAAATGCCTAAGCTGCAGGGCTTCAACTTTGTCGGCGGCTGGGTACTCATCCCCGAACTGCTGGCACTGACCCTGGCACTGACCGTTTATACGGCAGCGTTTATCGCCGAGATCGTGCGTTCGGGCATCAAGTCCGTCAGCCACGGCCAGACCGAAGCCGCGCGTTCCCTGGGCCTGCGCCCTGGGCCAACGCTGCGCAAGGTCATCATCCCGCAGGCCCTGCGGGTGATCATTCCGCCGCTGACCAGCCAATACCTGAACCTGGCGAAAAACTCCTCGCTGGCGGCCGGTATCGGTTACCCGGAAATGGTTTCGCTGTTTGCCGGCACGGTACTCAACCAGACCGGTCAGGCCATCGAAGTCATTGCCATCACCATGAGCGTGTACCTGGCGATCAGCATCAGCATTTCCCTGCTGATGAACTGGTACAACAAGCGCATTGCGCTGATCGAGCGGTGAGGAAACGCCCATGAGTTCACATACGTTCAAACCTGATATGCCGCCGCCGAACAAAGTCTTCGGGCCGATGGCATGGATGCGCGCCAACCTGTTCTCCAGCTGGCTCAACACGCTGCTGACGTTGCTGGCGTTCTACCTGATCTACCTGGTAGTGCCGCCGATTCTCAGCTGGGCGATCATCGATGCCAACTGGGTTGGCACCACGCGTGCCGATTGCACCAAGGAAGGCGCCTGCTGGGTATTCATCCAACAGCGCTTCGGCCAGTTCATGTACGGCTACTACCCTGGCGACCTGCGCTGGCGCGTAGACCTCACCGTATGGCTGGCGATTGTTGGCGTGGCACCCTTGTTCATCTCGCGTTTTCAACGCAAGGCGGTCTATGGCCTGAGCTTTCTGGTGCTGTACCCGATCATCGCGTTCCTCCTGCTGCACGGCGGCGCGTTCGGGCTGACCAACGTGGCCACCAGCCAATGGGGCGGCTTGATGCTGACCCTGGTCATCGCCACCGTGGGCATTGCCGGCGCGTTGCCGCTGGGCATCATGCTGGCGTTGGGGCGGCGTTCGAACATGCCGGCGATTCGAGTGGTCTGCGTGACCTTCATCGAGTTCTGGCGCGGCGTGCCGTTGATCACCGTGCTGTTCATGTCCTCGGTGATGCTGCCGCTGTTCCTGCCTGAAGGCATGGGCATCGACAAGCTGCTGCGCGCATTGATCGGCGTGATCCTGTTCCAGTCGGCCTATGTGGCGGAAGTGGTGCGCGGCGGGTTGCAGGCGATTCCCAAAGGTCAGTACGAAGCGGCCGCAGCAATGGGGCTAGGTTACTGGCGCAGCATGGGCCTGGTGATTTTGCCGCAAGCCCTGAAGATGGTGATCCCCGGCATCGTCAACACCTTCATCGCGTTGTTCAAGGACACCAGCCTGGTGATCATCATCGGCCTGTTCGACCTGCTCAACAGCGTCAAGCAAGCCGCCGCCGACCCGAAATGGTTGGGCATGGCCACCGAAGGCTACGTGTTCGCCGCCCTGGTGTTCTGGATTTTCTGTTTTGGTATGTCGCGCTATTCCATTCATTTGGAACACAAGCTCGACACAGGCCACAAGCGTTAGGAGTTGTTGTTATGAGCGAAGCGATCAAACAGCCTGTGAGCCCTGAAGGCATTATCCAGATGCAGGGCGTCAACAAGTGGTACGGCCAGTTCCACGTGTTGAAAGACATCAACCTCAACGTCAAGCAGGGCGAGCGTATTGTGCTGTGCGGCCCGTCGGGTTCGGGCAAGTCCACTACCATCCGCTGTCTCAACCGCCTGGAAGAGCACCAGCAGGGCCGCATCGTTGTCGACGGTGTCGAGCTGACCAACGACCTCAAGCAGATCGAAGCGATCCGCCGTGAAGTCGGCATGGTGTTCCAGCACTTCAACCTGTTCCCGCACCTGACCATCCTGCAGAACTGCACGCTGGCGCCGATGTGGGTACGCAAGATGCCCAAGCGCAAGGCCGAGGAAATTGCCATGCACTATCTGGAACGCGTGCGCATTCCGGAGCAGGCCCACAAGTTTCCGGGGCAGCTTTCAGGTGGCCAGCAACAGCGCGTGGCGATTGCCCGCGCGCTGTGCATGAAGCCCAAAATCATGCTGTTCGACGAGCCGACCTCGGCACTCGACCCGGAAATGGTCAAGGAGGTGTTGGACACCATGATCGGCCTGGCCGAAGACGGTATGACCATGTTGTGCGTCACCCATGAGATGGGTTTTGCGCGCACCGTGGCCAACCGCGTGATCTTCATGGACAAGGGCGAGATCGTGGAGCAGGCGGCGCCGAATGACTTCTTCGACAATCCGCAGAATGATCGGACCAAGTTGTTCCTGAGTCAGATTTTGCATTGATCGATGGGTGAAAAATAAACCCGGCCTGGTGCCGGGTTTATTTTTGCCTGTTGGTTTTATGCGCAGGATTGAGGCGCAAATGGTTGTTCGTCTTTTGCCATGCGCAATCGATTCAGGTCTTCGCCTGTATCAAGGGCCTGTATCTCGGCCAGCAGGTGCAGCTTTCGGCGGATTCTTTTCATTTCTGCGGCGATGATTGCCCTGGCATCAATTGACAGTTGGTCGCTGGCATCGGCATAACGTTCTGCGCTGTCATCGTCGTAATCGAATTCCACCTCCTTGCACACCTGACGCGTTGCCTTTGTAGGCAGCTGCGAATAGCCTGTGGAAATTCATCCCATGATTGGCCGTACTGCAGGCGATTTGCAGGCACTGCGCTCGGCAAGATCCGCAACGCGCCAAATCCCTCTGCCGGCAGTTGATCAATGAACCCTGAAACTCAACGCAAGACTGAACTTGAAGAGCTGCTGATTGACGCCGAGGCCGACGACGAGGTTGTGCAACACGCGCAACCGAGCGTGGCTCGACCCTGGTTGCTGTTGCTCGGCCTGGTCCTGGTGGCGCTGAACCTGCGCCCGGCGTTGTCGAGCCTGTCGCCGCTGCTGGCTGAAGTCTCCAGCAGCCTGGGCTTGTCGGCCGCCAAGGCCGGCTTGTTGACCACCTTGCCGGTGCTGTGCCTGGGCCTCTTCGCGCCGACCGCGCCGATGCTGGCGCGACGTTTTGGCGCCGAGCGCGTGGTGTTGGGCATTCTGTTGACCCTGGCCGCCGGGATCATTTTGCGCAGTTCGTTCGGCGAAGTGGGCCTGTTCGTCGGCAGCCTGATTGCCGGTGCGAGCATCGGCATTATCGGCGTGCTGTTGCCGGGCATCGTCAAGCGTGATTTCGCCAGGCAGGCCGGGACCATGACCGGGGTCTACACCATGGCGTTGTGCCTGGGCGCCGCGATGGCAGCGGGCGCTACTGTGCCGTTGAGCCACTATTTTGGTGACAATTGGAACATGGGCCTGGGCTTCTGGATGCTGCCGGCGCTGGCGGCGGCGTTGGTCTGGTTGCCGCAGGTCGGCCAACAGCATGGCACCCACCGCGTTGCCTATCGCGTAAAGGGTTTGCTGCGCGACCCATTGGCCTGGCAGGTCACGCTCTACATGGGCCTGCAATCGTCGCTGGCCTACATTGTGTTCGGCTGGTTGCCGTCGATCCTGATCGGTCGCGGCTTGAGTGCCACGGAGGCCGGGCTGGCATTATCCGGCTCGATTATCGTGCAACTGCTCAGCTCGCTTGCCGCCCCCTGGCTCGCCACCCGCGGCAAGGATCAGCGCCTGGCAATCGTGGTGGTGATGCTGCTGACCCTGGGCGGTTTGTTCGGTTGTCTCTACGCCCCGCTGGATGGCTTATGGGGTTGGGCGATTGTGCTGGGCCTGGGGCAGGGCGGTACCTTCAGCCTGGCGCTGACCTTGATCGTGTTGCGTTCGCGCGATTCCCACGTTGCAGCCAACCTGTCGAGCATGGCCCAGGGCATCGGTTACACCCTGGCGTCTCTCGGCCCTTTCGCGGTCGGCCTGGTGCATGACTGGACCGGCGGCTGGACGGCCATCGGCTGGATCTTCGCCGTGATCGGCCTGGGCGCCATCGTCGCCGGCCTCGGGGCCGGGCGTGCGCGCTACGTGCACGTCACCAGCGAGCAAGTCTAGAGGTACACCACTTCCAGCGTGGCCGATCCATCGAGCGCGGTCTCCACGCTCAAGTCCAGGTTCTGCCGGGCATTGATCACGGTCTGCACCGTGACGATGCCGGCCAGGCTATCGATGGCCGTAGGCCCGCTGACGCTGCCCTCGATGGCGGTAAAGCCCAGGTAGCTCCTGGAGCCGATATCAATGGGGTTGAGATTGGAGGTGCGCCACGCCAGGCCACCGGTGGTGGATTCGGTGCCATAGACCTGCGCAGTGTTGCCGGCCTGGGTTTGCCTGGGGTCGAAGGTCATGGAGTAAACCCCCAGGCGATTGCCGCTGTTATCGAACCCCAGCCCGTAATATATCTCGCTGTTGACCATGGCTGAACCGTCACGGTTGTCGCGCATGCGCAAGGCATAGCGGACGGGGCCATTGCAGGCGATGCCCATATGCAGCGTCTTCAGTGGCAGGCGCGTGCCAGTTTCCAGGTTCAGGTCCTGCTGGGCGATCTTGCCGTAGTCGATCAGGCCACCGCTGGAAAGCTGCGGTACGCAGGCGGCGGGAGTGATCAGGCCGTGCACGCTCAGGTCCACAGTCGAGGCGGCCAGCACCGAGGGGGCGCTGACCAGTAGCAACAGGCTGGAAAAGAGGCGGGTTTTCATGGGACGAACTCCTCACAGTGAAGGCTCAGGGATAGACGATTTCGAGCGTGCCGGAACCGTTGATACGCACGACATCGCTCAGGTCCAAGGTTTGCATGGGCGCCAGGTAAGTCTTGATGCGCATCGTGCCGGTCAGGGTTTGCAGGGCCACTGGCCCGGTGATGACGCCGGTTTTATCGGTAAAACCCATGATGCTGTTGGCGGCCATGGGGATTTGCCGCGCGGTGGAACTGCTCCACGCCACGCCATTGCTGGTGGAGTCGGTGCGGTACAACGTGGGGAAGGTATCGGCGCTGAACTCCGCCGGATCGAGGGTGAGGTAAAAGCGCCCGATCTTGCCACGGCTCGCATCCAGGTCCAGGCCATAGGCGGTTTCATCGGTGCCGCCGGTGGCCGAACCTTCGCGGTTGTCCTTCATGCGCAGGGCGAAGCGGATCGGCGCGTCGCACGTCACGTTCAGGCGCAGGGTGCGGGTGGGCAAGGGGGTTTCAGTGCTGGTGTTGAGGTCTTTGGCATACAAAGTGCCGTAGTCCACCACACCCTGGTCGGATAACGTTGGCAGGCAGGCGATGGGGGCGAAGTGCGCCCGCAGTGTCAGTTCCCGGTAGCGGCCGTGGCGTGCGCCGTACAGCAGGCCGGAGACTTCCCAGGTGGTGGCATCGCGCACTTGAGTGGCGGCAGGGTCAGCCCAGGCGCGCAGGGTCAATTGCAGCGCCAGGGTTTTTCCCATGAGCACAGCACCCTGTTCGACCGGCGCGATGCCATGACCGGGTCGCCATTGCACGACGCTGCCATTGGCGGCGGGTGCCTGACCCACGGCGGGCAGCAAACCCAGCTCCACCGCCCTGCCATCGAGCAGGGCGTTACCGACCTCAATGGCATAGCTGCCGTGCTCGGTAAACTGCAGGCGCTGTGGGCTGGCGGCCTGCGCACGGTAGAACAGGCTGAGGTCCTCGGCCTGCGGGCAGTTGACGGTCACACTCAGGCGGCGTTCGCCGAGCAGGCGCAGCGGTGCGCTGTCTTTTTGTGCCAGGCGGCTCATCAGGCCGAAGTCCAGCACCGGTTCGCTGACGTTCAGTTGGCATTCGTCCACGGCCTGGGCAGTGCCGGCGACGCCGATCAACAGCCACAGGCACAGTTGACGCAAGCAGGTTGCAAAGGGCATGGCGGGAATCCTCAAGGTGCGTGACAGCGTGCGGGGGCCGTTTCGAAGTACACCGAGGGGTCGGCTTTTTCCGGCAGTGAATAGCGCAATTGGCAACGGCGCCCTTGGGGCGTGGTTATCCACAGTGTCGATGGGGCGAGCACATTGGGCAGGAACACTTGGCTGCTTTCCTGCACCAGGGTGATGAACTCGCCGTTAGCGTTGCTGACGGAGGCGCCTGCGGGCAGCGGTGTGCCCTGCTCTGTGCTGACGGTGAGCAACAGGCGGCGGGTCAGGCCGACGCCGAATTCGACGCGTTCCACGGCACCGCGTCCGGCCGAGATCATTGCCAGGCCGTTATTGATATCGGCGTTGCGTGGCAATGAACGCGTCTGCACCTCCACCGGGCTGCGACCGTAGGCAGCCACTTGCGGCACCACGGCCTGGCCTTGCCAGTCGGTCCACACCGGGCCGCTGGGGGTGCTGAGCTTGATGCCGCTCATGGCGTCCACCGACACCAGGGCGAAGGTGTCACGCACCGGGTAGGGGGAAAAGGTCACGCCGCCGCCGTGCAGCACCACGCCGCCGCGCGCACTGCCCTGGTAGCTGGAACGCTCGGCATCGGAGCGGCTGTAGCTCACGTCGAGCTGGCTGTAGCGCGGCAATGCCGACACGCCCAGGGTGGTTTCCACTTGATGGTCGCTGCTGTCGTGTTCGGCGCTGACGCGATAGCTGAGTTGGTCGTCGATCTGTTCCGTGACGCCCAGGCCGGTGCGGTTCTCGCCGCCGGAATTACGCACCCAACTGCGTAGCCGGCGACTCTCGCCCAACGGCACGCCGATAGTCAGGTAAACCGTGTTGTCCTGCTGCTGGCGACCGCCCATTTGCCACTCGGCACTGGCTGACAACGACACTGCGCCGAGGCTTGTGCCCCAGGAGGCCAGCGCACGGCTGCTGCTGTCGCCGGCAAAATTGGCCGAGCGCGACACCCCGGCGCTGAATGCACCCAATTGTGGATGGGACCAGCCCAGGTTGAGGCTTTGCTGGTCGCGGTAGCGCGAATCGCGGTTGCTGTCGTCGCGCGCGTAAGTGCTTTCCTCGAGTTCGCGGTAGCCGATGCTGCGCCACGAATTGGCCACGCTGATCGACCATTGCTCACCCAGGCGCTGGGACCAGGAAAGGTCGGTCTGCAGGCCGGACACCTTTTCCCGTGCCTGGGCGTTGGACAGTTGAGTGGACAACTGAATCTGACTGTCCACCCAGGGCAACCAGCCCAGGCTCGCGCCCACCGAACGGTATTCACTGGCCGCCAGCATGCCCGTGCCCAGGGTCAACTGCGGATGCAGGGCGCCGGTCCAGCCGCCACTGATTACCCACGGATCGTCGCCTTTGGCATCGCCCACATTGCGCACCCGGCCCGCCGCCACGGAGTAACCCGGCGCTGGCAGCCCGAGCCCGAGCATCGCCGCTGGCACGGTAAAACGCCGCTCGCCGCCGACGCTCTCCTTGACCGTGACTTCGACGTCCGAGCGCGTGTTCAAGCGACGTACATCGGTGAGGGTAAAGGGCCCGGCAGGCACGACGGTGGAATGAATCAACGCGCCGTTCTGGCGCACCTCCACCTGGGCCGGGCTGTTGGCGATGCCCTGGATCAGCGCGCCCTGGCCCTGTTCTTGAAGGGCGTGCTCGGTGAGCACCTGCACGCCGGTGATCTGCGCGCCGGACAGCACCGGGTTGTACAGGTTGATTTGCCCGGCCTGGAGCACCGCCTGGTGGCTGGCAAAGGTGCGCTGGGCATAGGCTTGCACGTGGGTGCTGCGTGACAGGCCATCCTGCCAGGTCTGCACCTGGCGACTGCGCACGATCCAGTCGCCGGCATTGAACCCCACCTCGGTATTGGCCGAGCCAAAGCGACTGGCGTCATCGCCGAAGCGGTTGTAGAAGCCGCTGAGGTCGTAGTTGAGCAGTCCGGCAAACCCACCGGTTTCGTAGCCGGAGATATCCTGTTGCATGGGACGCAGGGCTTCGGTGGGCACCACCAGCGACACCGTCAGCGTTGCCGGGTCCGGCTCCACCAGGGTTTGCGGATAGTGGGCAAGGAAATCCTCGCACCCGGCCGCGTCATCGGCACTCATCAGGTGGGCGGCGTCCAACAAGGTGCGGTCGAAGCACAGATTGCCCTGCTGATCGAAATTCACCGCCAACCGGCCACGGCGCTGGCCGTTGACGCGCAGATTGACGGTATGTTGCCCGGCCGCGTAGCGCGGTGCGGCCAGCAACAGTCTGGCCAACTGCGGATCGATGCCACGTTGATGCAAGGTCTGTGCATCGAAGCCGGACGGGCTCGAATCCTCGGCGCACACCTTGGCGGGCAGGAGCGCACACAGCAGCAGCACCAGCGGCAGGGCCGCGCTGGCAGAGGGATCGGGCACGGCTTCGCCGTCACGGTAACTCAATACTGTTTTCACGCAAGGTACTCGAGTGGTGAACGCCCGGGGCTTGTGGTCCAGGCGTTCTGGTGACGCTCAATGAGCTGTCACTGCGTTACTCAGGCGGCGGTGGGTTATGCCGCCTGGGTGTTCCGTCAGAAACTGATCGGTGCGTCGTAGGCCTTGACCGCAAAGCCGTACACGGTGGCCGGTTGCAGCCTTACCGTCCGGGCCTGGCTACCGCTGGCCGGGACGCTCAAGGCTTCGCCCGGCAGTACGTAAGTGCGCGGCAGTATGGCCTTGCCGTCGCCCGGCAGCAGTTGCAGCTCCTGCGCCAGCCGCACCACATACGGCGTGTCGTTGCGCACCTGCAACTGGCAGTCGCGCAGTGTCCAGGTCAGGTCGGTCCAGGGGGTGCGATTGGGTGCCAGGCCCTTGGGGTGCACGATCACCGGCAGGTTCTGGCGCACGGTCACGCCCACGCGGGCATGCCCGGCGGCGGTGGCTGCGCGGCCCTGGGGCATGCCTTCGAACACCGCGCGTTTAAGCCGTTGGGTGAGCAGTGGCTGCTGGTTTTGCAAAATGAAACGCACCAGTTGGGATTTGGACGCTTCGACCCGTGACAGCGGCGGCGTCACCACCAGCAGCGGTTCGGTGTCCTCCGGAATATCCTGCAAGGTGACATGCAGCAGGGCGAGCTGGCTGTCGGTGTTGGTCACCGACACGGACGCTTCGCCGTCTTCTTCATGCACGATCACCACGGAGGTGTCCGGGACCATGCCGTCGGCCTTTACCTGATTGCCGAGCACGAGTAACAAGGCAATGAGGCCCACAGCGGTGTTTGAGAATGTCGTCGTCATGACGGGTTTCCATTAGGCCGAAAAGGAGGATCGATCAGAGGTAGCGCAGGTCCAGAACGATGGCTCCGTCGAGCGGGACTTCCTGGTCCAGGGTCAGGTAACGCGAGAAGTTGATGGCGGTGCTCACTTGAAGCTGGACGATCAACTGGCTGATGAAGTCGGGTTGACGGTCACCTGTCGGTGCAAAGGCCATATGGGTACGCGGGTAGGCATTGGGCTCTTGCGACCAGGTTTCGCCGTTGTCGGTGGAGGCCAATACCTGCATGGGCTGCGCATCGCCCACCGCATTGCGATAGGCCAGCGCCACCGAGCCCAGGCGCTCTTCGGGGACGTGGATGTTCCTGCCGAGCCCGTAGAAATAATCGGGAGCCGACGACGAGTCGGCGCGATTATCGATGCCCACCAGCGCAAACAGCATGGGCCTGGCGCACTGCACGCGCAGTTCGAGCGTCTGGATCGGCAGCACGGTGAACTCGTCGGCATTGAGGCTGTGGGAAGCAATCTTGCCGTGATCGACGGTGCCGTCATGGCTCAGCACGATATTGCAGGCATCCGGGGTTACCCGGCCGGTGACCGTCAGATCGACGACCGAAGCCCCGTGGGCACCGGTCATCGTGGCCAGGCAAAGCCCGGTGATGAAGATGCGCATCCATCTACAGTGCACGGGCAACGTAAGGCGCAGCCCATGCCTGCCGGTGGTCAAAGGATGGGCGGCCATGGGTTAGAGGTACTTCACTTCAAGGGTGGCCGAGCCATCGATGGTTACCTCATTGCTGAGGTCCAAGCCGTCTGCGGGGTTGATGATAGTGAGCACTTCCAGATCGACGCTCAGGTCTTTGATCGGCAGCGGCTGGGTGTCGTCGCTCATCGATGCCGCCGCCATGTACATGCTCGGCTCCCAGAATTTCTCGGCGTACCAGGTTTTACCCTGGTCCGTCGATGCGATGGGTTGAGCGGTCACGCCGTCGGCAACCATGCCGCGCCAGGTAAGGGAGAAGTGGCCCAGCTTCTGGGTTTCGTTGATAAAGCCCAGGCCGAAGTCCGTGGTCAGACCCGAGGCAGCGCGGTTATCGATGGGGTGCAGAGCGAACTGGATCGGCGCGTCACAGTTGACGCTCATCGACAGGGTATGCAAGCCGATCGCCGTTGCCCTGTCCGGGTGCAAATCCTTGGCGGAAATCTTGCCATGGTCGATCACGCCACCGCCAGACAGGCTCGGCGTACAGGCGCTGGGCACGATCAGGCCCTTGACGGTCAGGTCCACGCTGGACGCGGCGAAGGTGGTGGCCGAGTTAAGCAGCAGCACGCTGGCGGCCAGGGCGGTCAATCGGGTTTTCATCGGGGGAGCTCCTTAGAGGTAATTGACTTGCACAGTGGCGTGGCCGTCGATGGGCACTTCGTCGGTCAGCGTAAGGTTGCTGGCGGGGGCGATGTGGGTGATCAGGCGTATTTCGGCGTCCAGCGCCTGCACCGCAATCGGCGCCAGGCCGTCGTTGTCGGCGACCGCCGTCAACAGGGTATGGCTGAGCATCACCGAGGGCATCCAGGTCACGCCGCCATCCCTGGAGGTGATGGTGCGTACCGGCACGCCATCGGCCACTGGCAGATACAGGCCGAGCCCGGCATCGCCGACTTTTTCATCGTTGGGTGTCACGCCCAGGCCATGCCAGGTGAAGTGGCTGGCGGCGGTGCCCGCGCGGTTGTCGATGGTGTTCAGGGTAAAAATGGTCGGCCCTTCACAACGCACGCTCAACAGCATGGTTTCTCTGGGCAGATCGGTGTAGGTGTCGGTATTGAGGTCCTTGACCGATACCTTGCCAAAATCGATGGTGCCGCCACCTGAGACTACGGGTGCGCAGGCGCTGGGGGTAATGCTCCCCTTGACGCTCAGGTCCTGGCTGCTGGCGGCCAAGACCGGGCCGGCGCCAATCAGCAACAATGTCGCGGTAAGGGCAGTGAGGGGGCTAACCATGAGTCACATCCTGTGGGGTTGGGGGTTACAGGTACTTCACTTCAAAGGTCGCGGAGCCGTCGATGGCCACTTCGCTGGTCAAGGTCAGGTCTTTTGCAGGCGCAATGGAGCCGTATAGGGTGATGTCCATCGTTGCGTCTTTGACCGGGTGCGGCGCCCAACCGTTATCGCCACGACTGCCCAGTGCGACAAACTCACCTGGCCCAATACCATCGTCCGGATAAATGTTTATCCACTTACCGTCGTTGTTGTACATCGCCAGCAGGGTGGACGGTGTTTCGGCGATGGGGTTGTTGAACGTGAAACTGTACTGGCCAAGTTTCTGGTTGTCGTTGATCAAACCCAGGCCGAAGGCATAGCTATAGATGGAAGAGCCTGCTCGGTTGTCGATAAGGTCGATGGCGAACAGCGTTGCCGCGTCGCAATTCACACTCAGTTGCAGCGTCTTGCGTTCAAGCTGTGTGGGGGTGTCGAGATTCAGATCTTTTGCCGCGATCTTTCCAAAATCGACATCGCCCGGCAGGCTGGCTGCACAGGCGCTGGGGGTGATCAAACCCGTGACGCTCAGGTCGACGCTGCTGGCGGCGAACACCGAGGAGGTCATGGCGAGCAGAAGGGCACTGCTCAACAGGGATACAGGGGTTTTCATTTCAAATCATTCCATTGCAGTCCGGCAGATTGAAACGCGTGCAGGTCAACGCCCGGTCTTGAATGAGCGAGGGGTTGGCTTGGCGGCGGTCTCGATGTTTTTTGCGGTTGCCGGGGAGTGGCAAACCTTCCCTCTTTTTGGGGTGGGCACAATTTAGCGAGCGGGCTGCGAGGGGGAAATACAACTAATACGACATTGGCGAGGCGAGGCCGGCACGCTATTCGGAGCGCTGTTTCGCGGTGCTTTTCGTAGTTGTTGTATCGGCTTGAATGTACTTGAAAGGTTATAGGTTTTGTGTCGATAACCTTCGAAAGAGTATGTCTGGCGCTGCTGCATGACAGGCCGCCCTGGCGACTGCGTCAATGCCGCAAAGGGCTGCCCAATTAACCACCACGAAGAGGTACTGATGGGTTCGCCAGGAGGTTCAACCGCAGGAGCGAACCGCACAGTCAAACCGCCTTTTGCCCCCCCGCCTCATTGGCAGCACCTGAATGTCCTGGTCGTGGAGGATCATTCAGCTTATCGCCTGTTGTTGGGTTGGCTGCTGCAAAAGCTGAGACTCGGCCATCAGTTGGCCGCCGATGGCCTCATGGGGTTGGACGCCTTTACCCATAGGCCCTTCGACCTGGTCATCAGCGATTGCCGGATGCCCCTCATGGACGGTTACAGCATGGCCAGCGCCATTCGCCGGCACGAGCGCAAAAACGGGTTGAAGCGAGTGCCGATCATCGCCTTGACCGCCAATCTGCAAAACGACAGCCCGCAACGTTGCCGCAAGGCCGGTATGGATGCCTGGCTGGTCAAGCCACTGACGCTTGAACAATTGCACGCCGTACTGGTGCGCTGGTTGCCGGGCGATGACGGCCCTCGCACCGGAAAAGAAGCCGCAGTGCCGGTTATGAATTGGCCGACCCGTGCCTCGCTTGTCGCCACGTTTGGCAGCGACGTTATTGTCGACCAATTGCTGGAAAGCCTGCTGGTGGAGGCTTGGGAAGACCTGCGTGTGTTACGTCATGCGCGTGCGACGTTGAACGCATCACTGACCGCCGAGCATTTGCATCGGTTGATCGGCAGCCTGGTGTTCTTGGGGGGTACGGGCCTGGAAACCAGCGCCGTGAGCGTGATCAGGCAGGTCCAGTCCGATGGCGTTGCTGCACATAAGGCGCAGTTGGAAGGGTTCGAGGCACAGCTGTGCACCTATCTCGACTACTTGTCCGACGTTTGAAGAATGCTGATGCAGAGCACTTCATCTATGCACAGATCTTGTTTTGACTGTAGGTGCTTTCCTATTGTGTTGTAGTCCAAAAAGCAGCCGCTACTGAACATTGGGTTCGGCCTCAAGCAGCTCTTTGTTAGCAGTTGTTGATGACCGCAGGCAGAGGTATTTTGCGCGGATTCAAGTTGCCATCATTCGTGGGTGCCTATGCTTCGAGTAATTATTGCTGACGATCACCCCATTGTCCGAGTCGGGCAAAAAGTCGTGATCGAGGCGAATGGCAAGTGCAAGGTGGTCGGTGAAGCTGACGGCCCCGATCAGCTATTAGGCGTGCTGAGTCATACACCGTGCGACGTGCTGGTCACAGACTTCGCCATGCCCGGCGGCCAGCAGGCCGATGGTTATTGCCTGTTGGGCCTGCTGCACCGCCAGTATCCGCACTTGCCGGTGATTCTGGTGACGATGTTCGCCAATGTCGCCACCTTGCGCGCCGCCTTTGCCCATGGTGCGAGAGCGGTGGTCGCCAAAAGCGCGTCGGCCAAGGAGTTGCCCCTGGCGATCAAGGCGATACAGGCCGGACAGACCTTCGTCAGCGAATGCCTGCGCATGCAGCTGGTGGAGGCCGGCACCGGTGACCAGTCCCAGGAACCTCAGCTGTCGGGCAAGGAGCGCGAGGTGGTGCGCATGTTGGCCAGCGGCATGACCGTCAGCCAGATCGCAGCCCAGGTCAACCGCAGCGTCTCCACGATCAGCAAGCAGAAGAGCACGGCCATGCAGCGCTTGAGTATTTCCACCGACGTTGACTTGTTCGCCTACGCCCGCAGTACAGGCATAGCGCCGTAGCCCGCCCATTTGCCTGGCGAATGACAGTAGCCATGGCGGCGTGGGCAGCTTATCGTGCGCCTACTCTTTTGACCCCTGCGGAAGCCTGCCCATGAGTGATGCCCACAACGCCTTGATCAGCCGGTTCTACAGCGCCTTCCAGCGTCTGGATGCCGAAGCCATGGTCGCCTGCTACAGCGATGACGTGGTGTTCAGCGATCCGGCCTTTGGTGAACTGCGAGGCCGTGACGCGGGGGATATGTGGCGGATGCTCACCACACGGGCCAAGGATTTTTCCTTGACCTTCAACCAGGTAAGCAGTGACGAACGCACCGGCAGTGCACACTGGGTGGCCACCTATGTGTTCAGCGCGACCGGCAATACGGTGGTCAATGATATTCAAGCGCGCTTCGTCTTTCGCGATGGCAAGATCTGCGAGCACCACGATCAGTTCGACCTGTGGCGCTGGTCGCGCCAGGCGTTGGGCACCAAGGGCCTGCTGCTGGGGTGGACACCGCTGGTGCGAAACGCCGTGCGCGCCCAGGCGAACAAAGGCTTGAAGGCATTCCAGGCCAGTCGTTGATAAACTGCGCGCCCCTTTGCCTTGCCGAATCCGTCCGTGAGCACGCCTGAACCCAAGCCCTGGTACGTCTACCTGGTGCGCGCCGCCAATGGCGCGCTGTATTGCGGCGTCAGCAACGACCCGGTGCGCCGATTCGCTTCGCACCAAAGCGGCAAGGGTGCGCGGTTTTTCCTGTCCAGCCCGGCCATAGCGCTGGTGTACACCGAGCAATGCGCGAGCAAAGCTGAAGCGTTGCGCCAGGAGCGCTTGATCAAGAAATTGAAGAAGAGCGCCAAGGAGTGCCTGGCGGCGAGTGGCTTATCGGTTTAACGGCGGATACTCGACATTATTTTTCGATTTCGGTGAGGTAAACCCGCGGCCCATCCGTGTAGTGCATGAAACTGCGATCTATTCGCATTAACAGCGCTTTCTACACAGGTTCTCACAGCATGAAGTCTACGGCGGGCGGTTGGGTCAAACAGTGGCTGGGAGCCTCGGTACTGATGGTGTCGGGGTTGGCATTGCTGCCCCTGGCGGTGGCGCAGGCGCAGGAGCAGCAAAGCGCCCAGTTCAATTTTGACCTGGCAGCCAAACCGCTGCCCCAGGCCCTGAGCGATTTCAGCCGGGTGACCGGCATCAGCGTGATCTATACCGATGACGCACCCTATGGGCTCAATGCTCCGGCACTGAGCGGGCCGATGAGTGCGACCCAAGCCCTGCAACGCCTGTTGAGCCACTCCGGCTTCACCTTCCGCCAGATCGACGCCCGCACCCTGGCCCTGGAGCCTGTGCCAACGGACGGCGCGGTCAATCTCGGCGCCACCACCATCAGCGGCGCCAACCTCGCCCAGGACAGCACCAGCTACCAGCCGCCGCCGACCAGCTCAGTGATGCGCTCCCGTGGCCTGCTGCTGGAAACCCCGCAGACCGTCAACGTGGTCCCGGCTCAAGTACTGCGCGATCAACAACCGCGCAATCTGGATGACGCGCTGGGCAATATCAGCGGTATCACCCAGTCCAACACCCTCGGCAGTACCCAGGACGCAGTGATGTTGCGCGGTTTTGGCGACAACCGTAACGGCTCGATCATGAAGGACGGCATGCCGGTGGTGCAGGGCCGTGCGTTGAACGCGACGGCAGAGCGTGTCGAAGTGCTCAAGGGCCCGTCGTCGTTGCTGTATGGCATCCAGGACCCTGGCGGCGTGGTCAATATCGTCAGTAAAAAGCCCGAACTGGTGCAGTCCACCTCCCTGACCGCGCGCGGCTCGACGTTTGGCAGCGGCAAGAACGGCAGCGGCGGTAACCTGGACACCACCGGCCCGCTGGGTGACAGCGGCCTGGCCTATCGCCTGATCGTCGACCATGAAGATGAAGACTACTGGCGCAACTATGGCACCCACCGCGAGACGTTGGTGGCGCCCTCGCTGGCATGGTACGGCGACACCACCCAAGTGGTGTTGGCCTATGAGCACCGCGAATTTCTTTCGCCGTTCGACCGTGGCACCGCCATCGATCCCAAAACCAACCACCCGCTGAACATCCCCGCCACCCGCCGTCTGGATGAGCTGTTCAACAACATGGAGGGCCGCTCGGATCTGTACCGCCTCACCGTCGATCACGATCTGAACGACGACTGGAAAGCTCACGTCGGCTACAGCTGGAACCGCGAAACCTACGATGCCAGCCAGGTACGCGTGGTCAAGGTCAACACCAACGGCACCCTGACCCGCAGCATGGATGGCACCCAGGGCGCGCTGACCACCGACCGCTTCGCCACCGCCAGCCTTGAAGGCAAGGTGGATGTGGCGGGTATGCAGCACGACCTGGTGTTCGGCCTGGACGACGAATACCGCAAAATCTACCGCGCCGACCTGATCCGCCAGACGCCGCGTGGCGCGTTCGACTACAACAACCCGGTGTACGGCAACGAAGTGGCGGGTTCCAAAGTCAGCGCCCCGGACAGCAACCAGACCGACCTGCTGCGCAGCGACTCGCTGTTCTTCCAGGACGCGATCCACCTCAATGACCAGTGGATCCTGGTCGGCGGCGCGCGCTACCAGATGTACGACCAATACGCCGGCAAAGGCGTGCCGTTCACCGCCAACACCGATGGCAACGGCCAGAAATGGGTGCCGCGTGCCGGGCTGGTGTATCGCTACACCGATGAGCTGTCGTTCTATGGCAGTTATACCGAGTCGTTCAAACCCAACTCCACCATCGCGCCGTTGGCCAACAAGACCGTACTGGATGGCAGCCTGGAGCCTGAAGAATCCAAGGCGTGGGAGGTGGGCGCCAAGTTCGACCTGCCGGGGCGCATCACCGCGAGCGCGGCGCTGTTCAACATTGATAAACGCAATGTGCTGGTGCAGGTTGGCGACGGTTTGACCTCGGTCTACAGTGTGGCGGGCAAGGTGCGATCCCGTGGGCTGGAAGTGGATGCCAGCGGTCAGTTGACCGACAAGTGGAGCCTGATCGGCAGTTACGCCTACACCGATGCCGAGGTCACCGAAGACCCGAGCCTCAAAGGCAATCGCCTGCAGAACGTGGCGAAAAGCACCGGCTCGCTGTCGGCGGTGTATGACTTCGGCAGTATCCTGGGCGGTGATCAACTGCGCGTCGGCGCCGGCGCGCGTTATGTCGGTGAGCGGGCAGGGGATGCGGCCAACAGTTTCGAACTGCCGAGTTATACCGTGGCCGATGTATTCGCCAGTTATGACACACGGCTTGACGGACAGAAGGTCAAGTTCCAGCTCAATGTGAAGAACCTGTTTGACCGCACCTACTACACCTCTTCGGTGAACACGCAGTTCGTGTCCATGGGTGATGCACGGCAGGTATCGGTGTCCAGCACCCTGACTTTCTGACGCGGTTCGCTTTGTGTGGGAGGGGGCTTGCCCTGATGCCAGTCAGTTAAGCGAACGAAATGCTTAAAGCAGCGAAGATCAAATGTGGGAGGGGGCTTGCCCCCGATGACGGTGTGTCAGCAAATACTGATGTTGGTTCACACACCGCTATCGGGGGCCAGCCCCCTCCCACAATGACACCTGAGCTGTTAGCGTTGCGGGCATTGGATGCTTACGGAAAACGCGACTGATGTATTTTGGAAAATGGTTACACACCCGCACCCTGCTGGTCGGCTTGAGCCTTTTACTGGGCGGCTGCGCCGGCGTTTCACAGACCTCCACGCCCGCAACGCTCGACAAGCTGCTGGCCGACCCGGCGCTGCAGGGCGCCACCGTCTCGCTGATGGTGCGCGACGCCCGCACTGGCGCCACGCTTTACCAGCACAACCCCCGTACACGGTTGGTGCCCGCTTCCAACCTCAAACTGCTGACCACCGCCGCAGCGATGGATGTGCTGGGCCCGCAATACCGCTTCGCCACGCAACTGTTGAGCGATGGCATCCGCCAGGGCGATCGTCTTACCGGCAATCTCTACCTGCGCGGCCTGGGGGATCCGACCCTTCAGTACGCCGACTATCAGGCACTGGCGGCGCAATTGGCCAGTCAGGGCGTGCGCCAGGTGCAGGGCGACCTGGTATTCGACGACACCTGGTTCGATGCCGAGCGGCTGGGGGTCGATTGGTCCCATGATGATGAAACCACCTACTACGGCGCGCAGATTTCAGCGCTGACGGTGTCGCCCAATAGCGATTTTGATGCCGGCAGCGTGTTGGTCACCGCCAAGGCGCCGGTGCAAGTTGGTCAGCCTGTCAGCGTCGACATCTTTCCGCCCACCGACTACCTGCAACTGAACAACCGCGCCGTCAGTGGGCCGGGCAACAGCTATGGGATCAATCGCCGGCATGGCACTAACCTGTTGCAGCTCAGCGGCGCGGTGGCACCGGGACGGCAGAGCCAGCAACTGATCAGCGTCTGGGAGCCGACGCAACTGGTAGCCAATCTGTTTGAACACGCCTTGGCGCAACAGGGCATTACGGTGCAGGGGCGTCGCGTGATGGGCGGGGCGAGCCCGGCGGCGGTGACGGTGCTCGCCGAGCACCAATCGGCGCCGTTGCAGGCGTTGATCACGCCACTGCTCAAACTCTCGAACAACAACATGTCCGAAGCCTTGCTCAAGGCCATGGGACGCCAGACGGCCAACAGCGGCACAGCCGCGGCGGGCGCGGTGGCCGTGGCCGGGTTTCTCAAACGCCAGGGGTTGGACACCACCACGTTCAGCCAGGTCGACGGCTCCGGCCTGTCGCGGCGCAACCTGGTGTCGTCGCAAACCCTCACCGAGCTGCTGCTGGTCGCCAGCAAACAGCCGTGGTTCAACGCCTGGTACAACGCCCTGCCGATTGCCGGCAACACCGACCGCATGACCGGTGGCAGCCTCGGCTATCGCCTGCGCGGCACCCCGGCCGAAAACAATCTGCACGCCAAGACCGGCTCCATGACCGGTGTTTCGTCATTGAGCGGCTACGTGACCGACGCCCAAGGGCGCAAGTTGGTGTTCTCGATGCTGAGCAACCACTACGTGGTGGCCGGCGCGCAGGTCAAGACGCTGGAAGATCGCGTGGCAGTGGCGCTGTCGCGCGGGGCCCCATGATTCAGGGCTGATAGCCCATGCGCCAACTCACGGCCCGGGTCGCCGCCAGCAAATGCTGCGCCGCCGGGCCGTCCTCATCGGCGTGAAACAGCGAGGTGGGGCCGACCACGGTCATGACCGCCGCCACGTGCCCGGTTGCGTTGAACACGGGCGCTGATAACGCATCCACGCCGGGCATCAGCAAGCCATGCACAAAGTGCAGGCCACGGCTGCGGATCTGTTCGCAGAGGGTGGCGTAGGCCGAATCGTCTGCCAGGGCGTGGGCGATACCGGCCTGGATTTCGCGCTCGCGCAATTCCACGGTCTCCCGCGACGGCAGGTAGGCGCTGAATACCAGCCCGGTGGACGAACTCAATAGCGGCAATACCGACCCCAACTGCGTCACCACCGTGACGGCGCGCACCGCCGGCTCGATCTGCACCACGGTCGCCCCCTGGTTGCCCCACACCGCCAGAAAGCAGGTTTCATTCAACTCATCGCGCAGGTCCGCCAGCGGCAGTGCGCCGACCTTCAACACATCCATGCTGCCCAGCGCTGCCAGGCCCACGCGCAACGCTTCGCGGCCCAGGCCATAGTGGTTGGTGGCCGTGTTCTGTTCGGCAAAGCCCGACGCGATCAGCGCCTGCAAGTAGCGGTGTACCTTGCTCGCCGGCATCTGCACATGGTCGGCCAGGCGCGACAATGACGTGGAGGGCGACAGTTGCGCCAGGGCCTTGAGGATATCGGTGCCCACCTCAGCCGAGCGGACTTTCTGTTTACCGGTGTCGCGGGGCTTTTCCATGGGAGAGCGAGAATCCGAGAGATGAGTGGGCGTCTTTATAGCTTGACGCTCCCTGGCGATCAAATTACGTTATGCGTAACTGGATTACGATAAAAACAACTGACCCAGAGGACGCTGCATGAACCTCGAATACCTGTCGGGCTTTGGCAACGAATTTGCCAGCGAAGCCTTGCCTGGCGCACTGCCCGTTGGCCAGAACTCGCCGCAGAAAGCGCCCTACGGGCTGTACACCGAACTGTTCTCCGGCACCGCGTTCACCATGGCGCGCAGCGAAGCGCGGCGTACCTGGCTGTACCGCATCCAGCCGTCGGCCAATCACCCGGCGTTTATCAAGCTGGAGCGGCAATTGGCCGGTGGGCCACTGGGCGCGGTGACGCCCAATCGGTTGCGTTGGAACCCGTTGGACGTTCCAGGTGAGCCGACCGACTTTATCGACGGGCTCGCAGCAATGGTGGCCAATTCCGGGTCGGAAAAACCCTCAGGGATCAGCATCTACCACTACCGCGCCAATCGGTCGATGGAGCGGGTGTTTTTCAATGCCGACGGCGAATGGTTGATCGTGCCCGAACAGGGCCGTTTGCGTATCACCACTGAGCTTGGCGTGCTGGAAGTCGAGCCGCTGGAAATTGTGGTATTGCCACGCGGGCTCAAATTTCGCGTCGAACTGCTCGACGCCCAGGCACGCGGTTACGTCGCCGAGAACCATGGCGCGCCGCTGCGCCTGCCGGAGCTTGGCCCGATTGGCAGCAACGGCCTGGCCAACCCGCGCGACTTCCTGACGCCGGTCGCCCACTACGAAGACCTCAAGCAACCGACCACCCTGGTGCAGAAGTTCCTCGGCGAGCTGTGGGCGTGCGAACTCGACCATTCGCCGCTCAATGTGGTCGCCTGGCACGGCAACAACGTGCCGTACAAATACGACCTGCGCCGCTTCAACACCCTCGGCACGGTGAGCTTCGATCACCCGGATCCGTCGATCTTCACCGTCCTGACCTCGCCCACCAGCGTGCATGGCCTGGCCAACCTCGACTTCGTGATCTTCCCGCCGCGCTGGATGGTGGCCGAGAACACCTTCCGGCCGCCGTGGTTCCACCGCAACCTGATGAACGAATACATGGGCCTGATCCAGGGCGCCTACGATGCCAAGGCCGAGGGTTTCCTGCCCGGCGGCGCGTCGCTGCACAGCTGCATGAGCGCCCATGGACCGGATGGCGAGACCTGCACCAGGGCAATCAATGCCGAGCTGGCACCGCACAAGATCGACAACACCATGGCCTTCATGTTCGAGACCAGCCAAGTGCTGCGGCCCACACAGTTCGCCTTGCAATGCCCGCAACTGCAGCCCTCTTACGACGCGTGCTGGGCCGCACTGCCCGCCACCTTCAACCCGAATCGGAGATAGCCCATGACTCAACCAACGCAGACCCGCAGCTGGGTGGCCTCGGCCAACGGTCACGCGGACTTCCCCCTGCAAAATCTGCCGCTGGGGGTGTTCAGCCTCAATGGCTCGGCGCCGCGCAGTGGCGTGGCGATTGGCGACGCGGTTTTCGACCTGCACGCGGCGCTGGACCAGTTTGACGGTGAAGCCCGGCGAGCAGTGGAAGCGACCGCCGGTGGCCAATTGAATGCCTTTTTCGAACTTGGCCGCGGCCCCCGCGTGGCGTTACGCGAGCGCCTGCTGCAATTGCTGGCCGAAGGCAGCCCGCTGCAAACCCGTGAGGCGCAGGTGTTGCACCGTGCTGCCGATTGCCGGATGCACCTGCCGGCCAGGATCAATGACTACACCGACTTCTATGTTGGCATCGAACACGCGCAGAACGTCGGCAAACTGTTCCGTCCCGACAACCCGCTGTTGCCCAACTACAAGTACGTGCCGATTGGTTACCACGGCCGTGCCTCAACCATTCGCCCCTCGGGCACCGAGGTCCGTCGCCCCAAAGGCCAGACCTTGCCCGCCGGCCAAGCCGAGCCGACGTTCGGCCCCTGCGCACGCCTGGACTATGAGTTGGAACTGGGTATCTGGATCGGCCAGGGCAATGCCATGGGCGATGCGATTGCCATAGGCGACGCGGCCGAACATATCGCCGGCTTCTGCCTGCTCAACGACTGGTCGGCGCGGGATATCCAGGCCTGGGAATACCAGCCGCTCGGCCCGTTCCTGTCCAAGAGCTTCATCACCAGCATCTCGCCATGGGTGGTGACGGCCGAAGCGCTGGAGCCATTTCGCAAGGCGCAACCGCCGCGCCCCGAAGGCGATCCGCAGCCATTGCCGTACCTGCTGGACCCTCGCGATCAGAAGGCGGGCGCTTTCGATATCGAACTGGAAGTGCTGCTGACCACGGCGTCGATGCGTGAACAGAACCTGCCGGCCCATCGCCTGACCTTGAGCAACACCCAACATATGTACTGGACCGTGGCGCAAATGGTGGCGCACCACAGCGTCAACGGCTGCCAGTTGCAAGCCGGTGACCTGTTTGGTTCGGGCACCTTGTCCGGTCCGCAGCCGGGGCAGTTCGGCAGCCTGCTGGAAATCACCGAAGGCGGCAAAAAGCCGATTGAGTTGGCTTCTGGTGAGGTGCGCAAATTTCTTGAAGACGGCGATGAAATCATCCTGCGTGCCCGCTGCAATCGTGAAGGCTTCGCCTCCATCGGTTTCGGTGAATGCCGCGGTACCGTAGTCGCCGCACGCTGAGAGGGCAGGGTCATGGAACTGTATACGTATTACCGTTCTACCGCGTCGTACCGGGTGCGCATCGCCCTGGCCCTCAAGGGCCTGGATTTCACTGCGATACCGGTCAATCTGCTGGTGCCGGCGGGCGGCGCCAATCGCCAGCCCGAGTTCCTGGCGATCAATCCGCAAGGGCGCGTGCCGGCCTTGCGCAGCGATGAGGGGCAATTGTTGCTTCAATCCCAGGCGATCATCGAATACCTGGAGGAACGTTATCCACAGGTACCGCTGCTCTCGAAGGACCTGACCGCCCGTGCCCATCAACGCGCGGTGGCCTCGATCATCGCCTGCGATATCCACCCGTTGCATAACTCCAGTACTCAGAACCTGCTGCGCCAGTGGGGCCACGATGAGGGGCAATTGCTGGAGTGGATCGGGCATTGGATCAGCCAGGGCCTGGGCACGGTGGAGCAGTTGATTGGCGACACAGGGTTTTGCTTTGGCGAGCAGCCGGGCTTGGCGGACACCTTTCTGATTCCCCAGCTGTATGCCGCCGAACGTTTCAAGGTGCCGTTGGGTGCGTACCCGCGCATCGGCCGAGTGGCGGCGTTGGCGGCGCAGCATCCGGCGTTCGTGCAGGCTCACCCGGCCCACCAACCTGACACCCCATAGCGCTCAAAACTGCAGGGCTCCAAATGTGGGAGGGGGCTTGCCCCCGATAGCGGTGTGTCAGTTGATAAATGTATTGCTGATGCACAGCAATCGGGGGCAAGCCCCCTCCCACAGTGAGCGTGCCAACCTAATAAAAATAAAGGTCCCTTGCGATGCACAATCAGATTGCCAGCTTCCGCGCGGCACTCGACGCCCGTCCGGTGTCGCGCTACCAGTGGTTGATTCTTCTGTTGCTGGCATTGCTGCTGGTGACCGACGGCTACGACGCCCAGGTGCTGGGCTATGTAGTCCCTGCCTTGGCCAAGGACTGGGGCCTGGAAAAAGCCGCGTTCGGGCCGGTGTTCAGCGCCAACCTGCTCGGCCTGACACTGGGCTCGCTGCTGGTGACACCGCTGGCGGACCGGTTCGGCGTGCGGCGTATCCTGTTGGGCTGTGTGCTGATCTACGCCAGCCTCACCGTATTGATGGTGTTTGCCGATTCGTTGACCACATTGATGGCCGCACGCTTCATCTGCGGCATCGGCATGGGCGGCGCGATGCCCAGCGCCATGGCCCTGATGTCGGAATATTCACCGCCCCGCATGCGCACGTTGATGGTCACTCTGGCAGCCTGTGGTTTCTCGTTCGGCGGTGCGGCGGGTGGTTTCGTGGCGGCCGGGTTTATTGATGGCTTTGGTTGGCAGGCGGTGTTTCTGGCGGGTGGGGTGACGCCGTTGCTGCTGTTCCCGTTCCTGCTGTGGCTGCTGCCCGAATCCCTGCCGCGTTTGCTGCGGGATGCGCCGCCTTATCTGCGTCTACGCAAAGTCACCGCGCGCATGTTGCCCGACTGGCAACCGCCGCCTGCCAGCGAAGCCGAAAATCTCCAGGAGCAGGGCAGCCAACTGACGGTGCTGGAGCTGTTTCGCAATGGCTACGCACGCCCGACGTTGCTGATCTGGGCGACTTTTTTCGTCAGCCTGATCCTGCTGTACTTCATGATCAGTTGGTTGCCTTCGCTGCTGCTCGAAAGCGGGCTGGCGCTGAACCAGGCCAATCTGGTGACCTCGATGTTCCTGTTCGCCGGCACCTTGGGCGCGATTGGCATGGCCTGGTTGGCCGATCGGTTGAAAAGCAAGGTGCGTCTGCTCTCCGGCGTGCTGGCAGCGGCCGCGGTGTGCACGGTGTTGCTGGGCCTGAATCATGACAACCCTGGCTACCTGGTGGCCTGCGTGTTTGCCGCCGGGTTCTGCATTATCGGCGGGCAACTGACCCTGAATGCATTCGCCAGCAACTTCTACCCGGCGCACGTACGCGCCACCGGCACGGGCTGGGCGCTGGGCGTGGGGCGTTTCGGGTCGATTCTGGGGCCGTTGTTCGGCAGCATGTTGCTGGCGATGCATATCCCGGTGCAGCAGATTTTCTTTTTCTGTGGGATTCCAGCGGTGATTGCCGCGTTGTTGATTATTCAGGTGCGCTCGCCGGTGGCCCGCTTGAAGGTGCGTTAATGCACGATGGCGTTGGGCGGCAGATGGCCGAGTCGCTCGGTCAGGCGCAGGCGCTGGATCGGGTCTTCGCTGAGCATCAGCGCGTGTTCCAGGTCAAAGCGCTCGGCGCTCGGGCAGTCCAGGCGCTGATACAGGCTGGCGCGTGCCAGGTAATCGGCAGCGCTGGCATTGCCCAGTTCCAGTACGCGCTCGGCATCCACCAGGGCGGCCAGCGGTTCGTCGTTGGCCAGGTAAAGTTGGCGCAGATTACGTGACAGCCGCTGCAGGATCGAGCGAGGCTCGGCGGTGTGCAGGTGCTCGGCCTGCAATTTGAGGTTCGGGCCATATTGGCGATGCAGCAGTTCGCGACAGTCGTTGGGATACAGGCGTCGGCCACCACAGGGGTCCAGCAGGTGATCGGCACCGGGCACCCGCAGCAGGAAGTGGCCGGGGAAATTCACCCCCACCATGGGGATGTCCAGGCGCCGCGCCAGTTCCAGGGCGATCAGGCCCATGGCCAGGGGTTGCCCGCGCTTGCGCTGCAACACCTTGTCCAACAAGGCGGCGGCGGGGCGCAACGGGGTGAAATCATCCTGGGCAAACCCCAAGTCGTTCATGCGCCGCAGCAACGGTTGACCCAGCTCATCGGACGGCAGCACCGGCATGCCCAGGCTGACCTGCTGTTGCAACAGGCTGAATGCCTGCAGGATCAGCAACGGCTGTACGGTGGCGTCGTGTTCGGCAGCAATCCACAGCGCGGCTTCGAACAGCGCGGGGGGTGAACGCTCCAGGCAGGCGAAAAAAGCGGTGCGGGGATTCATTGCATTCTCCGGCGGATGCTCTCGTTTTAGCCTTGCTGTGAATTTTCGTCCAGCACCATAAGAAATATCCCACTCGCTTATGTCACAGAACTCACGAAATTGGGCGGCTTATTCCAGTGCAATCCAGCACTTTTCTGCCGCCAGCCTATACTTGGGCCACTACCAGAAGTGATTCGGGAGCACGACGATGTTTGCGCTCATGCACAGCACCCGCCTGGAATCGCTGCACCTGAGCGTCGACCCGGTGACCGGGCTGAAGGCGATCATCGCCATCCACAACAGCCGCCTGGGCCCTGCCCTGGGCGGCTGCCGCTACCTGGCCTATCCCGACGATGAAACGGCCATGGCTGACGCCGCACGCCTGGCCCAAGGCATGAGCTACAAAGCCGCCCTGGCCGGCCTGCCGGTGGGGGGCGGCACGGCGGTCATCCTGCGCCCGGGCCATGTGGAGAGCCGTGCCGCGCTGTTTGAAGCCTTCGGCCGCTGTGTCGAGCAGCTTGGCGGGCGCTACATTACCGCCATCGACAGCGGCACTTCGGTCGCCGACATGGATTGCATCGCCCAACACACTCGCTTCGTCACCAGCACCAGCGCCGCCGGCGACCCGGCGCCCCATGCGGCCATGGGGGTGTTTGCCGGCATTCGCACCACCGCCATGGCCCGCCTGGGCAGTGATAACCTCGAAGGCCTGCGCGTGGCGGTGCAGGGCTTGGGCAATGTCGGTTACGCCCTGGCCGAACAACTGCATGCGGCGGGCGCCGAACTGCTCGTCAGCGACATCGACCACGGCAAGGTGCAACTGGCCATGGAACAATTGGGCGCCCACCCCATCGCCAACGACGCCTTGCTCAGCACCCCCTGCGACATCCTCGCCCCGTGCGGCCTGGGCGCGGTGCTCAATCGCCAAAGCGTCGGCCAACTGCGCTGCGCCGCCGTTGCCGGTTCTGCCAGTGCACAACTGACCCGCCTGGACATTGCCGATCAGTTGGAAGGCCGCGGCATCCTCTACGCTCCCGACTACGTGATCAATTCCGGCGGCCTGATCTACGTGGCCCTCAAACACAACGGCGCCGAGCTGCCCAGCATCACCGCGCACCTGTCCAACATCGGCAGGCGCCTGACCGAAATCTACGCCCATGCCCAGGCTGAAAAACGCTCCCCGGCACGTGTCGCGGACGAACTCGCCGAGCGCCTGCTCTACCCATGACCCGGCCTTAAATTAAAAAGGCCCTGAGTCGATGATTCAGGGCCTGTTCAATTCGGGCTTTATTCCGCCACCGCGTTCAACAACTCGGACAGCGCGTCCGGTTGGCTCTTGAACGCCTTGGCAAACACATCGCGGTTCTTCGCCATATAGATCCCGGCTTCTTCCACCTGCTGCTCGCTCAAGGACGGCACGGCTTTTTGCAACACTTCTGCCAGCAACTCAGCGAGTTCAAGCATCTTGTCATGAGCGTCAGCTTCGGCTTTATTCATGAACAAACGCTCCTGATCTCGGCTGCTGCGGTATACCACTTCGACGGCCATTCACCACCTCACATGCCTTCACGATAGTTGTCTTTTCGACTACTGTATTTATATACAGCTAAAAGCATAAGCCAAACGCCGGGGTTTGGATAGCAGGTTTTTAATGTAGTTGGGAAATGGGGGGTTGCTACACCGGAAATTTAACCGGTTCGATCATTACCGCGCGGAGGGTGGGAACGAGCTGGGTGAAATAAGTGCCTCGTGTCAGACGGCCACCATCTTATTCCCCAGCGCTGGCCTTTTTCCTGCAAGCAGAACAACCGTCACCTCCACCCCGCATTATCCGGTCGCACCGACCTAAGGAAGCAACATCGTGAAAATCAACTGGGCCGAAAAGCTGCGCCAGCAAGTCCATGGGCTGGCCGAGTCGCTGGGCAATCTGTTTGTGGAGTCGTTCCATTACCTGGCGCTGTTTGCCATTGGTGCAGTGACCGCCTGGGCGGCGGTGATGGAATTTCTGGGGATGCTGGAGAACGGGCACATCAAGATCGATGACATCTTGCTGCTGTTCATCTACCTGGAATTGGGCGCCATGGTCGGGATTTACTTCAAGACCAACCACATGCCCGTGCGCTTCCTGATCTACGTGGCCATCACGGCGCTGACGCGGCTGCTGATTTCCAACGTGTCCCATCACAACCCGCCTGACGTAGGCATTATCTACTTGTGCGGCGGGATTCTGCTGTTGGCCTTCGCGATTCTGGTGGTGCGCTATGCGTCGTCGGCGTTCCCTTCGGTGAAAGTCGAAGGCCCGCGTCGCAAGGGCGAGGCGAGCCTGGAAACCGAGAAGGGCGAGCTTTAAAGCCCGACGCTGAACGGCAGATGACGGGCGGGCGGCCGCTGCAACAGCTTGTGATTGTCCCCATCCGTCATCACCGCCAGGATTTCCATGGCGCTGTGACCCTGCTCGATGGCAATACCGAACTGGATGCTTTGCACCAGGCGCTTGAGCCGTTGCGGGTCGTTGCGTTGTTCGGCGCTGATCATGCGCTTGGCCACTACGCCGCCGTCATCGGAGAGGGTGAGCATGATGCTGCCGTCCAGCCGCTGGATGCTCAGGTTGACGCGGTATTGTGGGCTGAAAGTGTCGGTGATGATCTGAAAAGGGTTGTCCATGGTGCGTTACCGCCTGATAAGAACGTGCAGTCATTGACGACCGGTGTCGGGAATAGTTCGCGTTGCCTGACCACCGGCCAAAGTCCGTTTTCCTCAAAAGCTCTACAGCAAGGGGCGTGCCGTACAGTCGCGGGGTTCGAAATGTGGGAGGGGGCTTGCCCCCGATGGCGGTGCATCGGCCAATGAATACTTGGCTGAAAGACTGCTATCGGGGGCAAGCCCCCTCCCACATTTGAACTGCGTTGTGCTTGGGGGAAGTGACCTGTTTCAGGGCAGCACGGAGAAAACGATCGCAGACAGCGCAATCAGCCCGATCAGCACTCCACCCAGCTGACCGCCAGGCCGCCCCGCGACGTTTCTTTGTACTTGTCATGCATATCGGCGCCGGTATCGCGCATGGTGCGGATCACCCGGTCGAGGGAAATGAAGTGCTTGCCGTCGCCGCGCAGGGCCATTTGCGTGGCGTTGATCGCTTTGACGGCCGCGATGGCGTTGCGCTCGATGCACGGCACCTGCACCAGGCCGCCGACGGGGTCGCAGGTCAGGCCGAGGTTGTGTTCCAGGCCGATTTCGGCGGCGTTTTCCAACTGTTCGGGGGTGGCGCCAAGGATATCCGCCAGCCCTGCAGCGGCCATGGCGCAAGCCGAACCCACTTCGCCCTGGCAGCCGACTTCGGCGCCGGAGATCGAGGCGTTCTTTTTACAGAGGATGCCGACGGCGGCGGCGGCCAGGAAGAAATTGACCACGTCGTCGTCAGACGCGTCGGCATTGAATTTCATGTAGTAATGCAGCACGGCAGGGATGATCCCCGCCGCGCCATTGGTCGGTGCGGTGACCATACGCCCGCCGGCGGCGTTTTCTTCGTTGACGGCGAGGGCGAACAGGTTGACCCACTCCATGGCCGACAAGGTTGACGTGATGACATTGGGCTTGGCGATTTCCAGCAGGCTGCGGTGCAATTTCGCAGCGCGACGCGGCACGTCCAAACCACCGGGCAGAATGCCCTCATCGCGCAGGCCCTGTTCCACGCACTCGCGCATTACCGACCAGATATGCAGAAGGCCGCTGCGGATGGCTTCGTCGCTGCGCCAGGCGCGTTCGTTGGCCATCATCAATTCCGAAACCCGCAGGCCGTGCTTGTTGCACAAGGCCAGTAGTTCAACGGCGCTGGAAAAGTCGTAGGGCAATTGCACATCGCTGGTCGGCGCTATGCCCGATGCGGCTTCGGCCGCTTCGATGATGAAACCACCGCCCACCGAATAGTAGGTTTGCTCGCTCAACAGACCGCCGTCGCCGTAGGCGTGCAGGGACATGGCGTTGGGGTGGTAGGGCAGGCTTTCATCGAGCAGCAGCAGGTCGGTGTGCCAGTCGAAGGCAATGGCCTGTCGGCCGGCGAGTAACAACTGGCCGGACTCGCGCAGTTGCTGGATGCGCGCGTTGATCGAGGTGGGGTCGACCTGATCCGGCCATTCGCCCATCAAACCCATCACACAGGCGCGGTCAGTGGCGTGGCCGACACCGGTCGCGGACAGCGAACCGTATAAGCGCACTTCGACGCGCCGGGTTTGGCTGAGTAACTGCTGGTCGGCCAGTGCCTGGGCAAAGGTCGCGGCAGCCCGCATCGGGCCGACGGTATGAGAGCTGGACGGGCCGATGCCCACCTTGAATAGATCGAAAACGCTGATAGCCATGCTAAAGCCTTACAAGCAATGGAGTGGACATCGCTGCCATGTTTTGTAGCGCAGGCGGAGTTGGCGCGATACTGAGCCTCTGGATCGGCGCTGACCAACGAATTATCCTAAGACACCTTTTAGCAGGACTAAACGCTATGACCCGGCCCCTTCATGGCCAGACCTATGTCTGGCTGCATGTTTTTTCTTGCGCTGCGCGGCACCTTTCGTTCACCCGCTGCGCCGAGGAATTGCACATCACGCCGGGCGCGGTGAGTCAGCAGATCCGTCAGTTGGAAGAGCGCCTGGGCTTCAGACTGTTTCACCGCCGCGCACGGGGTGTGGAGCTCAGCGCCGAAGGGCAGCGCCTGGCGACAGTGGTAGGGGAGGCCTATGGCAGCATCGACGCCGAATTGCAGCGTCTGGACGCGGGGATGATCAGTGGCACCTTGCGCCTGCGCTCGATCCCGTCGTTTCTCGGCAAGTGGCTGACCCCGCGCCTGCCACGCTTGCAGCAACGCTTTCCGGACATTCAGTTGCGCATGGTTGCCGAAGACAGCAGCGTCGCGCTGCATGAGGGCGACTTCGACCTGGCCATCGACTTGAACGATGGCAGCTATCCCGGCTTGTTATCCACAGCCCTGTTGGATGAGCAGATATTTCCGGTGTGCGCCCCCAGCCTGTTGCGTGGCCGGCCGCCATTGCATGGCCCCGCCGACCTTGCCCACTTTCCGTTGCTGCACGACATCACCGCCTGGCGTGGGAGTTTTGAGTATGCCGAGTGGGAGTTCTACCTGAATGCCATCGGTTACCCCGATGCCGATGTGCGTCGCGGGCACACCTTCAACCGCAACCACCTGACCATCGAAGCCGCCATTGCCGGCATGGGTGTGGCCATTGCACGGCGCACCTTGCTCAATGATGAGCTGGAACGCGGCACGCTGATCGTGCCGTTTGGCCTGGCCGTGCCCAACCATAAACGCTACGTGCTGCTGTATGCGCCGGGTGCATTGAGTCACCCCGGCGTGCGGGCGGTGCACGACTGGCTGGTGGAAGAAGCGGGGATTTTTCGCGCCCTGCACCCGTTGGGAGCGGGGCAATCTTGAGGAAAACTGGACGTAAGAAGTTGTAACTAACTCCCCACCCTACCAGCGTTTTTGCCCGTCGTCAGGGTTAATTTGTAATGTGGGATTTATCTTTGCAAAGGGGTTGAAATGTTTCAGCAGGTGCTCAATTGTGTAATCAAGAGGTCATGGTTTCACCACCCCGGTGTTGCAGTTTGTGATCTCTGGCGAGCTAGCTGAAATAAGGGAAGAACTATGCAAATCCAAGTCAATAGCGATAACCATATTGAAAGCAGCATCCGACTGGAGGAGTGGGTACGTACCACCATTGAGAGCACGCTCGAACGTTATGAAGAAGACCTGACCCGTGTGGAGGTCTACCTGCGGGATGAGAACGGCGACAAGCCCGGTCCCCACGATTTAAGTTGCCGTCTGGAGGCTCGGCCAAAAGGCCACCAACCGCTTTCGGTGCTACACAAGGCCGATACGCTGGAACAAGCGATCGATGGCGCAGCCACCAAGCTCGATCACGCGCTGGAACATCTGTTCGGCAAACTGCAAGGCAAGCCCCGCGCTGCCGGTAAAAACCAGCCGACCACCAAAGTCAATGAAGATGAGCTTGAACAGGAGTTTCTGGAAAAAGAACGTGCCGTATTCAACGGCTGACGGTTTTTGACTTTCATTGAAGACGGGCCTGCGCGAGCAGGCCCGTTTTCGTTTACCTGCGCTGGCGAAAGAAAAACCCGCTAAGCATCGCCAGCCCGCAAGCACCCAACCCTGCAAAGAGCATGGCCCAGCCGGCGCCGTTGCGCAGAGCTGCCTGGGCATCGCTGAACGCCAATCCCCGTGCGTCCAGCTTGCCCGCCGCGAGGTGCTGGCTGAGGGCCGGCCAATCCATTGCCGTGCCTGGCGGCAGTACCTCGGCCAGGTAATGGCCGATCCCCAGTAACAGCACCAGGCCCATCAGCGCGATATTGAGCGCCAGGGTGATCAGCCGGGCGCTGAAGTCGATGCCCGAGGCCATGCCCGCGCGATCAGCCGAGACGGCGCCGGTGGTGGTGTTGGTGGTGGGCGAGTTGGTCAGCGCCAGGCCAGTGCCTGCCATCACGCAACTGAGCAGTACCAGCAGCGTGAGTGGCTGGGCGGCGACATTGGCCGCGGCCATCGCCAGAAACCCTGCGCCCATGGTCGCCAGGCCCACCGGGATAATGCGTTCGGCGCCGTAGCGCAGGGCCAGGCGTTCTGCCAGCGGTGGCACCAGCAAGGTCGGCAAGGTGTAGGCGAGCAGGGCGCCGCCGGTGGTCAGGGTGTCGTAGCCCAGGCCCGCCTGGAAATACAGCGGCAGGTAGATCATGAATGGCCAGAAGCTGAAGTTCATGCCGATCGAGCCCATCAGTGCACCGTTGAAGCGCTGGATGCGAAACACCGAGAAATCGAACATCGGATGGGCACTGCGCTTTTCAACCACGATGAACAGCAGCAACGCCACCAGCGCCAGGCCCGCCCAGCCGAGCATGGCCGGTGTGGCGAAGCCGTGCTCGGTGCCCTGGGTGATGAAGTAGACCAGGGCGAACACCGACAGCGTCAAGGTCAACATGCCGGCTATGTCGAGGCGATGGCCGGCCGGGTCGCGGGATTCCTGCACGCTGATGCGCAACAGCACCAGGGTGAACAGGGTGAGCGGCACGTGCGCGAGAAACACCCAGCGCCAATCCGCGACTGCCAGGATCAGCGCGCCGACCATCGGCCCGAATCCCAGGCCTACGCCGGCAATCACGCCCCAGATTGCGAAGGCCCGGGCGCGTGCCGCCGGTTCACGAAACAAGTGCGACAGAATCGCGAACTGGCAGATCATCATCGCGCCGGCACCGATGCCCTGGACGAAGCGCGCCACGATCAGCATTGACGCGTCGTTGGCCAGCCCGCAGGCCAGCGAGGCCAGGCCGAACACCCACAGGCACAGCACCAGCACGCGTCGGCGGCCAAAGCGATCGGCCAGGGTGCCCGCTGCCATCAGTACACTGGTGCAGGCCAGGGTGTAGGCATTCATGATCCACTGGGCATCTTGAAACCCGGTGCCCAATTCGCGTTCAAGGGTGGGCAGGATGACCGGTACGCTGGAAATTTCCAGGCCGAACATCAGGGCCACCAGACACACGGCGGTGAGCGCCAGGCCGTTTCTGGCGGCATGCGCCGGGCTGAGGGCCGATAGAGCGGCGACAGGTGGCATACGCAGTTCCTTAAGAGAGGGGGAGGGGGTATTCTCTCGGGAATAGGGTTCTTTATTTGCGATAACTTTTCCCTTGATAGGGGATTAAAAGGCGACAATCCACCATGTCCACCCCACGTTTCGATGGCGTCGAACTGTTTCTGCACATCGTCGAAAGCGGCAACCTGAGCGCCGCCGCCGAGCGGCTGAACCTCACGCGCTCGGCGGTGGGCAAGGGCCTGGCGCGGCTTGAAGCGCGCCTGGGCACCTGCCTGTTGCAACGCTCCACGCGCCGCCAGCGTCTGACCGAGGATGGGCAGGCGTACTACGAGCACTGTCTGCGCGCGCTGGCGGAGCTGGAGGCGGCCGAGTCCGTGCTGGAAAGCGGCCGTCAGCAGCCACGCGGGCGCTTGCGCGCCAGTTTGCCGCTGGCGTTTGGTCACCACTATGCCGGGCCTGCCCTGTGGGGCTTGATGGATCGTTATCCGCAACTCGAGATCGACATTTGCTTCTCCGACCGCATGACCGATCTGACGCAGGAAGGCTTCGACATTGCCGTGCGTATCGGCCCGTTGCCGGATACTGACCGTCTGAGTGCGCGGCGTCTGGGGGAGCAGGTCATGGGTTTGACGGCGTCACCGGCGTATTTGCAGCGCAGGGGGCCAATTGAATGTATCGAGGACTTGGCGGCTCATCGCGGCATTGCTTACCGCAGCAACAACGCCCAGCGCTCGCGCCTGGTCACGCCCCTGGTGCTGGACGACCTCCAGGCTGTGGCCGATGCGGCGATTGCAGGCGTGGGCCTGGCCTGGTTACCGAGTTGGTTGATTGCCCACTATGCGCTGCGCGGGCAGCTGGAGGCGGTGCTGCCTGGCTGTCGCGAGCAGCCGGCCCCCATCCACGTGATCTGGCCGACGGCGCCGCACATGCCGGCCAAGACACGGTGCGCCATCGATGCGCTGGTCGCGGCCACCCCCAGTTGCCTGGCGGGCAGTTAGAACCCGAATCCTGGACACACTGAGGATCAAATGTGGGAGGGGGCTTGCCCCCGATGGCGGAGTGTCAGTCAGTATATTTTTAGCTGACCCACCGCAATCGGGGGCAAGCCCCCTCCCACATTTGGATGTGTTGTGACCTGTCATTTGAAGGCTCACAGCTAGAACGCGATGGACGTTTGCACACACACCGTGCGCGGCTCACCCGCGTATTGCCTGGCCGGCAGTTAGAACCCGAATCCTGGACACACGGAGGATCGGTGTGGGAGGGGGCTTGCCCCCGATGGCGGAGTGTCAGTCAGTATATTTTTAGCTGACCCACCGCAATCGGGGGCAAGCCCCCTCCCACATTTGGATTGGTTGTGGTCTGTAATTTCAAGGCTCACAGCTAGAACGCGATGGACGTCTGCACATACACCGTGCGCGGCTCACCCACGTACTTGCCCTTGTTGTTATCGTCGAACGAGCGCGTGTAGTACTGCTTGTTGAAGATGTTCTTCACCCCGACCGCGACGTTCAAGTCCGACAGCTGCGGGCCGAAGTCGTAGGCTGCGCGGCTGCTGAACAGCATGTAGCCGGGGATGCGTCCGTTCGCGCCGTCGGCGCTTTCGGCCTGGGTGTTGGCGTTGTCAGCGAACTGGCTGCTCTGGTAGCTGCTGTCCAGGTTGAGCTTCCACGGGCCTTCGGTGTAACCCACGCCGAGGGTGCCTTTGTGCCGGGAGGAGAAGGGCACGCGATTGCCTTTGTTCGGGCCGTCTTCACGGATGGTCGCGTCGACATACGCATAGGTGGCGTACACATCGAAGCCCGCCAGCGCCGGGCTCACGCCGTCGAGGGCATAGTTGATGCTCGACTCGATGCCCTGGTGCCGCGTTTCACCGCGGGCGATCACCGTGTCGTTGGTCTGGTTGCTGTCGTACTGGTTGTCGAAATTGATCAGGAACGCACCGATTTCCGCGCGCAGGCTGCCGTTGTCATAGCGCGTGCCGAGCTCCCAGGTGCGGGCTTTTTCCGGCTTCACTTCGCCGCTGTTCACGCGGTTGGGCATCTGGCTGTACTGCACGCTGCCGAACGAGCCTTCGGTGTTGGCGTAGAGGTTCCAGTCGTCGGTGAGGTGATAGAGCACGTTCAACGCCGGCAGCGCGGTGTTGTAGTCGCCTTTGTAGTTGACGTTGCTCAGGTTGTTGGTCTGTTGGGACTTGATCATTTCGTAGCGGATGCCCGGTGTGATCGTCCACTTGCCGATATCGATACGGTCGTCGATGAAGAACGCATTGGCTTCAGTGCCGCCACGGGTGTCGCGGTCGTTACGGCTGTCGGTGGTCGGCAGTTGCTGGTTGGCGGCAATCGGCGTGCGGTAGCGCAACTCGTGGCCGGCTTCGTTGATGTAGCGGTAACCGACGCCGACTTCGTGGGTGGTGGGGCCGAGGTCGAAGCCTTGGGCGAGACGGGTTTCCAGGCCACGTACCCAATACTCGCGGGGTGACAGCGAGAGGAAGTTGCCTTGATCGAGGTAACCGCTGCGCAGGGTCTTGGTGAAGAAACTGTTGACCGTGAATTCACGGCGATCCTGCTCGTAGCGGTAGCCGACGTTGAACATCGTGCGGCGGCCCCAGAACTTGTCGTAGGGGCGGGTCGACTGGTACGGGTCGGCCTTGTAGTCCTTGACGCTCAAGCCCCCAGGCATATCGGCCTCGCCGTCGTAGTACTGCGCCATGGCGTTGAAGCTGTTGGCGTCATCCAGCTGGTAGTTGCCCTTGAGGATCAGGTCGTCGATGCGCGTGTCGCTGTTTTCACGCCAGTCGCCGCCACGGGTGCCGGAGTACAAGAGTGCGCCGCCCAGCCCATTGTCGGCGGTGCCGCCGGCCAGCAGGTTGCCGGTGGTCTTGAAACCATCGTGGCTGGAGGACGGGCTGGTTTCGGTCTGCAGCCCGCCTTTGACGGTGGGCGCATCCGGAATCGCACGGGTCACGAAGTTGACGATGCCACCGACGTTCTGCGGGCCGTAGCGCACCGCGCCGCCGCCGCGCACCACGTCCACCGCGTCCATGTTGCCCATGCTGATCGGTGCAAACGAAAGTTGCGGCTGGCCATAGGGTGCGAAGGGCACGGGAATGCCGTCCATCAACACCGTGGAGCGTGATGCCAGCCGTGGGTTGAGCCCGCGAATGCCGAAGTTCAGCGCCATGTCATGGCTGCCGGTGCCGTTGTTGTCCGGGGCATTCACGCCGGGGATGCGGTTGAGCACGTCGCGCGCCTGGGTCGCGCCCTGGCGCTCGAATTCGTCGCGGCGGATGACGTCACGGGCGCCGGGATGCTCGAACA
This sequence comes from Pseudomonas sp. CFBP13528, assembly GCF_005233615.1. Classification (NCBI taxonomy): domain Bacteria; kingdom Pseudomonadati; phylum Pseudomonadota; class Gammaproteobacteria; order Pseudomonadales; family Pseudomonadaceae; genus Pseudomonas; species Pseudomonas sp. CFBP13528. The sequence goes on from NZ_QGAJ01000002.1 coordinate 377,379, forward strand.
CGTTGGTCTGCGCCGCATCGCCGAGCCAGTCGCCGACCACGTTGGAGGTTTGCAACTCGAGGGTGGCCGGGACGCCGGCCGGTTGCAGGCTGTAGGCATTGTCGCCCTCGGCGCGGGCTTGCAGGCCACTGCCTTCCAGCAGTGTGTTCAGGCCTTCGGCGGTGCTGTAGTTGCCCGCCAAACCGGGGCTTTGCAAACCGGCAGTGACCTCGGAACCGAAGGACACCAGCACCCCGGCTTCGCGGCCGAACTGGTTCAGGGCCGCCTCCAGACTTGTCGGCGCGATGTGATAGGCCTTGGTGTCGGCCGCCATCACCGGGGGCAGCACCGCCAGGCTGAGGCTGGCGCCGAGCAGGAGTTGGCGCAGGGTACGGGCAAGAAGGGTCGGTTGCAGGGGCATGAAGGGGTGTCCTGAGAAGGAAGGATCAAGGTGGCTTTCCTTCTCTGTCACGCGAGGGTTGGAAAACGGCTCAGCGTTTTTCAAACCATTTCACGCACGGGCCTGAACCGTCACCCAATAGCGGGTAAAGCGCCGCACGGTTACCGGCAGGCTGACTTCCAGCAGGTCGAGAATGCGTTCGCTGTCATCCAGCGGATAACTGCCGGACAGCAGCAGGTTTGCCACCTGCGGGTCGCAATTGAGCTGGCCACGGCGGTAGCGCCCGAGTTCGCCGAGGAAATCTTCCAGGCGCATGTGCGCGGCCACCAGCATGCCGTCGGCCCATGCGCCGCTGTTGGCGTCGACAGGACGCGGGCTGTCCCAGCCTTTGCGGGTGTAATTGACCTGATGCGCGGCGTTCACGATCAGTGGCAGGCCGCTGTAGCTGTTGGGCATCACGTCGACACGGCCATCGAGCACTGCCAATTGGGTATGGTCATTGAACTGACGCACGTTCAGGCGCGCCGCCTGGCTGCTGAGCAAGCCCTGGCCGGTCAGCACGCGCAGCGGCGTGGCACCTGCGCGGGCGGTCAGCAGGATTTCACCTTCGAGCAGGCGGATCAGTCGCTGCTGGCCATCGAAATGCACATCCACCGCGCTGCCGGTGTTGAGCTGCAATTGGCTGCCGTCGGCCAACGGCACGCTGCGACGCTGGCCGACAGGGCTGCGGTAGTCCGCCGTCAACGGCGGCAAAATGTGTTGCTGGCGCAGGCTCCAGGCTGCCGCCGAACCCGCGCCGAGAATCAACAGCAGCTTCAGCGCCTGACGCCGGCTGGTGGACTTCGGTGCATTCAACGCTGCGTGCGCCAGGGGCGAAGGCAGGCCGCGCAGGCGCTGGTTGACGCGCTGGATCTGGTCCCACGCGCGCTGGTGTTCGCTGTGCGCCTGCAGCCATTGTTGCCAGGCCGCCTGTTGGCGTGGGTCAAGCGTGCCTTGCTGCATTTGCAACAACCAGTGCACGGCCTGTTCGGCAACCTGGGTCGAGACGTTCATAGGGCGAAGTAGCAGCGCAGGGCGGCTTTATGCAGGTGGCGCTTGACCGTGGCGATGGAAATGCCCAGTTGCGCGCCGATCTGCGCGTAGGTCAGACCATCAAGCTGGGCCAGCAGGAAGGCGCGTTTGACCTGGACCGGCAGGCCGTCGAGCAGTTGGTCCAGTTCCACCAGGGTTTGCAGGATGATTGCGCGGTCTTCTTCCGACGGCGCCACGTGCTCGGGCATTTGCGCCAGGGCGTCGAGGTAGGCGCGTTCCAGGTCCTGGCGACGGTAGTAGTTGAACAGCACACGTTTGGCGACCGTGGTGAGAAAGGCGCGCGGTTCGATCAGCGTTGGCGCTTCCCGCGCGCTGAGCACCCGGATGAAAGTGTCGTGCGCCAGGTCGGCGGCGCTTTGCGGGCAGCCGAGCTTGCGTCGCAACCAGCCGGTGAGCCAGTGGTGATGGTCGTTGTACAGAACTTCGACGGTGTTGGACGGCGGCAACGTGATCACTCCATCAGCATCGGCATGCTTTAGAGAACAAGAATTGTTCGCATTGTAGGGCCGCAAACACGGTTCGGCAATCGACCCGAGCAGGTGATTCATCCGTTCTCTTTTGCTTATGAGAATATTTATCATTAATATTGCGCGCTGATGAACTTGGCGCCTGCCGCATGAAAAGCAAAACCTCACTGCCCGCCTCTTATCGCCTTGCCGTTACTTCGCGCGTATTGGCGGCTGTGGTCGGCGGTTATCTGATGGCCTCCCTGGCCGCTATCTGTCTTGCGCTGTGGCTGCCGACGGCGCGCGCCGACGCGGTGATCGTCGGCATGATGAGTTCATTCGTGTTCTACCTGCTGGCGGTGCTCTGGTGTTTTGCCTGCCGCACCGCGTGGCGCGCGTGGGCCGGGGTGATGCTGCCGAGCGCGCTGTTGGCCACGCTGGCGGGCATTGGGTTCTGGGTGGTGCGCACATGAAAGAGGGTTTTCGCCAAGCCATGGCCTGGCTGCACACCTGGGCTGGGTTGATCTTCGGCTGGCTGCTGTTTGCGATTTTCCTGACCGGCACCCTGGCCTATTTCAAGGATGAAATAACCCACTGGATGCAGCCCGAAGTCCAGGCCCATCCGATGGACGACGCGCGCAGCCTCGCCGTGGCGCAAGACTACCTGCAGCAACAGGCGCCCACTGCCGCGCGCTGGTTCATTACCTTGCCCACCCGCCGCGACCCCGGCCTGTCGGTGATGTGGCAGGACAAGATCGACCCCGGCAAGCGCGGCAACTTCATCCAGAAAGTCCTCGACCCGGTCAGCGGCCAAGCGGTCCAGGCCCGCGAAAGCATGGGCGGTGAATTCTTCTACCGCTTCCACTTCCAACTGCAAATGCCTTACCCATGGGGCCGCTGGCTGTCGACCCTCGCCGCCATGGTGATGTTCGTCGCGCTGATCACCGGCATCATTACCCACAAGAAAATCTTCAAGGACTTCTTCACCTTCCGCCCGCGCAAAGGCCAGCGCTCCTGGCTGGACGGGCACAACGCGGTGGGCGTGCTGGTGCTGCCGTTTCACCTGATGATCACCTACAGCAGCCTGGTGATTTTCATGAGCATGGTGATGCCGGCGCCGATCGTGGCCTCCTATGGCAATGACAGCCGTGCCTTCTTCAATGAAGTATTTCCCAGTTCCGATAATGCGCCCGCACTCGGCCAGCCGGGCACGTTGCTGCCGTTGTGGCCGATGTACCAGCAGGCGCGGCAGCAGTGGGCGGGTGGGCCTGTCGGGCGCCTGGCGGTGAATAATCCAAGCGACGTCAACGCCTCGGTGAATATATTCCGCGCCGGCTCCGACAGCGTGGTGCATGATTTCGGCAGCACCGTTTCATTCAACGGCACCACGGGCCAGTTGCTGCGGGTCAGTGGTGAGCCGTCCTTGCCGTCGGTTATCGGTGGCAGTTTCTACGGCTTGCACATGGGCCATTTCGCCGGCCCGGTGCTGCGTTGGTTGTATTTCATCTGCGGCCTGGCAGGTACGGCGATGATCGGCACAGGCCTGGTGATATGGCTGGGCAAGCGTCAGCTCAAACACATAAAAACCGGTGTGATGCCCTTTGAACTGCGGTTGGTGGAGGTACTGAATATCGCCAGCATGTCGGGGCTGATGATCGCCATCGCGGCGTTTTTCTGGGCCAATCGACTGTTGCCGGTGAGCGTGGCCGAACGTTCCGACTGGGAAGTGCGAGGCTTCTTTATTGCCTGGGGCCTGAGCCTGGTCCATGCCACGTTGCGGCGCGGTCGTCAGGGCTGGGTAGAGCAGTTGGGCCTGGGCGCGCTGCTGTTTGTGGCCATCCCGCTGATTAACGCGCTGACTACGCCGTATCACTTGGGCACTTCGCTGATGAGCGGCGACTGGGCCATGGCCGGCTTCGACCTGACGTGCCTGGCCAGCGGCCTGTTCCTCGGATGGGCAGCCTGGAAGATGCAGCGCCGCGCCGCGTTGCAGCCCAAGGCAGAGCGTGCGCGTGCATTGGCGTTCAAGCAGGAGGCCGGCTGAATGCTGCTCGCGCTGCTGCTGTGCTACGCCGGGTTTACCGCGCTGTGCCTGGCCACCGACCGTCACCACGGCGAGCTGCTGCGCAGCAAACCGACGCCTGCACGGCGCCTGGGCTTGCGTGCGGCCGGCTGGTTGCTGCTGACCCTGTCGGTCTGGCCGGCGGTGGCCGCCACCGGTTGGGGCCGGGGCCTGGTGGAGTGGTGCGCGGTGTTGATGCTCAGCGCCTTGATGTTGGTGCTGCTGTTGCCGTACCGACCACGGCTGGCCTTGGTCCTCGCGGGCGTCGGCCTGCTGGCCAGCCCTCTCGCGGCATTCGGCCTGTTCTGAGCTGCCCATGACCATCAGTCCCCCGCCCAGACCCCAAGACAGTTCGCACCCGGACGCGGCCGGTGGACGTGCGCATTTCCTGCAGGTGTTCCTGTCCCAGCGTTCACAGATGGAGGCATTAGTCAGCCGCCGCGTCGGTTGCCGCGCCACTGCGGCTGATCTGGTACAGGACCTGTTCCTGCGTTTCTGGCGCCGCCCGCTGGTGCAGGTCGAAGAGCTCAGCACCTACCTGCTGCGCTGCGCCGGCAATATCGCCATCGACCATTTGCGCAGCGAAGGCGCCCGCGTGCGCAGCAATGAGGGCTGGTTGCCGGAGCAACAGGACAACCAGGGCTGCGAACCCCAGGCGGCTCTCGAAGCGGGCAATGACCTGCGGCATGTCGAAGCCGCCTTGCGCAGTCTGCCCGAGCGCACTCGGCAGATTTTCCTGCTCAACCGCATTCACGGGCGCAAATACGCAGAGATCGCCAAGGCCATGGGCCTGTCCCAAAGCGCCGTGGAAAAACATATGATGCGTGCCCTGCAAGCGTGCAAGGCGAGCCTGCGCGAACCGTCAGTCCCACGTACGCCAGGGAAAGCACCGTGAACGTCACCCCCACGCCCGCCCAGGAACAGGCCGCGCTCGACTGGTTGAGCCGGCTGCACGACCAGCCCGGCAGCGGCGATCAAGCCTCCTTCAGCCAATGGCTGCGGGCCGACCCCGCCCATATCCAGGCCTACGCCCAGGCCCAGGTGCTGTGGGAGTTGAGCGAAGTCCCGGCACGCACCTTGGCCGGCGAAGACGCACAGGCCTTGCAGGGCTACCTCAATGCGATGAGCCGTTCCAGCCGCTCGCGCCTGGTGCGCGGGGCCGGCGCCTTGGCCATGGCGGCCTGCTTGTTGCTGATGGTGTCGATGGGCGCCGGTTGGCAGCCGTTTCGTTGGGTCGATGACCTTGGCGCCGATTACGTGACGGCGCCGGGGCAGGTGAGGACCGTCACCCTGGCCGATCAGTCCCACGTCACCCTCGACGCCGACAGCGCGATTGCCGTGGATTTCAGCCACGGCGAGCGGCATATCCAGTTGCGTCGCGGGGCCGGTTTTTTCCGCGTTGTCCACACCGGCCAGCCCTTCGTGGTCGAGGCGGGCGATGGAGAAACGCGGGTGCTGGGCACGCAGTTCGAAGTGCGCCTGCAACCGGCGGGGGCCCAGGTGACAGTGCTGTCCGGCCGGGTTGGCGTAACGCCGTCCGCACAGGGGGCGCAGCAAATTCTGACGGCAGGCCAGCAAGTGGCCTACGCCGACGGCCAAGCCGAGCCGCTGCATCCGGTGGACAGCGAATCACGCCTGGCCTGGCGCGAGGGTTGGCTCAATTACTACAAGGCGCCGCTGGCCGAGGTGGTCAGGGACCTCGCGCGTTACTACCCGGGCCGAATCCTCCTGCTCAATGATGAGATGGGCGCCAGACGCGTCAGCGGCAGCTTTCCAAGCAACGACCCTGTCGCCGTATTGAAGGCCTTGCAAGCGGTCCTCGGCTTCGAGCAGCACACGCTGTTGGGGCGCGTGATCGTAGTGCGCTAGCCGCATCGCGCCGTTCACCGAAGCTTCATCGCAATCGCCAAAACCTGTCACCAAACGGTTACACGTGCCGTGGATCATCCTGGGTTTCCTGAACAAATGGTCAGGAAGCGACCTACATCTGCCCGTTCAACAGGGCATTGTCAGTAAGGGATCTACACGTGAACTACAACAAACTCTATGCCCTGTTCCTGGCCTCGGGCCTGGGCGGTTTTGCGCCGCTGAGTCTGGCGGACGATTCCCAGGACGTCGGTTCGGTGAATGTGGCCGGCAAGCAGACCCTGGGCAACGGTCACATGATCCGCGAGGAAAGCGCCAAGGCACGGTCGACGGTGACCAAGGAGGCCATGGACGAGATGTCGGCGACCGCCAACGCCATCGACAAGCTCAAATACACGCCGGGTATCAACGTTTCCAGCGACGACGCCAGCGGCACCAGCGGTACCACGTTCACCATGCGCGGCATGAGCTCCGACCAGGTTGGGGTGTCGGTCGACGGCGTACCGATCAACGATTCGGGCAACTACAGCGTTTACTCCAACCAATTGGGCGATCCGGAAAACCTCGCTGAAGTGTTTGCCACTCAAGGGTCTTCCGAGGCGGATGGCCCGCACATCGGCTCCAGCGGCGGCAATATCGGCATGATCACGATTCGGCCGACCCAGGACGCCGGGGTGTTCGCCAAGCAGATCGTCGGTGCCAATGCGCTGCGCAAAACCTTCGTACGTGCCAACACCGGTGACTTCGGCGGCCTCAAGACCTGGGTCTCGGCGTCTCACCTGGAGGGCGACAAATGGCGCGGCAAGGGCACCCTGCGCAGCGACAAGGTCGAGTGGAGCAGCCTGTTCGAAGGGGATAATGGCAATTCCACGCTGGCCACGGTCAAGTACAACAAGCAGGAAAACTACAACTACAACAGCCTGAGCAAGGCACAGTTCGACACTGAAGGACGACGCAAGGACTACGCCGAAAGCCCGGTGTACAAGGCCGGTTTGTTATCTGCGTCCTATAAGCTCAACCGCAACCCCTTTGAAAGCGTCAACGCCACGCTGACCCAGCGCTGGCAACTGCAAGACAACCTGTCGCTGACGCTCACGCCGTATTACTACTGGGCCAACGGTGGCAGCTTCAGCGGCCAGACCGCGTCAAACCTGGGGCCGCGCTCCGACAAGGCCGGCAATTACGACCTGGGCAACCTGCAATCGGCCAACTATTACCGCCCTTCATGGACCGAGACCTGGCGTCCCGGCTTCACCGCCAAGATGAAGTGGGACATCAACGAGGAACACAGCCTGGACTACGGCTACTGGTACGAACGCGCACGCCAGCGCCAGACCCAGCCGTTTATCGGGATCAACGGCGAAGGCGCGCCTGATGAGGTGTGGGGCGACTACAACGACGGTGGCCAGGTGGTCGATAAAAACGGCAAGACTGTACAAGGCCGTCACTACTACACCGTCACTCCGGCACAGAAACTCTGGGTTCAGGACAGCTGGCAGGCCACCCCGGACCTGAGTTTTGTCGGCGGTGTGGCCTATCAGTACGTCGAGCGTGACGGTAATAACCTCGGCAGCCTCTACGACCAGCCGGAGAAACGTAACACCCGCTACCACCAGTTCCTGCCCAACTTCAGCGCCAAGTATCAGGTGGACGAGCGCAACCAGGCGTTCTACAACCTCACCCGCAATATGCGCACCCCGCCCAACTACGTGCTGTACAACAAAGGCGACTCGGTGAGCCTCAAGTCCGAACTGAGCTGGAACCAGGAACTGGGCTGGCGCTACAGCGAAGACGACATGGCACTGAGCGCGACGCTGTTCTACATCAGTTTCAAGGATCGCCAGGTGTCGACCACCGACGCCAGCGGTGACTACATGGTGCTCAACGTGGGCAGTGTCGCTAACAAAGGCCTGGAACTTGAGTGGAGTGGTTTGCTGCCGAACCACTTCAACTACTACGCGTCCTACACCTACACCCAGTCCGAGCAGAAGGACGATTTGCTCAGCAAGAATGTGTTGTTGCCCACCTCGGGCAAGCAACTGGCCAACGTGCCGCAAAACATGTTCAACCTGGTGTTCGGGTATGACGACTCGCGGTTCTACGGGAATATTGCGGGCAAGTATGTCGGCAGCTTCTATGGCGATTTGACCAACAAGGAAAAGATCGAGGGCCGCACGGTGTTCGACCTGAACGCGGGTATTTATCTGCCGGTGGACAAGAAGGTCATCAAGTCGGCCGCGTTGCGGTTTTCGATGCTTAACCTGTTCGACAAAGAGTACTTGAGCTCGGCGCGTACCGTGGCGTTCAACTCGGCACCGGTCAATGGGCTGGCACCGAGTACGGCGTATTACAACGTGGGGGAAGAGCGGACGGCGATGGTGTCCCTGGAAGCCAACTTCTAAGGTCACCACAAAACCAAATGTGGGAGGGGCTTGCTCCCGATTATGGTGGATCAGCGACAGATAGGCTGGCTGACACACTGCTATCGGGGGCAAGCCCCCTCCCACATTTGATCTGCGGTGTTTTCGAGGGCCGGGTTATTTCAGGGCGGCCATGATCGCATCCGGATTGTAGTCGCGGATCAACGTGCCATTGACGTCCACAAACGGAATCCCGCCGCCGCCCAACGCTTCATAGGCCTTGCGCGCCTGGGCATCTTTCTCGATGTCGAAGGTCTGGTAAGGAACCCCCTTCTGGTCCAGAAAGCGCCGGATCTGCTTGCAGTAGCCGCACCACTCGGTGGTGTAAAGCACCACGCGCGCCGAGGCGCGTATCTGCTCGGACACCACCTGCGACGGGTTGAACAGCCGCTCGAGCTTGCCCCAGTTCTGAATCACCACCACCACCAGCAACACCAGCAGGACTTTCTTCAAGACCCCGCCAAGCATCAGTTACGGCGCTTGAGCTGGTCGGTCAGTTGGGTCGGCAGGCCCTTGATGATCAAGGTGCCGGCGGCTTCGTCGTATTCGATCTTGTCGCCCAGCAGGTGGGCTTCAAAGCTGATGGACAAGCCTTCGGCGCGGCCGGTGAAGCGGCGGAACTGGTTGAGGGTGCGTTTGTCGGCAGGAATTTCCGGCGACAGGCCGTAGTCCTTGTTGCGGATGTGGTCGTAGAACGCTTTGGGTCGATCTTCATCGATCAGGCCGGACAGTTCTTCCAATCCCATGGGCTCGCCGAGCTTGGCCTGGCTGCTGGCGTAGTCCACCAGGGTCTTGGTTTTCTCGCGGGCCGACTCGTCCGGCAGGTCCTCGCTTTCAACGAAGTCACTGAACGCCTTGAGCAGGGTGCGGGTTTCGCCCGGGCCGTCGACGCCTTCCTGGCAGCCGATAAAGTCGCGGAAGTACTCCGAGACCTTCTTGCCGTTCTTGCCCTTGATAAACGAGATGTACTGTTTGGACTGCTTGTTGTTCTGCCACTCGGACACGTTGATCCGCGCGGCCAGGTGCAGTTGGCCCAGGTCCAGGTGGCGCGAGGGCGTCACGTCCAGCTCGTCGGTCACCGCCACGCCTTCGCTGTGGTGCAGCAGGGCGATGGCCAGGTAGTCGGTCATGCCTTGCTGGTAGTGGGCGAACAGCACATGGCCGCCGGTGGACAGGTTGGACTCCTCCATCAGCTTCTGCAGATGTTCCACTGCGGTACGGCTGAAGGTGGTGAAATCCTGGCCACCGTCAAAGTATTCCTTCAACCAGCCGCTGAACGGGTGCGCGCCGGACTCGGCATGGAAGAAACCCCAGGCCTTGCCCTGTTTGGCGTTGTAGCTCTCGTTGAGGTCGGCAAGCATGTTCTCGATGGCGGCCGATTCGGACAGCTCCGAATCACGGGCATGCAGAACTGCGGGTGTGCCGTCGGGTTTTTTGTCGATCAGGTGGACGATGCAATGACGGATCGGCATAGGCTTCTCGGCTGGTTGAAGGGGAGCGGTGAGCCTCCCCCAAAAAGTTGCCCAGTGTACCGCACCCGTTGGTCAAGACGCGCCTGGAAGGGCGGTTTGGATGTTCTCCCACCGTGCATATGGGGTTTTTTCACGCTTTAGAGCGATAAAGCTGACCAAATGGGTATGTTGAGGCGGATATTTCCCCGTCTCTGTGCTAGTTTTGCCCCGTCTTACGCCAAGTCTCGGCGTTAAGCGTGCATTCAGCATTTGTCAGGTCGAACCAATCCCCGTTTCAAGCATCTATAACCCCGTTCTCCAAGGTTATAGCCGGGGCGCCAGGCCGACACGGTCGGGCTCGACGGCTGACACTGCACTCTGCAATCCATATGAATTTGATAGGGAAGGAACACCACAATGGCTTTGACTAAAGACCAACTGATCGCTGATATCGCTGAAGCTATCGACGCGCCGAAAACCACCGCGCGCGCAGCGCTGGACCAGCTGGGCCAGATCGTTGCCGATCAGCTGGAAAACGGCGGCGAAATCACTCTGCCAGGTATCGGCAAGCTGAAAGTGACCGAGCGTCCTGCCCGTACCGGTCGTAACCCTTCGACTGGCGCTGCCATCGAAATCGCTGCCAAGAAAGTTATCAAGCTGGTTGTGGCCAAAGGCCTGACCGACGCTGTTAACAAGTAAGACGCAGTAAAAAAACCGTGCTCCGGAGTGATCCGGGCACGGTTTTTTGTTGCCTGCGATTTTGTTTGTAACTGTAGGAGCGAGCTTGCTCGCGAAGAACCCACAATCACCGCGTTTATCCAGAATACACGCGTTATCGTTGGCGTCCTTCGCGAGCAAGCTCGCTCCTACAGGGGGCTGGGTTCAACGAACCCAGCGCTGGCGCCAGATGTGCTGTTCATTCTTGGTCTGGAAGGTCCAGGCGACGAACCGGCTTTGCTTTTGCCCCTGGGACATTTCCACCACTTGGCTTTCCAGCACGCCGGCCTTTTTCAACGCCGTCTCGATCGCGGGCAAGTTTGACGCTTTTGACACCAGTGTGCTGAACCACAGCACCTTGTGGGCAAAATGCGCGCTTTCGGCGATCAGCTGCGTCACAAAACGCGCTTCGCCGCCTTCACACCACAGTTCGGCCGACTGGCCGCCGAAGTTCAGCACCGGCAACTTGCGCTTGGGATCGGCTTTGCCCAAGGCGCGCCACTTGCGCTCGCTGCCTTTGGTGGCTTCGTCCATGGACGCGTGGAACGGCGGGTTGCACATGGTCAGGTCAAAGCGTTCGGCAGGCTCCAGCAGGCCCAGCAGGATGTGCTTGGGATTGGGCTGCTGGCGCAACTGGATGACTTTGCTCAAGTCATTGGACTGCACGATGGCCTTGGCGGCGGCCACTGCGATAGGGTCGACCTCAGAGCCGAGGAAGTTCCAGCGGTACTCCATGTAGCCAATCAACGGGTAGACGCAGTTGGCGCCCATGCCGATATCCAACACCTTGACGATGGAACCGCGCGGAATCTTGCCGTCGTTGACGCTGGCCAGCAGGTCGGCGAGGAAGTGCACATAGTCGGCGCGCCCCGGCACCGGCGGGCACAGGTAATCGGCCGGGATATCCCAATGCTGGATGCCATAGAACGATTTGAGCAACGCCCGGTTGAACACCCGCACCGCGTCCGGGCTGGCGAAGTCGATGCTCTCTTTGCCATAAGGATTGATGATCACGAATTGCGCCAGTTCCGGCGTGGTCTTGATCAGCGCCTGGAAGTCGTAACGGCCTGTGTGGCGGTTGCGCGGGTGCAGGGTCGCCTCTTTGCGTGGTGCGACGGGTTTGGCCGTGGCAGCGGTTTTAGGCTTCTTGCGCGGTGGTTTGGGTGTGCTAGGGGCGGTCATGTTGATTCTGGTGTTGGCTCAAAGTGGCGGCCATTGTCACACATTCCCGAGGACAACTCGGTCAAATGTGGGAGGGGGCTTGCCCCCGATGGCAGTGTGTCAGTCAATTATCTGTTAACTGACCCGCCGCCATCGGGGGCAAGCCCCCTCCCACATTGACTGCATTGCCAGCAGGACATCGGGGAACGATCAGGCAAAAAAAAGAGACCCGAAGGTCTCTTTTTTACGCGACTCAAGCCTTACAGGCTGGAAATCCGCGCATGTTGCTCCGCCAGCTTGCCCAAGGCCTGTTCAGCCTCGGCCAACTTGGCGCGTTCCTTGTCGATCACTTCTGCCGGCGCCTTGTCGACGAACGCCGCGTTGGACAGCTTGCCGCCCACGCGTTGCACTTCGCCTTGCAGGCGGGCGATTTCCTTGTCGAGTCGGGCCAGTTCCGCGCCCTTGTCGATCAGGCCGGCCATCGGCACCAGCACTTCCATATCACCGACCAATGCAGTGGCCGACAGCGGTGCTTCGGCGCCATCGGCCAATACGGTGATGGACTCCAGCTTTGCCAGCTTCTTGAGCAGCGCATCGTTCTCGCTGAGGCGACGCTGGTCTTCGGCACTGGCGTTCTTGACGAACACGGCCAGCGGCTTGCCCGGACCGATGTTCATTTCGGCGCGAATGTTGCGCGTACCGAGCATCAGGGTCTTGAGCCATTCGATATCGCTTTCGGCGGCCTCATCGATACGGGCTTCATTGGCCACCGGCCAAGGCTGCAGCATGATGGTCTTGCCTTCGATACCGGCCAGCGGCGCCAGGCGCTGCCAGATTTCTTCGGTGATGAACGGCATGAACGGGTGCGCCAGGCGCAGCGCCACTTCCAGCACGCGCACCAGGGTGCGACGGGTGCCGCGCTGGCGTTCGACCGGCGCGTTTTCGTCCCACAGCACCGGCTTGGACAGTTCCAGGTACCAGTCGCAGTACTGGTTCCAGATGAACTCGTACAAGGCCTGTGCGGCCAGGTCAAAGCGGAACTGGTCGAGCTGGCGGGTCACTTCGGCTTCGGTGCGCTGCAGCTGCGAGATGATCCAGCGATCGGCCAGGCTCAGCTCGAAGGCTTCGCCGTTCTGGCCGCAGTCTTCGCCTTTATCCAGCACGTAGCGTGCGGCGTTCCAGATCTTGTTGCAGAAGTTGCGATAACCTTCGACGCGGCCCATGTCGAACTTGATGTCGCGACCGGTGGACGCCAGCGAGCAGAAGGTGAAGCGCAGGGCGTCGGTGCCATAGCTGGCGATGCCGTCGGCGAACTCGTCGCGGGTCTGTTTCTCGATCTTTTTCGCGAGCTTGGGCTGCATCAGGCCCGAGGTGCGCTTGTGCACCAGGGTTTCCAGGTCGATGCCGTCGATGATGTCCAGCGGGTCCAGGACGTTGCCCTTGGACTTGGACATTTTCTGGCCCTGGCCGTCACGTACCAGGCCGTGCACGTACACGGTCTTGAACGGCACCTGCGGGGTGCCGTCTTCGTTCTTCACCAAATGCATGGTGAGCATGATCATCCGGGCAACCCAGAAGAAAATGATGTCGAAGCCGGTGACCAACACGTCGGTGGAGTGGAATTTCTTCAGGAATTCGGTCTGCTGCGGCCAGCCCAACGTCGAGAAGGTCCACAGGCCCGAGCTGAACCAGGTGTCCAGTACGTCATTGTCCTGTTGCAGCGCGATGTCGGCACCGAGGTTGTGCTTGGCACGCACTTCGGCTTCGTCGCGGCCTACATACACCTTGCCCGACTCGTCGTACCAGGCCGGAATACGGTGGCCCCACCACAGCTGACGGCTGATGCACCAGTCCTGGATGTCGCGCATCCACGAGAAGTACATGTTTTCGTACTGCTTGGGCACGAACTGGATGCGGCCGTCTTCCACGGCAGCAATCGCCGGCTCGGCCAGCGGCTTGGTGGACACGTACCACTGGTCGGTCAGCCACGGCTCGATCACGGTGCCGGAGCGGTCGCCCTTCGGCACTTTCAGGCCGTGGTCGTCAACGCTCACCAGCAAACCGGCGGCGTCGAAGGCGGCAACGATCTGCTTGCGCGCTTCGAAGCGGTCGAGGCCGGCGTATTCGGCCGGGATCTTGCCGTCGATGCTGTCGTTCAGCGTGCCGTCCAGGTTGAACACCTGGCAGGCCGGCAACACGGCGGCATTCTTGTCGAAGATGTTCAGCAGCGGCAGGTTGTGACGCTTGCCGACTTCGTAGTCGTTGAAATCGTGGGCCGGGGTGATTTTCACGCAGCCGGTGCCGAATTCAGGGTCGCAGTAGTCGTCAGCGATGATCGGGATGCGGCGGCCGACCAGTGGCAGCTCGACGAACTTGCCGATCAGTGCCTGGTAGCGCTCGTCGTTCGGGTTAACCGCAACGGCAGCGTCGCCGAGCATGGTTTCCGGACGGGTGGTGGCGACGATCAGGTAGTCGTTGCCCTCGGCAGTCTTGGCGCCGTCAGCCAGCGGATACTTGAGGTTCCACAGGAAGCCTTTCTCGTCGTGGTTTTCCACTTCGAGGTCGGAAATCGCCGTGTGCAACTTGGTGTCCCAGTTGACCAGGCGCTTGCCGCGGTAGATCAGGCCGTCTTCATGCAGGCGCACGAAGGCTTCCTTCACCGCTTCCGATAGGCCGTCGTCCATGGTGAAGCGCTCGCGGCTCCAGTCGACGGACGAACCCAGGCGACGGATCTGACGGCTGATATTGCCGCCGGACTGGTCTTTCCATTCCCAGATTTTCTCGAGGAACTTCTCGCGGCCCAGGTCATGACGGCTCTGGCCGGTGGCTTCCAGCTGGCGTTCCACCAGCATCTGGGTGGCGATACCGGCGTGGTCGGTACCCGGTTGCCACAGGGTGTCGCGACCCTGCATGCGGCGGAAACGGATCAACGCATCCATGATTGCATTGTTGAAGCCATGGCCCATGTGCAGGCTGCCAGTGACGTTCGGTGGCGGAATCATGATGGTGTACGAGTCGCCCGCACCTTGTGGGGCGAAATAGTTTTCGGACTCCCAGGTGTTGTACCAGGAAGTTTCGATAGCGTGGGGCTGGTAGGTCTTATCCATGCGCGGCGGGACCCTAGTTGGCATTTATTCAGGAAAGCCGGCAAGTATAACGGGGGATAGAGCGCAGGGCGAGGCGAAGACAGGGCTTAAGGTGTATGCAACCAAATGTGGGAGGGGGCTTGCCCCCGATGGCGGTGGGTCAGCTTCAAATAGACGGCTGACGCACTGCTATCGGGGGCAAGCCCCCTCCCACAGGGGATGTCGGTTTGGTTCAGGATTGGTATTGGCTGAGCAGCCGCTCCATCCGCGCATCCATGCGCCGTTTGATCTCGGCTTCAATATGCGGCGAAAAATCATCGATCACGTCCTGCATGATCAATTGCGCGGCGGCGCGCAGTTCGTTGTCCAGGTGCAGCAGCAGGGCGTCGGGGGCTTTTTGGGCAGCGGGGGCGGGCTCGGTAATGGCTGGCTCCGGCGCAGCAGGCTTGTTGCCGACCATGTCGAACAACAGCGGAATCTGTACCTCGCCGTCGGCCGTTTCGGTCAACAGCGGCGGTTGCAAGCCATCATCACCCAGCAACTGACGGATCGACTCGAGGTCGTCCAGCAGGTGGTCGTCTTTTTTCAGCGGGTTGGGCGTGTCCATCATGTACTCAAAGTCGTTGTAGCCGGTGATCCTGCAGAGGATAGCCCTGTTCGCGGTAGAAACGGAAACTCTCCCGCGCGGCCTGACGAATAGCCGGGTCTTCCACCACCACTTCCGCCACGCGGGCGAATGCCTTGGCGAAGGCCGGTACTTTCAGGTCAAGGTTGACCAGCAGGTCATGGTGGTCGCCGCAACTGTCGCCCAAACCCAGCACTACCACGCCATCGGGTTCCGATTCAGCGGGGCCGTGGGGTACGAAGCTTTCGCCCTTGAAACGCCATAGACGGGCATCGAGGTCCTCACGTTGGGCGGCATCGCTGCAATGCAGGTAAATGCGATGGCCCATGCGCCAGGCCTTTTCAGTGAGCTTGCAGGCAAAGTCCAGGCGCGCGGACGGGTCGGCGCTGGGCAATATATAGAAGTCGACTTGGGTCATTGCGGTTCCTGGTGCTGGCCTGGTTGCCCCTGTAGGAGCGAGCTTGCTCGCGAAAAACCTGAGGACACCGCGCTCATCCAGAATGTGCGCGTTATCGTTGGCGATCTTCGCGAGCAAGCTCGCTCCTACAAAGGGCGCGGGGGCCGCTTAGGCCTTGGCGCGGTCCAGCAGGTATTGGGTCAGCAGGGGCACCGGACGGCCGGTTGCGCCCTTGTCCTTGCCGCTGGCCCATGCGGTGCCGGCGATGTCCAGGTGCGCCCAGTTGAAGTTCTTGGTGAACCGCGACAGGAAGCAGGCTGCGGTGATGGTGCCGGCTTTCGGGCCGCCGATGTTGGCGATGTCGGCGAACGGGCTGTCCAGTTGCTCCTGGTACTCATCGAACAACGGCAACTGCCAGGCGCGGTCGTCGGCCGCCTTGCCGGCGCTGAGCAGTTGCTCGATCAGCTCGTCGTTGTTGCCCAGCAGGCCCGAGGTGTGGGCGCCCAGGGCAACCACGCAGGCGCCGGTCAGGGTGGCGATGTCGATCACCGCCTGCGGCTTGAAGCGTTCGGCGTAGGTCAGGGCGTCGCACAGCACCAGGCGGCCTTCGGCGTCGGTGTTGAGGATTTCCACGGTCTGGCCGCTCATGGTCGTGACGATATCGCCTGGACGGGCGGCACCGCCGCTCGGCATGTTCTCGGCGCAGGCCAGGATGCACACCAGGTTGATCGGCAGCTTGAGTTCCAGCACGGCACGCAGGGTGCCGAACACGCTGGCGGCGCCGCCCATGTCGTACTTCATCTCGTCCATGCCGGCGCCCGGCTTGAGGCTGATGCCGCCGGTGTCGAAGGTGATGCCTTTGCCCACCAGGGCGTAAGGCTTCTCGGACTTCTTGCCGCCGTTGTATTGCATCACGATCAGGCGGGGCGGCTGGTCGCTGCCTTGGCCCACGGCATAGAACGAGCCCATGCCCAGTTCCTTGATCTTCTTCTCGTCCAGCACTTCAACCTTGAGGCCCTTGAACTCCTTGCCCAGCGCCTTGGCCTGTTCGCCCAGGTAAGTGGGGTGGCAGATGTTCGGCGGCAGGTTGCCCAGGTCGCGGGTGAACGACATGCCCCTGGCGATCGCGGTAGCGTGGGTCACGGCGCGCTCGACTTCAGCCTGCGCGGCCTTGATGGTCAGCAGGGTGATTTTCTTCAGGGCGCGGGGTTCGGCCTTCTGGCTCTTGAACTGGTCGAAGACGTAGCCGCCGTCCACCAGGCTTTCGGCCAGCAGGCGGGTCTTGCCGTAGCTGTCACGGCCCTTGATGACGATTTCATCGAGTGCCAGTGCCGCGTCGCTGCCGCCCAGGCCGTTAAGCGTGGTGAGGATGGCGCTGATGAGCTTGCGAAACGGACGGTCGCCCAGTTCGGCGTCCTTGCCCACGCCCACCAGCAATACGCGCTCGGCCTTGAGGTTGGGCAGGCTCTGCAACAGCAGGCTCTGGCCGACTTTGCCGGCCAGGTCGCCGCGCTTGAGCACGGCGCTGATGGCGCCGCCGCTCAGTTCATCCAGTTGCTTGGCGGCAACGCCGAGTTTGCGGCCTTCGCCGACAGCGACCACGAGGGTGGCGGTTTTCAACGTTTCGGGGCTAACGCTTTTTACAACCAATTCCATTTTCGGGTCCCTTATAAAGGTCGGTGAGCCTGGCGTTTGTACCCAGGCTTTAAAGCGTGGCAGCCTTGTAAACCGCCAGCGACAAAGGCCGCAGTTTGAACCTCGCAGGCGAAGCCTGACAACCCTCGAAGCACGCTTTGTGCGTGCGCATGAGGTTGCGCAGTGACAGGCGCGGTCAATCACAGGATAATGCGCCATCTTTTTAGCCGGCCCGCGCAAACGGGTCGACTCGGTATGCTTGCTTGTTTGGCCGCCTTAGCCTGACAACCCTGGAGTGTCTGGTTTGATCGTCTTCCGTTATCTATCCCGCGAAGTCCTGTTGACCCTGAGTGCCGTGAGTGCGGTATTGCTGGTCATCATCATGAGTGGTCGTTTCGTCAAATTCCTTGCGCAGGCGGCCTCGGGCGCCCTGGATCCGGGTTCTCTGTTCCTGATCATGGGCTTTCGCCTGCCGGGCTTTTTGCAACTGATCCTGCCGCTCGGCCTGTTCCTTGGCATTCTGCTGGCATATGGCCGGCTGTATCTCGAAAGCGAGATGACCGTGCTGTCGGCCACCGGCATGAGCCAGCAGCGTCTGCTGGCGATGACCATGGTGCCGGCCGCCGGCGTTGCCCTGGTCGTGGCCTGGTTGAGCCTGAGCCTGGCACCCCAGGGCGCCATGCAGTTCCAGTTGCTGCTGAACAAGCAGGACGCGATGACCGAGTTCGATACCCTCGAGCCCGGGCGCTTCCAGGCACTCAACGACGGTACGCGAGTGACCTATACCGAAGAAATGACCGAAGACCGTTCCAACCTGAGCGGCGTGTTCATTTCCCAGAAAAACCTCGGCAAGGACCAGAAAGACCGTGGTATTTCGATTCTGGTGGCCGACGGTGGCCGCCAGGAAGTGCGTCCCGATGGCAGTCGCTACCTGATCCTGGACAACGGCTATCGCTACGATGGCAGCCCTGGGTTGGCCGATTACCGCGTGATCAAATACGACTCCTACGGCGTCATGCTGCCCAAACCCGATATCAGCGACGAAGTCACCGACCGCGACGCGCTGCCCACCGCATCGCTGTTCGGCAGCCAGGAACTGCGCTCCATCGCCGAGCTGCAATGGCGCCTGTCCCTGCCGCTGCTGGTGTTTATCGTGACCTTGATGGCGGTGCCGCTGTCGCGCGTCAACCCACGCCAGGGCCGATTCCTCAAGCTGCTGCCGGCGATCCTGCTGTATATGGCTTACCTGACCATCCTGATCTCCGCCCGTGGCTCCCTGGAGAAGGGCAAGCTGCCGCCCGCCCTGGGCCTGTGGTGGGTGCACGGGATTTTCCTGGTGATCGGCCTGGGGCTGCTCTACTGGGAGCCTATCCGTTTGAAAATGAAGAGCCGTCGTGGCCTGAAGGAGTTGGCTCGTGGCTAAGCTCGATCGCTACATTGGTAGCAGCGTACTGATCGCCATCCTGGCGGTATTGGGCATCATTCTGGGCCTGGCCTCGCTGTTTGCCTTCATCGATGAAGTGGGCAACGTCACCGATACCTATACCGTCACCGACGTACTGAGCTTCGTGGCGCTGACCGCGCCGCGTCGTCTCTACGACATGATGCCGATGGCCGGCCTGATCGGCTGCCTGATCGGCCTGGGCACCCTGGCCAGCAACAGCGAATTGACCATCATGCGCGCGGCGGGCGTGTCCATCGGGCGGATCGTCTGGGCCGTCATGAAGCCGATGCTGCTGCTGATGGCGTGCAGCGTGCTGATCGGCGAATACGTCGCACCACCGTCCGAAGCCACCGCCCAGGCCAATCGCGCCCTGGCCCAGGGTTCGGGCGATGCGCAGAGTTCCAAGCACGGCCTGTGGCACCGCCAGGGCGACCAGTTCATCCACATCAACGCCGTGCAGCCCGGCGGGCTGTTGATCGGGGTGACGCGCTACACGTTTGACAAAGAGCGGCACATGCTCAGCTCCAGCTTCGCCAAACGCGCACAATACGATGGCGCGCAGTGGCAGCTGAGCGAGGTCACCACCACGCTGTTCCATAATGTGGGCCAGGGGTTCAGTGCCAGTACCGAAGTGGTCAATGCCCCCACCCAGACCTGGGATATCGCGCTGAAGCCGGAGCTGCTCAATACGGTGATCATGGTGCCGGAAACCTTGCCGATCTCGGGTCTCTGGAGTTATATCCACTACCTCAAGGACCAGGGCCTGAACAATGGCCGCTACTGGCTGGCGTTCTGGGTCAAGGTGCTGCAACCGGTGGTCACCGCCGCACTGGTGTTGATGGCGATCTCCTTTATCTTCGGCCCGTTGCGTTCCGTGACCCTCGGCCAGCGGGTATTCACCGGGGTGCTGGTGGGCTTCACCTTCCGCATCGCCCAGGACCTGCTGGGGCCGTCGAGCCTGGTATTCGGCTTCTCGCCGTTATTTGCGGTGCTGGTGCCGACCTTTATCTGCGCCGTGGCCGGGTTCTGGTTGCTGCGCCGAGCCGGCTGATTGCGAGCAAGCTCGCTCCTACAACATTGGGCCCCGTGGAAACGGGGCTTTTTTGTGTTCGTCAGCAAAGATGACGTCTGGCCCGAGCATCAGGTACAATTCCCGGCTATTTTTCAGCGGGCAATCTGCCTGCAGCCTTTTTGAGTGTTGATCCGTGAGTGATTTGAGTCATATCCGCAATTTCTCCATCATCGCCCACATTGACCATGGTAAGTCGACGCTGGCCGATCGATTCATCCAGATGTGCGGCGGCCTTGCCGAGCGTGAAATGGAAGCCCAGGTCCTGGACTCCATGGACCTCGAACGCGAGCGCGGGATCACCATCAAGGCCCACAGCGTCACTCTGTACTACACCGCCAAAGACGGTATCAAGTACCAGCTCAACTTCATTGACACCCCGGGCCACGTTGACTTCACCTATGAAGTCAGCCGTTCCCTGGCCGCCTGCGAAGGCGCGCTGCTGGTGGTGGACGCGGGGCAGGGCGTTGAAGCCCAATCCGTGGCCAACTGCTACACCGCCATCGAGCAGGGCCTGGAAGTGATGCCGGTGCTGAACAAGATCGACCTGCCACAGGCCGATCCGGACCGCGTCAAGGAAGAGATCGAAAAAATCATCGGCATTGACGCCACCGACGCCGTCGAGTGCAGCGCCAAGACCGGCCTGGGCGTCGATGAAGTGCTCGAGCGCCTGGTCAAGACCATCCCCGCGCCGACCGGCAACTACGACGATCCGCTGCAAGCGTTGATCATCGACTCCTGGTTCGACAACTACCTGGGCGTTGTCTCCCTGGTGCGCGTGCGCCATGGCCGCGTGAAGAAGGGCGACAAGATCCTGGTCAAGTCCACCGGCAAGATCCACCTGGTGGACAGCGTCGGCGTGTTCAACCCCAAGCACACCGCTACCACTGATCTGAAAGCTGGCGAAGTAGGCTTCATCATCGCCGGTATCAAGGACATCCACGGTGCGCCGGTCGGTGACACCCTGACCCTGAGCTCCACGCCGGATGTCGACGTGCTGCCTGGCTTCAAGCGCATCCAGCCACAGGTCTATGCCGGTCTGTTCCCGGTCAGCTCCGACGACTTTGAAGACTTCCGCGAAGCCCTGCAAAAGCTGACCCTCAACGACTCGTCGTTGCAGTACACCCCGGAAAGCTCCGACGCCCTGGGCTTCGGCTTCCGTTGCGGGTTCCTCGGCATGCTGCACATGGAGATCATCCAGGAGCGCCTGGAGCGCGAATACGACCTGGACCTGATCACCACCGCGCCAACGGTTATTTTCGAGCTGGCGCTGAAAACCGGTGAAACGATTTACGTCGATAACCCCTCCAAGCTTCCAGATCTGTCTTCGATCGAAGACATGCGTGAACCGATCGTACGCGCCAATATCCTTGTACCGCAGGAACACCTGGGCAACGTCATTACCCTGTGTATCGAAAAGCGTGGCGTGCAGCACGACATGCTGTTCCTCGGCACCCAGGTGCAAGTGACCTACGATTTGCCGATGAACGAAGTGGTCCTGGACTTCTTCGATCGTCTCAAATCCACCAGTCGCGGCTATGCTTCGCTGGACTACCATTTCGACCGTTACCAGTCGGCTAATCTGGTGAAGCTGGATGTATTGATCAACGGCGACAAGGTTGATGCCCTGGCACTGATCGTGCACAAGGACAATGCGCACTACAAAGGTCGCCAGTTGACCGAGAAGATGAAAGAGCTGATTCCGCGTCAGATGTTCGACGTTGCGATCCAGGCCGCCATTGGCGGGCAGATCATTGCGCGGACCTCCGTCAAGGCACTCAGAAAGAACGTACTGGCCAAATGCTACGGTGGCGACGTCAGCCGTAAGCGCAAACTGCTTGAGAAGCAAAAGGCCGGTAAAAAACGCATGAAGCAAGTGGGCAATGTGGAAATTCCACAAGAAGCCTTCCTTGCGGTGCTCAGGTTGGATAGTTAGGTCCTATGTCGCTAAATTTCCCGCTGTTGCTGGTCATCGCCGTTGCCGTTTGTGGTTTCCTGGCGTTGCTCGATCTGGTGTTCTTCGCCCCGCGTCGGCGTGCCGCTATCGCGTCCTATCAGGGCAGCGTCAGCCAGCCCGATGCCGTGGTGGTCGAGAAGCTGAACAAAGAGCCTTTGCTGGTTGAATACGGCAAATCGTTCTTCCCGGTGCTGTTCATCGTGCTGGTGCTGCGTTCGTTCCTGGTGGAGCCGTTTCAGATCCCTTCGGGGTCGATGAAGCCTACCCTGGACGTGGGCGACTTCATTCTGGTGAACAAGTTTTCCTACGGGATCCGCTTGCCGGTGATCGACAAGAAGGTCATTGAAGTCGGTGACCCGCAGCGCGGTGATGTGATGGTGTTCCGCTACCCGAGCGACCCGAACGTCAACTACATCAAGCGTGTGGTCGGCCTGCCGGGCGACGTGATCCGCTACACCAGCGACAAGCGCCTGTTCATCAACGGTGAGTCGGTGGCCGAACAACTGTTGGGCGCCGAGCCGAACACCTTGGGCAGCGCCGAGCTGTACCAGGAAAAACTCGGTGCGGTTGAGCACCAGATCCGCAAGGAAATGAGCCGCTACCGCGCGATGCCCGATGGCCAGTGGAAAGTGCCGGCCGGGCACTACTTCATGATGGGCGACAACCGCGACAACTCCAACGACAGCCGCTACTGGGACGACCCCAATATTCCCAAGGACCTGCTGGGCATGGTGCCCGACGAGAATATCGTCGGCAAAGCCTTCGCGGTCTGGATGAGTTGGCCGGAACCCAAGCTCAGCCACCTGCCGAACTTCTCGCGGGTGGGGCTGATCAAGTAATACAGGCGGCGCTGTGATCACAGCGCCGAATGCTTTTCTGGGGCTAGGACATTTTCCCATGCCCGGTACCCATCAGGATTTGAATTTGAACACTGCGTCAATCGTCGATGGCCGCCGGTGCCACCAACTAGATATGGATAAACCGTGACCGTTTCTCTCAGTCGTCTCGAGCGCCAGCTCGGCTACACCTTCAAGGACCAGGAATTGATGGTCCTTGCCCTCACCCACCGCAGCTTTGCAGGGCGCAATAACGAGCGCCTGGAATTCCTCGGTGACGCCATCCTCAATTTCGCCGCCGGTGAGGCGCTGTTCGAGCGTTTCCCGCAAGCGCGCGAAGGCCAGCTTTCGCGCCTGCGCGCCCGCCTTGTGAAAGGCGAGACCCTGGCCGTGCTGGCCCGCGGTTTCGGCCTGGGCGAGTACCTGCGCCTCGGTTCCGGTGAGTTGAAAAGCGGCGGTTTCCGTCGCGAGTCGATCCTGGCTGATGCCCTGGAAGCCTTGATCGGTGCGATCTACCTCGATGCAGGGATGGAGACGGCCAAGGAGCGCGTGGTCGCCTGGCTGGCTTCGGAAATCGAAAGCCTGACGCTGGTCGACACCAACAAGGATCCCAAGACCCGCCTGCAGGAATACCTGCAGTCGCGCGGTTGCGAACTGCCACGCTATGAAGTGGTGGATATCCAGGGCGAGCCGCATTGCCGCGTGTTCTTCGTGGAATGTGAAATCACCTTACTGAACGAAAAAAGCCGAGGTCAGGGTGTGAGCCGTCGTATTGCCGAACAGGTAGCGGCCGCTGCAGCACTGATTGCCCTGGGCGTGGAGAATGGCCATGACTGATTCAACCGCAACACGCTGTGGCTATGTTGCCATCGTCGGCCGCCCCAATGTGGGCAAGTCCACGCTGCTCAACCACATCCTCGGCCAGAAGCTTGCGATCACTTCGCGCAAGCCGCAGACCACCCGCCACAACATGCTGGGCATCAAGACCGAAGGCAACGTCCAAGCGGTCTACGTGGACACCCCGGGCATGCACAAGGGCGGTGAAAAGGCGCTTAACCGCTACATGAA
Organism: Pseudomonas sp. CFBP13528; assembly: GCF_005233615.1. Lineage (NCBI taxonomy): Bacteria > Pseudomonadati > Pseudomonadota > Gammaproteobacteria > Pseudomonadales > Pseudomonadaceae > Pseudomonas > Pseudomonas sp. CFBP13528. The sequence goes on from NZ_QGAJ01000002.1 coordinate 401,090, forward strand.
CAAGACCGCTTCGGCGGCGTTGAAAGACGTCGACGTGGTGATCTTCGTGGTCGACCGCACCAAGTGGACCGACGAAGACCAGATGGTCCTCGAACGCGTGCAGTACGTCACCGGCCCATTGATCGTCGCGCTGAACAAGACCGACCGTATCGAAGACAAAGCCGAACTGATGCCGCACCTGACCTGGCTGCAGGAACAACTGCCGAATGCCCAGATCATGCCGATCTCGGCGCAGCACGGCCACAACCTCGAAGCCCTGGAGCGCGTAATCGCCGGGTACCTGCCGGAGAACGAGCATTTCTTCCCGGAAGACCAGATCACCGACCGCAGCAGTCGCTTTCTTGCCGCCGAACTGGTGCGCGAGAAAATCATGCGCCAGATGGGCGCCGAGCTGCCGTACCAGATCACCGTTGAAATCGAAGAGTTCAAGCAGCAGGGCAAAACCCTGCACATCCATGCGCTGATCCTCGTTGAGCGTGACGGCCAGAAGAAAATCATCATTGGCGACAAGGGCGAGCGCATCAAGCGCATCGGCACCGAGGCGCGCAAGGACATGGAATTGCTGTTCGATTCCAAGATCATGCTGAACCTGTGGGTGAAGGTTAAGGGTGGCTGGTCCGATGATGAGCGCGCGTTGCGCTCCCTGGGCTACGGCGACCTGTAAGGCTTGAATGCACCGCAGGGCTGAAAAATGTGGGAGGGGGCTTGCTCCCGATAGCGGTGGGTCAGTGAATAGATAAGTGACTGACACACTGCCATCGGGGGCAAGCCCCCTCCCACATTAGGTTGATGTTGTTTTCAAAATCGAGAACTCATGTCGCAATCCCCACCTCCCAGCCAGCTCGCCTACGTGCTGCACAGCCGCGCCTACCGTGAGACCAGCGCCCTGGTGGACTTCCTCACGCCTCAGGGCCGTCTGCGCGCGGTTCTGCGCAGCGCGCGGGGCAAGGCCGGTACGTTGGCGCGGCCGTTCGTGGCCCTGGACGTGGAATTTCGCGGCAAGGGCGAGCTGAAGAACGTCGGCCGCCTGGAAAGCGTCGGCACGTCCGCCTGGCTCAATGGCGATGCGCTGTTCAGCGGGCTCTACCTCAATGAGCTGCTGATCCGCCTGCTGCCCGCCGAAGACCCGCACCCGGCCGTCTTCGATCACTACGCCGCCACCTTGCTCGCGCTCGCTGAAGGCCGCCCCCTGGAGCCGCTGCTGCGGGCCTTTGAATGGCGCCTGCTGGATGACCTGGGCTACGGTTTTGAATTGCACAACGACCTGCACGGTGACCCTGTCGCCGCCGACGGCCTGTATCGCCTGCAAGTGGACGCGGGCCTTGAGCGCGTGTACCTGTTGCAACCCGGCCTGTTCCAGGGCGCCGAGTTGTTGGCCATGAGTGAAGCGGACTGGACCGCCCCCGGTGCCTTGTCCGCCGCCAAGCGCCTGATGCGCCAGGCGCTGGCCGTACACCTGGGCGGACGGCCGCTGGTCAGTCGCGAGTTGTTTCGAAAGCCCTGACATCCCCGTGTATGCTGTGCACCGATTCTTTCCCTTTTCAGGAGCGCTTCCGTGACCACCAGCAATCGCATTCTTCTTGGCGTCAACATCGACCACGTCGCCACCCTGCGCCAGGCTCGGGGCACCCGTTACCCTGACCCGGTCAAGGCCGCGCTGGACGCCGAAGAAGCGGGCGCCGACGGCATCACCGTGCACCTGCGCGAAGACCGCCGCCACATCCAGGAGCGCGACGTGCTGCTGCTCAAGGATGTGCTGCAGACCCGCATGAATTTCGAAATGGGCGTCACCGAAGAAATGATGCAGTTCGCCGAGCGCATCCGCCCGGCGCACATTTGCCTGGTGCCGGAAACCCGCCAGGAATTGACCACCGAAGGCGGTCTCGACGTGGCCGGCCAGGAAGCGCGGATCAAGGCCGCCGTGGAGCGCCTGTCAAAGATCGGCAGCGAAGTGTCGTTGTTCATCGACGCCGACGAGCGTCAGATCCAGGCCTCACGCCGCGTCGGCGCCCCGGCCATCGAACTGCACACCGGCCGCTACGCCGATGCCACCACGCCGACCGAAGTGGCTGAAGAGCTGCAACGCATCATCGACGGCGTGAACTGCGGGCTTGGCCAAGGCCTGATCGTCAACGCCGGCCATGGCCTGCACTACCACAACGTCGAAGCCGTGGCGGCGATCAAGGGCATCAACGAATTGAACATCGGCCATGCGCTGGTGGCCCATGCGCTGTTCGTCGGTTTCAAAGGCGCCGTGGCCGAGATGAAGGCCCTGATTCTGGCGGCCGCCAGAACCTGAGCGAACACACTCTAAGACTCAGTGGAGTTCAAAATGTGGGAGGGGGCTTGCCCCCGATGGCGGTGTATCAGGTAAGAATAGGCTGACTGACACACTGCCATCGGGGGCAAGCCCCCTCCCACATTTTTGATCTTCATTAACCTCCGCAATTTCGCTGTGCGGCAATGCGAACCCTTACTGTTTAGGCCCCGCAGGTGTATCGTATCTGCCCTTTGCGGGCCTTGGCCTGCGGTAGATACGTGAGGTTGCTGTGTCCCAATCGTTTTCCCGTCGACAGATTCTCGGTGGCCTTGCCGGCCTGGCAGTAGTCGGTGTGGGCGCGGGTGGCGCCTATCGCTACTGGCTGGGCAAGGTCGCCGATGCCAACGCAGGAAGCGACTACCAACTGATTGCCGCCCCTCTGGACGTGGAACTGGTGCCGGGCCACACCACCCAGGCCTGGGCGTTCGGCCCCTCGGCGCCCGGCACCGAGTTGCGGGTACGCCAGGGCGAGTGGCTGCGGGTGCGTTTTATCAACCACCTGCCGGTCGCCACCACCATCCACTGGCATGGCATCCGCCTGCCGCTGGAAATGGACGGCGTGCCCTACGTCTCGCAATTGCCGGTACTGCCCGGGGAATACTTCGACTACAAGTTCCGTGTGCCCGACGCCGGCAGCTACTGGTATCACCCGCACGTCAACAGCAGCGAAGAACTCGGCCGTGGTCTGGTCGGACCGCTGATCATCGAGGAGCGCGAGCCCACCGGTTTCAAGCACGAACGTACCCTCAGCCTGAAAAGCTGGCACGTGGACGAAGAGGGCGCCTTTGTCGCCTTCAGCATTCCCCGTGAGGCGGCGCGCGGCGGTACGGCGGGGCGTTTATCCACCATCAATGGTGTGTCCCAGGCCGTGATCGACCTGCCGGCCGGGCAGATTACCCGTGTGCGCCTGCTCAACCTCGACAACACCCTGACGTATCGCATCAACATTCCGGATGTCGACGCGCAGATCTACGCGCTGGACGGCAACCCCATCGAGCCGCGCCCGCTGGGCAAGGAATACTGGCTGGGCCCTGGCATGCGTATCTGCCTGGCGATCAAGGCGCCGCCCGCCGGCGAAGAGCTGTCGATCCGCAATGGTCCGGTGCGCCTGGGCACGTTCCGCTCGGTGGCCAACACCGACGCGCCCACCGAATGGCCCCCGGCGCTGCCGGCCAACCCGGTTGCCGAACCGGACCTGGCCAATGCCGAGAAACTCAACTTCAATTTCGAATGGGTCGGTTCGGTGTCGGTCAACGTCGACAACGGCAAGCCGCCGAGCCTGTGGCAGATCAACGGCCAGGCCTGGGACATCACCGACAAGACCTGCGCCGACCGGCCCATCGCCAGGCTCGAAAAGGGCAAGAGCTATATTTTCGAACTGAAGAACATGACCCAGTACCAGCACCCGATCCACCTGCACGGCATGAGTTTCAAGGTCATTGCGTCGAACCGCCACAAGGTCATCCCGTACTTCACCGACACCTACCTGCTGGGCAAGAACGAACGCGCCCGAGTGGCGCTGGTGGCGGATAACCCGGGGGTGTGGATGTTCCACTGCCATGTGATCGACCATATGGAAACCGGCCTGATGGCCGCCATCGAGGTGGCGTGATGCGCCAGATTCGCCCGGCGATCATCGACCGCAGCCGCGACCAGGACTTCATGCGCGAAGCCCTGGCACTCGCCGCCCAGGGCGCCGCGCTGGGTGAAGTGCCGGTGGGCGCGGTGCTGGTGCAGGACGGTGAGATCATCGGCCGCGGTTTCAACTCCCCGATCAGCGGCAATGACCCCAGTGCCCATGCCGAGATGGTCGCAATCCGCGCGGCCGCCCACGCCGTCAGCAATTACCGCCTGCCGGGCAGCACCCTCTATGTGACGTTGGAACCGTGCAGCATGTGCGCGGGCCTGATCGTGCATTCGCGAATTGCGCGGGTGGTGTACGGCGCACTGGAGCCCAAGGCCGGGATCGTGCAGAGCCAGGGGCAGTTTTTTACCCAGGGCTTTCTCAACCATCGGGTCCTGTTTGAAGGTGGGGTGCTGGCCGAGGAGTGCGGCACCGTGTTGAGTGAATTCTTCAAGGCTCGCCGGGCCAAGCCTCCACTCTAAAGAACACTGAGGATAAAAGTGTGGGAGGGGGCTTGCCCCCGATAGCAGAGTGTCAGTCACCACATCCATGGCTGATACACCGCTATCGGGGGCAAGCCCCCTCCCACATTTGGATCTCCATATATTCAGTGATAACTCACCGTTATTTCCTGGCGATGATCACCGCCCGCATCGGCGCCGGCAGCCCTTCAATGGTCTTGCTGTGATCTTCGGGATCGAGGAAATCACTGAGCGACTGGTACTTCATCCACGCTGTCCCGCGTTGTTCCTCGACCGTGGTCACGCTCACATCCACGCAGCGCACATCGCTGAATCCCGCGCGGCGCAGCCACAGCATCAGCGCCGGCACCGAGGGCAGGAACCACACGTTACGCATCTGCGCATAGCGGTCTTCCGGCACCAGCACTTGCTGCTGATCGCCTTCCACCACCAGGGTTTCCAGCACCAGCTCACCGCCTTTGACCAGCGTGTCTTTCAGCGCCAGCAAGTGTTCGATCGGCGAACGTCGGTGATAGAACACGCCCATGGAAAACACCGTGTCGAAGCCCTCAAGGTTTGCCGGCAAGTCTTCGAACGGGAACGGCAGGTGCCAGGCCCTGGGTTCGGACAGGTAGCGCTGCACCGCCTGGAACTGGCAGAAGAACAGCCAGTTGGGGTCTACGCCAATCACGCTGTCGGCGCCGGCGCCGAGCATGCGCCACATGTAATAGCCGTTGCCGCAACCCACATCGAGGATGCGCTTGCCCTTCAAGTCCAGGTGCGGCGCCACGCGGGACCATTTCCAGTCCGAGCGCCATTCGGTGTCAACATGCACGCCGAACAGGTGGAACGGGCCTTTGCGCCAAGGGCTCAGCCCCATGAGCGCGGTGTGCATCTGTGCGCGAGTCTCGTCGTCGCAATCAGTGTCCAGCACCAGGCCGTTCAACAGGTCCACTTCACTGGGCTGGATCTTCGGCAGTGCGTCCAAGGCACTCTGCCAGCGCTCGAGGTCGCCGTGGCCTTTTTCCATCTTGCTATCGAGCTGCGCTTGCAGGCCCTGGGCCCACACGGCCAGGGGAGTACCGACCAGGTGGCGGGCGAGGGGAGACAAATCAATCATGGCAAGGCAATCAACGAGGCAAAGTTAAGACACTGGAACCACGGCACGACTTTCGAGAACCCGGCCGCCAGCAGGCGTTCGCGGTGTTCTTCGAGGCTGTCGGGCTTCATGACATTTTCGATGGCGCTGCGCTTCTGGGCGATTTCCAGTTCGCTGTAGCCGTTGGCGCGTTTGAACGCGATATGCAGGTCGGTCAGCAACGCGTGTTCTTCGCCATCGTTGAAACGCAGCTTTTCCGAGAGGATCAGTGCGCCGCCCGGCAGCAGCGACTGACGGATGCGCCCGAGCAGCGCCAGGCGCTCATCGGGTGCGATAAATTGCAGGGTGAAGTTCAGCGCCACCACTGAGGCCGGTTGGAAGTGCAGGGCGAGGATATCGCTTTCGATCACCTCCACCGGCAGCAATTCCTCGAACATCGAGTCCTGGCCATTGAGGTATTGGCGGCAGCGTTCGACCATCGCCGTCGAGTTATCCACCGCGATCACCCGGCAACCCTCGGTGCGCACATGGCGGCGCAGGGCCTGGGTGACCGCGCCCAGGGATGAGCCCAGGTCATACAGCACGCTGTTGGGCTGGGCGAACCGGGCGGCGAGCACGCCGAGGTTTTCAACGATGGTCGGGTAACCGGGCACCGAGCGCTTGATCATGTCCGGGAACACCCGCACCACGTCCTCGTTAAAGGCGAAGTCCGGCACCTGGGGCAGGGGCTGGGCGAATAGGCGATCGGGTTCTTTGCTCACGGTTGTTCCGGCGACGAAGGGGAAAGGCCGGCATTTTAGCGTAGGAGCTGGCTTGCCTGCGATGGTCGTCAACGATTACGCAGACATTCTGGATGAACGCGGTGCCGGAATCAGCACGTCACCACAGCCTTGACCCATCAGTTCACCGTAATCGCGCATTCAAAGATCTCGACGGGTTCGGCTTCCGGTTCCCACGGTTGCTGCGAGGTCAGGCGCAAACGGCCCTGGCCGGCGGCGAATGCCTGGAAGCGCCAGGTCGACTGGCCACCACCCCCGATCACGCCGGATTCGCTGCTGCTGTACACCTCTGGGCTCAGCGCGCGCAACACGCCGCCGGCGGAATCCTGGATAGCCCAGCGATAGCCGGTGGTGGGATTGCTGGGCAGGGTGAGGATCAGATTTTGTCCGGCTTTAAGCGGGAGCGGGCAGGCGCTCTGGTTGTCCACGGTGACGTTTTGCTTCGGCGCACTGGCGCACGCGGCGAGCAGGGCAAGGCTCAGGGGGAGAAGCAGGCGGGCTGCGGTCATGGGGGCTCCGTTTATACACGACGAAGGGCGAGCATAACCGAAGATGAGACAGGGTGTGACAGGAGGGGGTGTGTTGGCAGGTCTGGCCGCATCGGGGGCAAGCCCCCTCTCACATGTTGATTTGTGAATACATTCAAGTGTGGGAGGGGGCTTGCCCCCGATGAGGCCAGCTCAGGCACTACATAACTGTCAGAAAAGCACCTTCGCCACATCCGCAAAGCGCTTGGCAAAGTGCACGGTCATGCCTTCCTTCAGGTACTCCGGCAGCTCTTCGAAGCTGCCACGGTTGGGCTCCGGCAGGATCAGCTCGTGAATCTTCTGGCGCCGCGCCGCGATCACTTTTTCGCGCACTCCGCCAATCGGCAGCACATGCCCGGTCAGGGTCAGTTCGCCGGTCATCGCCACGCCTTTCTTTGGCGGCTGGTTGCGTGCCAGTGACAGCAACGCGCTGGCCATGGTCACACCCGCGCTCGGGCCGTCTTTGGGCGTGGCACCTTCCGGCACGTGCAGGTGGACGAAGGCTTCATCGAAGAACTTCGGATCACCGCCAAACGACTTCAGGTTCGAGCTGATGAAGCTGTAGGCGATTTCTGCGGACTCCTTCATCACTTCACCCAACTGGCCGGTGAGCTTGAAGCCGCGATTGAGCGTGTGGATGCGCGTCGCTTCGATCGGCAGGGTGGCGCCGCCCATGCTGGTCCAGGCCAGGCCGGTAATCACGCCGGTGCCGGACAGTACCTGTTCATTGCGGAACACGGGCATGCCCAGGGAGCTTTCCAGGTCCTTGCTGCCGATCTTGATCACCGAATCCGGCTCATCCAGCAGCTTGACCACGGCCTTGCGCACCAATTTGCCCAGTTGTTTCTCCAACTGACGCACACCGGCTTCCCGCGCATAGCCATCAATCAGCGCACGCAAGGCGCCGTCGCTGATGCTCAGACTGTTTTTCGAGACGCCGGCTTTTTCCAGTTGCTTGGGCCACAGGTGACGCTTGGCGATGGCGACTTTTTCCTCGGTGATATAGCCCGACAGGCGAATCACTTCCATACGGTCGAGCAGCGGGCCGGGAATCGAGTCCAGGGTGTTGGCGGTGCACACGAACAGCACTTTGGACAGGTCCAGGCGCAGGTCCAGGTAGTGGTCGAGGAATTCGACGTTCTGTTCCGGGTCGAGGGTTTCGAGCAACGCCGACGCCGGGTCGCCCTGGAAGCTCTGGCCCATCTTGTCGATCTCGTCGAGCATGATCACCGGGTTCATCACCTCCACATCTTTGAGCGCCTGCACCAGCTTGCCGGGCAGGGCGCCGATGTAGGTGCGGCGATGGCCCTTGATCTCGGCCTCATCACGCATGCCGCCGACACTGAACCGGTAGAACGGCCGGCCCAGGGATTCGGCGATGGATTTACCCACGCTGGTCTTGCCCACGCCCGGCGGGCCCACCAGCAGCACGATGGAACCGGCGACTTCGCCTTTATAGGCACCCACCGCAAGAAATTCGAGGATACGGCTCTTGATGTCATCCAGGCCCGCGTGGTGCTTGTCCAGCACCTTGCGCGCGTGTTTCAGGTCGAGTTTGTCTTCGCCATACACGCCCCACGGCACCGAGGTGGCCCAGTCCAGGTAATTGCGCGTCACTGCGTATTCCGGCGAGCCGGTTTCGAGGATGGAGAGTTTGTTGAGTTCTTCATCGATGCGTTTTTTCGCCTGGGCCGGCAGTACTTTGCCTTCCAGCCGCTGCTCGAATTGCTCGACGTCGGCGCTGCGGTCGTCCTTGGTCAGGCCCAGCTCCTGCTGGATGACCTTGAGCTGTTCCTTGAGGAAGAACTCGCGCTGGTGCTCGCCGATCTTGCGGTTCACTTCGGCGGACAGCTCTTTCTGCAGACGCGCGACTTCGACCTCTTTGCGCAGCATCGGCAGCACTTTCTCCATGCGCTTGAGCATGGGCACGCAATCGAGCACTTCCTGCAACTCGTTACCGGTGGCTGAGGTCAGCGCGGCGGCGAAGTCGGTGAGCGGCGACGGGTCGTTGGGGCTGAAACGGTTGAGGTAGTTCTTCAGCTCTTCGCTGTACAGCGGGTTGAGCGGCAGCAGTTCCTTGATCGCATTGATCAGCGCCATGCCGTAGGCCTTGACCTCGTCGGTCGGCTCGCTCGGCTGGTGCGGGTATTCCACCTCCACCAGGTACGGCGGGCGGTGATGCTTGAGCCAGGTCTTGATACGCACGCGGGTCAGGCCCTGGGCCACGAATTGCAGCTTGCCGTTCTCGCGGCTGGCGTGGTGCACCTTGACCAGCGTGCCGTACAGCGGCAGGGCCGAGGTGTCGAAATGGCGTGGGTCTTCGGGCGGTGTGTCCATGAAAAACAGGGCGAGGGAGTGGTGGTCGGATTTGCTCACCAGTTCCAGGGTCTCGGCCCAGGGCTCTTCGTTGACGATCACCGGCAACACTTGCGCCGGGAAAAACGGCCGGTTGTGGATCGGGATGATGTAAACCTTGTCCGGCAGGTTCTGCCCAGGCAGGGCCAGGCCGGTGTTGGACGAGGATTCAGCGTTTTCGGGGTCGGCGTAGTCGTTCAAGTCGTAATCAGGGATGTCTTGCTGGTCGCTCATGGGGCACCTGCATCAGGAAGTATGGTGCTTAGATGGGGCAGGGCTGTGGTGGTTTCAATGGTGGGGGTGAGATAGCAACATATTGCATGAAATTATCAGAACGACGCTGGACTAGTGTGGGAGGAGGAAAGCCCCCCGCCCCATTGGGTCTGTGTTGGGTCAGCTGATTTTGTGCAGGTAGGCGGGTAGCGGTTGTTCGGGCAGTACCGACAACACTTTCAACCGCTGCAACATCCTTTGACTGGCCCTTTGCAAATGCTCACGCAGATTCAGCGCCGCCGCATCAAACGCGCCGTGCAGCAACAACTCCAGAATCAGTCGATGTTCGGCCAACATCGCCGGATCGGCGCCAATCCCCAGCAACCGATAAAAAATCCGACTGATGATCATCGGGCTCTGCCCCTGTCGAATCAGCGCCGCGATCTTGCGATTCTGCAGGCCGGCCAGGCAGCGTTGGTGCAAGTCTTCCTCGATCTGCTCGATGGCCTCCAGGCTGCACTGCGCACTGTCCTGGGCGTCCAGCACGCGTTGCAGCATGGCTTCAAGCAGCTCGCGATCGAGGTTGGGCGCGCTCTGGCGCAGGGCTTCGGGCTCAAGGCAGGCGCGCAGTTCGTAGTCTTCGGTGACTTCCCGCGCGGTCAAAGGCCCGGCCAGCCATTGGGAGTAGGGCTCTTTTTCCACCAGGCCACGGTCGCGCAGGCGCATCAGCGCTTCACGTACTACCGCGCGGCTGACGCCGTAGTGGTCGGCGGCGGCTTGCTCGTCCAGGCGGTAGTGGCCGAAGGCAATGCAGGTGGACAACGCTGCGCCGATTTCCTCGACGATGCGTTCGCCCAGCGGCCGCGTGTCCACTAGCTCGTCCTCGCCGTTAAGACCCAGGTGCGCATGGCTCAGGGGCAGGCGCAACGGCTCCATGGCCAGGCCTTGCGGATTGATCAGGTAGCCCCGGCCGTTGAAGCGGCAGATCAAGCCTTCGTCATGCAGCAGGTCGAGGGCCTTGCGCACCGGCACGCGGCTGGTGCCGAACAACTCGGCCAGCGGCGCTTCGAGCAACACCAGCCCATGGCGGGCGGTGCCGTTGACGATCGCGTCGCGCATCACTTTGTGAATCATCGCGTAACGGGAGGCCGAGGCGGACACTGCTTTCATTGCGTTCTCAGAGGTGGAGGGACCGTTGACCGGGGATTCTCTCATAGATGCGCCTGTCACTCTGCGCCACGTCGGCGGCACGTTTTTGGGGCTTGGAAAGTCGACCTGTTACTTTTTGCACCAAAATGTACTTATTACTAAAAAGTACATTATTTCGTTGAGGCGCCTGAGCAAGCGCCTGCGCAGATTTTTTACCTGGTCAAACACCCTCTACCTCGCGGCTCTGGCCGCAAACCGCTGTCTGCGCAAAATTGGTTGAGCACAGACTGGCACGAAAGCTGCCTTTACAAAATGTACATTTTATTAATATGTACGTTTTGAGGGTCATCCCGATGTCAGACGCCACTTCAATGGCCGAGGACTTCGCCAGTGGTCGCAGCGACCCTGTGCAAGCCCTCGAACAGGCACTGGACAAAGCCAGCCAGGTCCCGTCGGTATTTATCAGCCTGACGCCCGAGCGCGCCCGTCGTGAAGCGCAAGCCTCTGCCGCACGTTGGCGCGCCGGCCAGCCGTTGAGCAGGTTCGATGGCGTGCCGCTGGCCTGGAAGGACCTGTTCGACGTGGCTGGCAGCATCACCACGGCGGGCGCCGCCTATCGCCGCCATGCGCCCGTCGCGTTGCTCGATGCACCCACCGTCGGCCGGCTGTGTCGTGTCGGAATGGTCAGCGTCGGCAAGACCAACCTCAGCGAACTGGCCTATTCCGGCCTGGGCCTGAACCCCCATTTCGGCACCCCGCACAATCCCCATGGCAATGATCAACCGCGCATCCCCGGCGGATCTTCCTCGGGGTCGGCCGTGGCCGTTGCCGCCGGCATCGTGCCCATCGCCATGGGCACCGACACTGCCGGGTCCATCCGCATTCCCTCGGCGTTCAACGGCCTGGTGGGTTACCGCAGCAGCAGTCGGCGCTACAGCCGCGATGGCGTGTTCCCACTGGCGCACAGCCTCGACAGCCTCGGCCCGATAAGCCGCAGCGTGCGTGACGCCCTGGCCGTCGACGACTTGCTGCATGGCCGCAGCCACACCCAGAGCCAGACCTCCATCGCCCGCAGCCTCAAGGGCCAGCGCTTCGTGCTGGCGCAGCAGGACGTCGAACCCGCCGTGGGCAACAACCTGTTGCGCGCGGTCGCGCAACTCAAGGCCCACGGCGCGCTGGTCGAAGCGCGCGAATGCCCGGCCTTCCAGGCGACACTGGAACTGATCAAGCACCATGGCTGGCTCGGCGCCTTCGAAGCCTTCGCCCTGCACCAGGCGTTGCTCGACAGCCGCGACGCCGATCAACTCGACCCCCGCGTGCGCCGCCGCCTGGAAGCCGCGCGTTCACTGCCGGCCAGCCAACTGATCCACCTGACCGACTCCCGCCGCCGCCTGCAACAGCAACTGATCGAAGATCTCGACGGCGCCGTCCTGATTACGCCGACCGTTGCCCACGTGGCCCCGCCGTTAGCCGCGCTTGAAGCTGACGATGACCTGTTCGTTCAAACCAACCTCGCCACCCTGCGCCTGACCATGCCCGGCAGTTTGCTCGACATGCCAGGCGTCACCCTGCCCAGCGGCTGCGATGCCCAGGGGCTGCCCACCGGGTTGCTGCTCAGCGTCCCGACGGGAGAAGACGCACGCCTGCTGCGCGCAGCGTTGTGCGTTGAATCCGTAATGACAATTTAAGGAGACACTCCATGGCTAAAGACATCCTCTGTGCATTTGGCGTCGACGTTGACGCCGTCGCCGGCTGGCTCGGTTCCTACGGCGGTGAAGACTCGCCGGACGACATCTCTCGCGGCCTGTTCGCCGGTGAAATCGGCGCGCCACGCCTGCTCAAACTGTTCGAACGCTACGGCCTGCGCACCACCTGGTTTATCCCCGGTCACTCGATGGAAACCTTCCCCGAGCAGATGAAGGCCGTGGCCGACGCCGGCCACGAGATCGGCGTGCACGGCTACAGCCACGAAAACCCGATCGCGATGACCGCCGAGCAGGAAGAAATCGTTCTCGACAAGTCCATCGAACTGATCACCCGGGTCACCGGCAAGCGCCCCACCGGCTACGTGGCGCCGTGGTGGGAGTTCAGCAAGGTCACCAACGAACTGCTGCTGAAAAAAGGCATCAAGTACGACCACAGCCTGATGCACAACGACTTCCACCCTTACTACGTGCGCAAGGGCGATACCTGGACCAGGATCGACTACAGCCAGCACCCCGATACCTGGATGAAACCCCTGGTGCGCGGCGAAGAAACCGACCTGGTGGAGATCCCGGCCAACTGGTACCTCGACGACCTGCCGCCGATGATGTTCATCAAGAAAGCCCCCAACAGCCACGGCTTCGTCAACCCGCGTCACCTGGAAGAAATGTGGCGCGACCAGTTCGACTGGGTCTACCGCGAACACGAACACGCCGTGTTCACCATGACCATCCACCCCGACGTGTCCGGCCGCCCGCAAGTGCTGCTGATGCTCGAGCGTCTGATCGAACACATCCAGAGCCATGCCGGCGTGCGCTTCGTCACCTTTGACGAAATTGCCGATGACTTCATCCGCCGCCAGCCGCGTACCTGAACCTGCGTCACCCTGTAGGAGCGAGCTTGCTCGCGAAAATCGTCAACGATGACGCGGGCATCCTGAATGCACGCGGCGCTCTCCGGTTTTTCGCGAGCAAGCTCGCTCCTACAGGGCCCATCAATCCCCCTGAGGCGCGATCTATGTCCATCTACAACAAGCTTGACCTGACTGGCTGGAAACCCCGGCAGCTGACTTCCCGGGAGGTGCGCTTCGCCACCTGGATCGCGTTTTTCGCCTGGGTGTTTGCGGTGTACGACTTCATCCTGTTCGGCACCCTGCTGCCGGAGATTGGCCGGCACTTTGGATGGGGTGAAGTGGAGCAGGCCGAGATTGCGACCTGGGTGGCGGTGGGCACCGCCGTGGTCGCCCTGGCCATCGGACCGATCGTGGACAAGCTGGGGCGACGCAAAGGGATTATCTTCACCGTGGCCGGTTCCGCGTTGTGCTCGGCGCTGACTGCGATAGGCGGGGCGTGGGGCAAGTCGCCGCTGATCCTGATCCGTTCGCTGGGCGGCCTGGGCTATGCCGAGGAAACCGTCAACGCCACCTACCTGACCGAGCTGTACGGCGCCTCCGAAGACCCGCGGCTGACCAAGCGTCGCGGCTTCATCTACAGCCTGGTGCAGGGCGGCTGGCCGGTCGGCGCGTTGATCGCCGCCGGGTTGACCGCGCTGTTGCTGCCGATCATCGGCTGGCAGGGCTGCTTCATTTTTGCGGCGATCCCGGCTGTGGTGATCGCGATCATGGCGCGCAAGCTCAAGGAGAGCCCGCAGTTCCAGGTCCACGAACGCATCAGCCGGCTGCGTAAAAGCGGCGCGGTGAGCGACGCGCAGAACGTCGCGCAGACCTATGGCGTGGACTATGACGAGCACAGCAAGGCCGGTCTCAAGGCCGCGTTCCGTGGGCCGGCTCGCCGTGCCACGTTGGTGATCGGCGCCGCGTTGTTGCTCAACTGGGCGGCGATTCAGGTGTTCAGCGTGCTGGGGACTTCGGTGATCGTCAGCGTGCACCATATCTCGTTCGAGAACTCGCTGATCATCCTCGTGCTGTCGAACCTGGTGGGTTATTGCGGCTACTTGAGCCACGGCTGGATGGGCGACAAGATCGGCCGTCGCAACGTGATCGGCCTGGGTTGGATGCTCGGTGGTCTGGCGTTCGCCGGGATGCTGTTCGGCCCGAGCAATATGGCGATGGTGGTCGGGCTGTACAGCCTGGGCCTGTTCTTCCTGATCGGGCCATATTCGGCGGCGCTGTTCTTTATCAGCGAGAGTTTCCCTACCAGCATCCGCGCCACTGGCGGCGCGATCATCCATGCCATGGGCCCGATTGGTGCGGTGGTCGCAGGCTTTGGTGCAACCCAGGTGCTGTCCGCCGGCAGTGACTGGCAGACCGCCGCGCTGTGGTTTGGCGCCGTGCCGTGCTTCTTGTCCGGCCTGTTGATGTTTGCCGCGCGCCATGTGCGTCCGGAAACCGTTCAGTAAGGAGTCAATGATGAACCGTAACGTTGCCTTGATTACCGGTGCCGCCAGCGGCATCGGCCAAGCCCTCGCCGTGGCCTATGCGCGCCACGGTGTGGCGGTGGTCGGCGGGTATTACCCGGCGGACCCCCATGACCCGCAGGCCACCGTCAGCCTGGTGCAGGCCGCCGGCGGCGAATGCCTGATGTTGCCGTTGGACGTGGGCGATACCGCCTCGGTGGATGCACTGGCCGCGCAGGGCGTGCAGCGTTTTGGTCGGCTGGATTACGCCGTGGCCAACGCCGGGTTGCTGCGTCGCGCGCCGTTGCTGGAGATGACCGATGCGCTGTGGGACGAGATGCTCAATGTCGACCTGACGGGGGTCATGCGCACCTTTCGCGCGGCGACCCGGCATATGCACGAAGGCGGCGCGTTGGTGGCGATTTCGTCGATTGCCGGAGGCGTGTATGGCTGGCAAGAGCATTCGCATTACGCGGCCGCCAAGGCCGGCGTGCCGGGGTTGTGCCGCTCGCTGGCGGTGGAGTTGGCGGCAAAGGGCATACGCTGTAATGCGGTGATTCCAGGGTTGATCGAGACGCCGCAGTCATTGGATGCGAAGAACTCGCTGGGGCCGGAAGGGTTGGCGAAAGCGGCGAAAGCGATCCCGCTGGGACGGGTAGGGCGTGCGGATGAGGTGGCTTCATTGGTGCAGTTTTTAACCAGTGATGCATCGAGTTACCTGACCGGGCAGAGCATCGTCATCGACGGTGGCCTGACCGTACGCTGGCCCGACTGACTGTACTGGATCAAAAATGTGGGAGGGGGCTTGCCCCCGATGGCTGTGGCTCAGAAAAACAGCTGTGACTGACCCACCGCTATCGGGGGCAAGCCCCCTCCCACATCGCAACTGTGTTTATTCGGGAGATTATTTACATGCCTCAACTCACCCACCGCCGCGCCGTCATCACCGGCGCCGGCAGCGGCATCGGTGCCGCTATCGCCCGTGCGTACGCCGCTGAAGGCGCACGCCTGGTGCTGGCCGACCGCAACGCCGCCAGCCTCGCCGAAACCGCGATCACCTGCCGCAACCTCGGTGCCGAGGTGTTCGAATGCCTGGCTGACGTCGGCACCGTCGAAGGCGCCCAGGCCAGTGTCGACTGTTGCGTCGAGCACTTGGGCGGTATCGATATCCTGGTCAACAACGCAGGCATGCTCACCCAGGCGCGCTGCGTCGACCTGTCCATCGCGATGTGGAACGACATGCTGCGCGTCGACCTCACCAGCGTCTTCGTCGCCAGCCAGCGCGCCTTGCCGCACATGGTTGCGCAGCGTTGGGGGCGGATCATCAATGTCGCCTCGCAACTGGGCATCAAGGGCGGCGCCGAACTGACGCATTACGCCGCCGCCAAGGCCGGCGTGATTGGCTTTACCAAGTCCCTGGCGCTGGAAGTGGCCAAGGACAATGTGCTGGTCAACGCCATCGCCCCCGGCCCCATCGAGACGCCATTGGTCAGCGGCATCAGCGCTGACTGGAAGCGGGCCAAGGCCAGGGAGCTGCCCCTGGGCCGCTTCGGGCTGGCCGACGAAGTGGCGCCGACGGCGGTGCTGCTGGCCAGCGAGCCCGGCGGCAATCTGTTCGTCGGCCAGACCCTGGGCCCGAACGCCGGCGATGTCATGCCATGAGCGGGGTGTAATCATGTGCGGACTCTGCGGATTGCTCGGCGAAGACCTGCATTGGAGCGACCCCCTGGGCGACGAGCTGCCCAGGCGTCGTGAACGCCTGCGCCGGATCGCGGCGATCAACCAGGTGCTGGCGGTGTTTCGGCTCAAAGTCGAAGACTTCCAGGGCGCGTCGTATCTGTTGCTGGGCGCCACTGGCAAACAGGAACTGGCCAGCGGCCTGGATCAGCTGTGGCAGGCGGCGCAGAACATGCTCGGTCGTCCGTTGGATCCCCTCGACCCCAAACTGCTCGACCATTTGGAATGCAACCCACTGTAGGCGCGGGCTTGGCCGCGAAAACCTCAACGATAACGCGTGCATCCTGGATAAACGCGGTGTCCCTGAGTGCTTCGCGAGCAAGCTCGCTCCTGCAAGGGGCGGAGGTATAAAAATGAGCATCGCTCTCAACGTCATCACCGGCTTCCTCGGCAGCGGCAAGACCACCTTGCTCAAGCGCCTGTTGCAGGGTGAAAGCCTGGGCGACACCGCGTTGCTGATCAACGAATTCGGCGACGTCGGCATCGACCATCTGCTGGTGGAAGACATCGCGCCGGACACGGTGCTGCTGCCCAGCGGTTGCGTGTGCTGCTCGATCCGTGGCGAGCTGAAGGAGGCGCTGCTGACCTTGCTGCAACGTCGCGAGCGCGGTGAAATCCCGGCATTCAAGCGGGTGATCCTGGAAACCACTGGCCTTGCCGACCCGGCGCCCATCCTCGCCACCTTGAACAACGACGTGCAACTGCGCGGGCGCTTTCACATCGGCCTGGTGATTACCCTGGTGGACGCCAGCCACGCCGTGCTGCAGGAACGCCTGCACCCGGAATGGCTGGCCCAGGTGGCGGCGGCGGATCGCTTGCTGTTGAGCAAGACCGACCTGGCGGGCGACTGCACGGCACTGCGCGCGCATTTGCGGGCACTCAATGCCGGCACGCCGATCCTCGATACCCATGCCATTCACAGCGGCGACCAACTGCTGCTTGGCGAAGGCCTGCGCAGCGCCGAACCCGCCATTGAAGTCAGCCGCTGGCAGTTGCATCAGACCACCACGGCCAGCCACGGCACCGCGCAAGTGTGCAGCCTGACCTTCGACCAGCCTTTGGATTGGGTCGGTTTCGGGGTGTGGTTGTCGATGCTGTTAAGATGCCACGGCGAACGAATCCTTCGTGTCAAAGGGCTGCTCAACGTGAACGCCAGTCACACCCCCATCGTCATTCATGGCGTGCAGCACTGCCTGCATGCGCCGGTGCATCTGCCTGCGTGGCCGGGCAGCGACCGGCAATCGCGCCTGGTGTTTATCCTGCGCGGCCTCGACCCTGCGCTGTTGCGCCGCTCCTTTGATGTGTTCTCGCGGCGGTTCGCAGCATGATCACGTTGAGGGTCCTCGGCACGTCGGTCACCTTGCTCGAATGCCTGCGCGTGCGGGCCGAGCAGGAACTGGGTATCCGCCTGGTGTATCAGGTACACGACGTCGAACAAGCCCAGCGCATCGCGGTGATGCAGCCCGAAAGCTACGACCTGTACGACCAGTGGTTTCACAATGTCGATTTCGTGTGGCCGGCCCGGGCGATCCAACCCATCGACACCCGGCGCGTCGCGTTGTGGCACGAGATCAATGACCTGCCCAAGCGCGGACGTCTGTCGCCCGATGACCGCCTGGGCAGCGGCAGCGTGCCCAGCGAGCGGTTGTTCGTGCAGCACGATGGCAGCCTGGGCAGCACGGTTACCGAGCGCATCAGCATGCTGCCCCTGACCCACAACGCCGACAGCTTTGCCTACCGTCCCGAGCGTATGCCCGACGGGTTTTGCCACGGCAATGAAAGCTGGGGCTGGCTGTTGGACCCCGCGTGGCGTGCGCGCACGGCCTTGCAAAGCGACGCCGCCATCGGCGCCCTGGACGCCGCGCTGGCGGTGCAGGGGGCAGGGCTGGCCAGCTTCAAGGACATTGGCAACATGAGCATCGAAGAGATCGATTTGCTGGCCGACATCCTGGTGCGCAAGCAGAAGGAAGGGCACTTTGCGGCGTTCTGGTCCGATGACGAAGAAGCCGCGCAATTGATGCTCAGCCCCAGCATCGATATCCAGAGCCTGTGGTCGCCGACCTTGATGCGCCTGCACCGCGCCGGGGTGAAATACCGCCTGGCGGTGCCACGTGAAGGCTATCGGGCCTGGTTTGGTGGCTTGTCGTTATCGCGCCATGCCCAGGGCGCGGTGCTGGATGCGGCCTATGCTTACTTGAATTGGTGGCTGTCGGGCTGGCCCGGGGCGGTGATGGCTCGGCAGGGCTATTACATTGGTAATCCGGCGCGCAGTCGCGATCACTTGAGCCGTGCGGAGTGGGATTACTGGTACGCGGGCAAGCCTGCGCGAGAGCAACTGCCGGGCAGCGATGGCCTGCCGCTGATCGATATTGGCGAAGTGCGCGACGGCGGCTCCTATGAACAGCGCATGGGGCATATTGCGGTATGGAATTCGGTCATGGATGAGCACAACTACCTGGTGCGGCGCTGGGGGGATTTCATGCGGGCCCGGCGAGGCTGACGCGCAGCGTCACGGGATGCATTCCCACGCGGAGCAAGGGAACGAGCATTCAGTGGCGCAAAGAAAAGGCGGTTACCTGTTGAAGGTAACCGCCTTTTTAATACCGCCAGTCTTGCTTATTCCGGCAGTTTGAACGCCATCACGTAGTCACCCTGCTTGGTGCCCAGGGAGCCATGACCGCCGGCCACGACCAGCACGTATTGCTTGCCGTCCTTGCCGGTGTAGGTCATCGGGGTGGTTTGCGCGCCTGCAGGCAGGCGGCCTTCCCACAGTTGCTTGCCGTTTTTCACGTCATAGGCACGCAGGTACTGGTCGAGGGTGCCGCTGAGGAACGCGACGCCACCGGCGGTGGTGAACGTACCGCCCAGGCTCGGCACACCCATGGTCAGCGGGATCGGGATCGGCGAGCTGTCACGCACGGTGCCGTTCTTGTGCATCCAGATGGTCTGGTTGGTGGTCAGGTCGACCGCTGCCACATAACCCCATGCCGGCGCCTGGCACGGCAGGCCCATTGGCGACAGCAGCGCTTCGAGGATCACACCGTACGGCGCGCCTTTGTTTGGCTGTACGCCTTCGGTTTCGCTGACGCGTGGGCCTTGCTTGGCAATGTCGGCCGCCGGGATCAGTTTCGATTTGAACGCCATGTAGCTCGGGTTCACGAAGGCGATCTGGCGCACCGGGTCAACCGAAATGCCGCCCCAGTCGAACACGCCGAAGTTGCCTGGGTACACGATCGAGCCTTGCAGCGACGGCGGGGTGAACGGGCCGTCGTAGCGCAGCGACTTGAAGTCGATCCGGCAGATCAGTTGGTCGAACGGCGTCACGCCCCACATGTCACGCTCTTTGAGGGGCGGTGGCATGAAGTTCAGCTCGGACTTGGGCTGGGTAGCCGCGGTGCGATCGCCCGCGACGGCGCCCTGTGGTACCGGGATTTCATTGAAAGGCACAATCGGCCAGCCGGTGGCGCGGTCCAGCACGTAGATGCTGCCTTGCTTGGTCGATGCCATCACCGCGTGCCTGACGCCGGCAGCGGTCTTGATGTCGATCAGCGACGGCTGGCCGCCTACGTCCATGTCCCACAGGTCGTGGTGGGTGAACTGGACGGTCCACTTCACATGGCCGGTCGCGATGTCCAGGGCGGTCAGGCCGGCCGCGTACTTCTCGGAGTCTTCGGTACGGTCGCCGCCGTACTGGTCGGGCATCTGGTTGCCCATCGGCAGGTAGAGCATGCCGAGTTTTTCATCCACGGCAAACATGGACCACATGTTCGGCGAGTTGCGGGTGTAGGTCTTGCCTTCGGCCAACGGGGTGGTGTCGTGCGGGTTGCCGCTGTCCCAGTTCCACACCAGCTTGCCGGTGTGCACGTCGAACGCACGGATCACGCCGCTTGGCTCGTCGACGGAAACGTTGTCGGTCACGTGACCGCCGATGACCACCAGGTTTTTGGTCACGGCCGGTGGCGAGGTGGAGTAGTAACCCCCTGGGGCGAAGCTGCCGATATTGGCGCGCAGGTCGACCTGGCCTTTGTCACCGAAGTCTTCGCACATCTTGCCGGTGTCGGCGTTCAGGGCGATCAGACGGGTGTCGGCGGTCGGCACGAAGATGCGTTTCGGGCAGGCGTTCGGTACGGCGGCCGGGCTGGCCTTGCCGGTTGGCTTCTGCTCGGAAGCGTAGGCGGCGTCATCGTGATACGACACGCCACGGCAGGTCATGTGCGCCCAACCCTTGAAGTTCTCGGCACCCTGGGTGCTGATCTTCGGGTCGAAACGCCAGATTTCCTTGCCGGTGTCCGGGTCCAGGGCAATCACCTGGCTGTGCGGGGTACACACGTAAAGCATGCCGTTGACTTTCAGCGGGGTGTTTTCCGCAGTGGTTTCACCGGGATCGCCCGCGCCGGGAATGTCACCGGTACGGAAGGTCCAGGCCGGCACCAGCTTGTGCGCGTTTGCCGGGGTGATCTGGGCCAGTGGCGAGTAACGGTCACCGAAGGCCGAGCGGCCATAGGAATTCCAGTCACCGTCAGCCTGGCTCGGCGCAGTGTTGGTCATGCCGGCCACCGTGTCGCGGTTCAGTTGGCCGGTCTTGACCATTTCACCGGGGTTGGTGAATTGGCTGGCCAGGGCGGTAGCGCCCGCCAGCACCACGGCGGCGCTCAGCGCGCCGGTGCCCAGCGGCGCGGCCTGGCCATGCAGCAACGGACGGCGAAACCACGGCAGCAACATGACGATGCCCAGGGCGAACAGCAGGGCCAGGCGCGGCACCAGCTGCCACCAGTCAAGGCCGACTTCCCACAGTGCCCACACGGTGCTGGCGAACAGCACCAATGCGTACAGGCCCAGCGCGGCGCGGCGGGTGGCCAGCAGCAACACGCCGGTCAGGGCGATGCCGATACCGGCCAGCAGGTAGTACCACGACCCGCCGAGCATGCTCAGCTTGACACCACCGGCCAGCAAGGCCAGCCCCATGATCAGCAGCAAGACGCCTAGCAACCTGGGCAGCAGGCGGCTTGGGCTTGAGGCACCATCAGTGCTCATAGTGTGTTTCTCCGTTACGTTGGAATTATGTAACCCCGTGCTTCACTCACTGTAGATGACGATTCGGCGCGGGCTTGGTTCATCGTTTTTTTTGGATTTTTCCGTGGATAACCGGGTTACCCACAGGCGAGCAATAACCACCCAGGCGCAGGTCTATTTCAGACAGCGCTGTCTTTTCGTACAGGGAAATTCGGCAAAATGGGGCGGCCGGCAGGTGAAGCGTTTCAGATTGTTGCGAAGGATAATGCGGCGGGGCTGTTTGAGGAAGGGTGAATCGCAAGATGCATCATTTCAGATTTGGTAACAGTGACAGATAGTCGCTGCCTGAATAGCCTGATGGGAGGCTCTGTCTCTGTAGGAGCGAGCTTGCTCGCGAAAAAACCACTGGCGCCGCGTGTGTTCAGGAAGCACGCGTTATCGTTGCCGTTTTTCGCGAGCGAGCTCGCTCCTACAGGGGGGTGAGGGGGCGGTTAGAAGGTAGTGCGGATGCCGAACTGCACACTGCGCCCCGGCGCCGGCGCGATGTCGCGCAGGATCGAGCTGGCGTAGCGCACCGTCTGGTTGGTCAGGTTTTCGCCGTTGACGAATGCCAGCCACTGGCTGCCACCCACATTGAAGTGGTAACCCGCGCTCGCACCCAGGGTGGTGTAGCCATCGGTGCCGCTTTCATTGCTCGGCACGCGCCCCTGGCCGGCGGCATGTTCCACGTCGATACGCGCCTGCCAGCGGTCCAGTTCCCAGAGCAAACCGCTGTTCAAGCGCAGCGGCGCAATGCGCGGCAGGGCTTCGCCCGTGTCCAGGTTGGTCGCGCGGGTGTAGTCGCCCGACAGCTCCAGGGCGAACTTGCCGTAGGCGCCTTCGCCGAGTTTCCAGTGATCCTGGGCTTCGAAGCCGGCGAAACGCGCGCGTACGCCGGAATAGGTGTACTCGGGAATACCGCTGGCGTCCTCTTCACCTTCGTCGTTCAGCGTACGGCCAGTGCCGAGCAAGCCGATGTAGTTGGAGAAGCGGCTGTAGAACACGCCGAAGCTGCCTTTATGGGTGCCGTTGTCGAAGCGCAGGGCCAGGTCGCTGGACACGGCTTTTTCCTTGGACAGGTTGGCATCGCCCAGCTCGTAGGTGCCGGTGGCGACGTGGGCACCATTGGCGTACAGCTCGTAGAACGTGGGGGCACGCTCGGTGTAGCCCAACGTGGCGGCCAGGGACCAGATCGGCGTCAGTCTGTAGACCGCGCCGGAGGACAGGCTGCCTGCGGTGAAGTCACTGGCCTTGTCGGCATTGGCAAAGCGCGCGTTGCCCTTGGCGTCCGGATCGACGTTGGTGTGTTCCAGGCGCCCGCCAAGGCTGAGCTTGAGGCGCTCGGTGGCTTGCATTTGCTCAAGAATGAACAGCGCGCCGGCATTGGTATCGGTCTGGGGGACGAAGGCTTCTTCACCCAGGGCCGAGAATTGGTTGCGGGTCACTTGTGCGCCGACCACACCCTCGAACGGGCCCATAGGCTGGTGACGGGCCTCCACCCGCGCTTCATAGCCCTTGTTCTTGAAGGTGGTGCCGGTTTCGCCGCCTTCGATCTCGCGGTGCTGGTAGTCGGTGTAGCCCGCGTCGAGCTTGACCGAGGTAAACGGGCCTTGCAGGTTGCGGATCTCGGAGGCGAACGCGTAGTGCTCCTGTTGCATGCGGATGCGCACGTCCTGCTCGGCGGGGGAGCCGTAGTTGCTGTCGTAGTTGCTGTAGGACAGCCCCGCGTAGCCATCATCCCAGGTGTAGGACCCACCCACCGCGCCGCCATCCTGGCGCCCGTCGCTGTTGCCCAGGCGGCCATTTTTGCCGGGGCCATCCTCGGTTGCAGGGGCATGACGGCTACGCGCGTAGCCCGGGATTTTCAAGTCGTTGAATTCCCGCGCGTTGGCGTCCAGGTGCAAGGCGAAGGTGCCGTTGCCGGCCTCCAGTTTGCCCGCGCTGCTGCGGGTGGTGTCAGCGCCGCCGTAGCGCAACTCACCGGCACCGTGGATGCCTTCGATGGCCTCGGTGGGGATGCGGTTGTCGAAGGTATTGACCACGCCGCCGATGGCGCTGCCGCCGTACAGGAGCGCGGCTGGGCCGCGTACGATTTCAATGCGCTCGACATTGATCGGGTCCAGCGGCACGGCATGGTCGTAGGACAGCGACGACGCATCCAGCGCGCCCACCCCGTTACGCAGGAGGCGAATACGGTCGCCGTCCTGGCCACGAATGATCGGCCGACTGGCACCGGGGCCAAAGTACGACGACGACAGCCCCGGCTGCTTGTTCAGGGTTTCGCCAAGGCTGCCTTTTTGTTGCAGGGTCAGGTCGTCACCTTCCAGCACGGTGGTAGGCGAGGCGAGCTGTTCGCTGCCCAGCGGGTTGCCGGTGACGACTTGGGGAGGCAGTTCCAGGGCGTGGGCCTGGGAGCCGATCAACAGGGCGGCGGCGAGGGGGGACAAGCGCCAGAGAGAAGAGCGGGACATCGGACATTCCTTGGCAGAACTTCAATAAGAGTTGTTACAATATAACATCTCTTTTTTCACTGAAAAGAGGAACTTTTGCCGGACGGCTATATTCAATGCAGTGCTTCCACCGTTACGCCCCGTCGGCTAAGGTGCGCGGCTGTGTTTCCTCTCTCGCAAAAGGCCTGGCATGACCGCGACAAGCAACGACCCACTTCATGGCGTGACTTTGCAACACGTCCTTACCACCCTGGTGGAACACTACGAATGGGCCGGCCTGGCCGAACGCATTGATATCCGCTGCTTCAAAAGCGACCCCAGCATCAAGTCAAGCCTGACCTTCCTGCGCAAGACCCCGTGGGCCCGTGAAAAAGTCGAAGGCTTGTACGTCAAGCTGATGCGCACCAAACGCCCGCTGGACTGAGCCCATGAAGCGTTATGTCGCGACGGCCGCACTCGCCGGTTGGGTGGGGCTGGCGATCCAGCAATACCTGATTCTGTATTCGCGCTGGTCCAGCGGCGCGAGCCTGCTGGGCGGGTTGATCAGCTTCTTCAGTTTCTTCACGGTGTTGACCAATACCCTGGTCGTCGTGGTGCTGAGCTATTGGCTGGTCAAGCGCGACTCCGCCGGCAAGCGGTTTTTCCTCGCGCCGGTTATCAGCAGCGCGATTGCCGCCAGCATCGTACTGGTGAGCCTGGCCTACAACCTGCTGCTGCGGCACTTATGGAGCCCGGAGGGCTTTCAGTTCATCGCCGATGAATTGCTGCATGACGTGATGCCGTTGCTGTTTCTGATCTATTGGTGGCGGTGCGTGCCCAAGGGCACCCTGCGGTTCAAGCACATTGCCGGGTGGGTGATTTACCCCTTGGTGTACTTCGCTTATGTGCTGCTGCGCGGGCATTTGCTTGGGCAGTATCAATATCCGTTTTTGGATGTGGGCAGCCTGGGTTACCCACAGGTGCTCGTGAATGCCGGGGGGATTCTGTTGGGTTTCCTGATGATTGCGCTGGCCGTGATTGGGTTGGACAGGCTTGTCAAACCTGCCTCGGTTTAAGGCGGGCACAGCCATTGTGGGAGGGGCTTGAACCCTCCCACAGTGTGATCGCGTCCAGGTCAGTCTTCGTCGCTGCCTTCAGCGCGCCAGTAACCCACGGCCTTGAGGTACTCCTCATTGACCTTGTGCGTATCCAGCAACACCCGCCGCACCTGACGCGACAGCTTGGTTTCGGTGGCGACAAAGCTGTACAGCGTGCCGCCGGGCAGCGTCAGGTTGCGCACCACCTCAAGCAGATCATCCTGGCCGCGCAGTACCCAGATGATTTCAACATCCGCCGCACTTTGCAGTGACTGTTGTTCGGCAGCATCGGCAATTTCAACCACCGCCAGCGCCTTGCGCCCGGCGGGTAATTCTTCCAGGCGTCGCCCAATGGCGGGCAGGGCGGTTTCATCGCCAATCAGCAGGTAACTGTCGAAGATGTCCGGCACGATCATCGAGCCCCGTGGCCCAGCGACATACAGGGGCTGGCCGACCTGCACCTGTTCGGCCCAGGTCGAAGCGGGGCCATCGCCGTGCAGCACGAAGTCGATGTCCAGTTCGCCGGTGCTCAGGTCGAAACGCCGTGGCGTGTAATCGCGCATTGCAGGTTGTGGGCCGTCGGCCTTGAGGGTGAACGTCGGGCTGTCCAGCGCCGCCTGCTCGGCGGCGTTCTGCGGGAACAGCAGCTTGATGTGATCGTCACTGCCCAGGCTGATAAAGCCTGCCAGCTCCGGCCCGCTCAGGGTGATGCGACGCATGCGCGGCGTGAGGTCGACCACCCGTAGGACTTGCAGGCGGCGACGTTTGATTTCATGGGTAACGCGATGGATGGCTTGAGTGTTCATTGGAATTTCCCGTCGGCAATGGCTGGGCAACGTCTGATGAATGTTGGCGAACGCTCGCTCACTTCCCTGCCCATTCAGGCGTAACCGTCTGTTCGACTTAAGAAGATACGAACGGTGGGGGCGAATGTGTAGATTTTTTTCACGCCCGGCGTCATGACCCATTCACCCGGAGCAGGCTGGACCCTCCTCGACGAACAGGCTTTCGACCTGACGGAGCACGTTCGTATAGGGATCAACTGGCCTGTTATTAGAGTAGTTATTCAGTTAGAGTGATTGCTCAATACACGTGCAGGTATTTAAGTTTGTCTGTGTGAATGTAGAGCGCATTATCATAGTATTACGATTGAAATTATTCGCACGTTTCTATTTGTAAGACTGATCTTACAGCTGTTTTTAAAGTTTTGGCAAAAAGCCATCTTTTTCACTCGAGTGTCTCTTCCATAAGCTACGTTGTATAAGGACGTAGCCTGCATACCGGTTTTTTTAATTGCTCGATCATAGTGGGGCGTTGCAGTAGTTAACTGGAAGTCGACGCTTAGCTCTGCGCGTTTGCCCTTGACGCAAACGTACAGTGATTCAACCCATGCTAAAAAACAGGTAATGATCATGTTCAAGAAGTTCGCCGTTTCACTCCCTCTGGCAGTTGCGGTTTTGGGTTCTTCGGCTGTTATGGCTGCCAACGATGCCAGCACCGTTATCAACATCAGTGCCACCATTCCGACCAAGCAATTCCATGCCCAGCCTCGGGACCCGAACTTCGGTAAGGCCGAGGTCATGGGCTTTAACCCGGTGAGCGGTGAATTGAGCCCGCTGCGAGCAACGTTCGACGTGAAGAACACGGCTGGCTCGGTTCACGCCTTTATCCAAGGCGGCCCAAGTGCTGCAGCGCTGTACAACGGTACCAGCAGCATCGCAGTCACCAATACCTTCAACGGTGTCGTGCTGACCGACACTCCTCAGGAAGTGGTCGATGACCCTACCTCCACTCCAGGTACCCAGGCCGATCTAGTGATTACCCCGGCCAAGCCGAAGGACACCGATAATGGCCGGTTCGATGCCAGCTACACCGTGATCTTTGATGATGTACCGCGCACCACGTTTTGATCACTCGGTTTAAATAAGGCCATGCCTTATTGAAAGCGCCGGCTGCTTCGCGCAGCCGGCTTTCAATTAATCCGCAGTTCGTCAACAGAGAATTGAGTTCATGTTCCCTTTTAGACCTCTCGTGACAGCGATAGCGCTGGTTACTTGTCCGGTCGTTATGGCCGCGCCTGATAACAATTACACCCCGCGCAGTTTGCTGTCTCAGGCCAAAGGTTTACCGAGCGATTTCGAAGAGCATTTCTTTGATGTGCCGTTGGCGGTACGGGTCGAGCGGGATCAACAGTTCGTGGGCGAAGCAATGATTGTGTTGACCCGCGATGACCGGATCACCTTGTTGGAGTTCACTGACCACAGCGACAGCCCGATCACGGGCACTGAGCGTGATACGTGGGAGAACTACCTCACGCCCGGTATTCCCTTGGGCCAATGCACTCAAAACTGCCCTGAACAGCTGCTGGCGGTGCATTACAACCTGGAAAACTCGCTGGTTTCCATTCTCACCGAAAATGCCGAGCGGGATGCTGCCCCACAGCAGTATTACACCCAACCCGACGGCGGCAGCACCGGGCTGATTATCAACAACCAGCTGAACCTCAATGGCGGACAGAACCAGGACCTGGGTGGGCGTTACGGCATCGAAGCCAGTAGCAGCCTGGGCAACTGGAGCCAGACCCTGAATTTTCAACTGGCGCGCCTTGGCGGGCCGGACACCCAGCTTTACCACGCACTCTATTCGGCCTACGCCCAACGTGAGTTCGAGGGCCAGTTCCTGCGCCTGGGGTATTTCACCCCCAACTCCGAAGGACTGAACCGCCAAGTCCGTTCGTTCGGCGCGGCACCGGACATCGCCGTCGGGGTGATGGTCGGCAGCTCCGACAGCCTGGCGATGAACAACCCCAAGCCCAGCGTCTACCCGATCTACGTCACCTCCAATCGCCAGGGCTCGGTAGAGATCTATCGCAATGGTTTGTTGATCAACACCCAGCCAGTGCCGGCCGGCTTGCAGACCCTCGACACGCGGCCTTTGCCGGGCGGTATCTATGAAGTGCAAGTGCGCCTGATCGAAGACGGTCAGGTGACGTCCACCACCCAGGAGCTGGTGTACAAGCCCAATAACTGGCGCAACCATGACGAGCGCTGGCGCTACAACCTGTTTGCCGGGCGTGAAAGCACGCTGCTCAACAACTGGGAGCAACGCGACAAGGGCGACATGACCGCCGGCGCCTCGGTCAACTACCTGCTGCATCCGCGCGTGGTGCTCGGTTTGTCGGGACGCCAGGTGCAGGACCGTCTGCAACTGGGCAGCTCCATCGACTGGAGCATTGCCCAGGGCGCCAGTGTCTATGCCAACTTCTACCAGACCCGCGACTACGGCACCGGCATGGACGTGCAAGGGCTCTACAGCTACGGCATGGGCAGCGTGATTGCGAGCCACAACCGTAGCTGGCTCGATACCCGTAACACCTATGAAACCCTGCCCGACGGTACTCGCCTTCGCCAACGCAACACCTTTGTCGGCCAGACCAGCACCTCGTCGCTGTCGATCAACCACCGGCTGGCCAACCGCAATTCGGTGAACGCCCGCGTATCCCACAGCCAGGGCAATGTCGAAGGGGTGGGACTGGACCTGGGCTGGACCCGTCAAGACATGTTGTTCGGCAGCGATGCCAACTGGCGCCTGTCGGTGTTTGATCGTCCTTCCACTGGGAGCGTCAGCGACAAGCGCAACCGTGGCGTCGACCTGACCCTCAACCTGTCCCTTGGCGGCCCGGGAGAAAGCTGGTCCGGCAGTGTCGGGTCGCGTACCGCACGTGAAGGCCAGCGTGACAACAACGCGTCGCTGACTTACCGCAAAGACCTCAAGGACCACACTCTGCAGAGCGTCTCGATCACCGCGCTGACCGATGTCTACGGCGTGGGCCTGTCAAGCATGACCAGCTTTGCCACCGATACCCTGTTGGGTGATGCCTTTGCCCAGCGATCGTCCTATAACGGCGATTTGACCGGTGGCCTCAACCTCAACAGCACCCTCGCCGTGGGCGCGCAGAAAATGGTGATGACCAGTCAGTACCAGGGCAGCGGCTCGGGAATGATCATTGATGTGGAGACCGATGTGGACGACATCGCCCTGCGCGCCGATGACATGAGCGGCTTCAGCGTGGCGTTGCGGCCAGGCCGCAACTTCGTGCCCATTACCGCCTACAAGAGCAGCTCGGTGGCCTTCGACTTTGAAGGCAACCACCCACCCGCCGCCGTCATCCAGCCCGCGCGAACCCCCTACCACCTGAACAAGGGCGGCGTGGAGTACCGCAAGATCAGCGTGATGAGAACCGTGACTGTGTTGGGCCGCTTGATCGACCCTCAAGGCCAGCCGCTCAAGGGCCATCACATCATCAACCACGCCAGCCGTGGCGTCAGCGAGGTAGACGGCTTCTTCTCCATGGAAATGAACGCCGGTTCGCCGACCCTGGAAGTACGCCGCGGCACCGAGTTGCTGTGCCAGTTCCGCCTTGACCCGAGCAAGGCCCGCAGCGAGAACGATGTGCTGATGATCGGTGATTTGCGCTGTAGCCAAGACACCTTGGCCGATGCCCTGGTGGCGCCGGGTGCTGCTGGCTGATGGTGCTGAAATGAGCAGGTGGTTGACCGCCTGCGCCTGTTATTCGATGAGGTTCACAACAATGAAACGATTGCTGTCAGTCATTGGTTTTTGCCTGTTGGCCCCAGGGGTCCTGGCCGGCCCCAGTATCAATGTCGGGGTGGTATATGACTACCTGGACGGTGATAAAAGCACCTACCTCAAGCGCATTTTCAACGGCGGCACCAGCACCGCGTTCGTAAAGGTCGAGATTCTGGAAATCCTCTACAACGAGCGAGGCGTGGCCAAGGAAGTGCCGCTTGAGTCTCAGAACGACAGCAGCGCCCGTGATGGATTGATGGCCAGCCCGGCCCGGCTGATCGTGCCGGCCAACGGCATGCAGGGTACACGCTTGGTGTACATGGGCGAGCGGAGCAAAGAGCGTTACTTCCGCGTGCGTTATATCCCCGTGGTACCTGAGAAGGAAGATGCGTTCGCTGTCTCCGAGCAAGAGCGTGAAGCTTACCAAAACACCTTGCAGGCTGGCGTCAACGTACTGGCCGGTTACGGCACGGTGTTTTTCGTGCGACCCCGGGACACCCGTTTTGACACCCGGATTGAAAACGGCGGCCCCAAATATGTCGTGCGCAATAACGGCAACAGCGTGATCGAGGTCGATGAGTTCAAAAGCTGCGTGGCCGGCAAGCCCGATGACTGTTACCCCACCACCAAAAATCATGTGTTGCCGGGGCGTACCTTTAGCTTCGACAAAGAGCAGGGCCGCGAGTACCGGTTCAAGTTGGTGGAAGGCGACGCACACAAAAATCATGAGGTGAAAGGGTGAACAGCGCGATGCGAGAGCCTCGCTTGAGGAGCGTGCGCTCAAGGTGGCGAGTGAGGGTGTGGAGCATTCTGAGCCTGCTCAGTGTTTCAGCGTTCGCCGCTCGTGAAGAAGCGGTGTTCCATGTCTCGGTGCAAGTGCCCTCCAGCGCCTTTTACGTGCTGCCGGTCAATCCGGGCTTTCTCGAGCGCGAGCAGGTCATGCACTACAACACGGTGAGCGGACGCCTCACCCCGTTGCGCGAAAGCTTCGATGTGAAGAACGTTCTCGGGGGCATCAATGCGCGCCTAGCGTTTGCGCCCGTATTGTCCAACGGCACCGATTTGATCGCCCTGGAGGTGACCTTCAACGGTCACCGCCTGGACCAGAACGATACCCAGGTGGTGCCGGCGGACGAGGCCAAGGCCGGTAAACGTGTGCCGCTGCTGATCGCCGCCGTACAGCCCGAGAAGGATTACGTACCGGGCCAGTACTTTGGCAGTGTGCACATCATTTTTGATGCGTTGAGTCCTTGAGGTCTCTATGACGACTAGATTAACGATGACCCTGAAGACATTGAAGCAAACGGCAGTTGCCGTCGGTTTGACGAGTACGTTGTGGGGGGCACTCGCGGTACCTGCGAGTGCCGATACTCAGTACATCACCGCGTTGTTCAAGCCCAACCCGGCCAACCCCATGCAAAACAAGTTCGACAACACCACCGCGCAAAGCTCTATTTGCCTGGCCCACATACCGGCGCAATGCAAGGCGCTGGGTATTTTCAGCCTGCGCTTCGATAGCTTTAAAGCCAGTTCGCACGTGCCGATTGTCGCCAACCACTCAGACCCGCGCGCCGGGGCTTATTTCAAGGTGCCCTCATCGTTCCGCAATGTGGACGTACGCCACACCAAGACCGGGGAGTTGGAAACCGTACAGGTGCGTATTGCCGGTGTCGGGTCGCTCTGGACTATGCCCAGGCCTCCGGGCGTTTCTGCATGGGCACAACCTGGAGCCAGTTGGGGAAGCCAGTGGTCGACCGCGCCCACTCCCTGTTTAAGCACCCGGCATCTGGCTGCATCGGCTAGCTATGCGTCTTTTTTCTGGGTCGTACCCCGCGATGCCGGCGCCTGCAGTCGTGTGCCCTCAGTCGACATTGCCTGGTTCAATTACTTCAGCATGGAGTACGCCTACGAATTGATTACGCCCAACCCCTTGGGCATGGCGAGCGGGCAATACGTGGGCAGCATCACTTACTCCGTCGGCGGCGCGGGTGCGGATTTCGACTTCGGCGATAACATGACACCCTCCAGTGATGGCCAGATCACCCTGGACTTCACCCTGGACGTGCAACATGAACTCAAGGTGGACATCCCACCCGGTGGCACGAACATCGAGTTGGTCCCCCAAGGTGGCTGGCAAGCCTGGTTGAACCAGGGCCGCAAACCGACCCGGTTGTTCAGGGACCAGACCGTTAACCTCTATGCCTCCTCGCGCTTCAAGATGGGCCTCGATTGCCAGTACGCCGAAGCCGACAACGACTGTCGGGTTCGCGATAGCGTTTCCGGTGAGACGGTGCCGGTGAACGTCAGTGTGACCTTGCCCTTCGGTCTCACCGACCCGGTCGGGCGCCCGGTCAGCCGTCAGCCGCTGCGCCGCGATGGCGTGGGCACGGAGCTGTTCCAGCCGACCCAGTACGTGGAACGCAAGCCCAGCACCTTGCATTTCGAGATTGGGCGCGACGAGGTGGAGAAGATGCTCAAGGTGGGTGAGTCGCGGACCTACTCGGGCAACATCACGGTGATCTGGGATTCCGAGGTGTAGGCATGACCAGGCACCGCCCCTCGCCTGTGGGAGGGGCGGTGCCGCGATTGGACTTACTCCCGGTTCTTACGCTCCCCGGCGCGCGTCAACGCCTCGCGGGTCAGGTCCCGCAGCCACTGGTTGTGACGGTACCCCAGCTCGTTGAGCGTTGTGTCGTATTGCGTCGAACTCATGGGGTTGCCGGACAACACGCCGGCTTCGTCCACCTCCAGCGCCTGTGCCAGGTTGCGCAGTTGTACCCGCAGGGAGGCCAGGTCGGCCTCGGGCAGGTTCTGCGAGGCTGCGTATTGCCCTTGCAGCGTTTGCAACGCGTCGAGCTGGGCGAATTTCAGGTCGAAGGTGGTTTCATTGTTCCGGTAGGCGATAGTGTTGTGCTGCGTGAGGTAGTCCTCCCAACCGCTTTGCAGCAGCATCTGGTTCACCAGCCCGTCGCCTGCTTCCTGCAGGGTCACCGCATTGGCAACGGTTTCGATCTGCTCAAGCGTCACATCAGCTTCTTGGCGGTAGACCATATGGTCGCTGAGCCATGGCAGGTCCAGGCGCTCGGCCAATGTGGTGCGATAGGCCAGGTGAATGCCGGCTTCGTCGACCTCGCCATGCTCGCCGTTGATCACCACCGACCATAGCCGTTGACCGAGCCCACCCAGTTCTTTGGGTTTGAGACGGTGGGCGACATCCTCACCAATGGCATTGCCCATCAGCGAGTCGCGGGCGGCGCCGCGGGCCAGTACCGCCAGCCTGGCCTCGAGTTCCTCTGGCGAGGTGCTGGTGCGATACGCTTCGCTGGCGAGTACTTCGACGCCCAGTTTCTGGAAAATCTGCGCGCCTGCGTCGGGGCACAACCCAGGGTAGCGGGTATCTTTGAACACGCGGTCACGCAGTGGAGCGTCAACCTCGACCGCCCTCAGCAGACGCCAGACGCGCCGGCTCAAATCAGGGTGATTGCTCTGGTAGGCCAGGCGATCACCTTCGGTTTGAAACGCATCCGGCTCTTCGAGGGATTTGATCACTTCAAACAGGCCCTGGGAGCCGGGTTCCTTTTCAATGTCATTCCACAGTTGCCGATGCCGCTCCCTCTCTTGAGGCCTGATGTAGCTGAGCCAGGGCGCGCTGTCGCCTTTGGGGGCGTAGGAACGCAGCGGGTCCAGCCCTGCGGACTCGCGGTATTGAGCAAGCAAGTCCTGAAAGTCCAAGGTGAGCTTGCTCTGGTCCAACCGGGTGCGGGCGATAATGTGGGCATCATCCGAGCCTGGCCTGACATGCGGTAACTGGGTAATCGGGTTCTCGCTCAGGTCCAATAGGAAGCCCCGGGGGCGGGATTGGCCCACGAGCCCGGCAGGCCAATCCTTGATGTGTGTATTGCGCAGGTTCAGCAAGGTCAAGTTCGGCATCTGGCTGATATCCGGGGGTTGTCCCAATGGGTTGCCGGCCATCTCAAGCTGTTTGAGGCGCTTGAGGCGCTTGAGCGTGGCAATGGCCGAGTCATCCAGCACCAGGGCATTTTTTTCCAGGTGCAAGCGCCGCAGGCGTTTGAGGTTGCCGAGGGTCTCGGGCAGCTTGGTGATGCGGTTATCGCTCAGGTCCAGGTCGCGCAGATGAGGGAAGTTGTCGAGAAAGGCGGCGTGACTGTCTGCAAACTCGCAACCGCGCAGGTCCACGTCGCTGATGTGGTTCAGCGGCACGCTAAGGGTCGGTAGCTCATCGGGCATATTGGTGTTGAACAAGTCGAGGGCGATGCCGCGACGGTGGCCGAAGCTTTCGTCCAGGTGAACCGTCAGGCTGTTGCTCCAGCCGTCGTACAGGGTGGTTGCCAATTCTGCCCGGCGGTGGCGCACTTCGGGCTCCAGGGGCGTGCCTTCCCAGCGCGTCGGGCCTTTGATGTAGGTATCGAGCTGTTTGAACAATTGTTCTTTTTGTGACTCCATGTGCTCC
Source organism: Pseudomonas sp. CFBP13528 (assembly GCF_005233615.1). Lineage (NCBI taxonomy): Bacteria > Pseudomonadati > Pseudomonadota > Gammaproteobacteria > Pseudomonadales > Pseudomonadaceae > Pseudomonas > Pseudomonas sp. CFBP13528. Next base: position 435,052 of record NZ_QGAJ01000002.1, read on the forward strand.
AGTTTTTGCTGGCCTTCGAGCGTCGACAGCGTGTGCGATAAGCGTGGCAGGCCCTCGTCGCTGACGTTGGGGAGCAACAGCTTGATGCGCTCCTCAATCGTTTTGGGCTGCCTGTCATAGCTGTCGGTTCGGCTCATTTTGCAAGATACGCCTCCGCCCAGGAGCACCTCGGTCTCGGGGCCGGGCCGCATCCGCACGGGCGGTTCAGCCAATGCCAGGCGTCGCTCGGCCGGGGCCTGATTGTGGTTGATGACCCATTGCCTGAGCTTCTCGCCTTCGCTGCCGGCAAAGGGCGGGGTGCGGTCCGGAACCTGCGCCAGGGTCCAGAGAAGGGACTCGTACAGGTCTGCTGCAGGGTTCAGCGATTTGCCATCAGCGTCGAACACCCGATAATTCCCTTGGGCGTCGCGCACCAAGGTGCGGGCGTGGGAGGCGTCGCTTTCACCGACGCTGCAGCGCAAGGCGCCGATGGGGCTGTTTTCACGAATGTCGATTCTCAGGTTGCTGAGCGAATCGCTGTGCAGGCGCAGGGTGTGGAGCACCAGCCGTTCGCTCTGCGCAGACGGTTGCTGCGGCGGGTAGAGCCCTTCGACTGCGCGGCTCGCCTGGGTGTCGAAGTCCAGCTCCCCAGCCAGGGTTTTGAGGCGCAGGGGCAGGCGCTGTTCGTCTGTCATTGCCTTTAGTTCTTCGGGCCATGCCTGTTTGAGCAGGGCGTTGGCGCTGCTCAGGGGCAGTTCGGGACAGGTCTGGCGCAGCAGGGCGATGTGCGGATCGCTGCTGGCTTGGCCCAGTTGATAATGACTATTGGCGATGTGCCCGCCAAAGCCGTCTACGTAGTCCGCCAGTTTATTGCGCAGCGCCTGGTCCTGTTGTGCCTTGGGCAAGGTTTCGCCCAGCAACGTATTGACCTGCTGTTCGTCGAGAAAACCCAGGACACGCTCCGGCAGTTTGGCAGCCATTACGTCGGCCAGGCTGAGGGCCAGCGTGTCGGCCGGCAGGGCGGTGGCATCGCCATACTTGCGCGATTCGCCGCTCAGGTCGCTGTTGTGAAACACCTCCAGGGCCTTGCTTGGCGGCCAGCCGGGCAGGTCGGTGACGGCCTGTTCGAACCAGTAGGAGTACGGCTCCAGTGTCTGGCCCGTGCGCAGCTTGCGGGCGGATTCGTCGGCCAACCGGCCGGCGCGAAAACGCTCAATGCTATCGGCCAGCAGCGGTGGGGTCGGCCGGTTGCGCAGGTACATATGGCGTAGATGGTCGGGCTCGCTGCCACTGATGGTACGCACCTGTTCGAGCTGTTCAGGGGTGAGCCCCTGAGTGGTGGCGCTGATACGGCGCATCAGCGCAGTGTCGTCCCAACTGCGCGGCTGTTCACCTTCACGCACCCAGGCGCCGTTGCCATTGAGTCGCACCTTCGGTTGATAGGCCTCCGGCCGGCCGGGGTGCACGATGCGATGGTGCAGCAGTTGCTTGTCCGGTTCGATCTGGTAGTGCTTGTCGGCGTGTACCAGCCATTGTTTTCGAGCGTGTTGATACACACCCTGTGCGTCAGGCCGGGTGTCTTTGGGCAGGCTGATGTTCTGCAGGTAGGGCGAGAGGTCAGGGTTCCACAAGCGTTTTTCGCCGCTGGCCAGCTCCACCGGGTGCAGGCTCTCGACGAATGGCGATAGCTTGAGGGTGAGGGTCTGGCCGAGAGTTCCTGCCGCCGCCCAACCGCCCAACTGCACCACCGCCTCCACGACCGCCATGGCGTGACCGACAGCTTCCAGCCCTTTGCCCTGCGCCCAGTCAACGATACCTTCGAACACATCGTTGGCCACCTGGTAGGCGGTGTAGGCAAGCATCAACTCTCCCAGGAACGGCACGAACGGGGTGACCACCAGCAGCGCGGCGTTAAAGATGTCCGACAGGATCTTGCTCAGGTTGTCCCACCAGGCCCAGCGCGCCATCAGGTCTGCATAGGCGGTGGTGATGGCAATTTCCCGGGTATCGTTGACGATCTTGTTGAGTCTGACCCGATACAGGTAATGCCACAGCGTATCGGGCTCGGAGTGGCCTGAGGGCGGGCGGTTCTGGTAATCGTCAAAGATGTCTTGCACGCTGAAGTGCAACTGCGGCGTGTCGACCTTGAGGGTTTGCCAGCTGGGGCCGCTGTCGGTGCGTGCCTTCTGATGCCACTGCACTGTGTACAAGCGGCGTTGCAGTTCAGCGAAAAAGTGCCCGCGTTGTTTGTGGTCGATAAATTGACTGAAGAATTGCCGGTAGGTGGCCTTGGTCGGCGTTTGGCCTGTTTCATCCTGAGGCGAGGGACTGTCGCGCAATTGGCGCGTCAACGCGTTCATGAATGCGACCGGTGAGGCGTACTCCTTCAACGGATGCTCGGGGTCCTCGGGGATATAGGCAATCAAGCGTTTGATGTGTTTATCGCTGCCTTGTGGCGCGGCAATCAACACAATGCCGCTCAGTTGCGCATCCAGCAGGCTCAGGTTGTAGTACTGCACCGCAATGCCACCCAGGGCCGGGGCCGGCTTGCCCTCAGCGATGTCGAAGAGCAAGCGCCGGGCATCGTCTTGGATATGCTGTTGCGACAGGGCGATACAGGCGGCGTTTTTCAGCGCTGCCTTATCGCAGGCAATCACCTTGAGGCGTAATTTGTCGGCCTGCACCTGATTGTTGAACCCCAGGACTTTCAATAGCCGCGTCTGGTATTGCAGGCCGATATTCAGGCTGCGGCACAGCCTTTTAAAGCCCAGTGCGGTCAAGGGTTGGCCGCTGGTGCGCGAGGTGAGCTGGAGAATGTCCTGCTGGCCTTGAGCGTCCGCCTTGGACAAGAACGCAACGTCGGAAAATTGCTCACTGGCAGAAAAATTATGCAGGGCTGCGTCCAATAACGATACGGTCCGGCTGGTTACGCCTTTGCGTACGCCAATGGCCCACCAGCCGTTTTTAGCGGGGGCATAAAGACGAATAAAGGTGTTTTTTACATCAATGTTGCCGTATTCCCGTAAGGCTTTTTTGAGCAGGGGCTCGGCGAAGGTATAAACGTCTTTTACGTACTTGAATGTTTCATCCACGGTGTTCCTGGAGGTCCAATGCGCGGCCATGGCCTCTTTGGAAACACTGTTCAGGGCTTCGTCGATGGAGGTGATTCGTGTATAGACGTAAGGGCTCGCGGCCTGCACCGCGCGAGCGCGGGCCAGCGTTGTCGAACTGAGCCAATCGGGTATTGCACGCTTGATAAAGTCAAAGTGAATACCCTTTTCTGCATGGCTTGCAGCGTGGTGATAAGGAGACTCGAATAACATGGTCAGGTTGCCTTTAGAGGAACAGCCAAGGGCCGCACGGCACTCAGGCCGGGCAGGGATGAACGTGAAAAATTGGCAGCGAGTGGCGCTTGAGCCGATAGGCGTCGGGTAGCGATCAGAAGGCAGGCAGCATTCAGCTTTTGCCGTGCAGGCCGTTCAGAGGGGAATACGGCAGGCGCCTGGGTTTGAGTACGCAGCGCTGGATCGATTTCAAGCAGGTGAGTACGTATTTCTTGAGGCGTCGGTGATGCTGCTGGTGTGTTCGACGTGCTCATTGGCAAGGTCCTCATGCTGATGGAGTGAACTATCAGCATGGGGTGGGGGCGGGTTGTGTCGGCGGTAACTATTGAAAGTGCGGGTGAAAGTGCGGGTGAAAGCGCGGGTGAAAGCGCGGGTGAAGGTGCGGGTCAAGCACGCGCGTTCAGGCCGGAGCCTGGGCGGACGGGCCTGCCGCTGAGAGGTCGAGAGGGGCTGTCTGCGGCGCAGTGGAGGGAATTCCCAGGCGCTCAAGTCGCGCCGATTGAGCCGGGTTGTGCCTGAGGAAAGCGCCTCCCTTGGGGGATACGTATTTCATCCAGGAGTCGATGTGAAGGCCATTATCAAATGCATATTTCATCACTTGCGCTTTTGTGATGGGCGCGGTTCTCGGGACTTCCGGTCGCAGGTACAGCCTGTCCCAGTCCAGAAGGTGTTGATCGGTGATCTTGCTTCTCTTACCCGATGGAAGATTGGCCAGCCTTATTGATCGGGTCATGCCTGGCTCGGTCAACTTGCCGCCCTTCGTCACGTACCTTGCCCACACGGTTGGGCTGATATGATGGGCCCTGACAAAGGCCTGCGCTGCTTGCGAGGTTTCATCACCCAGGCCTGTCCACGTCTTGAAAAGGTCGTCGGTAAACTTTGCGTACCCTTGTGCGGGCGCGGGGCCGATTTTGGCTAAACCCGCGGCGTTTATCTCGCCGCTTTGCCTTACATATTTGTTCCAGGTCTTGACTGCGATCGCTCGGCTTTTGAAAAAATCGGCTGGGTTGAGCGTTGTCAGCGGATTGGCTGACTGGGCATTGGCCACGACCTGCGCGTTCCAATCCCTAAGAGCAACGGTGACGGTGCTGTCGACTTTTGGCCCTCCGCCGGGCACGCGGTTCAACGTGTCCAACTCCCAGCGTTGATTGGCCAGTTTACGCAGCTTGAAAGGCGTGACGCCTGCGCGGGGGGTGAGTACCGGGGCCACCAACCCATGGGGGTCGTAGAGCTTGAACGAATTCTGAATCCGAAATACCTGCTCTTTACCCTGCCCATCGGCGGCGCGGACCAACCAGGTGGGGGGATTGCTCGGTGTGCGATAGATGCCTGTGCCTTCGGACAACGATGAGCCGGCCGGAATGCCATCCTTGACCACCAGGGCCGGAGACTCTTGTCGGAAGGCTGACTCATAGGCCGTCAGGTCGGGCTTGCGCGTGTTTCTTGCGGGCCGCAGTAGCATCTGTAACGGCTTGATACCAATACCGGCGGTGCGAATGGCGCCAGTGACAGTGGTGGTGGCCGTTGCGAACTCGAACAGAACCTGGCCCTTCCCGCCGCGACGTACAATCAACCCTGCAACGCTTTGCCCCACTTTGCGTAGGGCCTGGACCGTGGTCTTGCCCATTCGGCCCACCCAGCGCAAGGCCGAAGAGGTCAGATGCCCACCCCAGGGGAACCCGCCGAGCACGGTCATGACGACTTCAATGCCGAACATCACTTTGTTAAGCGTGGATTGGTAGGCCAATTCCTCATTGGTCACGCTTTCAGTATCGGTTTTGTCCAGCAAATACAGGTAATTCTGCCGGTACAAGCCCTCCAGCACATCGCCTGGATGGGCGACCAGGCGATGATTGAGCAAGCGCGTGTTCGCCGGTAAACGTGCCAGCAGGTAAGCCTGCCAGGCCGAAGTGCGCATCAGCTTGATCAGCTCAGCCTCGCTGGCGACTTCCCTGAGCTCCACGCTGTCGGGCGCATGCGGGGTATAAAGCACCAGCATTTCATCGACGGCGGTGGAGAGTATCAAAACCCCGTTCACGGTCTGCCCACCGCGCCCCTCGGGCGCGTCGCTGGCGGGATTGAACATCAGGGCATTGGCGACGATTGCCTGCCCGTCGACCGGTTGGCGTACCTTGGGGTCTGTGGCGGCGAGTACGGCCGCCACCCAGGCGGCGCCTTTGTTTTGAACGGGGTCACTGGCCAATACTGTGCTGTAGGCATCCGGACTCAAGCGAGCCAACAAGGCTGCATAGTCCAGGGCGGCCGCCTGGCTCGCCATCCAGGCTTTTTTCACGGCCGTATCGGTGTGGGGTGCGAGGTGTTTTTTGAGGATGTTCTCGGTGTACTCGTGACCGATATTCAGCTCTTTGACCCACGCTTGGAGGCGCTCCTTGTCCACGGTGATGACTTCACCTTGGGCGTTACGCAGCCAGTTGCCCTGCGCGGTGGTCAGGTTGGCTTGCAATGTGTCGTCCTCTGTCCAGGATAAGCTCCTGCTCCATGGCTTGTTGTTTTGCAGCAGCAGGTTGGTCAGGCTGACGCGACTTGGCACCACTCGTTCATGCACTGAGCCAAAACCGGCACCGGCACTGATACGGGTTCGCGTGGTACGGATGACCATCGTCTGGTCCGGGTCAATGTCCTGTGCGCGATGGTCTGGCAGCAACGCGCGTATCTTCAACAGCACCCGTTGCCTGGCGTACCCGGCCAGTGTGGGAATCAGCGCGTGCCACTGTTTGCTCAGTTCGTTCTGTTTCTCGTCTGCGCTGCGCAGGTGGTCTTGCAGCGCCTTCTGGTCCGCTGGGCTCAGGCGCTTCTCCCAGTCCGATCGCCAATGCTCCAACAGCCGCTGGTTGCGTGCCACAAAGGGCTCTGCCATGTCCAACAGCTCGACCAGTTCTACACGGCCATTGCTCTGCGGATCGGGTTTACCCTCGGACAGGCCCAGGATGGCTTCGATGTCGGACTGCTGCTTGTCCAGTAACGCTTGAATGTTGTCGGCGACAAAATCACTGGCTATCGGTGCAAAGGTGTTGCGCAGGTCACTGCCCCATAACCCGGTTTTGCCGCGCAGTACCAACAGCGGCACGCTGGCGATCAATAATCTGCCCGTGTCGTCACCGGCATCGATGCGGGCCTTCAGGGTGTCGTGCAGTGTTTGCAGGGTGGCAAATTCTTCAAAGCCCTGGCTCGGGGTAAACAGCACGACCGTACCCTCTCCAGCTTTATGGGTACTGAGATTTTTATGACCATTGGGCCAATGGGGATGTACCGGGCTGGAGCCGTCGCTGGAGGTCAGGACGAAGCTGCCGGCCAGGCGTACGCCCTGTGCATCACCGGTGTTCAGCGTTAATTGATACACCCCTGGGCGGTTTCCGTGGCTGAAGCGGGCTTCACGACGGGCCAGGGTTGGGCATTGCAGCACGCGATCAATCAACCGTCTGGCCTGCGGGCTCAACGTATTGTCGGCCATGCCCAGGCGCGCCTGTACATCCAGGGCTTGACGGTGCACCTCTATCAATCTGGCTTGTGGGCAGGCCAATTCAGGCGCTATGGGCGTGTGCCAGTAAGTGGTGATGTGTGCGCTCAACGTGGCCAGCAGGGTTTGCGCCAGGGCTGTGAGTGTACCGGTATACGCGATCTGGTCGGCAGCACTGAAGGCTGTGGCGCTGCTGAAGACACCTTCGGTGTGATTCGCTTGTTCCTGGGGTTCATCCTCCCAGCGTAATAAAGCGCAAAGCGCCTCCAACAGGCTTTGCGAAGATTCAAAATGGCGCTGACCGTCGCCGTCGATGCGGTAGCGGTTGACATATAAACCGGTTTCTTGGGCCTGTTGTGGGAAGGTCTCCTTGAGCAGGGCTGACAACACACCCTCCAGCGAAGGATGTTTGTCGGGGGCCAGTACGTACTCGATCTGCTGGTTGAGTGAGTGCCAAAGCTGTATCAACTGCGCCTGCTGTTCAGGGTCCGGCGGTGTGTGGGCGAGGGCCGGCAGGGTCGTCGGGTCTACCGCTGCAGGCACGCGGGCGTTCAAGCTCGGGCTGCCTTTGAGCGGCAGTGCCAGGGGGGCGCCCAGCGCGGCCGCCAGTGTGTCAAACCGGGTAGGTGTGGCGCTGAAGGCTTGATCGATATCGGCCTCTTGCTGGTCACGCTGGGCTTGCAGGCACGCCCTGAATACGGGGCCGGTGATCGGCGTGTAGCGCAGGTTCTGCCCACTGCGTAACCCTTCGTCCACAAGGCGCCGCTGGCTGAGTGCAATGTTGGTGAGCAGACGGCCTTTTTCGGCACCTGCCACCAGGCGTCTGCGCAGGGTGTTCTCCATGGTGGAGAACTGCTCGAATACCTCAACGCCCAATTGCGGGGTGTAGAGGACCGTCGGGCGCGTGCCGTGCAGTCGCTCGGTGAGTACGAAGCAGCCGTTCAGCGCCGCCGACCAGTCGGGCTGGCCCGTCGAGTACAACGTGATCGCCACCACCTGCGGGCGTGTGGCGGTGCCCGAGGTCTCATGGAGCACCAGGTTGTCGATCAGCTGCCGGCCCTCGGTGTACACCTTCAGGTGGGCCTTGGCTGCGGCAACGTCCGTCAGGGCTTGAGTGTCCGTGGGCTTTTCCTGCAACGCCTGCTCGGCCTGGGCGACCTCTTGCAGGGCGTCGTAGGTGGTCAGATCCGACTCAAGTACAAACACGATGCGTTGTTTTTGACTGATGGCTTCGGACACGCTGAGGGCGCCGGTGGTTGCCTGGGCAGACGTCCAGAACACGTCGAGCTCGCGCAAGTAGAGCGCCTGGCTGTCGTGTTGCAGGTTGCTGATCAGTTGATTGAAGGCCGTGACTTCAAGGGCTGATAGTTCGCCGTCGCGACCAGCGTCGTGAGCGCGTGAGTAGAAGCCCACTGCCTGCTCGACTACGCCGGTTTGCGGTTCCTTGGCATGCTCGGTCGGTATTTTTCCGGTGGCAATAGCTTCTTGCAGGACCTGGGTCAGATTACGCGTGCGGGTAACCCGGGGCTTTGGTTCGAGGCGGTCTGGAGCGTCCGTCGTCGGGCTGTCGTACACATACTCGTTCAGAAAAACTGCATCGGGATCAAGCGGGGTGTCGGGCACAAGGTCGGCCAGTGCCTGGCGCAAATGGGCGGCCATCAGCGCGGCGAAGTCCGGCTGGGCATCGAGCAGATGCTCAATGGCCGTGAGACATACCGGTAACCGACGTAGCAGGTCTTCGGTTGGCGGAAGGGGCAGTGACGACATAACCTGGGTTTCCTGTAGAGAGAGGGTGACGGCACCCCACGTGAATCGAACAATCGACTCGACCTACACTACTTACCCAGGGTAATGCAGCGGCCATACATAACCACTGCATGGGCCTTTCATCTCTGCGTTGAGTTCAGGTTTTTGCAGGTACCAGGGGCACGCCTGGTGCCTGCTGAGGGTCAAAACCCGACGGCAACCATGGCCTCACGAGTCAGGCGGCGGCCCAGTTCCTGTTCGTCGTAGAAACTCTTGAGAAACAGGCTCAAGTACCGTTCTTCCGTCATAGGCTCGCCGGTCAGGACTTGCTCATGGGCGACATTCAGTGCGTCTGCCAGGTCGAGCAGACGCTGTCGGAGTTCGGTGCTGGTGGTCGAACTTTTGCGCGCCGGTGGCAGTTGTTCATGGGCGGCCCAAGCCTGTTGAGCCAGGCGCAAATCGTCGATGCTTTCACTGGCCTGTTCATGCTGGCATTTGATCTGTCGGAACGCCTCGGGACGGGTATTGAGCAAATAGTCGCGCCAGAAATACTGCTCAAGCATTTGGTTCACCAGCCCATCGCCTTGCTCCTCCTCGATGACCTTGTCGTAGGCATTGGCCAGTTGCCAGGCTGCGACATCGCCGGCATCGCGGTATAGCATGTGGTCCGCCAACCAAGGCAGATCCAGGCGCTCCTTCAGGCCGGTCTGGTAGGCGCTGTACACTTCGACTTCATCCAGGGTGCCCGGAACACCGTCGACGACTTCGGTGGTCAGCCGCAACGGGGGGCCTTCGCTGCCATCCTCATTGAGTGCGGGGGTGTTGAGGCGAGTCTGGATATCGTGTCTGGCAATCTGGTTGACCTTGTCCAGCCGCGCCTTTTGTCTGGCCAGCCGTACCAGCGCACCGGTGCGGGCTTGAGGAGTGGGCTCGCGCCATGCCTCCAGCTTCATGGCTTCGATCCCCATGGCGTTGAACAGCTGGGCGCCCGCATCGGCGCAGTGGGTCGGCATGGCGCTCAGGTTGAACAGCGCGGTACGGGTTTGCTCGTCACTGTCGGCGGCCCTTAGCAGGCGCAAGACATTGGTGCGCAATTGTCTGAGGTTCTGGTTGTAGCGCGCCAGATCGTCCGGGTCGTGGACGATGTCGGGGGCGGGTTGTCGCTGGCTTCTGATGACTTCAAAAAAACCCTGTGAGCCATGTTCCCGTTCGAGATCGTCCCAGATTTCCTGCCATCCCTGGCGTATTTCGGGTGTCAGGTGTTCGAACCAGAATTGACTGTCCAGCTTGCCTCGGGGGGGATAGGTGCGATAAGGATCCAGGCCCGCGGCGCGCCGGTAACTGACCAGCCGATCCTCGGCGTCTTGCTCCAGCTTGTTGTTGTCCAGGCGTGCCCGTGTCACCAGTTCGGCTTGCGCCGAGCCGGGTTCGACGATCGGTACCTGGGTGATCGGTGTATTCAGCAAATTCAGGTTGAAGTCGGGAGAGCGGGGCAGCTCGAACAGCCCTATGGGCCAATCGCGGATTTGCGTGTTGTTGAGCGCCAGTATGCGCAATTCCGGCATGCGGCTGATGTCCGCCGGTGTGATCAAGTGTTCATTGTGCGAAAGGATCAATACCCTCAGGTGGTGTAATTGCCTGAGGTGTTCCAGGTTCTGCGCACGCCAGCGAATCGGGTTTTCGGACAGGCCCAGATGGGTGAGTCGACGCATACCGCTGATGGCCGATGGAAAAGTCTTCAGGTGCTTGCCGGTGATATCCAGCATACGCAGGTTAGGGAAATTGTGCAGGAACGGGCTGTCGGCATCAGTGAAGTCGGTGCCTGCCAGGTTGAGGTTGGTGATGTGGTTCAACGCGGTGTCCAATCGGGGGAAGTTTTGCACAAACCCGTAGATGGTTTCTCCACGCAGGTCCAGTTCACTGCCCACTCGGCGTTCGCCGAAATCCGTTTCGTACCCCTTGGCCGATTGTTCCCAACTGCTCTGTATGAGCGCAGTCACTCGCTTCCTGAACAACTGCTCCGGGAGTGTTGCGCGACGTCTTTGAGTGCCGGCAGCCGGCAGCCCCTGCCAATGGTTGAGTGCCTTGAGCAGGTGCTTTTTCTCGGTTTCAAGCTCAGTGAGCAGACGCTGTCCCTCGGCCGAGTCCAGCGACAGGGCATAGGCCGCTACATCTTCTTCGCAAAGCGTCGGATACAGCGACTTGAGGCGCTCGTCTACGCTGGCGCGCCCCAGTCTACGGCGCAGGGCGCTGAACATCGGCTTTTGCAGCAGATGTTGGATCTCTAGGGGGGCGACGCTGAAGACCGGCGGTTCGGCCAACACCGTGCGGCGTTCGGCAGGTGGTTGCAGGGTGCGTGTGAGCCACTGGCGCAACGCCTCGCCATCACCCGGCGCGAAGCCCAGGGTGCCACGGGGTAGGGCTTGTAGCACGGCTTCATACAAGTCCAAGGTGCTAGCGACGCCGGCTTCATGGCGTGCGTATTGCCCAGGCGCTGTGCGTACCAGCAGCGCATCGGTCGCCGCCTCGTCCGGACCGACCTGGCAACGCAGGTGCCCGCTGGGCACTTGCTCGCGGATGCTCAGGCGCAGGTTGGCGAACGCGTCACTGTGGATTCTCACCGCGTTGAGCAGCAGCCGTTCGGTATCGGGTGTGGGCGCGTTGCCCGGGTAGAAACCTTCGTACGCGTGGGTGGTTCGCGCTTCGAACTGTAATTCCCTGGCCTGATGCTTGAGCCGTAGCGGCAAGCGCTTCTCGTCGTTCATCAACTGCACTTCCGCCGGGCGGGCCTGGTTGAGTATCACTCGGGCCAGGCTGTCGGGCAGCTCGGGGAACTGGCGTTGCAGCAGCAACCCGTGGGCGCTGTTTGACTGGCGTTTGAAACCGTACAGGTGCTCGAAGATATCGTCCTTGCGTGTGGCGACGTAACGGCTCAGCTGTTCACGCAGGGTTTGCGCCCGCGCCTCATTGTCGGCGGGCAAGGGCTTGCCGAGTAGAGCGGTAAGCTCGGCGTTGTCCAGAAAGTCTACGATTCGTGGGGTTAACCGGCCTGCCAATAACGCTTCACGGCTGATGGCCAGCGTCGACGCCTGCGTTGCCTGCATTGCGCCATGGTGCATCGGCTCGCCGCTCAGGTCGGCTGCTTCGAACACCGCGATGGCTTTATCGGCCGGCCAGCCAGGCATTCGCGTTACCATGTCGGCGGACCAATAAGCGGCTTCACCGTTGTCGGCGGACGGTTCACTGAGCGTGTCGATGTGCTGTCGCAGTTCGAAGCGATTCAGGGTATCGGTCAATAGCGGCGGCGGTGCCTGGTTTTCGGCGTACATATGCCTCAGCGCGCCGGGTTCGGTGCCACTGATATCGCCTAACTGCTGCAGGCGTGCAGGTGGCCAGGTGGCGGTGATGGGGCTCAGGCGCTGGAGCAGTTGTGAGTCGTCCCAGGCCCTGGGTTCTTCGCCCTCCAGCATCACGGCACCCTGACCGTTAAGCACCACCTCGGGACGATAGGCGTGCGGGCGTTGTGGATGGGCGATCCGGTGCCGGCCAGTGTCGGGTTCCTGGCTGACCTCGTAATGTTTGTTCTCCAGGCGCAGGATTTTTTTGCCGGCGTGCCAGTGAAACCCTTGGGCATCGGGTTTCGAGGCGGGGGCCAGGGTTACGGCTTTTTGTTCATAGGGGCTCAAGTCCGCATGCCACAAACGGGTTTTGCCATCAGCCAGCGTCACAGGCTTCAAACCCTCGACAAAGGCGGACAGCTTGAGATGGGCCAGGTGCCCGGCGGCACCGAATGCGATCAGTTGCACCACGTTCTCCGTGACCCCGACCACATGTTCAATGGCCTCCAGCCCTCGGCCTTCGGCCCAATCCAACAGCCCTTCGAACACTTCGTCCGCGAGTTGATAAGCGGTATAGGCCAGCATCAATTCGCCCAGAAACGGAACGAAGGGGGTCACCACTAGCAGCGCCGCGTTGAGAATGTCCGAGAGGATTTTTTCCAGATTATCCCACCAGGCCCAACGTGCCATGCGGTCCGCGTAGGCGGTTGCGATCGCAAGTTCACGGGCATCGTTGAGGATTTTATTGAGGCTTTGCTGATACAGATGCTCCCACAGTGGCGTGCGCACACGCGTCCCGCTGAACTGCAGGTTGGGGTTGTCGAGGGGCGTGTCACGCCAGGTCGGCTGTGGATCGCCGGGCGCGCGCTGATGCCATTTCACCTGGCTCAAACGCGTGTCCAACTGGCTGAAAAAGTGCCCCTGGTACTGATGCTCGACAAACCGGCTGAAAAATTGCTGATAGTCGGGCTGGCGCAGTTGCCCCGTCAGTGCCTGCATGAACGCAACCGTCGAGGGATAGCGCTTGAGTGGGTGCTGCGGGTCATCCGGAATATAGGCGATCACGGGCGTTGCCTGGCGACTGACTTCCAGGTCGGCGGCAATCAGCACCACGCCGGTCAAGGTGGCGTCCATCAGGCTGAGGTCATGGCAGTACGCGGCCTTGCCGTCGAGCATCAGGTGTTGCTGGCCCTTGATCAAACCCGTGATCAACGCATGATCCAACGCCTGGATATCGCCCTTGATCAACGCCATGCGCGCGGCCACCGTGAGGGCGGCCTGCTGGTTGAGCATCACCCGGGCGCGCAGCACGCCTTCGACCACCGGGGCGGTGCGGCCGAGATAGTTCTCAAGATGCTGTTGGTACTGGGCGCCGATGTCCAGGTTGCGAACCAGCGCTTTGAACTGCTGGATCGACAGCCGGGCTTTGAGGGGGAGGACTTCGAAATGACCCAAGGCGTCGGGCAGGGTGATAAATTGCGAATCGGCGGTGAACGCCTCGCTGTCGGCAAAGTTGTGCAGTGCCGCGTCCAGCAGCGACACCGTACGGCTTTGCACGCCACCGCCAAAATCCATGACCCACCATGGCCGGTCAGCCGGGGCATAGAGCCGCAGGCAGGTACTGCGCACATCGACATCAAGGTTGTACTGCTGTTTCAGCGCGGCTGTTAACAACGGCTCGGCGAAGCCTTTGAGATCGGTGATCGGGGCGAGTTTCTGGTCGACGAGGGTTTGGGTTTTCCAATGTTCGGCAACCGCGGTTTTCAATAATTGATGCTGGTGGGAGGAGGCACTTTTATACCAGGGCGCAATCGTTTTGCGGCTGGCTTTCAAAGCGCTGATGCGTGATATCGACAGCTTGGTGACCCAGTCGGGCAAGGCTTCCCGAATGACGTCGTAGTGCTGGCCCTTATCTTCGTGTGTGGCGGGGGCAATGGCGGTCATGGCGTATTTCTGCAGTGGGGCGGACACTCAGATTAGGCTCGCGCAAGGGAGCGCCGGGCAGTAACAGTCTATTGATGCTGGGTGCCCGGCAGGCTGTAGCGTCGATGGCTCTATCACACCGAAGAAATCTGGCATGGCATCGTCAGGCGTTCACTCCTAGCGCGGTGGCCCGACCGGGCGAAGAGTGCGCGGCCTTTTGCCCGACGCCTGTTTTCAGTATTGCCCGGCCACGGGCTGGCACAGCGTCTGGCTGCCTGGCTTCAGGTACGGCAGCAGAATGGGCGCCATGCCTTTGAGCACTTGCACCGGCAGCGCCGAGGTGAACTTGAAGGTTTGTGCCGAACTGCCTGGGACGAAGGCGGTGAGCGTGCCGAAGTGGTGGTCACCGATAAAGAACACAAAGGTGGCAGTGCGGTTTATCGCCTTGGAACTGAGTACCCGACCGCCGGCGCCGATGGCTTCGATGCGGTTGTCGCCGGTTCCGGTCTTGCCGCCCATGGCTAGCGGTGTGCCGTCGTCCAGTTTGAAACTGCCGGCCACGCGTTTCGCTGTACCGGCATCCACCACTTGGGATAAAGCCCCTCGCAGGGCCCGCGCCACTTCTACCGGCATCACCCGCTTGCCCTCGGCCGGGTCGTTGATCACGCGGGTTTCATAAGGCGTATCGGCGGCAAAGTGCAGACTGTCGATGCGTACTGCCCGCGCACGCACGCCGTCATTGAGGATGATCCCCATCAGCTCGGCCAATGCGGCAGGGCGGTCGCCGGAGCTGCCGATGGCGGTGGCCAGCGATGGCACCAGGTGATCGAAGGGATAGCCCACGGCCCGCCAGCGTTGGTGGATATCCAGGAAGGCTTCAACCTCCAGCATGGTGCGGATACGGCTGTCGCGCGCACGCTGATGGCGGCTCTTGAACAGCCAGCTGTACACCTCCTGACGCTCGAACTGGCTGGCCTTGACGACCTCGCCAAAGGTCGCGTCGGGGTGGTTGAGCAGGTAGCCCAGCAACCATAGGTCCAGCGGGTGGACCTTGGCGATATAGCCCTGGTCGGGCAAATCATAGGTGCCGGGGCCGTAGTCTGCGTACAGCCGCCGCAAGCGTTCGTCGGTCAGTTTGTCACTGGTTTTGGCAGTGCCCAGGTGTGAGCGCACAAAACGGTTGAACGTGTCCTGGTCGGCCTCGGGAAACAGGTAGCGGTGCACGGCGCTCAGGCGAATCGCCGTGGGGTGCAGGCTGTCGAGAAAGGTATCGAGGCGTGCCTGGGTGTCTTTCTTCTGGTATTTCCTCCAGAACTTGAGGAGGAAGGTGGTGCCTTCACGGTCGGCAAATTGGGCCAGGTATTCCTGGCGCCGTGGGTCGTCGTCATCCTTGAGCAACTGCGCGCTGTTATTGGGGCCTGTGTAGGTGACGTAACGTTCCAGGTCGCGCATCAGGCGAATGAACGGCAGGTTGATCGACTCCCGTAATGCATCGCGCAAGGTCGGGTTGCGGCCGTTGTCTTCGTGACGGAAATTGTGGAAGTGGTGCAGGCCGCCACCGGTGAAAAAGCCTTCGCTGGGGCTGGCCGAGTAAGTACGGTCGAGGGCGGCGGCGAGCATGCGGCTCAGGGATTTGTCCGCGGCGTGGATCAGATAGTCCAAGGCCCAACGGCTGATACGGTCCTGCTCGGCGATCTCGGTTTTTTCAAGGGCGGCCGGTGTTTGCGCGGCATAGCGCTCATGCAGTTCGCTGATGATTTGCAGGTAAGTGGTGAGTACCCGCAGCTTGGCCGTGGAGCCCAGTTCCAGCTTGCTGCCTTCGTTGATGTCGAAGGGTTGGTCGGTATTGTCGGTTTGCACCCGCACCCGCGAACCCTGCGCAGTCAGCTCGAACAGGGTAAAGCTGTAGCGCACCTGGGCGGTGCTGGCGGGCGTCAGCAGGCGTTCGCCGAGCAGGCCGGTCTTACCGGCGAAGGTCGGGTCGGCCAATTGCTTGAGGTAGTCGGTGACCTGGGTTTGCAGCTCGCCCTGCAAGGTGCTGGTGGCGGAAAGGTCCAGGCGATCAAGGTCGTACAGCGGTCGGTTGAGCAGCGCGGCGAGGCGGCTGCGGGCGACGCTGATGCCCTTGTTGGTGTCGATGGGCTGGACGGTCGGCTGTTGCTGCCAGTCGCGGTAGGTGACACGCGCCGCCAGCGCGGCCTTGAGCAGTTTTGGCTCGATCAGATCGTTCTGCGCCAACAGGCGCAGGTGGCTGTCGGTGAGTCGCGCCAGTTCGTCGCGTCCCTTGGCCAGGTAATGGGAAGGGCGGCGTTGGGCGATCATCAGCGACAATACTTGGCGCAATGCAAGGCCACGCGCGTCCAGGCTGGCTGGCGTCGATGCCGTGTCGAGCAGGGCCCGATTGACCTGGGTGAAGTCGGCGCCGTACCACACGCGCAAGCCTTCGGCCATGCCATGCACTTCGCCATGCCCGGGCACGGCCGACAAAGGCACGCTGTTCAGGTAATCGCGCACCACGTTCTGCCGGGCGACAAGCGTGTTCGGGCCATTCTGGTAGGCACGCACGCTGGCCGATAGCATCTGGCGGATCTTTTCGCTGCCCGACAGGGTCAGGCCTTCGGGCGAATGGCGGTACTTTTCCAGTTGCGTCGCCAGGGTGCTGCCGCCCGCGGTCTGCCCAGGCAAGTGCAATTGACGGGCGAGCTGTGACCACGCGGCCTTGGCAAAGCGCGGCCAATCCACCGCCGGGTTGGCCTGCGCGGGAACAGGCGCCAGCAACTCGCGGTTTTCGATGAACAGCAGGCTGTTGACCATCAGCGACGGAATGTCATCGAAGCGCGCATACAACTGGGTCGGGTAGTTGAACTGATACAGCGGTGCGGCGCGGCAATCGGTGAGGGTCAACCCGGCCTGGATTTTCTCGGCGTAGGGGATAAATAGCCCGTGGCGGCTGTAGTCCATCAGCGCCTCGGAGAAGCGCGCCTGGGACTGGATCAGGTAGTTGCGCTTGAGCAAGCGCGGCAGGAATTCTCCAAGGTCGCTGTAGCCCAGGCGTCGGTCGAACGGCCCGGCGCCGGGATACACCATCGCATCGCTGGCGCCTGGAGCCACGCTGTAGGTCAATGTGGCGGCCCACTGGCTGAATTCGCGCGCCTGCCAGCGGGCGGTGTGGATTTCCCGGTGTGCGGCAAAGCCCAGGGCGATCAAGGCCATTACCAGGATCAGCCAACCCAGGCGGCGCCAGGGATGTTTTTTTGCAGGCAAAGACGCTGGAGACGGGCTGTCGTTGTCGAGTTCAGCCTTGACGGGACCGGTTTGCCACAGAGCGCCCATAGTCGATTGATCCATGCTTGCAGATTGATCGGACCTGTCTGAAGCGTAGACGCGGATTGCCTGCGCCATGAGGTTTGTTGGTTAAAGATCGCGCAGAAGGCCCTGTGGTAGCAGTGCCGTGGGAGCCGTCATGCACGCCTGCGGCTCGATTGCTGATCCACGAGGCGATTTGACGACGGCTGTCTCTGCGGCCTGCGGTAGTGAATGACTCGTGTGCACACGGTGGTCGGGGATTCTCACCTGCACCGGGCTCGACATGTCCCACCCCTTCAAAGGTATGCAATACTCCGCGCCGTTTTGCGCCGAGAAGGCCGGTCTAGACCACTAGCGCACCTCCGTGGCAGCCGGTTTTTTCGGGGTATATCGCCAAATATTGCTGTTTATTGAGTGAAAAGCCCTATCGGGAGCTTTTTATACTGCACGTCCCGCCGACCTGTCCCACTCCGTGCGCCAGGTAGGTTTGCCCACGAGGCAAACTCGGCCAAGCCGGTGTCTGAACCCCCCGTTCTTACGCCGCAGGCTCGGTGGATAAATCCAATAAAAACGAGGTTGTATCCCTATGCCTGTTGGCAAACCACTGCCCCCTGGCGAGACCGCTCAAGGCGGCCCGCTCAAACGCGAACTCGGTGAACGGCATATTCGCCTGATGGCCCTCGGTGCCTGCATCGGCGTCGGCCTGTTTCTCGGCTCGGCCAAGGCCATTGAAATGGCCGGCCCGGCGATCATGCTGTCCTACATCATTGGCGGCCTGGCAATCCTGGTGATCATGCGAGCCCTCGGTGAGATGGCCGTGCACAACCCTGTCGCCGGTTCGTTCAGTCGTTATGCCCAGGATTACCTCGGCCCGTTGGCGGGCTTTCTCACCGGCTGGAACTATTGGTTCCTGTGGCTGGTGACCTGCGTCGCGGAAATCACTGCCGTGGCGGTGTACATGGGCGTCTGGTTCCCCGACACCCCCCGCTGGATCTGGGCCCTGGCGGCGCTGATCAGCATGGGCACCATCAACCTGATCGCGGTCAAGGCGTTCGGTGAGTTCGAGTTCTGGTTCGCCTTGATCAAGATCGTCACCATCATTGCCATGGTGATCGGCGGCGTCGGCATCATTGCCTTCGGCTTCGGCAATGACGGCGTGGCGCTGGGCATTTCCAACCTGTGGACCCATGGCGGCTTCATGCCCAACGGCGTACAGGGCGTATTGATGTCGTTGCAGATGGTGATGTTCGCCTACCTGGGCGTGGAGATGATCGGCCTCACCGCCGGTGAAGCGCGCAACCCGCAGAAGACGATTCCCAGCGCCATCGGCTCGGTGTTCTGGCGCATCCTGCTGTTCTACGTGGGCGCGTTGTTCGTGATCCTGTCGATCTACCCGTGGAATGAAATCGGCACCCAGGGCAGCCCGTTCGTGATGACCTTTGAACGCCTGGGCATCAAGACCGCCGCGGGTATCATCAACTTCGTGGTGATTACCGCCGCGTTGTCGTCCTGCAACGGTGGCATCTTCAGTACCGGGCGCATGCTCTACAGCCTGGCGCAGAATGGCCAGGCTCCGGCCACCTTCGGCACCACGTCCAGCAATGGCGTGCCACGTAAAGCGTTGCTGCTGTCGATTTTTGCCTTGCTGTTGGGCGTGCTGCTCAACTACCTGGTGCCGGACCAGGTGTTCGTATGGGTGACCTCCATCGCCACCTTCGGCGCGATCTGGACCTGGCTGATGATCCTGCTGGCGCAGCTCAAATTCCGAAAGGGCTTGAGCCCGGCCGAGCAAGCGGCCCTCAAATACCGCATGTGGCTGTACCCGGTCAGTTCCTACCTGGCGCTGGCGTTCCTGCTGCTGGTCGTGGGACTGATGGCGTACTTCCCGGACACCCGCGTGGCGCTGTACGTCGGCCCTGCGTTCCTGGTGCTGTTGACGGTGTTGTATTACGTGTTCAAGTTGCAGCCGACCCAGGCGACGGGGCGTTCAGTTGCCTGAATCCTTAGGCCGAACCGGAGCCGGGAAATAGGGAGCAGGCTTGCCCTAATGCCGATCAGTAGATCTCCTGTGGGAGGGGGCTTGCCCGCGATGGCGGCCTCAGGACCGATCAGGATGTTGGGTCGATCCCGGTTCAAATGTGGGAGGGGGCTTGCTCCCGAAGGCGGCCTCAGGACCGATCAGGATGTTGGGTCGATCCCGGTTCAAATGTGGGAGGGGGCTTGCTCCCGAAGGCGGCCTCAGGACCGATCAGGATGTTGGGTCGATCCCGGTTCAAATGTGGGAGGGGGCTTGCTCCCGATGGCGGCCTCAGGACCGATCAGGATGTTGGGTCGATCCCGGTTCAAATGTGGGAGGGGGCTTGCCCCCGATGGCGGCCTCCGGGCCGACCAGGATGTTGGATCAGACCGAGTACATATCCGTTTCTGCGGTAACGGCTGCTATCGGTTCCGCTTTTACAGCGGGTCACTTTTGGAAAAGAGCCCGGAATGCCGGCCCAGCCAAAAGTAACCAAAAAGGCTCTTGCCCCACCACTCGGCACCTCGCCTAGGCTCGGTGTGCCCGAACGCAGGCTTGAATCCGTGGGCCGCCGCCACGCGCCATCCATGGCGCGGGGCGGCTAACCCGGCGTCCTGCCGGGTTACCCACGAATTCAAGCCTGCGTTCGGCCAGCGTGGTTTAACGGGGCGCCTAAGATCAAAAGCAGATCAAGAGCAAGAGCAAGAGCAAGAGCAAGAGCAAGAGCAAGAGCGACTCGCTTCGCATCGTGGTTACGGTTGAGCGCTACGGGGTTGTCGATACCTATGTTTTGTTCGCTTAACTACTGGCATTAAGGCTTGCCCGCTCCCATTTTGGAAAGAGCCGCTAGACAGCCGGCGGCTGGAGCGCAGCGGCCCTGCGCTGGTCCAGTTGCTTGTTGAAGTCCAGCCACGCGGCAAACGCAATCATCATGGCGGCCCCGACCAGCGCGGTGAATACCTGCAGGGCGAAGGTATCGCCGGTCAGCGCATTGACCATGTCCGCCAACGGCGCCAGTACCACACCCAGGCAAAATACTTCCAGGGAATAGCGCCCCATTCGCGCCAGTTGCCGTGCCAACCACTGTTGCGTCCAGCCGACACCGGGGAGCAATTTCGCGGTGACATAAGCCAGCGCCAGGAAGTGCAGCAAACGCGCGGGTGACAGGTCGGTCTTGCTGATGGGGTACAGCCATTCGCCGATCAGGCGCGGCATCCAGGCATCGTGCACTTCGGGCCAGCGCCACGACAGGGTGATCAGGCACGTCGTCACCACATAAGCCGCAGCCGCGATGAACAACGGTTGACGCAGCAGGGCGCGCTGTTCAATCGGGCGCGCCGCACGCAAGGCCGCTGCGCCGCCAAGGATAAACAGGCATTGCCAGGTGATCGGGTTGAAATACCACACCCCGCCGTTGCTGGCCGGCAGGTTCCAGCCCTGCCAGGGCGCCAGCAGGTAGACCGTCACAGAAATGCCCACCGCCACCCTGGGCACACGCAACAGCAAGGGCAGCGTGAGCGGCAGGCTGAGAATCAGCACGATATACAGGGGCAACGGGTCGGTCAGGTTGGGTTTGAAGCGCAGCAGCAACTCATCGACCAGGGCCTGCTGGGTATTGTTGAGGAAATACTCCAGGCCCATCTCCTGCACCAGGTCACGGGTTTCAATATGGCTGTTGGCGAAAATCACGATGCCCATCAACAGCGCCAGCAGAAAAATATGCACCACGTAGAGCGTCCACACCCGGCGCAGGATTTTCAGGCAGGCGATGAGGTAGCCGTCGCGCTGCAGGATCTTGCCGTACGCCAGCACCGCCGCGTAGCCGGCCAGGAAGACGAAGATTTCGGCGGCGTCACTGAACCCGAAGTTCTGCACGGTGACATTGGCCAGGGGGTTGTGGGGCACGTGATCCCAGAAAATGAAGATCAACGCCAGGCCCCGAAAAAAATCGATGCGCGGGTCGCGTCCGTTCAGCATGGCTGCGGGCTCTTGAACAAGTTGTTGAATGAAGATTAGCGAGCGCAGGCGTTTTTGTACGCCACGCGTCGGGCGGGCGCAGGTTGGCGGTATTTGTAAGCAATTGCAAAGGCTGGGTATTACCGAATGTCTCGACGGCCTGCCCGGCGTCCGGGCAGGCATCCACTGGATGAATCAGGCAGCGGCCACTTCATGCGGCTCAAAGCTATCTGCCCGCGCCATCTGCCACATCCGCGAATAGAACTCGCCGTTCACCTCGCCGGTGAGCAACTCGCCCGGTTTGAGGAACACATGCAACTGCGAGAACAGTTTGATCTCGGTTGCCGACATGCGCCGCACCAAGTGCTTGGCCGACAGCTGCGACGGATGATCCAGCCCGGCGGCGGCGAGCATTTCCGCCAGGGCATGGAGGGTGTTGCGGTGGAAGTTGAATACCCGCTGGGCCTTGTCCGGCACCACCAGCGCCCTTTGGCGCAGCGGGTCCTGGGTGGCGACACCGGTCGGGCATTTGTTGGTGTGACACGACTGCGACTGGATGCAGCCGATGGCGAACATGAAGCCGCGCGCCGAGTTGGCCCAGTCGGCGCCGATGGCCAGCACACTGGCAATGTCGAAGGCACTGACGATCTTGCCGCTGGCGCCGAGCTTGATCTTGTCGCGCAGGTTCAGGCCCACCAACGTGTTGTGCACGAATAGCAGGCCCTCGCGCAGCGGCACGCCAATGTGGTCGGTGAACTCCACGGGGGCGGCGCCGGTACCGCCTTCCTTGCCGTCGACCACGATAAAGTCCGGAAGGATGCCGGTTTCGAGCATGGCCTTGGCAATGCCCATGAATTCCCACGGGTGGCCCAGGCAGAACTTGAAACCCACCGGTTTGCCGCCGGACAGCTCACGCAGTTGGGCGATGAATTGCATCAGCTCGATGGGCGTGGAAAATGCACTGTGGCGCGACGGTGAAATACAGTCTTCGCCCATCAGGATGCCGCGGGTGTCGGCGATTTCCCGGGTGACTTTGTGCTTGGGCAAAATCCCGCCATGACCGGGCTTGGCGCCCTGACTCATCTTGATTTCGATCATGCGCACTTGCGGGTCCTGCGCTTGCACGGCAAAGCGTTGCGGGTCGAAACGGCCATCGCTGGTGCGACAGCCGAAGTAGCCGCTGCCCAGTTCCCACGTGAGGTCGCCGCCGTTTTCGCGGTGGTAGGGGCTGATGCTGCCTTCGCCGGTGTCATGGGCGAAATTACCAAGTTTGGCGCCCTGGTTCAGCGCGCGGATCGCATTGGCACTGAGCGAGCCGAAGCTCATCGCCGAAATATTGAACACCGACGCCGAGTACGGCTGTGTGCACTGCGGGCCACCGACTATCACGCGAAAGGCGCCGGGGTCGCTCAACGGTGCGGGCCGCATGGAGTGGCCGATGAACTCGAAGCCCGACTGATACACATCGATCAAGGTGCCGAATGGTTTATCGGCGGTTTCGTTCTTGGCACGCGAATACACCAGCGAGCGCTGGGCCCGGGAGAAGGGCAGGGCATCGCTGTCGGATTCGAGCAGGTACTGGCGGATTTCCGGGCGGATGGCTTCCACCAGGTAACGGATATTGCCCAGGATCGGGTAGTTGCGGCGCACGGCGTGGGGGCTTTGCAGCAGGTCGAAAATGCCGATCAGGCTGAGGAGTCCGGTGATTATCGTGATGGGCCACAGCCACTCGTGTTCGATAAAGGGCAGGCTGGCCAGGGTGAATATGATGCATGCGGCAAAGAACGCGTAACGGCTTAGTAACGACAGGCTCATACGGTTTTTTCCTTGGTTCGGACTCTTGAGGTCGATCCGGCATTCTGCGCCTGTACCCAAACAAGCGACAAGGATTGAAGGCCCTGTCGCGGCAGGCGCACAGGCGCAAGCCATGGAACTGTTGGGGGGACCGCGGCCACTATCGGTACAGGACGCCCGCTTTTTCATGCATCTGGAGTCATCGCCCATGCCGATCTCGTCTGCTGTTTCCGCCCCTCCCATTGTCAATCAAGGCCTGCCTCTGGCGATCGGCCGTGAACAGTCTGTCGCTCAACCCGAGCAGCGGAACAAACCTGCTCCAGACGAGGCTTCCCGCGTGAACCGCGACGGCACTCAACCGGGAAAACTTCAGCGGTTTGCCGCCGAGGCCGGCAAGAATCTGTGGTTTATCCCAGGCATGAGTAACGTGTTGTTGGGCATTGCAAAGGCCAAGTCCAACGGCGAAAGCGCTGTCAGTGGCGCACTGGCCGGGTTCAACAAAACCTGCGCAGATGGTTTTGACCAGGCGCTTGTCGGCGCGGCCACAGGGGATTACAAGGCCGTCGCCAAAGGCTACTTCGACGCGGTGAGAAAGAACGACGCCACGCCCAGCGCCGTCAAAACCGGATTGCACGAGGCGTCGGATGCGGTAGGCCTGGCCACTGCGCTAAGCGCCAAAAAAGCGTGACAACGGGTTCGATCGGTCAATGGGCTATTGCAATCCGTTCTCGTTTAGGTGTTTAATTAGTGTTACTGTATAACATATTAAAGCACCCAGACGCCCCGGAGGCCTAATGAAAGCTGGTATCCATCCCGACTACCGCACCGTGCTGTTCCACGACACCGCCGCCGACGTGTTCTTCCTGATCGGCTCCACCGCCGACAGCGATCGCACCCATCAACACAGCGATGGCAACACCTACCCGTACATCCCGCTGGACGTCTCGAGTGCTTCACACCCGATCTATACCGGCCAGCAACGCAAGACCCAGGTCGAAGGCCGGATCGCCGGGTTCAACAAGCGCTTCGCGTCGTTTGGCTCGAGCCCGAAAAAAGCCGACGAATAAGAACGGCCGGCGGCGTGCCCTACGCCGCCGTCTGCCGGATCGGCAGCACCACGCGAAATGTCGTCCCTTTGCCCAGCTCACTGCTGACCGAGATGTCCCCCCGGTGTTTCTTGACGATGCCGTAGGACAGTGAAAGTCCCAGCCCAGTGCCTTCGCCCACCGGCTTGGTGGTGAAGAACGGGTCGAAAATCTTCTGCACGGTGTCGGCGGCAATGCCGCAGCCGTTGTCCGCCACTTCCAGCCAGATAGTGTCGCCCTCCACGCCGTTGCTGATGGTGATGGTGCCGCGCTCCGGCCCCATGGCCTGGGCGGCGTTGATCACCAGGTTCATCACCACCTGGTTGAGCTGCGAGGCCAGGCATTCGATGTCCGGCAGCGGCGTGTAGTGCTTGATCACATCGGCCTTGTACTTGAGTTCGCTGGCGACGATGTTCAGCGTCGAATCGATGCCGTGTTGCAGGTTGGCGAACTGCCACGTCTGGTCGTTATCCACCCGCGAGAAGTTCTTCAGGTCCTTGACGATCTGTACCACGCGGCCAATACCCTCCTTGGACTCACGGATCAGCACTGGAATGTCTTCCCTGAGAAAGTCCAGTTCCAGCGCCGTGCGCAATGCCTCGAGCCGGTCGCGCGGGTCCTGTTGCGCGATCAACGCTTCGCTGTGCTGATACGCCTCCAGCATCTGTTGCAGCTGGTTGAAATAGCGCTCCAGGGTGCTGAGGTTGGATGAAATGAAACCCACCGGATTGTTGATCTCATGGGCGACGCCAGCGGCAAGTTGCCCCAGCGATGCGAGCTTCTCCGACTGCACCAGTTGGCTTTCCAGGTGCTTGCGCTCGTTGATTTCCAGTTGCAGCGCCTGGGTGCGTTGTTCCACCAGTCGCTCCAACTGCAGCGTTTGCAGGGAAGCACGCCGGGCCATGTCCCATTTATTGGCCAGGGTATTGGCCATTTGCTGGACTTCAATGTTGTCGAACGGTTTTTTCAGGATCAGCAAGCGGTCATAAGCGTGCAGGCGAGACAGCAGGTCGTCCCAGGAGTAATCCGAGTAGGCGGTGCATACCACCACTTGCAGGTCAGGGGCGACTTTCCACAACTGCTCGATGGTCTTCACGCCGTCCCAGCCTTGGGGCATGCGCATGTCAACGAAAGCCAGGGCATAAGGGCGCTGCTGCGCCATGGCGCTCATCAGCAAACCCAGGCCCTCTTCGCCGCCATAGGCACAATGCAGTTCGAACGCCTCGGCTTGCGGTGTAGCGGTGTCGCCGAACAGCGCCAACTCCATATCGTCCAGCGCCTGGTTGGTTGGCGCGCTGGGCATCAGGATCTTGCGAAAATCCTCATGAATGGAGGGGGTGTCATCGATCAGCAGGATGCGCCGGTTGGGAGGCTGGTTCATACGGTACTTCCTGCAAGGGTCAAGGGAATCGTCAAGGTAAACACCGCGCCAAGGCCCGGCCCGTCGCTGTGGGCCGTGAGCTGGCCGTGCATTTCCACGGCGGCCAGCGCGCAGCTGTGCAGGCCGAAGCCGTGGCCTTCCTTGCGGGTGGTAAACCCGTGGGTGAAGATCCGCGTCATGTTCTCGGCCGGTATGCCCTCGCCATCGTCCTTGACACTGATCTGAAGCCTGGCGTCAGCTGTCTGCTCGACCGTCAGGGTGATTTGCCGTGGCCGTTCGGACAGCGTGGACATGGCGTACTTGGCGTTGCTGATCAGATTGACCATGATCAGCAGCAGCCGATGTTTGTCTCCCAGGATCTGCGGCACCGGCGCGTACTGCTTGACCACCGTGACATGGTGACGACTCAGCGCGCCGGCGTTCATGCGCAAGGCGTCGTCCATCAGCGCGCCGATATCGACCGGTTCAAGCAACGAGGAAGCACCGGCATAGGATTGCTGGGTTGAAACGATGTCCTTGATGTGGTCGACGCTCTTGCTCAGTTGCGTCAACTCCTCGCTCATGCCGTGCTGCTCGATGGCAATCGCCTCCACCAGTTGGTTGAGGTAGCCCGGCAGCAATTTGCCCTTTTCATCCTCGGTGAGAAAGGTGCCCAGGTCGCCCTGATGCGCGTTGATCAGTTGCATGGCTTTGCCCAGGCCCTGGGCCTTGCTGCTGCGCAGTGTGCGGCTGACCAGGTCGGCGGAAATATTCACACTGTTGAGCACGTTGCCGACGTTGTGCAGCACATTGGTGGCGATCTCCGCCATGCCCGCCTGGCGGGCACTGTCCAGCAGCTCGCTCTGGGCATCCTTGAGTTGTTGCGTGCGCCGTTCCACCCGGTGCTCCAGGGTTTCGTTGGCCGACTGCAAGGCGCGGTTGACGCGGTTGATCTCGGCGAAACTGCGCAGCAGGCGCACGGCCAGGTAGAGCAGCAGCACCACCAGCAACGTCGAGAACACTAAAAGGTAGCGATGGTATCGATGATTGACGAGGTCGGTGGCCTGCTGCTCCTGATTGAGGTGGGTGGTCAGCGCGTCGAGGCGCTCGGCCACGGGCACGGCGGCAATCCGCTCAAGCAGGCTGTTGACCACCGGCTGTTCGCGCAGGATCAGCGAAATATGGTTGCTGAGGATATCCACCGGCGCCTGGAACTCACTGGGCAGGCTCTGTTTGTTGATCGCCAGTTTGCCCAGGCCCACCAGGATATCGGCGGCGCGCTCGTCGCTGGTGACCTGGGCGAACTCCAGGCTGCTGAGCAGCAGGTCGTAGGTGTCGGTGGCCACGCCTTGCAGTTGCAGCCGGCCTTCATCGTCAATGGCGTTGAATTGGGCCTGGATGTCATCTTCGGCGGTCGGCAGAAACGCCAGTGAGTTGCGCAGCACGGCGTTGTGGGATTTGAACTGGTCCACCAGCCGGGCTTTTTCCTGGATGGCCGTCTGATACGCCGCCCGGCTGGCCTGCCAACCCGGCAGGTCGGTAGCGCTGTGGTAGGTGTCGCGACTGTCGAGTTCTGCCCAGATGCGGGTCATTTCCGTCAGTGGCATGACCAGCGGATCGTAGTCGTGAGTGATTGCGATCCGCGCCTTGAGCACTTCGCTGTCCCATTGCGCATTGAGCTGCTGGAGCTGGCGGATCAAGTCCCGTGACTGGGTGTAGGTGGCCGCCTGGTCGCGTGAGGACTTGAGGTACAAAAACACCAGCGTGGAGGCGAGCAACAAGGTCATCAGGCCCAGCAACACTTGGCTGGCGCGGCGGCGATACAGGCGTGTCAGTCGTCTCATAGCGGCTTGCCCGCCCATTCGCCGGTCAAGGTCTTGAGAAACTGCACAATCAGGTCCTTGTCTTCCTGGGAAGGGGTGCGCCCCAACTGGTACTTGAACATCACGTCAACCGCTTCTTCCAGGGTCTTGGCCGAGGCGTCGTGGAAGTAGGGGGCGGTGACGGCTACATTGCGCAGACTGGGCACCTTGAA
Organism: Pseudomonas sp. CFBP13528; assembly: GCF_005233615.1. Classification (NCBI taxonomy): domain Bacteria; kingdom Pseudomonadati; phylum Pseudomonadota; class Gammaproteobacteria; order Pseudomonadales; family Pseudomonadaceae; genus Pseudomonas; species Pseudomonas sp. CFBP13528. The sequence goes on from NZ_QGAJ01000002.1 coordinate 462,413, forward strand.
CACATGGCGGTCCTCTTCGTCCTGGGTCAGCAGGTAGCGGCCCAGGTCCGCCTCGACCGGATTGCCGCGGGCCGTGAAGTAGTCGCCCATCACGCCGAATTTCTGAAACATGTTGCCGCCGATGTTCACGCCCTGGTGGCAGGCGATGCAGCCATAGTCCTTGAAACGCTGGTAGCCGTACTTTTCCCGCGTGGTCAGGATCTCGGTATTACCCAGCAGGTATTGGTCAAACCGCGAATTGGGCGTCAGCAGCGTGCGCTCGTAAGTTGCCAGTGCGTTTTGCACATTGGCGGCGCTGACGCCATCGGGGTACGCCTGCTTGAATGCGTTCTGGTAGGCGGGCAGGGCAGAGAGATTGCGCACTACGGTTTGCCAGTCGCTGCCCATTTCCACCGGGCTGATCACGACTTGTTCGACCTGGGCTTCCAGCGTGTCCACCCGACCATTCCAGAACTGTTTGAAGTTCAGGCTGGCGTTGAATACCGATGGGGTGTTGAGCTCCACCGGTTTGCCGTCAAAGCCGATGGAGAACGGTTTGTTGTCGGCCCCGCCCGCTTCCAGCGAGTGGCAACTGGCGCAGGACAACCTGTTGTTGACCGACAAGCGCGGCTCGTTGAATAACTGGCGACCCAGCTCGACCTTGGCCGGGTCCAGTACTGGCACCGTCGGCAAGGGCTTGAGCGCTTCGTTCAGCGGCGCGGCTGATAGCGGCGCGCCGGTGCCCAGGCACAACACCAGCATCAGACCCAAACGGTGATTGGAAATGTTGCTCAAGCGAGCACTCCTTGCAGGCCTAGGGCGATTGATCGGGCATCAGTGTCGCGCAGTCCGCTTGCAGCAACTGGACGAAATCCTTGGACGGCAACGCCTTGCTGAAGAGAAAACCCTGAGCTTCTTCACAGTGCCTGGATTTCAGGAAATTCAGTTGTTCGACGGTTTCCACGCCTTCGGCAATGATGTTCAGCTCCAGGCTCTTGCCCATGCCGATGATAGCGCTGATCAGTTGTTCATCCTGGTTATTTACACTGAGGCCGCGCACGAAGGAATGGTCGATTTTCAGCACATCGATGGGAAAGCGCCGCAAGTAGGTGATGCTGGAGTAGCCGGTGCCGAAATCATCCAGGGCCAGGCGCACGCCCATGGCCTTGATCTTTTGCAGGGTATCGACGGTTTCGTCGACATTCTGCATCAGCACGCTCTCGGTGATTTCCAGTTCCAGTTGAGTGGGCGGCAGGCCGGTCTCTTTCAGGATGGCAACCAGGTTATCGACGAAGTCCCGTTGGCGAAGGTCGATTGCCGAGATATTCACCGACATGCACAGCGGCGCCAGGCCCATCTCGCGCCAGGCTTGGGCTTGTAGGCAGGCCTGGCGCAGTACCCACTGGGTCAGGCGCACGATCAGACCGCTGTCTTCGGCGATCGGAATGAATTCGGCCGGGCTGGCCCAGCCGGTGGGTCGGCACCAACGTGTCAGCGCCTCCGCGCCGACGATGCGCCCGGAGTCCAGATTCAGCTTGGGCTGGTAGTGCACCACGAACTCATCGCGTTCCAGCGCCTGGCGGATCGCGCTCTCCAGGTTTTGCTGGTGCCGGGCGCGCAGGTTCATGTCTTCGGTATAAAAACTGAAGTCATTCTGGCCGCGTTCCTTGCAGGTGCGCATGGCGGTTTCAGCCTGTTTGACCAACCCCACCGCGTTGCTGGCGTCGTTGGGGTAAATGCTGATCCCCACGCTCGCGGTCACGCTCAGGTCATGGCCCGCGACGTGACGCGTCGTGCTGACGGCATTGAGTACCTTTCGCGCAATAAGCTGGGTTTGCTGGGGATGCAGGATGTCGTTGAGCACAATCACGAACTCGTCGGCGCCGTAGCGAAACACCGAGTCCGACGCGCGCACCGTGGCCACCAGGCTTTGGCTCACTTGTTGGAGCACCTCGTCGCCCGCCGGGTAGCCCAGGGCATTGTTGATGCGCTTGAAGCGGTCGAGCCCGATAAACATCACCGCCAGTTGCGTGTCATGCCGCCGGCCCAGGGCGATGGCCTGGGTCAACCGATCACCGAGCAGCGTGCTGTTGGGCAGCTCGGTCAAGGCGTCGTAGTGCAACAGGTGCGAGACCTTGAGCAGTTCCTGTACGCGTTCTTCGATGGTGCATTCCAGGCCGATCACCTTGAGCGCGGCGTCCTGGGCCAGTTGCCATTTCCAGGTCAGCGCATTGGCCATCTGGCGGATTTCCAGAGCGTCGAAAGGTTTTTTCAGGATCAGCCACTGATCTTCGTATTTCAGGCGCGCTTCGATGGCCTCGAAGGAGTAGTCGGAATAGGCGGTGCACAACGCTATCTGCAGGTTGGGATCGACGTCCCACAGCTGTTCGATGGTGTGCAGCCCATCCCAGCCGGGGGGCATGCGCATGTCGATAAACACCATGGCGTAGGGAGCCTTGGCCTCCAGTGCCTTGTTTACCAGCGCAAGCGCTTCCTGGCCCTGGTAGGCGGAGTCCAGCTCAAAAGCCTGGCGTACTGGCGCGGCAGTGCCGAACAGGGCTGATTCCAGGGCATCGAGGGAGGGCTCGCCATACTCGTCGGCACAGAGGATTTTGCGAAAGTCCTGGTGGATCGAAGCGGTGTCATCGACGATGAGTATGCGACGGTTGGCGCGTGCCGAGTCCGGATTCATGGCGCGCTCCGCAGCTGCAAAAGGTTCGAAGGCATAACGATTCCTTCCGTGGTGCTACAGCTGAACGACGTGCACATCTGCTGTGACAGCATAGTTGAGTTACCTTGATATCGACGGCTACTTCGCGTCAAATCGACACCGTATACGTGTTATAGCGGTTCAATTTCGCGTAACTTGATTTAATTTGAAGGCAGAGTCGCCATGGATGAACCACTCGCTACCAAGCCCGCCGTTCTGCTGGTCGACGATGAAGAGTCGATCCTCAACAGCCTGCGCCGCCTGTTGCGCAGCCAACCCTACGACGTCGTGCTGGCCACCAGCGGCGCCCAGGCGCTGGAGATCATGGCAACCCGGCCCATCGACCTGGTGATGAGCGATGCGCGCATGCCCGGCATGGACGGGGCCACACTGTTGGCCGAGGTCCACCGTCTGTACCCGGGCGCCCGCCGCATTCTGCTCACCGGTTATGCCGACTTGACCACCATCGTCAAGGCGATCAACGACGGCCAGATTCACCGCTACATCAGCAAACCCTGGAATGATGAAGAGTTGCAGTTGATCCTGCAGCAAACCCTCGAACACCAGCGGCTCGAGCGTCTCACCCATGCGCAGAATGACCAGCTCAAGGCGCTCAACGCCACGCTGGAAAAGCGCGTGACGGCGCGCACCGCCGAATTGCAACAGACCGCCGACATGCTCGACCTGGCCTACGACGAGCTCAAGCGCAGCTACGTGACCGGTACCGAAGTGTTTTCCCTGCTGGCCAACCTGCGCCTGCCCAAAGACAAGCAGACCAACCGCGCGTTGATCGAATTGATCCGCGTGTACTGCGCCGCCCAGTCCATCGATGAAGCCAGCACCCGCGACCTGACCATGGCCGCCGCGCTGTACAACATCGGCAAACTGAGCTGGAACGACAGCATGATGCTTGCGCCATCGGACAAGCTGCACAGCACCGACCGCGGCCTGTATCGCGAATACCCGACCCAGAGCGAGTCGTTGTTGATGACCCTGGAGCCGATGAAGGACGCGGCGCGCATCATTCGTCATCACCAGGAGCGTTGGGACGGCTCGGGGTTTCCCGACCACCTCAAGGGCGACGCGATCCCGCCCGGTTCGCGGTTGTTGAAGCTGGCGGTGGATTTCATCGAATTGCAGAAGGGCCTGATCCTGGAAAGGCACCTGAACAGCGACGAAGCGCTGCTGTATATCCGCAAGTACGCCGGGCGCCTGTATGACCCGGAGCTGGTGGAGGATTTCGTGCAGGCCTGCGCCACCTTTCTCAGCGATGTGACCCTGGGTGATCCTACGGTCAAAGCCCTCACCACCCGCGAGCTGGAGGACGGTATGGTGCTGGCGCGCAACCTCAATGCCGACAACGGCATGTTATTGCTCAATGCCGGCAAGGTGCTGAACCTGCCGCTGGTGGACAAGCTGATCGCGTTCGAGGCCATGGAGGGCGCCAAGTACACTGTATTTATCAAGACGCCCGACGAGGTGCCGCCCAGCCCGTAGCTAGACGCCCCAGGCTACGTGCTTGCTGCCGTGGTAATCAAAGATGCCCCTGATGATGTAGACATCTTTGCCACCTTCTTTGCCGTTCCGTTCAATTGCCACGCGCCAAGGACTACGGCCCGAGCCGGCCTGTACCTGGGGTAAATCGACATAGGTGTAGTTGCCTATTCGCTTGCGGCTGAGGCGGCCGGCTTGGATATCCTGGGTGATTTCTTCAAGTTTGGCCGTGGCAGGGGCGGGCAGGAGTTTTTTCTGGGTTTGCGCCAGGTCATCCAGTTTCACGAGGTTGATGAGCGGATCGCGAGTGGGCGGCACTTGCGCAACGCCAGGCAGCGCTGGCACTGGCCTTTCAACCCTGTGGGTTTGAGCGCGGGGGACTTCAAACTCCAGGGGCGTTGAAAACTTGGGCAGGGTATTTTCGAATGCTGTGACGTCTCGACTGTCCACCATGGCTAAGCCCGCGTCTGCACCAGGCTGGCCTCGGGATAGGGCGATATAGGGAATGCCGGATTTTTTGAAATCTTCTGAAAAGGAGGCGACGTTAAGTTTGGCGATTTTTGCCTTGAAGGTATCCGTCAGGAATGCATTCAGGGTTTCTTGCGTCTCAGGCAGCAAAAAGAATCGGTGCGCTGCCTCTTGGGGGGTAACGCCCAGAGTCGAGGCGAGTTCATGAATGCGTGTGCGGCGGTCGGGGTGGTTTGCAAACGCTGAGAGCGCAGCGTCTTGCCAGGTAGGAAGTTCATATTTTGCCGAGAACTTATTCATCGCCGTCTGGTGTTTGTTCGTGATGGCGTACCCTACAAATTGTGCGCCTGTATCGGGGTCGGCAACGGCAATCGATGTTCTGATCTGTTTGTCGAAGTTATCGTTTTTGCCAATGAGCCTTTTGACTCTTTTAAACAACTCCTCCTTGTCCAGCGCAGACAGAGGTCGCGCAAATGCGTGTGTCGACAGGTGGATATGTTCAAGCGTGGTCAGCTCGAACCGCAGGTTCAACAGGGTACTGCGTAATTTCTGCTGATTGGATTGGCTCAAGCTTCTCTGGTTCGATAGCCAGCGGCGAAATTCAGCTTCATCCAGGGCGCCGAGTTGGTGTCGGGCGCGAGTGATCAAATCGAGTTTCTGGGAGGCGCCGGTTTGTTCTATGACGCGCTCGAAATCCCGCATTTCCCCTTCTGTTGCGAAAAGCCGCATGGCCGCGATCAGGTCCGCATCCACCTGCTGTTCAGGCGTCAGAGGACGCAGGGAGCCCAGAATAGAACCTCCGCCCCACGTGTTTTTCTCGAAACGCGGCTTCCAGCCTCTCTCGTCGCCCGGTACGACCATAAAGTCCATTCTGTTGCCGGCTGGATCTTTCACATAGCGTACGTTGTCCTCTACATAGGACTGATACAGGTGATAGTGGCCGGCTTCATCACGCATTGCGATAAATTGGTTGTTGTACTTGTCAAGAAAGTACGGTGCGCTGCCTGTTGAGTGCCTACGCAGATAATTGTTGCTTTTGGCAAACGCTCCTACGTCAAAGAACGCGTCAAGCTGATTCGGCAGTCGATACGGTTCGACATTGAGCCAGGCCGGTTCCAGCGGTCGGATTGAAGCCTCTGATAGTGCGATGTTGGGTTTTTGACCCGCATCGATTTTTTTGACAAGCCCCGGGATCCGGCGCTTCAGCTGATGGGCCAGGTTCAACCCTCGGTTGATGCTGCGGCGCAAAAGCGCGAGGGTGGTCTTGCCGGGTATCACGCCGAGCAGGAAATCGGCGACTTCGACCCCAAACATAAAGGCGTTCACTGCCGATTCGCGGAAAATCTGCGCATTACTCCGTGAACGGTGATCGGCGTGCGCAAGTTGAAACCCCAGTTGCGCCGAATACAGGTACGCATGCAAATTGCCGGTGACCGGCGTCAAGGTATAACGGTGCACACCGCGGGTATCGTTGAAAATCCGCGTCATCTCTTTTGTATCTTTGGTCGCCATGCGCGGGATGAAATAGGCCTGCCATTCAGGTTTTGCTTTGAGCGTGTCCAGCTCCACCAACCCGTTGACCAACTCTCTGAAGGGCACGCCATCTGGAGCATCCGGGGTATACAGCACACTGACTCCGTCAGGCTTGGTGTCTTTTCGATGAATGACCAGGACGTGATGGATGACCTGCCCCCCTTGACCTCTTGCCTGCGCGGCGCCCAGCACCAGTAGGTTGACCTCTATCTCGCGCTCACTGACCCGGGGGCGGGTGGTTGAGTCGGGGTGCTCCGTGATTGCCTTTATCCAGTCAAGCCCACTGCCGGGTGTTTGGAATATAAACAGTTTGGCGGCGTCAGGGTTGAGACGGCTCTCCAGGGCATCCTTGTTCATTTTTGCCGCGTTGGCGCGCTGCCAGGCTGTTGCGAAGGTGCTTGCCTCGCCGCCCTGCGAGAAGGTTGACCTCAGATAGGCATCGTATTTCTGGCCAATGTCGGCCTCCTGGGCGAGCGCGTGCAAATCGTCATTGCTGAGTTTGCCCCGCAGTTTTCCGGCCGTGTCGATAATGTTCGCGGTGGCGTGGATCGTTCTGTGTACCTCATGCACCGACCAAGGGTCGACGTTACGTTGGGCATAACTTCCCAGGGTTCGCAGATCCACGACGACCTGGGTACGCCAGGTGCCCCACGTCAGTTTTTTGCCCGGCAGAAACTGCGGGATGTTGATTTTGCGATCTTCGCTGATATAGACCGTGGCGCTTTCCTCGTCACGATACCCGGTCACCTGGGCTGACCGGGAGGTGGTTGACACACGCAGGTGGACCAGGCTTCTGTAAGGGGCAATATCCACGTTGGCATAGGTCGGCTTCTGGGTTTTGAGCACCTTGTCGGTTTCTATCCGAGAGAACGCTTCCAGCGTCAAGATCTTCTCAAGAAACGGCGTGAGCGCCGCATGGCTGTCAATCAGCTCTTTTTCCAGTTGCCTGTACCGGACCTGATCTTGCGAATCGGCGGTTTTCAACCACGCAGGTTCGGCTGCCAGCAGGTGCAGGCTGCGGGCCACAAAGGCCTCTGCGATATCCAATTGCGGTGCCAGGTCCGCGGCCAGGTCGAGTTCGGCTGCCGATGGCAAAGTCTCCTTGCGCATCGCCTCGCGAATGGAAAAAAACTGCCGAATCCGTACTGAGCGGACACTGTCTGCGATCACGTCAGCGGTTATCTGCGTCGGGTTGCCTGTAAGCACGGGCAAGCCGCTCAGTGCTGTGCGTGCTGCCGTCGGCAGGCTTGCGATCAGGAGCTTGCCTGCCGATCCGCCGTCCTGTACACGGGCCGCGACGGTTTCGTTCAAGCGCGCCAGGCTGGCATGTTCCTCAAACCCCGTGCTCGGGCTATAAAGCATCACGCTGCCCGACACAGGCGTCTTGATCGAGGGACTCAGGATGAAGGCGCCGGCGAATTCACTGCCATCCTCCAATGCCAGTCGATACACCGCGGGCCTGTTGTCGACGGTAAACGCCCGTTCCCGTGCCGCAGCACTTGGGTACTTGAGCACGTTGTCCGCCAGCGTCCGCCCATTGGCCGACAACGTGCCGTCAACTGAGCTCAATGCCAATTGATGGGCCAGCACCTGTCGGCGCAGTGCGACCAGTTGCTCCTCCCGGTTGGGTTGCGCACCCTGTCCTGTCCTCCAGAATGCATTCAGGCTTACGGTTGTCGCTAATTCCAATGCGGCGGCCAGGGTTGCAGTCGAGCCGACTGAAGCGAGGCGTTTGTCCGTTTCCAGCGTGTTGCATTCGCGGAAGAACGCGCCGGTCTCCTGGGTCAGGTAGGCCTCTGCGTTGGGCGCACGCAAGGTTTTCAGGAGCTTGCCCAGTGTTTCACAGGACACAAGTTGCGTTTGCCCCTGCGTGTCCTCCCTGTATCGACTGTAGAAAATCTGGTTTGGATTGATGGGCCGATGCACGTCGGGAAAGATCCCGGCCAATTGCTCCTGGTACACGCTGCCCAGGCTCGGCTGTTGCTGCAGCAGTTGGTCGGTTTGGGCGCTGAGCTTGTCAAGCTCCCTGATCAGGTGTGCCTGCTGTTTGTCCAGCGCTAGCGAAGCAGGCACCTCCACGGGTAGCGTCATGGGCTGCAAGGACATCGAAGAAGTGCTCCCGCCCTGGAGGGGTTGCGGGTCATCAGCCTGTGGATTCATGGGGGGAGGCAATGAAGTATGCATGGGTCGACTCTTATAACGGGGGCATGGTGCACCACAGGTGCAGCACGCCGGCTGAATAGGAGTTGGTGAGTGTGGGGGCGCCGGTATTGGCTTGAGTGGTACTTGTATGTGACTCAGCGCAAGCCCGTTGCCAGCGCCTGGGATGTGTATGATCCTGGTGTTTTTTTCAATCCGAGGCGTTTATTTCATGTCCATGACAATTCGCATTGCTGCGGCCCTGTTGATCGGCCGCGACGGTCAAACCCTGCTGGTGCGCAAGCGCGGTACTCAGGCCTTCATGCAGCCTGGCGGCAAAGTTGACGCTGGCGAACAACCCATCGAAGCGTTGTCCCGTGAATTGCAGGAAGAACTGAACCTGCGTATCGATCCAACGCACGCGGTGTATCTCGGCCAATTCTCGGCGCCTGCCGCCAACGAGCCGGGCTTTACCGTACAGGCCGAGTTGTTCCAGGTGACAATCGACGCAGCCGTCTTCCCCGCTGCGGAGATTGAAGAGGTGCGCTGGATCGATCCGATGAGCGACGGTGGCTTGCATCTGGCACCGTTGACGCGTGACTTCATCCTGCCGTTCTATCGCGATTCGCTGGCGAGCGCATGATGATCCGCCAGTTGCTCAGCAGCGATGCGCAAGCCTATCGCGCGTTGATGCTCCAGGCGTACGGCGCTTATCCTCAGGCGTTCACCTCCAGCGTGGCCGAACGCGCAGCGATGCCGTTGAACTGGTGGCAGAAGCGCCTCGACAGCCCACTGGATCGGCTGCTTGGCGCCTTCGAGGGCGATCAACTGGCGGGTATTGTCGGCTTGGCGTTCGAACCTCGGGAAAAGGCGCGGCACAAGGTGACCTTGTTCGGTATGTACGTGACCCAGGCTCACCAGCAAAGAGGCTTGGGCCGGCAACTGGTAGAGGCGGCGCTGGCAGAAGCCTGCCGGCATCCGCGCCTGACGTTGATCCAACTGACGGTGACTGCCGGCAACGATGCAGCGTTGGCGCTTTACCAGCGCTGCGGTTTCATTCAGTACGGCCTGGAGCCGTTGGCCGTGCGGGTAGGTGACGAGTATTTCGACAAGATCCACCTGTGGCGGGAATTGGCGGATCAGTGACCTCCCACAGGGTTGCCTGCGGCGCTTAGCGCACTGCACTGACCCCATCCAGGGTGGAAAACGACGTGTCCTTGGCCGTCAGCAAAAAGTCGCGCATGTACGGCGCATCCAGCATGTCCGCCCGAATCCCCGCATACAGCGTTGCAAACAAACCTTTCTCGCCCAACCGCTTGGCCTTCACATACCCGCGTGAGCTGTATTCATGCAGTGCCCAATGCGGCATGCCGCACACGCCACGGCCGCTGGCCACCAATTGCATCATCATCACCGTCAGTTCCGAGGTGCGTACCTGGGCCGGTTCCACATCGGCGGGCTCCAGGAAGCGGGTGAAGATGTCCAGGCGGTCGCGCTCCACCGGGTAGGTGATCAGGGTTTCAGTCAGCAGGTCTTGCGCAACGATGTACGACTTGTGCGCCAGCGCGTGCTGGTTGGCCACCGCCAGCATGGCTTCATAGGTAAACAGCGGCACATAGGTGATGCCCGGCAACTCCAGGGGGTCGGAGGTCACCACCAGGTCCAGGTCGCCACGGGCCAGGGCCGGCAGTGGGGCGAAGGCGAAGCCCGAGGCCAGGTCCAGCTCCACTTCCGGCCAGGCATCGCGGAACTGGTCGATGGTCGGCATCAGCCATTGGAAGCAACTGTGGCATTCGATGGCCATGTGCAGCCGCCCGGCGGTGCCGCCGGCCAGGCGTGCGATGTCTCGCTCGGCGCCGCGCAGCAAGGGCAGGGTGGCGTCGGCCAATTGCAGCAGGCGCAGGCCGGCGCTGGTGAAGCGCAGCGGCTTGGTCTTGCGCACGAACAGCGGCATGCCCAGGCGTTCTTCCAGTTCCTTGAACTGATGGGACAGCGCCGACTGCGTCAGGTGCAGGCGTTCGGCGGCTTCCACCAGGCTGTCGGCTTCGCGCAGGGCGTGCAGGGTTTTGAGGTGGCGGATTTCCAGCACGGCGGCCTCCATGAATAAAATTTGTGCTTAATGATAAGGCATTGAGCACTATTCATGTTGCCCGCCAGGCCATTCAACTTATTCCAGTGCCTCGAAGTGTTGCCTGGCAAGGGGTTTGTCGATATTGCCGCGCCAGATTTCAACGTCCGCGAAGGTGGCTCCGGCGCCCGCCTGGGCTGCTCGCCACTTCATGCCCAGGTATTGTTGGTCGTAGCGCTTTATGTGCGCCTTCTCAAAGCTGCCGAACGGGGATCGCGGTGTCACGTAGTGAAAGTGCGCGTACCAGATCAGTTTGTCGGCCTTTCCCTGCTTGGTCGTGCTGTAAACCTCATACTCCTGCAGATAGTCGTCTTGTCCGTCAGGACGTTTGTCTCTGAGCTTTTGGCGTGTGCCTTTCTTTCGAATCACCACTCGACCTTTTTGAATCAGGTAATCCAGGTAGCCCTCGGTCGGCGTATTGCTTTCCAGGCTGCGCTGGATCCGCAGGGCTTGCCCTGACTGCTCAAGTGCACTGGCCCGGTTTCGCAGTTTTTCGACGATCGGGTTGTCGGCCTCCAGGCCTTGCACGGTCCTGGCCCGGGTCCTGAGGCCTTTGGCTTCACTGACCAGCATATGTTCGAGGTTGACCGGCTCCATGGTTTTGTAGCCCCGGACTTTGTTTTCGACGGCATCCACCGCATCCAGCCGGGCAGAGGCTTCCGCTACGATGACCTTGACGTCAGTCGGCAGCTTCGGTGAGGCGGCCACCGAGCCGCTATGGGTCGGGTTCAAGCGAAAGGTCTCGCCATCGCCGATTTTATCCCATACCTCAATAGTCGCCCCATCGGCGTCCTGGGTCATGAATTGTCTTGGCGACTGTTGCCCTGCGGGTATTTCGGTGCCGATCAATAGTTGCCCATCTTCGGTTTCAAAGACCTTCCGAGTATCGGTGCGCCTGCGTTCGGAGGCGGGCATGGCTCGCTGAGCTTTTTTAATCAGGCTCCTGAGGTCGTCTTGCAGGAGCGAGAGGAAACGTTGGTCGAAATGACTGGGTGACCTCTCCTGCCAGGTGATCAGGTCAAGGGAAAGCTCTTGGTAGACCTCGATGCAGTTTTGCAGTACCCGGTTGCGTTCTACCACGTCGAGACCCACCTCGCGGAGGGTCATGTGTGTGGTCGAGGCACGATCGAATCTTTTTCTGGCGGTTTGCACCGCGGTCTCCAGATAGACCCAGTCAATGCTCCTGACTGTCGGCTCAGGCGTAAGGGCTTGTAAAAGGTTGCCGCTTCTTATGGAGGCGATGCGAAGATCGGTGAATTTTTTTTTCCACTCATCCAGATAGGTTGCCAACTCCGTACGCTTGCTTTTGACGGTTATGCGTTTGGTCCACGTGTTCATTTCCTTTTTAAAGGCCTCTACCCGTTTCAGTTCATCGAGCAGGTCGAGACGGCACTGTCTGATTTCAAGGGTCAGGGCTTTGCGCCGACCATGCCCAAGCGACGCGCTATTGAGTTCTTGAGTGATCGCGATTGCTCGCTCAGTCAAGGCCAGTAAGCGGTTATTGGCGTGTTCGAGTAGGCGGTTCAACCGATCTGAAACGATTTGCGCTGTTTTACTCAGTTCCTGGGGAATGTCGAATTCGGGTAAGCGGATTTGCTTCTGCCTGGCATCTTCGAACGAGGTGTGCATGTTCGTTGCGTCTTCAATGTCCTTGGTCAGGGCGATATCCAGTGCTCTGCTGTCGTTGGTCTTTTGAGCAGACACCACGTTCGCGTCTGGATAGTCGTCCAAGTGTTTTTTCAGTTTTATGTCGCTCTGTGCTATCTGATCGACTAGCTCGTTGTATCGCCTTATCAGCGACCTATTGAGTTCAAGGCGCTGCATGTGGACCTCAAGCGCTGCTTGAGGAAGTTGTCGATTGACAGCCGGTGGCACGCTCGAGCCCGCACGCGATGTCCCCTGTCCGCGCCTGCTGCCGCCGCCATACCCGGTGAGATGGCCGCCATGCAATGCCGAGTAAGTGTTCCACTGCTGCGCTTCGTCAAAAGCAATGACCGGCGAGTAGAGTTTTGCCTTGGCGACCAGCCGCATTTCATGGGCCGTCGGTTCAAACCTAACCTTGAAGTAACGTCCACCGTCTGCGATGAAATGCTCGCCGGAAGTATGCCGTAGCGTATGGCGATAAGGACCGGTCTGCACCGCTTGCAGGCTACCGAGTTCGAGGGGTTGATCGAATTCGTAGCCCGCGAAACGATGGGCGGTGGTTCTCTTCACCTCACGTGTTTTCAGGTTGCGCCAGAAGGCAGGGCGCCCTGTGTATCTGGCCTGGTGCTGGCGAGTCAGCGTGCTGGCGGTGGAGGGGCGGGCGGGGGGCAGGGCTGCAAACGTCGCGGCGTCCATGCCCGCATACACCAGGCTTTCGAACACCGAGGCCAGTTGCTCAATGCCGTGGTGCACGTCGTCCTTCCTGAAGGCATCGACGGCCGCATACAGGCTGGTGACGGCATCGGCCAGGGAGACCGCAGTGCCGATCAGCGGAATAAAACCCAGCGCGATTTTGATGCCGTTGAGCAAAACGCCCGTTTTGAGCGCGTATTTCGCGTCTGCCAGGTCCTCATTGGAACGGGCGTCATTTCGATTGCCTTCAATCAGACGGCCCATGTGCGTATCCAGCTGATGGGCTGCCAGTGAGGTAGTGACCGGCCAAGGGAAGCCGACACCGATGACCGCGTCGTAGCTTTTGACCATGGCCTGGTCGATGCGGTTGATGTGAGACTGGACCTCTGCGGTCAATGCACGGCTTGCCACGTACTTGACCATGGTGTCGAGATTGCATAGATCGAACAGTTTTTTGCGCGCCTGTTCCAGGCTGTCGAAGCGTCGCAGGCATCGTTCGTCTGGCGCATCGGGCAAGTAAAGTAACGTGACCCCGGAGGTTTTTTCCTGAATGAAACTGATGCCTGAAAGGGTGACCGTGCCATAGCGATTATTGTCGCTGTCGTCGACCAGGGTCGCCGGCAGCAGGGCAATACGTTGGGTACCGACTTGCCACGCGTTGTGCGTATCGGCGTGGATCGCGGTGGTCCATACCCGCAGATCGTCGGCGTTGATATGGCCTTGCATGAACGCCATCTGGCCCTGAATCTGGAGCATCAGGCGCAGCGGTTCAGTCAGGCATTCGCGGCGGTAGTCCCGTTGGAACGTCGACTCCTGGGAGGTGCCTCTGAAGGCTTGGTAGATTCGCGTTTCGTAGGCTTTGGCCAGGTTGAGGTCGCTGACCATCTTGACCAGGTAGGCACCGTTGATGCCTGCCTTAAGCCTGTTGAGCTCGGCGGTATCGTCAGCCGTCACGTCCACGGTCATGTAGTGCAGCCGCTTGCCCAGGCTACTGTCGATGTTCTTCAAGGCCAGTTCATCAAGGGACATTTTGCTGCGCTTCAGGCTGGGTGCGGTGGTTACTTTGACTGCGGTTGCGCCCACGCCGCTGCCGCCGGTTACGGGGTCTTGGATATCTCTTGTCGAATCAGGCAGATCCAGTTGCAGGCTGAAACCCTGGGTGATCGAGAAGTCTTTGCGCACGCGTGAATCGATTGTGAGCCTGACGAATTCATCACGTGGCGGCAGGGATTGAACGAGCAGGGCCTGGGCCCGAACGAGCGCCGGAATGTATGCCTTGAGCCGAGCGTTGAGGCTCTCCCGTTGTTCTTCTGTTTGGGTGACCAGCCAGGTCGGCAGTTTTTGCGCCAGGTGGCCGCTGTTGTGCTGTTCCACGATCTCCAGATAGGCCGCTTCGCGGGCGCTGTGTTCGGGCACCCGGAGGTTGTCGAGGGTTTCTTCGCGTAATTTTTGCAAGCATTCGGCCAGTTTGTCGGCATCGTCGGGGGTGGCATAGGTCGAGCGCAACTGCGCAGCGCGTTCCTCGAAATAGACTTGCTGAAGGCTGAGGCTGTGCTCAAAAGGATTGCCGGTCAGCTCCTTGAGCACCAAGGCAAGCTGGTCGTCCTGGGGGGTGATTTTGAACAAGGCCTCTTCCAATGCCTGGCGGGAGGTAAAGCGTTGCAGGGCTCCCCCGGTGCCCGGCCAGTAAACCATGTAACTGGCGGCGGTTGTCGCAGGCGATTTCAAGGCCGTTGCGGCGGTGAACACCAACGGCCCTTTGAGCTCGCTCTCAGTGATTTTTTTTGTGGCATTGGTTTGGTGGGTGACCGAGAGGGTCATCGAACAGGCCGCTACTTCTACGAGGCGGTCTGCGGCCACGGGCGAATCAAGGATGACCTCCAGCAGTTTCAGTTCATCGGCGCTGATCTGGTGCAGCGCCCGCTGAATCTGTGCTTCGATTCTCAGCCCCGCCACGCGCGCATTGTAAAGCGCGGTAAATTGGGTATTGAGGGTCGCTAAGTCGCAGGGGCGTCTTTCCAGCATGAGGCGTGCCGCGGTGCCTGACGCGTGCTGTTGTACTCGCAACTCATCGAGTTGCTGCTTGAATTGCTGCAGGCGCGTGTCCCGTTCGGCTGCAGGCGTACCTTCGCCCAGCAGGGTGTCCAGGGCGGTACGTTGTTGCAGCACTCGGGCCTGGCGTTGGCTCAATGGCAGGCCGGGGTAGAGCAGGCCGAACTGCGCAAGCGTGCCCTCCTCGAGGGGCGAGGGTGTCGGCGGTTCAGGCGCCGGGGCAAACAGCGATTGGCTCTGGCGCTGTTTGTCAAACGCTTCGATGGGCAGTCGCGCCAGGCTGGCATTATCGATTTCGATACCCGGGACAGGCTTGATTGCTTCGCGGTATTGGCCATCGGCCAATAGATTGAGCCAATGGCTGATACCGCTTTCCAGGGGGTTGGTTTTGAGGCGGTAGTCAATGGTGGCCAGGGGATCGGGGGGCGAGGTCGAAAACAAGAGCTGTTGATGATCGATCAACCAGCGTTCCATGTCCGTGCGCTTGGCGAACGTGCGCCAGGCCGGTTGATGGGCGGGCAAGTACAACAACTGGCTGACCGGCTGATCGGTATCGAGGGTTAATACCCATGCTCCCGGCAGGATCAGAGCGTCGGCAGTGGGGCGCTTGAGCACGATGTGTTCGGTGCAGATCTTTTCGGCCCCTGGCTCTGCCAGCAGGGGATCGATAATGGCAAACATTGGGTTGAGCGCCGCGGCGCTGATTGCACCTTGGGCCAACAGCGCTTCGCCAGAGGCCTCGAAGTGGATCTTGTACAGCGCGGTGGCCCTTGTACGACATGACACAGGTTGGTTGGGCGCGCGGTTGTTCAAAAAGTGCCGGGTCCAGGCATCCTTGATTGCCTGCTCCAGGTCCAGCCCTTTGAGTTCATCCAGCACCATGGGCACCGTGTACCCTGAAAGCCGGTGGTTGGCCGGTAGGTAGATGAGTGCCCCCTCGGGCACTTGGGTCGTATCCAGCGAGGGGTGCTGTTGCATGTAAAGACAGGCTTCGTTTATGGAGAGGATGCTTGATCCCCGCGTTTGGGTGGCCAGGAACTTCAGGCCGGTGCGCTCACCGTCCAGTTGTAACTGCTGCTGGAGCATCTGGTTGATCACCGTGCGCACCGATGGCGTGCCGGCCATCAGTTCGCGCATATCCTTGCAGCAGTCTTGCCAGCGCTGTGTGGCGTCCAGCAGCAGGTTTTCGTCAGTATTCGCGGGCGGTAGCAGGCGTGATAATCCGAAGTCGTTCAGATTGACGTCTGGGGTGTCGGTCATGATAGCGGCTCATTCATAAAAAACGATTAGAGAGCGATCGCCATAACCGGTGGTGGGATATAACTATCGGACGACCGTTGAGCGGCCTTCATCAAACTGTCATGCAACCGTGGCAGCACGCTTGAACAAACTTCATCAAACTCGCGCTCCACTGGGGTTCTGTGTGTTGGTGTTTTTCATGCGCGTGTTGTTTTTACTGGCCGCTCTCTTATTCGGCCTGCCGTCTTTTGCGGCGTCTCGATGTGATGTCAATGTCCCGACCCAAACGGTCGACCTGGAGCAGGTGAGCATCGCCTACCAGAGTATCGGCCGTGCCTCCGACCCGGCCTTGCTGCTGGTGATGGGGCTGGGCGGGCAATTGATCCACTGGCCGGATGAAGTGGTCGTGGCCCTGTGCGAACAAGGGTTTCGGGTCATCCGCTATGACAACCGTGACGTGGGCCTGTCCACTTGGCGCCAGGCTCCGGCCAGCGCCAACCTGACCTTTGAAGTGCTGCGCTACAAGCTCGGCCTGCCGGTGGCGGCGCCCTATACGTTGACGGATATGGCCGACGACGCCCTGGGCTTGATGGATGCGCTGCAGGTTCGCCAATTTCACGTACTGGGCGCGAGCATGGGCGGCATGATCGCCCAGCATCTGGCGGCGATGGCGCCGCAGCGGGTGGAAAGCCTCACACTGATCATGACCAGTTCCGGCGCCGAAGGCTTGCCCGCCCCGAATGCTGCGCTGGTGCAGTTATTGTCGCGACGCAGTGCGCCGAATCGTGAGGTGGCGCTTGAACAACAGGCGGATTTGCTTGCGGCACTGGGCAGCCCGGATGTGAAGGATGATCGCCAGGCCCTCTTGCGCCAGGCCGCACAGTCCTATGACCGCGCCTTCAACCCCGAAGGCGTCAAGCGCCAGATCATGGCGATCCTCGCCGAACCGAGCCGCGTGCCGTTGCTCAACCAACTGCGCGTGCCGACCCTGGTGGTGCACGGCACCGCCGACCCGCTATTGCCGGTGATGCATGGCGTTCATTTGGCTGCGCATATCCGGGGTAGCCAGTTGAAGTTGATTCCGGGCCTGGCCCACCGATTTCAGGAAGTATTCAAGGCGCCCCTGCTGGCGGCAGTGCTGCCTTACCTGCAAGCCCATCGCGATGATGCGGCGCACTGGGCGCGGGTTGACGTGGGTGCGCCTTCGAAGCTGTTGTAAAGGTGGTGTATCGTGTGGCTTTTGCAGCGCATGAATGCCAGCGAGGTTGCCCACCATGAGTACTGCCCTGAAAATCGATTTCATCAGCGACGTGTCCTGCCCCTGGTGCATCATCGGCTTGCGCGGCCTGACCGAAGCCCTCGACCAGCTTGGCGCCGACGTGCAGGCCGAGATTCATTTCCAGCCGTTCGAACTGAACCCGAAGATGCCCCCTGAAGGGCAGAACATCGTTGAGCACATCACTGAAAAATACGGCTCCAGCGCCGAAGAGTCCCAGGCCAATCGTGCGCGTATCCGTGACATGGGCGCGGCGTTGGGCTTTGCCTTTCGCACCGACGGCCAGAGCCGCATCTACAATACCTTCGACGCGCACCGTCTGCTGCATTGGGCCGGGTTGGAAGGTTTGCAGTACAACCTCAAGGAAGCGCTGTTCAAGGCCTACTTCACCGACGGCCAGGACCCTTCCGACCACGCGACCCTGGCGATCATTGCCGAAAGCGTCGGCCTGGACCTCAAGCGCGCCGCCCAGATTCTTGCCTCTGATGAATATGCCGCCGAGGTGCGCGAACAGGAGAAATTGTGGATCACCCGCGGCGTGACCTCGGTGCCGACCATTGTGTTCAACGACCAGTATGCGGTCAGCGGTGGTCAGCCGGCCGAAGCCTTCGTTGGCGCGATTCGCCAGATCATCGAAGAAGCCAGGAAGTAACCGCCAGGCAAAGATCCAAATGTGGGAGGGGGCTTGCCTTCGATAGCAGTATGTCAGCCAACGGATTGGTTGCTGACACACCGTAATCGGGGGCAAGCCCCCTCCCATATTTTTTGATCTGTGCAGGTTTGAATGTCTCGCTGGCCCATCCCTTGCATTGACCCCTTAAAGCCCATCCGGCCTGCGGCTGGGCGCTGCCATTAGGGGTGAAACATTACCTTGAATATTCTTGACCTCGACCACAGCCTCACCGGTCAGGCGCCGATTGCCCGGCGGTTGGCCAGCGGCCGGGCAACACGCCTCGATCTGCTGGACCTGGGCCCGAAACTGCGCCTGTGGTCCACCGAAAAAACCTGGAAACGTTTCGTCGAGCGCCTGGCCCAGCGGCCACGGCCCAGCGATGCGCGCCCTGAGATCCTGTTCGTCGGCTCCGGCGACTATCACCACCTCACGCCGGCGTTCCTGGCCGACCTGAAGGAGCCCGTCAGCCTTATCCACTTCGACAACCACCCCGACTGGGTGCGCTTTGCGCCCAAGCGTCACTGTGGTTCGTGGGTCAACCGTGCGCTGAAGATGCCGGCGATCAAACGCATCGTCACCCTCGGCCCGTGCAGCGATGACCTGCATAACCCGCAACTGCGCGGCGGTAACCTTGGCGCTCTCAAGCGCGGGCACTTGCAGTTGTTTCCCTGGCAGCACCCGCCGTCGAAAGTCTGGGGCCGGGTTGGCGACGGTGCCGGTCACCAGCAGCAGGAAAACCACCTGCACTGGCGCAACCTGGCGGAGCTGGACTGGGCAGCCTTCCTCGACCAGATGATCGCCAGCCTGCCTACCGAAGCGATCTGGATCACCCTCGACAAAGACGTGCTGGCCAGCGAAGACGCCGCCACCAACTGGGACCAGGGTGGCATGCGCCTGAGCCACTTGCTCCAGGCCCTGCGGGCGTTGGCGGCGCATAAACGCATCATTGGCATCGACGTGTGCGGCGAGTTTGCGGCGCCAGCCTTCAGCAACGCCTTCAAGCGCTGGGAGGCCAAGTCCGACCAGCCACCGCCCGAGCGTTGGAGCGCGCAGGATTTGCAGCGCAATGCGGCGACCAATGAAGCCCTGATCGACCTGTTTGAGGAGCTGTTCCCGTGACCCTGACCGTGGTGCTGTTGCTGGCGTTTTCCATTGTGCTCGATGTGATTGGCCAGTTGTGTTTCAAGCTGGGTGTGGACCGTCTACCGCAACTCGATGGCGGCTTTCGTCTGCGTGCGTTCTGGGGCCAGGTGTTCAATGCGCCGCTGCTCTGGGCCGGCGTCGGGGCCTATGTGATCGAGTTTTTCGTCTGGCTCGAAGCTTTGTCCCGTGCGCCGTTGAGCCTGCTGTTTCCGCTGGCGGCGTTGGCCTATTGCCTGGTGGTGCTGGCGGGCCGGGTAGTGCTCAAGGAAACCGTCAGCCGACGGCGTTGGCTGGGCACGCTGGTGATTACCCTGGGCGTGATGTTGGTGGCGATTGCGGGAGGCCAGGCATGAGTACGCAAACCCTCGATACGGGCTGGCTGCATGGGCGTTTCGGCACGTTGGTGCTGTGGGCGCTGTTGATCGCCACTGAAAGTGCCGGGCAGTTGTTTACCAAAGTGGCCGGTGATCAATTGGGCCAGATGGATTTCAGCTGGCAGTGGCTGACGCAGGTCGCGCACAACCCCGGGATCCTGGCGGCGATTGCCAGTTATCTCGGCGCATTTTTTGTGTGGATGCTGATCCTGCGGCGCAGCAGTTTGTCTTTGGCCTTTCCATTGAGTTCGCTGGTGTTTGTGGCGGTGCTGCTGGGGTCCTGGCTGGGACTGGGCGAGCACATCAGCGTTTTGCACTGGGTGGGTGTGGCGGTGATTGTGGCGGGGATTGCGTTGTTGGCGGAGGGAGAAGAAAACTGACCGGTCTGGTATGTCAGACTCGGTTCAAAATGTGGGAGGGGGCTTGCCCCCGATGAGGGCGTGTCAGTGAGTACATGTGCGACTGACCCACCGCTATCGGGGGCAAGCCCCCTCCCACATTTTGATCTCTATACATCAGGTGGATAAGGGGTGGCTTTTAATTGAAGGAGTAGCTGAGCGCCGTCTGCACCTGGCCCTGGTTGACGCTGCCGGCCTGCCTGACAATGCTGCTGTTGGCTGCCGAGCCGACCAGGTGGACCCAACTGGCGCTGGTCAGCAATGACCAGTGCGTTGCCAGCGGGAACGCGAAGCTCTGGCTCAGCGTCACGTTCTGCAAGCCACCGCTGGCGTTGTAAGGCCGAAAGCCCGTGGCGGCGGCTTCGTTGTTGTCCACGCCGAAGAAGGTATTGGCCTGGCGTGCATCGGCAAAATGCGCGACCAGCCCGGTGCTGCCGATAATCCCGCCACCCAGTGGATAGCCCAGTTCGCCGCCCAGTTTGCCGAGCGCGCCACTTTGCGTATGCCCACCGCCCACGGCCTGGCCCAACTGCGCGTAGACCCGCCAGAAATCGGCCGGAGCGTATTGGACGAACCCGCCGACCTCGGCCATGTCCGACACATTGCGCAGACCTTGCAGCGCGCCGTTGGACGTACGGCCCGACAGGTAATTGATGTACGGGCCGGCTGTGATGCCATGGGCGTTCAACGCGCTCCAGGTCAAGCCGTCATCGGTACTCAGGCTGACGTCGCCCCAGTCCAGGTCCAGATAGGGCACGGGGCGGGTTTCGTAGCGGCTGCCCGTCGGGTCATGGGGCTGGTAACTGAGACCGGCACCCACGTCGCCGCTGATGCCTTGTGCCCAGGCGGTACTGGAGATGCCGCACACCCCCAAAAAACTGGCGAATACAACGGACGTGAGTTTGGACATGGCGCGCTTTCCTGGTGAGTTCATGCGCGCATGAACGCGCAGACCCCGGCTCCCACGCAAGCACTCATCTTGTTTGTAGCAAGCTACAAAAATTGTAGCTTGCCGAACACATATTCGCCCAAACCCCTGAGAACGCCCCAGCCCCGCTGGGCTTTGGCCTGTTGGCACGCTCCCTGCTCTACCGGTAATGCAAGCGCATACAGCGCGCCTCTTTCCAAAGGTAGACGCAATGAACCAATGGCATATCGTGTGTGACTTCGACGGGACCATCACCCCTACCGATGTCATCGACAACGTCCTCCAACGCTTCGCCGGCCCCGAGTGGGAAACCATCGAACAGCAATGGCTGGATGGACATATCGGTTCACGCGAATGCCTGAGCCGCCAACTGGCGCTGATCAAGGCCACCCCCAGTGAACTGCTGGCGTATTTCGACAGCGTCGAGATTGACCCGGACTTCCCGGATTTCGTCGATCACGTCATGGACCTGGGCGCGACCCTCGAAGTGGTCAGCGACGGCATCGAGCAGGGCATCGCGCGCATTCTGTCGCGCAACTACGTGACCTTGCTGCCGATCCTCGCCAACCGCCTGCGCCAGGTCGACCAGAACAGCTGGCGCATCGACTTCCCGCACGCCAGTGATGCCTGCCGCGCCGCTTCCGGCAACTGCAAGTGCAAGTCCACACCGCGCAACAAGCGCGTGCTGGTGATCGGCGACGGTAAATCCGACATGTGCGTGGCCTCCACCGCCGACTTCGTGTTCGCCAAGGGCAGCCTCGCCGAGTATTGCGTCGCCCACCGCATTCCTCATGCGCGCTTCGACACCTTCGCCCAGGTGCCTGCCTTGCTGGCTCAACTGCCGCAAGGCATCGCCGCCAACGCCACCACGTTCAACACCTCTTTTGACACTCAGGAACTCTTCCATCATGTCTGATATCCGCATCGCCACCGCCGAAGACCAGATCCTTCTGGATAAAGAAGCCAAGTACTGCTCCTACGGCGACACCGTTCACTACATCGAGCCGCCGCGTATTTTCAGTCGCTGCGAAGGCTCCTACGTGTGGGACACCGAAGACCAGGCCTACCTCGACCTGCAGATGTGGTACTCGGCCGTCAACTTCGGTTATGCCAACCCGCGCCTGAACAATGCGCTGAAACAGCAGATCGACACCCTGCCGCAGATCGCCAGCCAGTACCTGCACAAAGGCAAGATCGAGCTGTCGGAAATGATCGCGGTCGACGCCAAGAAAAAATTCGGCCTCGACGGCCGCGTGCACTTCAACGTCGGCGGTTCGCAATCGATTGAAGACTCGTTGAAGGTGGTGCGCAACGCCAGCAACGGCAAGAGCCTGATGTTCGCCTTCGAAGGCGGCTACCACGGCCGTACGCTCGGTGCCTCGTCGATCACTTCCAGCTTCCGCTACCGTCGTCGCTACGGCCACTTTGGCGAGCGCGCCAACTTCATTCCGTTCCCGTATCACTTCCGCGGCCCGAAAGGCATGACCAAGGAAGAATACGGCAGCCACTGCGTGCAGCAGTTCGCGCGCTTGTTCGAGACCGAATACAACGGCGTCTGGGACCCGAAAACCAACCAGTGCGAATACGCGGCGTTCTATGTGGAGCCGATCCAGGGCACCGGCGGCTACGTGATCCCGCCGATGAACTTCTATCGCGAACTCAAGCACGTCCTGGACCAGCACGGCATCCTGATGGTCTCGGATGAAATCCAGATGGGCTTCTACCGCACCGGCAAACTCTGGTCGATCGAGCACTTCGACGTGCAGCCGGACGTGATCGTGTTCGGCAAGGCGCTGACCAACGGCCTCAACCCGCTGGGCGGCATCTGGGCCCGTGAAGAGCTGATCAACCCGAAGGTGTTCCCGCCAGGTTCGACCCACTCTACCTTCGCCTCCAATCCGTTGGGCACGGCGGTGGGCCTGGAGATGTTCAAGATGACCAACGAAGTCGATTACGGCGCGATGGTCATGGCCAAGGGCAAATACTTCCTCGAAGGCCTGCAGGATTTGCAGAAGCGTTTCCCGATCATCGGCGACGTCGACGGCCTGGGCCTGGCGCTGCGCTGCGAAATCTGCGGGCCGGATGGCTTCACCCCGGACAAGGCGACACTGGACTACATGGTCGAGGAAGGCATGAAAGGCGACATGGTGGTGGATGGCCAGAAACTCGGCCTGATCCTCGACGTGGGCGGTTACTACAAGAACGTGATCACCCTGGCACCGTCCCTGGAAATCAGCTACCCGGAAATCGACCTGGGCCTGAAGCTGCTCGAGCAACTGCTGGTGCGAGCGACCAACCGGTGAACAGCGCTGTTCTAAATAGCCAAGGGATCGACCTCGGTGAAGGCGATGCCGGCTTCGTTCTCGGTGAGGGGCCGGTCGGGATCCTGTTGATCCATGGCCTGACCGGCACTCCGACGGAATTGCGCCAGGTCGCCAAGGGGCTGGTCAAGGCGGGCAACTGCACGGTGTACGTGCCCACCCTGGCCGGGCACTGCGGCGATAACAGCGACCTGCAGGCCACCGGCTGGCGCGACTGGTACGAAGGGGTGCGCAAGACCTTCGTACAGGTCAAGCGGCGTCACGCGCAGGTGTTCGTCGGCGGCTTGTCCATGGGCGCGGTGATGTCGATGTACGTGGCGGCCGAGCACCCGGGGCAGGTCGCCGGGCTGCTGATGTATTCCACCACCTTGAAGTACGACGGCTGGAGCATCAACAAGCTGGCCTTTCTCACGCCGTTGCTGATGAAGATTCCGTTCGGCGTGCACGTTTGCAGCTTCGAAGAAAAGCCGCCCTATGGCATCAAGAACCAACGCCTGCGGGCCATCGTCGAGCGGCAGATGAAGGAGGGCGAGAGCAGCGAGGCGGGGCTGTTGACCATGGAAGGCATCACCGTGCGCGAGTTGCATCGCCTCAACGCCGTGGTCAAGAAACGCATGCCGGCTATCAAGACACCGGCGCTGGTGTTGCACTCCATCGAGGACGATATCACCAGCCGTTGGAACGCCGATTACGTGGAGCGCCACCTCGGTGGCCCGGTGACCAAGATCCTGCTGGATAACTGCTATCACATGATTACCGTCGACCTGCAATACCGCCGTGTGATCGAGTTGAGCGCCGAGTTCGTCGAGCGACATTCGATGCATCTCAATCGTGTGGCCTGATGCGCTTACCTGTAGGCCCGAGCTTGCTCGCGACGGTCGTTCGCGATAACGCGTAGCCAGGCTGAACGCGGACTCTGCGCGATTTTCGCGAGCAAGCTCGCTCCTACAGTGGGGGCGGTGTTGATAAGGAAAAACTGTGATAACCACCCAAGCCTACCCGACCATCCGGGCTATCCAGCGCGATGCCTGGAATGACTGTTTCCCCGGTGCCCTGGAGGACTGGGACTACTACCTGGCCGTGGAAAACGCCGCGATCGATGACTTCCAGTGGCGTTACCTGGCCGTCTACGAAGATCAAGCGCTGGTGGCCGTGGCGCCCGCGTTCATTACCCATTATCGCCTTGACACCACGGTGTCCGGAGCCGGCAAGCGCTTGACCGAGCGCTTGCAACGCCTGTGGCCGGGTGCCTTGCAGTTGGCCCTGTACGCGATCGGCTCGCCGGTGGCCGAGCGGTGTGACGCGGGGATCGCCAGCCACGTGCCCGCGGGGCGCAGGCCCCTGTTGCTTCAGCAATTGCTCATCGCCGCGCGGCGCGATGCCGACGGGTTCGGCATCGGCCTGCTGGCGGTCAAGGACGCACCGACCAACGATGCGCACTGGGCCGAGAGTTGTCGCGCCGCAGGCTTTCAAAGCATGCCGAGCCTGCCCTCCGGCGTGCTGCCGGTGCCCTATGGTTCGGTGGAGGCTTACCTGGGCTCGCTGGGCAAATCCACGCGCAAAGACCTGCGCCGCAAACTGCGTGCGCCGGGGCCACGGGTGGAGTGGCGGCACAACATCGATGATGTGCTGCCCGAGGTCATGCGCCTCTATGAAGCCACGCTCACGCGCGCGGACTTGCAGTTCGAACGCCTGCCCGCCGGTTACTTCACGGGGATTCTTGAGCAACTGCAAGCGCGTGCGGTGTGTGTTCTTTACTGGGTGGACGAGCACCTGGTGGCGTTCAACCTGATCCTGCTCGACGAGCATCGGCTGATCGACAAGTTTTTCGGGCATGACATCGCGTTCAGCCGTGAATACAACCTGTACTTTCGCAGTTGGCTGACCAATGTCGACTACTGTATTCAACACAATATTGCGCTGTACGAATGCGGCCAGGCCGGTTATGCCAGTAAACTGCGCCTGGGTTGCGAGTTCCAGGGCAACAGCCTGTTTTTCCGCCACCGCAATCGGCTGGTCAACAGCCTGCTCAAGCTTGTAAAACTGTTTATCCGACCGGACCGTTCCGACCCTGCCATGGCTGCTGCGATAAGCGAAACCTGATGATTACCAAGACCCGCCAGAAAGCCCGCCCCTTTGCCATTTCGCGCTGGAGCGTGCAGCGCAAGCTGGTGCTGGCCTTCTGGCTGGTCAGCGTGATTCCGACCATGATCGCGGCGGAACTGGCCGCCACCACGCTGTCGCAGATTTTCGACAGCAACGTGCGTATCTGGCTGCAGGAGTCGACCAAGATCGTCAAGGACGAGATCGGCGACATCCTTCACGATAACGCGCGCATGGCCAAGCTGTTCCTGCGCTACACCAGCCCACCCTCATCCAGGCAGGCTGAACGGCATGACCAGCTCACCGCCGACATCGCCAGCGCCACCGACATCGATGTGGTGGCACTGATTCGCACCAGCGACCGCAAGGTGCTGTTCAGCACCGCCGCCGACGATATCGTCAAGCAAATCAGCCTGACCAGCAATGCGGTGCTGCAGACCGTACAGGTGGCCGGCGTGAGCACAGGCCTGGTGGTGTCGACCTTCGAGACCACCCGCGATGGGGTCGATTATCTGCTGCTGGTGGCGACTTACCTGGACAGCAGTTTCCTCACCAGCGTGGCCGATGTGCATTCCCTTGACCTGCGTTTGTACCTGGCCAACCCGGCGGGGTTTTCCGAGATATTCTCGACTCAGCGCTTTGAAAATCACCCGTCGCGCATTCCCAAAGACGTCGAAGCCGAGCTGCGCAGCACCCGGCAGCCGAGCGAGCAGTTCACCAATCAGTACAGCGGCTTGTACTGGCCGATATTCAACGACGCCGGCGAGCTGCAAGGCGTGATCTTCAGCGGCCTGCTGCGCCACACGAGCCTGGTGGGGCTGGTGAACCAGAGCAATTTGTTCGTGCTGATTTTCCTCGTCAGCTCGGCGCTGTCGCTGGCTGCGGGCATGTGGGTGTCGCGACGCCTGACCCAGCCGCTGCGCGACTTGTCCCAGGGCGTGAATGCGGTGATCTCCGGCAACTACACTCACCGCGTGGTGGTCAGCGGCGGCGACGAGCTGGCGCAACTGAGCAGCACGTTCAACCACATGACTGAACGGCTGGGCGAATTGCATCATCTGGAAGCCCAGCTACGCCGGCGTGATCGCCTGCATGCCCTGGGTGAAGTCGCCATGGGCCTGGCCCATGAAATCCGCAACCCATTGGGCATCATCAAGACCGCCACCCAACTGTTGCACCGTCGCGCCGACCTGCCGGACACCGACAAGCGCCACCTGGAGTACGTCATCAGCGAGGTCAGCCGGATCAACGAACTGATCACCGAATTCCTCGATTTCGCCAAGCCCAATCCGCCGATGCGCGTCCTGCAACCGGCACGCGCGCTGGTGGAGGAAATCCTCGGTTTCTGCGGCCCGGAGTTGAGTACCCACAACATCGACGCCCAGATTGACGACCAGGCGCCCGACGCCACGATCTACGCGGACGCCAAGCAGCTCAAGCAGGCCTGTCTCAACCTGATTCTCAACGCCATCGACGCGATGCCCGAAGGCGGGCGCCTCACCCTGGGTATCCGCAGCGCGGGCGACAATACCGTGATCAGCATCGCTGATACCGGCGAGGGCATCCCGGCGGGTATGGTCGAGCGCATCTTCACTCCGTTTGTCACCACCAAGGCCTCGGGCACCGGCCTGGGTCTGGCCAAAGTCTATTCGATCATGGAAAGTCACGACGCCAGCATCGAGTGCGTCACCGAGAAAGATGCTGGCGCCACCTTCAACCTGTACATTCCAGCTAACGGTGAAGACGACGGCGAGGGTGAGGACGGGCATGACGCATAACGTATTGGTGGTCGACGACGAGCCCAAGCTCTGTGACCTGCTGTCGTCCGCCCTGGGCCAGAACGGCATCCAGGTGTTCACGGCCGGCAATGGCCTGCATGCGCTCAAAGTGCTGGAGCAGGAGGACATCGACCTCGTCATCAGCGACTGGCGCATGCCGGGCATGGACGGGCCGGCGTTGCTGGCCGAGATCAAGCAGCGTTATCCAAACGTGCCGGTGATCGTGATGACGGCCTACAGCACGGTGAAAAATGCCGTGCAGTCGATGCGCAATGGCGCCTACGACTACATCGCCAAGCCGTTCGATATCGACGAGCTCGACATCACCGTGGCCAAGGCCCTGCAGTTTCGCGACATCATGCGCGATAACGCACGCCTGCGCGCCGAGCTGGATGAACACGCCCAGTTCGACAGCCTGGTGGGCGACAGCCCGGCGTTTCGCAAAGTGCTGCAAGCGGTGGACTCGGTGCGCGACAGCAGCGCAACCATCCTGCTGACCGGCGAAAGCGGTACCGGCAAGGAAATGGTCGCCCGCGCCATTCACAAGCACGGCAGCCGTGCCGACCAGCCGTTCGTGGCGGTCAATTGCGCGGCGATTCCTGAAGGTTTGCTGGAAAGCGAGATGTTCGGTCATCGCAAAGGCGCGTTCACCGGCGCCGTGGCCGACCGGGTAGGGCGCTTCATGCAGGCCGACAAGGGCACGCTGTTCCTTGATGAAGTCGGTGATATGCCGTTGGCCTTGCAGGCCAAGATCCTGCGCGCCTTGCAGGAACGGGTTATCGAACCGGTGGGCGACCCCCGCGAGCGCAAGGTGGACGTGCGGGTGATCGCCGCCACCAACAAGAACCTGCTGGACGCAGTGGCCAACAAGGAGTTTCGCGAAGACCTGTATTACCGCCTGAATGTCTTCCCGATTCCTCTGCCGGCCCTGCGCGAGCGTGTGGAAGATATCGCGCCCCTGGCCCGGCATTTCGCTCGCACCCTCAGCGCGACCGCCGGCAAACGCATCAGCGGGTTCAGCCCCGAAGCCTTGCAGGCCATGGCGGCGTATCACTGGCCGGGCAATATCCGCGAGCTGCAAAATTGCGTGGAGCGGGCGACCATTGTGGCGGCGTCGCCGGTGATCGAAGATATTGATTTGCCGGGGTATCTGTTCGCCTCCAGGCCCGCCGAGGCTGGCGCGGCGGCAATCCTGAGTGATGGGCCGGGTGTACCGCAGGACCTGGATGCGGCGCTGGCGGAGGTGGAGAAGGCATATATTCTGGCGGCCTTGCAGGAGAGCAACGGGGTACAGGCTGCGGCTGCGGCGAAGATCGGGATCTCGGAGAGGAGCTTCTGGTATCGCCTGAAGAAGCTCGGCATCCAAGTCGACAAAATAGTCCGCTGACACAGCGTGGTTAACATGTGGGAGGGGGCTTGCCCCCGATAGCGGTGGGTCAGTCACCTTATCTTTAACTGATCCACCGCTATCGGGAGCAAGCCCCCTCCCACATTTTTAACTGCGGTGTGTCAGGTGTGGAGGCGTACCCACACGCTGACCAGCACCGTTGCCGCCATCAACCAAGCGACTGCCGCGACTGCCAGCGACGCTTCCAACCGCATCCGATCCACCATCACATACAACGTCGCCAGATACACAAAGTACGGAATGATCGACCACATCCCGAACAGTATCGTGGTTTTCAGGTCCTCCACCGAGCGGCCCTTGCCGACGATGTAGTGAGCAATCAGCGCAAAGGTGGGAAACAGCGGCACCAGGCCTGCGATGTAATAATTTTTGGTCTTGGCCAGCGCCGCCAATATCAGCACGACCGCCGCGCCAAGCGCGGCTTTCAAGAATAGAGCCATCAGTGACTCAACCCGTATTTCTTGACCTTGTCGAACAGCGTGGTCTTGGCCATCCCCAGTTCCTGGCTGGCCTGGGTCAGGTTGCCGCCGCTGCGTTGCAGGGCATCGTTGAGCAGGTTGCGCTCGAAGGCTTCCACCGCCTCGGTGAAGGCCAGGCCTTGAGTGCTGCCGCCCGTGCCGCTTTTCTTGAACGCGGGCAGGCCCAGGGCGAAGCGTTCGGCGACGTTGCGCAGTTCGCGCACGTTGCCCGGCCAGTCGTGGCTCATCAGGCTCGACAGCGTCTGGTTGTCCAGCTCCGGCGCGGTGCGATCGAAGCGCAGTGAGGATTGCTGCAGGAAGTGTTCGAACAACTGCAGGATGTCTTCACGGCGCTCGCGCAGGGGCGGCAGTTCCAGGGTGACCACGTTGAGCCGGTAGTACAGGTCGCTGCGGAACTGGCTGGCGCGGCTCAGTTCGTCGAGGTCGGACTTGGTGGCGGCGATCACCCGGCAGTCTACGGCCACGCTCTGGTTCGAACCCAGGCGCTCGAGGGTACGTTCCTGCAGCACCCGCAGCAGTTTGATCTGCAGGTTGATCGGCATGCTTTCCACTTCATCGAGAAACAGCGTGCCCTCATGGGCGTGCTCGATCTTGCCGATGCGGCGCTTGCCGGCGCCCGTGAAGGCGTTGGCTTCGTGGCCGAATATCTCGCTTTCGAACAGGTTCTCCGGCAGCCCACCGCAGTTCAGTGCGACGAACGGATGGGAATGGCGCCGGCTGAAATCATGCAGGCAACGTGCAACCAACTCCTTGCCGGTGCCGGTTTCGCCTTCGATCAGCACGTTGGCCGAGGTGTCGGCGACGTTGGCGATCAGTTCGCGCAGGTTCTGCATCGCCGGCGAACGCCCGATGATGCGACCCTCCAGTGAGTCGCGCTCGGCCAGCTGGCGGCGCAGCGACCAGACTTCCCGCGCCAGTGCGCGCTGCTCCAGGGCGCGACGGGCAACATCCACCAGGCGCTCGGGGGAGAAGGGTTTTTCCATGAAGTCGTAGGCGCCGTTGCGCATGGCGCCGACAGCCATGGAGATGTCGCCATGCCCGGTGATCAGCACCACCGGCAGGCTTTTATCCAGCGCTTTGAGGCGGGTCAGCAGCTCCAGCCCATCGATGCCCGGCAGGCGGATATCGCTGATGACAATGCCGGCGAAGTTCTCGCCGATGTGCGTCAAGGCTTCTTCGGCGCTGCCCACGCCAACGCTGGGAATGTCTTCCAGCGCCAGGGCTTGCTGGCAACCCAGCAGCACATGGGGGTCATCTTCGACGATCAGGACAGTGAGGTCTTGGGCTTGCATATTCATGTCGACTCAACTTTTTCGGCGCCCGCCAACGGCAGGTTCAGGACAAACGCGGTACCACCACTGGCCGGATGTTCCACCGCCAGGCTACCGCCGGTGGCCGCCGCGAGGCTTGCAGACAAGGTAAGGCCCAGGCCCAGGCCTTGCTCGCCGGGTTTGGTGGTAAAGAACGGCTCGAACAGATGCTTGCGGGCCTCGGGATCGATGCCGTGGCCATTATCGCGCACCCTCAAGCGATATTTGCCCTCGGCGCTCTGGCCTTCGAGCCACAGTTGCGGCGCCGGTTGCGCCTGCATCGCGTCGAGGGCGTTGCCGATCAGGTTGACCAGAATCTGCTCCAGGCGCGTCTGGTCGATCTGCAATTGGGCATTGGCGAACTCACGGTGCACGGCCAGCGGCACGCTGTCCAGACGCGCGCCGAGCACCTGGAACGCGGCGTCCACGGCCTTGGCCAGGCTTGCCTCGCCCTGGTCGTCACCGCGCCGGGCAAACGAGCGCAGGCTGGCGGTGATGCGGCCCATGCGGTCGATCAGTTCGTTGATGGTTTTGAGGTTGGCGCTCGCGGTGTCCAGGGCCCCGCGTTCGAGGAAGCGCACGGTGTTGCCGGACAGGGTGCGCAGCGCGGCCAGGGGTTGGTTCAATTCGTGGGCGATGCTGGTGGACATCTGGCCGATCGCCGCGAGTTTGCCGGCCTGCACCAGCTCGTCCTGGGCGTGGCGCAAGGTCTCTTCGGCCTGGCGCCGTTCGCGGATCTGGCCCTTGAGGCGATCGTTGCTGGCGCGCAGGTCGGCGGTGCGTTCGGCAATCCGTCGCTCCAACTGGCTGTTGGCTTCCTGCAGGGCTTCCCGCGCGGCGAGGCGGGTGGCGATGACCTTGCGCCGCTCGTTCCAGGCAATCAGCAAAAACGCGACCAGGCCGAACGCGACGGCGACCAGAATGCCCTGGTTGATCGCGGCGCGGCGCAGCTCATTGAGCGGGGTGAGCAGGGTGAAATTCCACGGCGTGTCGTTCAAGGGACGGGTTTGCGCCAGGTAGCTGACTTCGTGCTTGTCGCTGACCACTTCGCTGTTGGCCGGGAAGGTCAGCTTTTCGCTGCCTTCGTTCAAGCGCTCGCGGGCCAGGGGTTCCAGCGCGTTCAGGGTCGCCCAGTAATATTGCAGGCTGTGAGCCAGTCGGTCCCTGGTGTCATCGCTCAGGGGGCGCACCGCCTTGAGGCGGCGGGCCGGGTCGCTGGACAGGATAATGATGCCGTTTTCGTCGCTGACAAAAGCTTCGAGGCGCGCGCGCTGCCAGCGTTCCTCAAGCGCTTCCAGGCGGACCTTGACCACGGCGACGCCGATGATCTTGCCGTGCTCTTCCAGGCCGTGGGCCAGGTAATAGCCGGGTTCGCCGTTGGTGCTGCCGATGCCGTAGAAACGACCGGGTTGGCCGCGTACGGCGTTCTGGAAATAGGCTCGAAAGGACAGGTCTTCACCCTGGTAACTGTCGGCGTCGCGCCAGTTACTGGTGGCCAGCACCCGACCGGTCGTGTCCATGACGTAGATGGCTCGGCTGCGGCTGCGGCGGTTCAGGCCTTCGAGGTAATCGTTGACGGTCTTGCGGGTTTCCTGGTTTGGATTGGCCAGGAGCAGGGAAACACTGGATTCCAGCTCGAGCAGGCTGGGGAGGTAGGTGTACTTGCTCAGTTCGCTTTCGACGGTGCGGGCATGCAGCTCCAGCTGGCGTCCGCCATTGTCGCTGAGGGTGCGGATGCCGTAGTACTCACTGACCCAGAAGCCGATATAACCCAGGCCGATCATCAGGGCGATGATCAACGGCGGCAGGAACAGTTGGCGTATCAGACGAGGCTTCACGGCAAGTGATGGCGGCGCGGCGCGATATTGAGTGGGGTCGCATTTCATCACAGATGCCTTGGGTCAACCAGCGCTGCCAGCCTGTGCAGTCCAGTGTGGGAGGGGGCTTGCCCCCGATAGCAGTGTGTCAGTCGGTACATCTGTTACTGATCCACCGCTATCGGGGGCGAGCCCCCTCCCACATTGACCACTGTTTTTACAGTGGAAGCGGTTTATTGCTTAGTGCTGCAGGATTTTCTCAAGGAAGTGCTGTGCACGTTCGGAGCGGGCGCTGATGTCGCCGAAGAACTCTTCTTTCGGGCAGTCTTCGATGATCTTGCCGGCGTCCATGAAGATCACGCGGTCGGCCACTTTGCGCGCAAAGCCCATTTCGTGGGTCACGCACATCATGGTCATGCCTTCGTGGGCCAGTTGCACCATCACGTCGAGCACTTCGTTGACCATTTCCGGGTCCAGCGCCGAAGTCGGCTCGTCGAACAGCATGACGATCGGGTCCATGGCCAGGGCGCGGGCAATCGCCACACGTTGCTGCTGGCCGCCGGAGAGTTGGCCAGGATGTTTGTGGGCGTGTGCCGACAGGCCCACGCGCTCAAGCAGTTGCAGACCCTTCTGGGTGGCTTCTTCCTTGCTGCGGCCCAGCACCTTGATCTGCGCGATGGTCAGGTTTTCGGTGATGGTCAGGTGCGGGAACAACTCGAAGTGCTGGAACACCATGCCCACGCGCGAGCGCAGTTTCGGCAGGTTGGTCTTCGGGTCGGCAATCGAGGTGCCGTCCACGACTACGTCGCCCTTCTGGAACGGTTCCAGCGCGTTGACGCACTTGATCAGGGTCGATTTGCCCGAGCCCGACGGCCCGCACACCACGATCACTTCACCTTTTTTAACCTCGGTGCTGCAGTCGGTCAGCACCTGGAAGTCGCCATACCACTTGTTGATGTTCTTGATAGAGATCATACGGCAAACCTTTTTTGCAGACGCTTGACCAGCAGCGAGGCGGAAAAGCTGATGATGAAGTAGACGACACCGGCGAAGATCAGGAACTCATTGGAGCGGCCGATGATGTCGCCGTTGGAGCGGGCGGAGTTGAGGAAATCCACCAGGCCCACGGTGTAGACCAGCGAAGTGTCCTGGAACAGGATGATGCTCTGCTGCAGCAACAGCGGGGTCATCTTGCGGAACGCCTGGGGCAGGATGATCAGGCGCATGGTCTGGCCGTAGGTCATGCCCATTGCCTGAGCGGCGGCCATCTGTCCCTTGGGGATCGACTGCACGCCGGCCCGTACGATTTCACAGAAGTACGCGGCTTCGAACATCATGAACGCCACGACGCAGGAGGTGAACGCGCCGATCGGCGTGTCTTCGCCGGTGATCCAGCGCAGCACGAACGGCACCGCCAGGTAGAACCAGGTGATGACCAGCAGCAGCGGGATCGAACGGAAGTAGTTCACATAGGCGCCGGCCACGCGGGACAACAGCTTGCTGGACGACAGGCGCATCAGCGCGAGGATCGTGCCCAGGACGATGCCGCCGACCACGCCCATGACCATCAACTGCAAGGTCATGACCATGCCGTTCCACAGGCCCGGGATCGCGGGGATGATGCCGCTGAAATCGAAGTCCATTATTTACCCCCCACGGAGATCAGGCCGGGCACTGCGACTTTCTTCTCGACCACGCGCATCAGCAGCATCAGGCTCATGTTCAGGGTGAAGTAGATCAGCGTGGCCAGGGTGAAGGCTTCAAACAGGTTGGCCGAAAACTCGGCGGTCTGCTTGGTTTGCGCCAGCAGTTCCATCAAGCCGATCAAGGACGCCACGGAGGAGTTCTTGAACACGTTGAGGAATTCCGAGGTAAGCGGCGGGATGATGATGCGATAAGCCTGGGGCAGCAGCACGTTCCAGTAGATCTGCGGCAGCTTGAAGCCCATGGCGCGGGCTGCGGCTTCCTGGCCACGGGGCAGCGCCTGGATGCCGGTGCGCACTTGTTCACACACACGGGCGGCGGTGAACAGGCCCAGGCATACGACGACGCTCAGGTAGGCCGAGGTGGTCGGGTTGAGGTCTTGCTTGTACCAGTCCTGCAGGTTCTGCGGCAGCAGGTCGGGTACCAGGAAGTACCAGATAAACAGCTGAACCAGCAGCGGCACGTTACGAAACAGTTCCACGTAGCAGGTCGCGATGCCCGATACGAGGCGGTTCGGTACGGTGCGCATGACCCCCAGAATGGAGCCCAGCAACAAGGCGATAATCCATGCCACGACAGCGATGGCGATGGTCCAGCCCAGGCCGGCGATGTACCAGTCGAGATAGGTCTCGCTGCCAACGCCGGTGGACTTGAAGAACACGCCCCAGTCCCAGTTGTAATTCATTAGGGTCTCCCCCGAAATCGATCGATGTACAAGCACCCGCTTGGGGAATGCCATTTCCCACCTGACGTTGAACGCCAGGCACACACGATCGGCTCGAAAACCGCCAGGTCGAGTGTTCCAAGTTAAAGCCAGCAGGTAGTAACAGACGCCTGAGGGAGGGTTGGCTCCCTCAGGAGATAAGCTTAGTCAGGTATCAGATTTTTACTTCAGGCGCTGGTTTGTCGCTTGGGTTGGCGATCAGCTCCTTGACCTTGTCGCTCATCGGGAAGTTCAGGTTCAGGCCTTTCGGTGGGATCGGGCTTTCGAACCATTTGGCGTAGATCTTGTTGATCTCACCGGACTTGTACAGGGCGACGATGGCGTCATCCACGGCTTTCTTGAAGTCCGGGTCGCCTTTGCGAACCATGCAGGCATAGGCTTCAAACGACTGCGGAGTACCGGTGATGACCCAGTCGTCCGGCTTCTTGGCCTTGGCTTCTTCACCGGCCAGCAGGGCGTCGTCCATCATGAACGCGACGGCACGGCCGCTTTCGAGCATCTGGAAGGATTCGCCGTGGTCTTTGGCGGAGATAACGTTCATGCCCATCTGCTTGTCGGCGTTCATCGCCTTGATGATGCGCTCGGACGTGGTGCCGGCGGTGGTCACGACATTTTTGCCTTTCAGGTCAGCAAAGTCAGCGTAGGACGGCTTGCCTTCCTTGTCTTTCTTGACCAGCAGACGGGTGCCGATTTCGAAGATGTTGACGGTGAAGTCGACTTGCTGGGCGCGTTCGGCGTTGTTGGTGGTGGAGCCGCATTCGAGATCCGCGGTGCCGTTCTGGATCAGCGGGATACGGGTTTGCGAGGTCACCAGGTTGTACTTGGCTTTAAGGTCGGGTTTGTTCAGGTCTTTTTTCAGTTGTTCAACGACGGCCAACTGAATGTCGTGGGAGTAGCCCACAGGCTTGCCCGAGGCATCCGCGATGTAGGAAAACGGGATGGAGCTGTCGCGGTGAGCGAGAGTGATAGTGCCGGAGTCGTTGATTTTCTTCAGCGTGCCGGTGAGTTCGGCGGCGAAAACTGGAGTGCTGATCAGAGCAGCAGCGATAGCTGCGCCCAGGATATGGGGAACGATGCGCATCAATACTTCCTCGACATTTGTTTTTTTTATGAAGCCAGCTAAACGGCTCTGTTGTGCAGCGAATGCCTTGACGGCTCCTGAAGCGTGTCAGGCAATCGTCAGGAAGTGTAGAGCATGAGTCGTGCCACACCGCAAATAAAAGATTAAGTGCATGATTTATATGAGTATTAACTTTGTATGACGGTTGCGGTTTGCACCGTAGGTACGGCTAACCGAATAGAGAGGTTGTGAAGCGTTCGGAAAACCGAATCTCATGCGTACTGATGGTAGGAGCGAGCTCGCTCGCGAAGAACGCAAAAGCACCGCGGTTATTCTGGATAAACGCGGCGCTTTCGGGTCTTTCGCGAGCAAGCTCGCTCCTACGGTGTCGGGAGGGTGTCAGGCCGCTTCGATCTTGCTGCGGTTCTGTTCAACCGTGGACAGGTAGCGTTGCAGGTTGTCCTGTTCCGCCGCCGTGGTGAACAGGCCCAGCTTGGTACGGCGCCACAGCACGTCCTGAGGCTGCGTCACCCATTCTTCAGCGCACAGGTAATCGACTTCACGGGTGTAGAGCCCGCCTCCCAGGTGCTCACCCAGATCAGCCAGGGTCTGCACCCCTTCAAGCAGGCGCCAGGTGCGGCTGCCGTAGGTGGTCGACCAGCGACGGGCGATCTCGCTCGGCACCCAGTCGAACTTGCTGCGAATGGCCTCGGCCAAGGCTTCTGGCGTGCTCATGTCTTCGCCGCCGGGCAAGCTGGCCTTGGCGGTCCAGCTGGGGCGCATGTGCGTGAAGTATGGCGCCAGTTGC
This sequence comes from Pseudomonas sp. CFBP13528, assembly GCF_005233615.1. NCBI lineage: Bacteria > Pseudomonadati > Pseudomonadota > Gammaproteobacteria > Pseudomonadales > Pseudomonadaceae > Pseudomonas > Pseudomonas sp. CFBP13528. The sequence goes on from NZ_QGAJ01000002.1 coordinate 498,796, forward strand.
GCCATGGCCGATTCCGCCAACTTGCGATACGTGGTCAGCTTGCCGCCGAACACCGACAGGATCGGAGCCTCGCCGGCAGCGCCGGACAGCGACAGGGTGTAGTCGCGGGTAATGGCCGACGGGTTATCCGATTCGTCGTTGCACAACGGGCGTACGCCCGAGTAGGTGTGGACGATATCGTCACGGCTCAGCTGTTTCTTGAAGTGCGCGTTGACCACCTTGAGCATGTAGTCGGTTTCACCTTCGGTGATCGCAACTGCAGCCGGGTCGCCGGTGTATTCACGGTCGGTAGTGCCGATGATGGTCAGGTGATTCAGGTACGGAATAGTGAAGACGATGCGCTGGTCTTCGTTCTGCAAAATGTGCGCATGCGCCCCTTCGTAGAGTTTCGGCACGATCAGGTGGCTGCCCTGGATCAGGCGGATACCGTAAGGCGAATCCAGCTTCAGATCCTCCTTGATGAACTTGGCGACCCACGGGCCTGCAGCGTTTACCAACGCCCGGGCGCGGATCGAGAACAGGCTGCCATCGGCGCGCTCCATGTTCATTTCCCACAGGCCGTTACTGCGGTGTGCGCTGATGCAGCGGGTCTGGGTGTGGATATGGGCGCCTTTCTCACGTGCGGCCATGGCGTTGAGCACCACCAGGCGGGCGTCGTCGACCCAGCAGTCGGAGTATTCGAAGCCTTTGGTGATTTCGCTTTTCAGCGGGCTGTCGGCACCGAACTTGAGGCTTTTGGAGCCGGCCAGTTTCTCGCGCTTGCCCAAGTGGTCATACAGGAACAGGCCGGCACGAATCATCCAGGCCGGGCGCAGGTGCGGACGGTGCGGCAGCACGAAGCGCATCTGCTTGACGATGTGCGGGGCCTTCGCCAGCAGCACTTCACGCTCGGCCAGGGCTTCGCGTACCAGACGGAACTCGTAATGCTCCAGGTAGCGCAGGCCACCGTGGATCAGCTTGCTGCTGGCGGAGGAGGTGTGGCTGGCCAGGTCGTCCTTTTCGCAAAGGAATACCGACAAACCGCGACCGGCTGCGTCTGCTGCAATGCCGACGCCATTGATCCCGCCGCCGATAACGGCGACATCATAGACTTCGGCAAGCGGTGGGGCAGGCAAGGTAGAAGGGTTCATCGGCTTGGCCTCGCGATCTTTTCGTATTTGAATTCGAACATTAATGTTCATTTGCGAAAATGGTAGCTGATAAACGCGGGCACAGCCAGCCGACTTCGATTGAAAAAACTCATCGGAGGGCGGGAAAAGGAAAATTTGTGAACATGAGCCGGGGGAAGGCGCAAGAAACTGAGTGCGGGATAAATCGCCATCGGGGGCAAGCCCCCTCCCACACTCGGATGGGCGACGCCATTGAAATGTGGGAGGGGGGCTTGCCCCCGATGGGGACCGGCCAGGCGCTAAACGACTTCCAGACGAACCTTATGCTCATTCAGCGCTTGCACCAGCGCCGGCACCGGCTGCTGGTCCGTCACCAGGCAATCCACCAGGCTGATCGGCCCCAAACGAATCATGGCATTGCGCCCGAATTTGCTGGAGTCCGCCGCCAGGATCACTTGCCGCGCATTGGCGATAATCGCCTGGGAGACCCGCACTTCCTGATAGTCGAAGTCGAGCAGGCTGCCATCTTCATCGATGCCGCTGATACCCACCAGCGCAAAGTCGACCTTGAACTGGTTGATGAAATCGACGCTGGCCTGGCCAACCACACCGCCGTCGCGACGCACATTGCCGCCGGTCAGCAGTACGTCGAAGTCGTCCTTGGCACTGAGCATGGTGGCGACGTTGAGATTGTTGGTGATGATTTTGAGGTGATGGTGATTGAGCAACGCGCGGGCGATGGATTCGGTGGTGGTGCCGATATTGATGAACAACGAAGCGTGATCGGGAATCTGCGCCGCGATGGCTTCGCCGATACGCTGCTTTTCATCGCGCATCTGGTCGGCTCGCATGGCGTACGCGGTGTTCTCGACGCTGGAGTCATAGGCCGCGCCGCCGTGGTAGCGGCGCAGCAGATTGGCGTCCGCCAGCTGGTTGATATCGCGGCGGATGGTTTGCGGGGTGACAACGAACAGCTGCGCCATTTCCTCGATACTGACGTAGCCGCGTTCGCGGACCAGTTCGAGGATTTGTTGTTGGCGGGGAGGCAGATTCATGGGGCGTCCTTTGGGCTGCCATACAAAAGTGGCCCATGATGACGCAGGAATCCGCTCCCTGCCAGTTACAACCTGACGTTGGCTTATTCAGCGCCTTCGTGCGGCTCCCAGTCACGGGTGCGGCTGACCGCTTTTTGCCAGCCGGCGTAGAGTTTCTCTTTGGAAGCCTCATCCAGCTGCGGTTCGAACTCGCGCTCGATCACCGCCTTGCCGCGCAACTCGTCCAGGCTGCCCCAGAAGCCGCATGCCAAGCCTGCCAGGTAGGCCGCGCCCAATGCGGTGGTCTCGCGCATTTGTGGGCGCTCGACCTGGGTGCCGAGGATGTCGGCCTGGAACTGCATCAGGAAATTGTTGGCCACCGCACCGCCGTCCACGCGCAGCGCTTTGAGGCGTTCGCCGGAGTCCTGTTGCATGGCGTCGAGCACGTCACGGGTCTGGTAGGCAATCGACTCCAGCGCTGCGCGAATAATGTGGTCCACGCGTACGCCACGGGTCAGGCCGAACAATGCGCCACGGGCATACGGGTCCCAGTACGGCGCGCCCAGGCCGGTGAACGCGGGCACCAGGTACACGCCGTTGCTGTCCTTGACCTTGCCGGCGAAGTATTCGGTATCGGTGGCATCGGCGATGATCTTCAGTTCGTCACGCAACCACTGCACGGTGGAGCCGCCGTTGAATACCGCGCCTTCCAGGGCATAAGCCACTTCGCCACGTGGGCCGCAGGCGATGGTGGTGAGCATGCCGTGCTTGGATTTCACCGCTTTGTCGCCGGTGTTCATCAGCAGGAAGCAACCGGTGCCGTAGGTGTTCTTGGCTTGACCGGCTTCGACGCACATCTGGCCGAACAGTGCAGCCTGTTGGTCACCCGCGATGCCGCCGATGGCGATGCCGCTTTTGGTACGGCCATAGATTTCCGAGGAAGACTTCACTTGCGGCAGCATTTCGCGCGGTACGTCGAGGATCTCCAGCATCTTCGCATCCCACTCCAGCGTGTGGATGTTGAAGAGCATGGTGCGCGAGGCGTTGGTGTAGTCGGTGACGTGGGTCTTGCCGCCGGTAAATTTCCAGATCAGCCAGCTGTCGATGGTGCCGAACAGCAGTTCACCGTTACGCGCACGCTCGCGGCTGCCTTCGACGTTGTCGAGGATCCACTTGAGCTTGGTGCCGGAGAAGTACGGGTCGGTGACCAGGCCGGTGGTGTCATTGATGTATTGCTCGTGGCCGTCGCGTTTGAGCTGCTGGCAGATCTCGGTGCTGCGGCGGCATTGCCAGACGATCGCGTTGTAGATCGGGCGGCCGGTGACTTTGTCCCACACGACGGTGGTTTCACGCTGGTTGGTGATGCCGATGGCGGCGACCTGGTCATGGTGCAGGCCGGCCTGCGCCAGCGCTTCGACCATCACCGCGCTCTGGGTCGCGAAAATTTCCATCGGGTCATGCTCGACCCAGCCCGCTTGCGGGTAATGCTGAGTGAATTCACGCTGGGCGGTGCAGACCACGTTGGCGTCGCGATCGAAGATGATCGCGCGGGAACTGGTGGTGCCCTGATCAAGGGCAATGATGTAGTTCTTATTCTGAATGTCGGTCATGTCGATTGCCTTGGACGGAAAATAAGGAAGTAAGGAATCAGCCGGGTCCGCAAAGAGGCAGTGCGGGCCAGGCCGGCGGTATCAGGAAATACGCGTCTTGCCGTTGACAGCCGTGTCAGTTGTTTCTTCAGCAATAGCAGGTGCGGCGCTCGGCAGATGACGGGCAATCAGCCCGCGATACGCGGCAGCGCCAAGGCATGCGCCGACAATCGGCGCGAAAATAGGTACCAGGAAGTAAGGAATATCGCGGCCGCCAGTAAAGGCCATTTCACCCCAGCCGGCGAAAAAGGTCATCAGCTTGGGCCCGAAATCCCGCGCCGGGTTCATCGCAAAGCCGGTCAACGGCCCCATGGCGCTGCCAATCACGGCGATCAACAGGCCGATCAGCAGCGGAGCCAACGGACCGCGTGGCAGGCCATTGTTATCGTCCGTCAGGGCCATGATCACGCCCATCAGAATTGCCGTGATGACCATTTCCACCAGGAATGCCTGGGCCGTACTCAGCAGTGCATGAGGATAGGTGGAAAACACCGAGGCCAATTCCAGGCTGGCCTGGGAGCCACGCACCATGTGGTGAGTTTGTTCGTAATCGAAAAAAAGATTGCTATAGAGCGTGTACACCAGCGCGGCGGAACAGAAGGCCCCGGCGATTTGGGCGAGGATATAGAAAGGCAGTTTACGTTTTTCGAAGTCGGCGAAAATACACAGGGCGATACTCACCGCCGGATTGAGGTGAGCCCCGGAAATACCGGCACTCAGGTAGATCGCCATGCTGACGCCGATGCCCCAGATGATGCTGATTTCCCATAAGCCAAAGCTCGCACCCGCGACCTTGAGCGCAGCGACGCATCCGGTACCGAAGAAGATCAGCAGCGCAGTGCCGAGGAATTCGGCCATGCATTGGCTCGAAAGTGAAGGCTGTTGAAGAGCAGTTGTCATGGAAAACCTCAGTTGTTGTTCTTGTCTGGCGCACCGTCTCAACGGGCGGTTGCGCGATTTTCACCGTGACGAGGATCCCCATCCTGCGCCACGGCTTACTGCTCGAGTACTGGGGAGCTATTCCTACAGTATTCGGAAACGAAAAAATATAGACAAGAATGACCGCTGTCAAAGGTCGAAAGTGAACGGTAGGTCATTTCATAACTATTGGTAGGGTGAATGATCATGGGGTGGGCCAGGTATCCGTGCGCGTAAACGACTGCGCTAGAGCGTTTTGTGCGAGCTTGGCCTAGAATTGAGCGTCAGTTTGCACTCTCGGAGCCCACATGACCCCTGCCCTGGACTTGTTGAAAAAAGTTCGCGCCGAACATCGTATCCATAGTTATGAACATGATCCCAAGGCGGCGTCGTACGGCCTGGAGGCCGCGGAAAAATTGGGCCTCGACCCGGCGCAGGTGTTCAAGACGTTGCTGGCCAGCAGTGAGAAGGGCGAATTGCTGGTGGCCGTCGTGCCGGTCGTCGGAAGTCTGGATCTCAAAGCCCTGGCGAATGCGGCAGGCGTGAAAAAAGTCGAAATGGCTGACCCGGCGGCCGCGCAGCGTTCCACCGGGTATCTATTGGGCGGTATCAGCCCCTTGGGGCAAAAGAAGCGATTGCGCACGTTCATCGATGTGACGGCGCAGCCGTTTGCGACGATTTTCGTCAGTGCTGGCCGGCGCGGGCTTGAAGTCGAGCTGCCGGCCGGTGTGTTGGCTGAACATACCCAAGCGAAGTTCGCGCCGATTGGCAGGGCCTGATGATCAGCCCTGTAGAGATCAAAATGTGGGAGGGGGCTTGCCCCCGATAGCGCTGGGTCAATCAGCTTATCTGTAGCTGACCCACTGCAATCGGGGGCAAGCCCCCTCCCACATGTTCAAGCCGGTTTCGCCAGCTGGCTGCTTACGCCTGGAACAGCACCAGGTGCTCGGCAGCCACTCGAATGCCCACATCCGCGCCGATCTGCTGATCGACATGGCTGGGAAAAATCGACTCCAACTGCGCGCCCGTCGCAAGTTGCAGGCGGTATAGCGTTGATGCGCCGAGGAAGGTCTTGCCGACAATCCGCGCTTTCAGCGCACTGTTCGGTGCGTAGACGATGTCATCCGGTCGCAGCAATACATCCACCGCGCCACCGGTCGGCCAGGTATAGGCACGGTTGCCACGCAGTTCGCCCAGCTCGGTGCTGACGGACTCGGGCGAGCTCAATTGGCCGCGAATGAAGTAGCCCTGGCCGATAAAGCTGGCCACATAAGGCGTCTGCGGCTCGTGATAGAGGTTGTAGGGCGTATCCCATTGCTCAAGACGACCCTCCTTGAAAACGCCCACATGGTCGCTGACGGCGAAGGCTTCCTCCTGATCATGGGTGACCAGGATCGCACTGGTGCCGCGCGCCTTGAGAATGTCGCGCACTTCATGGCTGAGCTTGCGCCGCAGTTCGCCATCCAGGTTGGAAAAGGGTTCGTCCAGCAGCAGCAGTTGCGGCTCCGGCGCCAAGGCGCGGGCGAGGGCAACGCGTTGTTGCTGTCCACCGGATAGCTCGTGGGGGAAGCGTTTGCCCAGGTCTTTGAGGTTGACCAGTTCCAGCAACTCGGCGACCACGCGGTCTTTGTGCGGGTGCTTGCGGATTCCGAAGGCGATGTTGTCGGCCACGCTCAAATGAGGAAACAACGCGTAATCCTGGAACACCATGCCGATACGACGTTTCTCCGGTGCCAGTGTGAAACCGGCACTGGAGATCACTTCGCCCGCCAGGCTGATTTCGCCTTCGTGCACCGGCTCAAAACCGGCAATGGCGCGCAGGGTGGTGGTCTTGCCGCAGCCCGAGGAGCCGAGCAGGCAGCCGATGTCACCCGCGTTGAGGTGCAGGTTGAGGTTCTGCACCACTCGTTGATCTTGATAGCCGCATGCCAGATTGCGCAGGTTCAGCAGTAATGGCTGGCTCATGCGTGGTGATACGACGGCGGGACGAGAAATTCGAGCAGGGCCTTTTGCGCATGCAGACGGTTTTCGGCCTGGTCCCAGGCGACCGAGCGCGGGTCATCGAGCAGGTCGAGGCTGATTTCCTCGCCACGGTGGGCGGGGAGGCAGTGCATGAACAACACGTCCGGCGCGGCCAGGTCGAGCAGGGCGCGGGTCACCTGGAATGGCGCGAACAGGGCCAGGCGCTTGGCGGTTTCATCTTCCTGGCCCATGGAGGTCCAGACGTCGGTGCTGACCAGATGGGCGCCGACCACCGCATCCTTCGGATCGCGCAGCAGTTGCACGCGGCCATCAGCCTTGGCCATGAACTCGGCGGCGGGTTCGTAACCCTCGGGGCAGGCGATGCGCAGGTGGAAGTCGAACTGGATGGCGGCTTCTATATAGCTGTTGCACATATTGTTGCCGTCGCCGACCCAGGCCACGGTCTTGCCCTGGATCGAGCCGCGGTGTTCGAGGAAGGTTTGCATGTCGGCCAGCAATTGGCACGGATGCAGGTCATCGGACAGGCCGTTGATCACCGGCACGCGCGAGTTGGCGGCAAATTCGGTCAGGGTGCTGTGGGCGAAGGTACGGATCATCACGGCATCGAGCATGCGCGACATGACGATGGCGCAATCGCTGATCGGCTCGCCACGGCCCAATTGGGTATCGCGTGGCGACAGGAAGATAGCCTGACCACCCAGCTGAATCATGCCGGCTTCGAAGGACAGGCGGGTGCGAGTCGAGGACTTCTCGAAAATCATCCCGAGCACGCGATTTTTCAAAGGCTCAAACAGTACGCCGCGGTTACGCAGGTCTTTAAGCTCAATGCCTCGACGGATCACGCTGACCAGCTCTTCGGGCGTGCAATCCATCAGGGAGAGAAAGTGCCTTGCGCTCATCATTAACTACCTTTTTGCAACAGACCGCAGATACTCAAAGCCTTGTTTATTGTGACAACGGGCGAGACCTGCGGCGAAAGCCGCACGGGGCGACGAAATAGGGGAAGGCGCGATATTGACATTAAATGTCGCGTCTTACCAATAGGGCTACGGTTTTTAGAGGTGTTCAAGCAGGGCGCCGAAGCGCGTTTGAAGACGGTTTCCTGACAGCAGCGGCCCATTTGTACACTGGCCCCGAGACGTTTGGCAATGCGCAGAGGCGCCCGCGGGCCCGGTGTATCGGATTACAGCGCCTGTAGGAGGGTTTCTGAAACATTTACTAACGTTTAGCCATGTCCTGGCCTATATCCGCCGATTCACCGCGCGAACGTTGCTGGCGCACCGCGTGGGCGCGGCCCATAGTTGAACAAAGCCCTTATAAAAGAGACTGGCCATGACCAAGACTCTCCATCACCGTGCCTGCCACCTGTGCGAAGCCATTTGCGGCCTGACGCTGGAAACCACCCGAGGCGACGACGGCGGCCTGGCGATCACCTCAATCAAGGGCGACCCGCTGGACACATTCAGTCGCGGGCACATCTGTCCTAAAGCCGTGGCGTTGCAGGATATCCAGAATGATCCGGACCGCCTGCACCAGCCCATGTTGCGCGTGGGCAGCGAGTGGCAACCGATCCCGTGGGAAGACGCGTTTGCGCTGGTAGCCGAACGCCTTGCGGGCATCCAGGCCAGGCATGGGCAGAATGCGGTGGCGGTGTATCAAGGCAACCCCAGCGTGCATAACTACGGGCTGATGACCCACAGCAATTACTTTCTTGGCCTGCTCAAGACCCGTAACCGATACTCCGCAACGTCGGTGGACCAACTGCCCCATCACCTCTCGAGTCACCTGATGTACGGCCATGGCCTGTTGCTGCCCATTCCGGACATCGACCACACCGACTTCATGTTGATCCTGGGCGGTAACCCGCTCGCCTCCAATGGCAGCATCATGACCGTGCCCGATGTAGAGAAACGCCTCAAGGCGATTCAGGCCCGGGGCGGCAAAGTGGTGGTAGTTGACCCGCGACGCAGTGAGACAGCGGCGATTGCCGATCAGCATCTGTTCGTACGTCCCGGCGGCGACGCGGCCTTGTTGTTCGGGCTGCTCAACACACTGTTTGCAGAAGGGTTGACCCGCGACAGCCATTTGCCGGTCGAAGGGCTTCAAAGCGTGCGCCAGGCGATCGCCGGGTTCACCGCCGAGGCCATGAGCCGTCAGTGCGCGGTGCCTGCCGAGCAGATCCGCCAGTTGGCGCGTGACTTCGCTGCAGCGGACAAGGCTGTGTGTTATGGGCGCATGGGCGTCTCGACCCAGGCATTCGGTACGCTGTGTCATTGGCTGGTGCAGTTGATCAATCTGGTCACCGGCAATCTGGACCGCGTGGGCGGCGCCTTGTGCACCACGCCGGCGGTGGACCTGGTGGCGTCGACCGGAGGCGGGCATTTCAACCGCTGGCAAAGCCGCGTGTCCGGACGGCCTGAATACGGCGGCGAGCTGCCGGTGTCTGCGTTGGCCGAGGAGATGCTCACCGAGGGTGAAGGGCAAATCCGCGCCCTGGTGACGGTGGCCGGCAACCCGGTATTGTCGACGCCCAACGGCCGTCAGCTGGAGCAGGCGCTGGAGGGGTTGGAGTTCATGGTCAGTGTCGACCTCTACATCAACGAGACCACGCGCTATGCCGACCTGATCCTGCCGTCCACATCGGCATTGGAGAATGATCACTACGACACCACCTTCAATATGTTCGCGGTGCGCAATGTCACACGCTTCAACCGCGCGATCCTGCCCAAACCTGAAGGTGCGCTGCACGACTGGGAAATCTTCGTCGGCCTGGCCAAGGCGTTTGCGGCACATACCGGTGTGGTGCTCAAGCCGACGATGCCGCCCGCGCAGATGATCGACTTTGGATTGCGCGCCGGGACTTACGGGGATGCCTCTGCGCACCAGCTGTCAGTGGCGATGCTGGCCGATCATCCCCATGGCGTGGACCTGGGGCCGCTCAAGCCAAACCTGGCCGAGCGGCTGAAGACCGCCGACGGCAAGGTGCAGGCGGCGCCGGCGGTGATCCTGGCTGACCTGGCGCGTTTTGCCGCGCAACCGGCGCCGGTGGCTGACGAACTGCTGCTGATTGGCCGTCGTCATGTGCGCAGTAATAATTCCTGGATGCATAACTATCACCGCCTGGTGAAGGGCAAGCCGCGCCATCAACTGCTGATGCACCCCGACGACCTGGCCAGTCGGCAATTGAGCGACGGTCAGCGGGTACGGGTCAGTTCGCGCATCGGCATGGTCGAAATCGAAGTGGTGGCCAGCACGGACATGATGCCTGGCGTGGTCAGCCTGCCCCACGGCTGGGGGCACGGGCGCCCGGGGGTGCAGATGAGCATCGCCAGCAGCCAGCCCGGGGCGAGTGCCAACGACTTGACCGACGAACGGCAATTGGACGAGCTGTCGGGCAATGCGGCGCTCAACGGCGTACCGGTGAACGTTTCGGCAGCTTGAGGTTGGCTGTCGGCGCGCCCGAGCATCCTGCAGGTTTTTTGCGTTACAATGCGCCACCGTGCCGACCCGTGAGTCGCAAAGTTCCTGCAGAGGTGTTCCATGGATATCATCGAAACGATCAAAGAGCAGATTGCCAACAACACCATTCTGCTTTACATGAAAGGCGCGCCAAACGCTCCCCAGTGCGGTTTCTCCGCGAAGGCTTCCCAGGCTGTGATGCAGTGTGGCGAGAAGTTTGCCTACGTGGATATCCTGCAAAACCCTGAAATCCGCGCGAACCTGCCAAAGTACGCCAACTGGCCGACGTTCCCGCAGCTGTGGGTAGCCGGTGAACTGGTCGGCGGTAGCGACATCATCACTGAAATGGCAGCTGATGGCTCGTTGCAAGCGCTGATCAAAGACGCGGCGCAAAAAGCGGCAGCCAAGACTGAAGCGTGATGCCCTTGTAAAAACCCACGCAATAAAAAGCCCCGCTTCTCACTGGAGAGCGGGGCTTTTTTGTACCCGAACGCTTGGGGTTATTCGCCCATCTGCGATTGCAGGTAGTTTTCCAGGCTGACTTTGTCGATCAGGCCCAGTTGGGTTTCGAGCCAGTCGATGTGCTCTTCCTGGTCTTCCAGGATATCTTCCAGCAATTCGCGGCTGCCATAGTCGCCAGTGGCTTCGCAGTGCGCGATGGCGGCCTTGAGGTCGCTGTGGCTTTTGCGTTCAAAGCCCAGGTCGCTGCTGATCATTTCCTGGGTGTGTTCGCCGATATTCAGCTTGCCCAGGTCCTGCACATTCGGCAGGCCTTCCAGGAACAGGATGCGTTTGATCAGCGCATCGGCGTCCTTCATGGCCTTGATCGATTCTTTGTATTCGCGCTTGCCCAGCTTTTCCAGGCCCCAATCGTCGTACATGCGTGCATGCAGAAAGTACTGATTGATCGCGACCAGTTCATTGGCAAGGATTTTATTGAGTTGCTGGATGACTGAGATGTCGCCTTTCATGACTGGGGTCCTGCCCTGTAATCGCTGTGTATGGGCAGAGTTTGAGCGGCGACAATCCTGGTGTCAAACCTAAGTTATTGAATAATAAATGAAAATTAATCGGAATAAGAATGTTTGTGTTCCGCGTCTTGGCGCTAACTAATTGAATTGCAGACATAAAAAAACCGGACACAGGGTCCGGCTCTCTAAAACACGCCTATTTAAGCGTGTGTAAATTCTGCTGAATACGGCGCCGCAGCCTGGGCTGTCTGCAACTGCGTGAGGGTTTCCCGTACCACTTGCTTGGCGAGGCATGCGCATTTACCGCACTGGCTGGCAACACCGGTGGTTTCACGCACTTCCTTGTAGCTGCAGCAACCTTCATAGATTGCTTCGCGGATTTGTCCGTCGGTGACGCCAGTACAGAGGCACACATACATAAGGAGAACCGTCGCGGGTTAGGGCTTAAGTGGGATGGATCTTAATGTTAACGAGAATGATTGTCAAAGTGGTTTCGTCAACTGTCCCTTGGGTATTGCCTGCGCGCTGACGAACGGTTTTTTCGGTGTATGATGGTCGGTCTTTACGAAGCGTGACCGCGTCACAGGTCTGTCGCCAATGCATGGCAGACTCGACGCTGGTCCTGTTACTTCAATCGTCACCCCTTCATCAGGAGATATCCAATGAGCGTACTCGTCGGCAAACAAGCCCCGGATTTCGACGTACCTGCCGTCCTCGGCAATGGCGAAATCGTAGACAGCTTCAAACTGTCTGAAGCCATCAAAGGCAAATACGGCCTGGTGTTCTTCTACCCGCTGGACTTCACCTTCGTCTGCCCATCCGAGCTGATCGCTCTGGATCACCGCATGGACGATTTCAAGGCACGCAACGTTGAAGTGGTCGCCGTTTCCATCGACTCCCACTTCACCCACAATGCCTGGCGCAACACGGCCATCAACGATGGCGGCATCGGTAAAGTCAAATACACCATGGCTGCCGATATGAAGCACGATATCGCCAAGGCCTACGACGTCGAGTCCGAAGGCGGTGTGGCTTTCCGTGGCGCGTTCCTGATCGACGACAAGGGCGTTGTGCGCTCCCAGATCATCAACGACCTGCCGCTGGGCCGTAACATGGAAGAGCTGATTCGCCTGGTCGACGCGCTGCAATTCCACGAAGAGCACGGCGAAGTCTGCCCTGCCAACTGGAAGAAAGGCGACAAAGGCATGACCGCTTCCACCGAAGGTGTGGCGGCTTACCTGACCGAGAACGCCGGCAAGCTGTAAGCCGGATTCAAGGTAGAAAAAAACCGGCCTGAGAAGGCCGGTTTTTTTATGGGCGGGGAGTCTCAGTCGCCGAAGTCTTCCCAGCCGCCCATCTGTTTCCATCGATTGACGATGCCGCAGAACAGCTCGGCGGTCTTCTCGGTGTCGTAGCGGGCCGAATGAGCTTCGCGGCCGTCGAAGTCGATACCGGCTGCCTGGCAGGCTTTCGCCAGCACGGTCTGACCATAGGCCAGGCCGGCGAGCGTGGCGGTGTCGAAACTGGAGAACGGATGAAACGGGTTGCGTTTCATGTCCAGCCGCGCCACGGCGGCGTTGAGGAAGCCCAGGTCGAAACTGCTGTTGTGCCCCACCAGGATCGCACGCTTGCAGCCATTGGCCTTCAGCGCCTTGCGCACGCCACGGAAGATGTCGGTCAGCGCGGCTTCTTCACTCACCGCCATGCGCAGCGGGTGATCGAGCTTGATGCCGGTGAACTCCAGGGCCGCCGCTTCGATGTTGGCACCTTCAAACGGCTCGACGCGAAAGAAGTGGGTGTGGTCCGGGTACACGAAGCCCTGCTCGTCCATGCCGATGGTTGTCGCGGCAATTTCCAGCAACGCGTCGGTGGCGCAATTGAAGCCGCCGGTTTCTACGTCGATAACGACAGGCAGGTAGCCGCGGAAACGCTCGGCCATCGGGTGGCGCGAACCGCCGCCACCGCTGTGTTCCTGTTCATCATCGTAATGGTCTTCACTCACTTGCTTTCCTCCAGCAGGCGCCAGCGCAGTGTTTCACCGGCGCGCAGCGGGATAACGGTCAACTCGCCAAAGGGCAGGCTGGCGGGGGCGGTCCAGTCTTCACGAACCAGGGTGATGCGGTCGGTATTGGCCGGCAGGCCATAGAAACGCGGGCCGTTGAGACTGGCGAAACCCTCAAGTTTGTCCAGGGCATTGCGTTGTTCGAACGCTTCAGCGTACAGCTCGATGGCGGCAAACGCGGTGTAGCAACCCGCGCAACCGCAGGCGGCTTCCTTGGCGTGCTGGGCGTGGGGCGCGGAATCGGTGCCGAGGAAGAACTTCGGGCTGCCGCTGGTCGCGGCGTCCAGCAAGGCCACCTGGTGGGTGTTGCGCTTGAGGATCGGCAGGCAATAGAAGTGCGGCCGAATCCCGCCCACCAACATGTGGTTGCGGTTGTACAACAGGTGGTGTGCCGTGATGGTCGCGCCGACGTTGGCCGAAGCCTCGGTGACGAACTGCACGGCGTCGGCGGTGGTGATGTGTTCGAACACCACCTTGAGGGTCGGGAACAGCTCGACCACGCGGCGCATATGTTCGTCGATGAAGATCTTTTCGCGATCGAATACGTCGACATCGCCACGGGTGACCTCACCGTGGATCAACAGCGGCATGCCCACGTCGGCCATGGCTTCGATGGCCGGCAGGATCTTGTCGATGCTGGTCACGCCGGAGTCGGAGTTGGTGGTCGCGCCGGCCGGGTACAGCTTGGCGGCGTGCACGAAGCCGCTGGCCTTGGCCTCGCGAATTTCCGAAGGCTGGGTGCGGTCGGTGAGGTAGAGCACCATCAGCGGTTCGAAGCGGCTGCCGGCCGGTCGTGCAGCGAGGATCCGCTGGCGATAGGCATCGGCTTGCTCGGCGTTACGCACCGGAGGTACCAGGTTAGGCATGATGATGGCGCGGCCAAAGGTGCGCGCGACATCGGCCACGGTGTGGGGTAACGCAGCACCATCGCGAAGATGTATATGCCAGTCGTCGGGACGCAGCAGGGTCAGGCGGTCGGACATTGGGGATTCCAGGCGGGTCAATCTGGTGGGAATGCTACCGGAAAAGACTCGTGCAGGCACTCGCTATCAAGTTTTGCAGGATGCAACCGATAGCACTGGGTATGCCTTAACGATGTATGACGCTTTGAAGTGTTGTAGAAACCAGTGGAGCCTCCCGTGCGCCAGCATTATCTAGCCCTGCTCAGTGTGTTCGCCAGCCTGCCCGCGATGGCTCTCACGTTCCAGACACGTCTGGAGAATATTGAGTGGAAAGTGGAGGGCGATCAGTTCGAGTGCCGCCTGACCCAGCCGATCACCGATTTCGGCTCGGGCGAGTTCGTGCGCCGGGCGGGCGAGCAGGCGACCTTTCGCCTGAAAGCCTATAGCGGATCGCTCGGTGCCGGCTCCGCCACGTTGCTGGCCGCCGCCGCGCCCTGGCAACCGGGCCGCGGCGACATCAACCTCGGCGCGGTACGCGTCGGCAGCGGTGATGTGCTGTTTAACAGTTCCCAGGCCCAGGCCGGGCGTCTTTTCAGCGGTTTGCTCGAAGGCCGCAGCCCGACCGTGCGGCATTACGGACGCGAAGGCGGTTACTCGGAAATTCGCCTGCTGCCGGTGAAATTCGCCAAGGCCTACAACGACTATCAGCTGTGTACTACCAAGCTGCTGCCGATGAACTACGACCAGGTCAAACAGACGGAAGTCGGTTTCCCCGGTGGCGGCATCGAATTGGATGCAGCGGCCAGGAAGAAACTGTCAGTGATTGTCGCGTTCATGAAAGCCGACCCCACCGTCAACCATATCGAGTTGAACGGCCATTCGGATAACAGCGGCAACCGCCTGACCAACCGTGATGTGTCACGACGCCGTGCCTTGGCGGTAATGGACTACTTCAAGGCCAACGGCATCCCGGAATCCCAGATCACTCTGCGTTTCCACGGTGAAAGCTACCCCTTGGCGCCCAACACCAATGCCGCCAACCGAGCGCGCAACCGTCGGGTCAACGTGCAACTCGAGCGCGTGGCGGCGCCCGAGAAACCGGCACCCCAGGCCGTAGCCCCGAGCAACCCTGCAGCGACCTCGTAAGGTGCGATTATCGGTCGCCCGTTCGACATAATCTGTCGCTTTATCTTCATTTGCTGTCGCGCCCCTGTAAATTCGCGGTTTTGATCGGTAGAATCGTTGCCTTTCCGTACAACCCCGTGGAGTGATGGCATGGCCGACGTAAACAAGGTCGTTCTCGCGTATTCCGGCGGCCTGGACACTTCGGTGATCCTCAAGTGGCTGCAGGATACTTATAACTGTGAAGTGGTGACATTCACCGCTGACCTGGGTCAGGGCGAAGAGGTCGAACCTGCACGTGCCAAGGCGCAAGCCATGGGCGTGAAAGAGATCTACATTGACGACCTGCGCGAAGAGTTCGTCCGCGATTTCGTTTATCCGATGTTTCGCGCCAATACCGTCTATGAAGGCGAGTACCTGCTCGGTACCTCCATTGCACGTCCGCTGATCGCCAAGCGCCTGATCGAAATCGCCAACGAAACCGGCGCTGACGCCATTTCCCATGGCGCCACCGGCAAGGGCAACGACCAGGTGCGTTTCGAACTGGGCGCCTACGCCCTCAAGCCCGGCGTGAAAGTGATTGCGCCTTGGCGTGAATGGGACCTGCTGTCCCGTGAAAAGCTGATGGATTACGCTGAAAAGCATGCGATCCCGATCGAGCGTCACGGCAAGAAGAAATCCCCGTATTCGATGGATGCCAACTTGCTGCACATCTCCTATGAAGGCGGCGTGCTGGAAGACACCTGGACCGAACACGAAGAAGACATGTGGAAATGGACCGTCTCCCCGGAGAATGCTCCAGACAAGCCGCAGTATCTGGAATTGACCTACCGCAACGGTGACATCGTCGCGCTGGATGGTGTCGAGATGACACCCGCCACCGTGCTGGCGACCCTGAACCGTATCGGCGGCGAACACGGCATCGGTCGTCTCGACATCGTCGAGAACCGCTACGTGGGCATGAAGTCCCGCGGCTGCTATGAAACACCAGGCGGCACCATCATGTTGCGTGCTCACCGCGCCATCGAGTCCATTACCCTGGACCGTGAAGTGGCCCACCTTAAAGATGAGCTGATGCCCAAGTACGCCAGCCTGATCTATACCGGTTACTGGTGGAGCCCTGAGCGGCTGATGCTGCAACAGATGATCGACGCCTCCCAGGCCCACGTGAACGGTGTGGTGCGCCTGAAGCTGTACAAGGGCAATGTGATCGTGACCGGTCGCAAGTCCGATGAGTCACTGTTTGACGCCAACATCGCGACCTTCGAGGAAGATGGCGGTGCCTACAATCAGGCGGATGCAGCGGGCTTCATCAAGTTGAACGCCTTGCGCATGCGCATCGCGGCCAACAAGGGACGCAAATTGTTCTGAGTGGTTTGCTGTTGTGAGAAAGCCCCTTTTACAAGGGGCTTTTTTTTGCCCTGAATTTACCCATTGATCGCTCCTTCGCTCCTCGTGGGAAAGCATCCCGAGACGTTCCGCGTCGCCCTTGCGCAAGCGCCGGGTCTTTCGCTGAAAGCAGGACGCGGAGCGTCCCGGGTGTCATTCCCACGCAGAGCGTGGAAACGATCATGTAAACAGGGTGTAAACCTATTTCAGGACTAGGCATTGAATATTCCAATACAAGCATTAATCAGCGGGAGGGGCGACGTTTAAAAATGTCGGCTGTGTGTTTAAGTATTTTCCTTAAGGTCTTTTTGAGTGTTTTCGATTTCAGACATCTATTTTGCTGAGGAAAGGTTTTTTACATCTAAGCAGGAACCATGTCTTACAGAAATTTCACTCATGTAGGCGCAAAGGATGTGTAATTTGTGGAATTTTCTGTAGGAAAATTGGGTGTATATAAATATGTTAAGTGGAACTGAAGTTGATCGGCTTTTTTCAGCCCTTTGTATAAGCCGCAATGGTAAACAAGGAGTATTTCCTGAGAGCCCTGTGCGCCACGTTTACTGGGTAGGCCTGGGGATGGGGATATTTCACGCAAAATATGTACGAGCAGGGAAAGGTCTGAAGGGCTCCATAAAGCCCAATACACTAAAGCTTGCGAATTTTTGTAGGTCAATTCCTTTCTTGTTGTGGGGTGGGTCTCTGCCTGCTGTTGCTCGGGGGGGCATGCTATGCCAACTAGCAGGCGACTAGGCTATTGTGCTTTCTCTAAATAATTCGAACAGCGAAATTGGACTTTCTCATGAATAAAGTGCTGATCGTGGATGATCATCCCGTCATTCGGCTTGCTGTGCGCATGCTAATGGAGCGTCATGGTTATGAGGTTGTTGCCGAGACTGATAACGGTGTCGATGCGCTGCAACTTGCGCGGGAACATATGCCGGACATTGTCATATTGGATATTGGAATCCCCAAACTCGATGGCCTTGAAGTTATTTGCCGGCTGGCCTCGACCAAGCAAGCCGTATCGTTCAAGGTGCTGGTGCTGACGTCCCAGGCGCCTGGTCATTTCTCCATGCGTTGCATGCAAGCCGGTGCCGCCGGCTACGTGTGCAAGCAGCAGGACCTGACCGAGTTGTTGAGCGCCATCAAGGCGGTGCTTTCCGGCTACAGCTACTTCCCGAACCAGGCGCTCAACTCGGTACGGTCCACCATGGGCAACGCCAGTGAGGCAGACATGGTCGAACGTCTATCGGGACGGGAAATGATGGTGCTGCAACAGCTGGCCCGTGGCAAAACCAACAAGGAGATTGCCGACGGTATGTTCCTCAGCAACAAGACCGTCAGCACCTATAAGACGCGCCTGCTATTGAAGCTCAATGCCCGGTCACTCGTCGACCTGATAGAGCTGGCCCAGCGTAATGGTCTGGTGTGAGGAGGGGCGCTCCACCATTCTGACCCCGTTGTAAAATTCGGCACAAAAAAGCCTCCGTCAGGGAGGCTTCCGGCTGGCTGCCGGCGGGTCAGAGGTCGAAGTCGTAATCGGCCAATTGTTTTTGCAGGCGTCGCTCTTCCAGAAGATTGTCGATAATCAGGCGCTTGCTCAAATTGGTCTTGGCCACCTCCGGGACGGGCGCCGGCGCATCATCGTCTTCCAGCTCCACCGGTTCGTCATCTACTACCAGTTGTTCTTTCCCAGTGCTCATAAGGTTCACTCCAGGCTAAGACTGCCATTGGCGCTCCTTATAGCGATAATCCGCGAACGCGTAAAAAAGATTTTTTCAATCGACCCATAGGGAAAACCCGGCAACCCTCAATCGTCGGATGTCTTGTCCTTGTATTCGCAAAGATCTTCGATCCGACAGCTGCCGCACCGAGGCTTGCGCGCCTGGCAAACATAGCGCCCGTGAAGAATCAGCCAGTGATGGGAATCGAGCAGATAGGGCTTGGGCACGAATTTCATCAGCTGTTTCTCAACCTCCACCACATTCTTTCCGCGAGCGATGCCGGTTCGGTTGCTGACGCGAAAAATGTGCGTATCCACCGCCATGGTCAGTTGCCGGAACGCCGTATTGAGTACAACGTTGGCGGTCTTGCGGCCCACGCCGGGTAATGCTTCGAGGGCTTCGCGGGTTTGCGGTACGTCGCTGGCGTGCAACTCCATCAGCAGGCGGCACGTCTCGATCACGTTCTTGGCCTTGCTGTTGTACAAACCGATGGTCTTGATGTACTCCGATAGCCCCTCCACACCCAAGGCATAGATCGCCTCTGGAGTATTGGCCACGGGAAACAGCTTGGCCGTGGCCTTATTGACGCCGACGTCTGTGGATTGGGCCGACAGGATCACTGCGATCAACAACTCGAACGGCGAGGAGTAGGCCAGTTCGGTCTTGGGTTGCGGATTGTCTTCGTGAAACCTGCGGAAAATTTCCAGGCGTTTTGCAGCGTTCATAGGGACGGACGTTTCCTTGCAGGCGATCGACGTAATTGTAGCAATACACAGCGCAGCGTCGGTTGTGGTTCAGGCGTTGGCGTTGCAAGTGGCTTCGGCGTCATGCAGCGTCTGCTCGGCGGCGTCCAGCGCGGCACTCAAGCTTGCCAGTTGCTGTTCGTCAGCCTGTTGATCCTGGGCCTTTTTCAATGCTGCCCGGCGCATTGCCAGCTGGATCTTCGCGCGCTTGACTTCAGCGCTTTTGGTGGTCGGCAGCGGTGGCGGGCGGTTGACTTCCAGCGCGGCAAGCGCCTGCTCCGAAGCTTCGAACTGCCTTTGCAGGACAATCAATTGCGACTGTTGCTCAAAGGTCGGGGGGTGCCCAAACGCCTTCAGGGATTTGTGCAGTTGAGCACGGCTCATGGCGACACTGATTTTGGCGTGCTTGATCGCTGCATCCTGAGCGGCCTGATGGCTATCGACTTGTGCCGTTGCCACGGGCGCAATGCGCTTGGCCCGCGCCAGGCGTTCGGCGAGTTTGCAGGCTTGCTCACGTTGCAGGCGTGCGTTGCGCTGTTCGAAACGCCGACGTGCCCGGTCGCGTTTGAGGCCGCGTTCGCGCCGCTCGTCATCGCTATGCGCCAGGCCACCCACAACAGGCAGGACTTCAGCGAGTGGGCGCATCTCGATGCAGTCGACAGGGCAGGGCGCGACACACAGGTCGCAACCGGTGCATTCGTCGATTATGACCGTGTGCATCAACTTCGCGGCACCAATGATGGCGTCGACCGGGCAAGCCTGGATGCATTTGGTGCAACCGATGCATTCAGCCTCACGGATGTAGGCGATCTGAGGTGGCGTGTCGCCGCGGCTGGTATCCAGGGCCAGCACCGGCACGCGCAGCAATTGCGCAAGCCCGGCGATGGTTTCCTGGCCTCCGGGCGGGCACTTGTTGATCGCCTCGCCGTCAGCGATGCCTTCGGCGTAAGGCTTGCACCCCGGGTGCCCGCACTTGCCGCATTGAGTCTGCGGGAGCAGCGCGTCGATACGTTGAATCAGGTTCATGCTTTGATCATTGCGTTGACGCCCGGCCCGCCGATGCGGGCGGGCTGAAAAGCCCCAGCGTCGAAACGCCGGGGCATCCTGCAGGGGTTACTTGATGCGTTGTCCCGGCTTGGCGCCGCTGTCCGGGCTGAGCAGATAGATTTCTGCGCCGCCAGGACCGGCCGCCATCACCATGCCTTCAGAGATACCGAATTTCATTTTTCGTGGCTTGAGGTTGGCGATCATCATGGTCAGGCGACCATCGAGCTTGGACGGGTCCGGGTAAGCGCTCTTGATGCCGGAGAACACATTGCGTTGCTCGCCGCCCAGATCCAGGGTCAGGCGCAACAACTTGTCGGCGCCTTCCACGGCTTCGGCCTTGACGATCAGTGCAACCCGCAGGTCCACGGCGGCGAAAGCGTCGAACTCGATTTCCCCGGAAATAGGGTCTTTGGCCAACTCGCTGTCATCGGCTGGCGCAGTCGAGCCGGTATCGGTCTGGCTGGCGACCAGGTCTTCTTTCGATGCGTCGGTCATGGCCTGGACTTTCACCGGGTCGATGCGGGTCATCAACGGCTTGAACGCGTTCAACTGATGGTTGCCGAGCAGCGTGGCGTGGTCGTTCCAGGTCAGCGGCGCGACGTTGAGGAACGCCTCTGCATCGGCGGCCAGCAGCGGCAGCACCGGCTTGAGGAAGATCACCAACTGACGGAACAGGTTGACGCCGGTGGCGCAGATCGCCTGGACCTCAGCTTCCTTGCCTTCCTGTTTGTTCAGCGACCATGGCGCCTTGTCGGCAATCCAGGCGTTGACGCGGTCGGCCAGGCCCATGATTTCGCGCATGGCGCGGGCAAAGTCACGAGCTTCATAGGCATCGGCGATGCTTGGCGCGGCGGCCAGGAAGGCATCGGTCAATTCCGGCGCGGCGTTTTCAGCGACCAGCACACCCGCATTACCCTTGTGGATAAACCCGGCACAACGGCTGGCGATATTGACGACCTTGCCGACCAGGTCCGAGTTGACCTTCTGAATGAAGTCTTCCAGGTTCAGGTCGAGGTCGTCGACGCCACGGCCCAGCTTGGACGCATAGTAGTAACGCAAATATTCCGGCGACAGGTGGTCCAGGTAGGTGCGCGCCTTGATGAAGGTGCCGCGGGACTTGGACATCTTCTGCCCGTTCACCGTCAGGTAGCCGTGCACGGCAATGCCGGTCGGCTTGCGGTAGCCCGAACCTTCGAGCATCGCCGGCCAGAACAGCGCGTGGAAGTTGACGATGTCCTTGCCGATGAAGTGGTACAGCTCGGCAGTGGAATTCTTGCCCCAGAACGCATCGAAGTCCAGTTCCGGCGTGCGGTCGCAGAGGTTCTTGAAGCTGGCCATGTAGCCGATCGGCGCGTCCAGCCAGACATAGAAGTACTTGCCCGGTTCGCCTGGAATTTCAAAGCCGAAGTACGGCGCATCGCGGGAAATGTCCCACTGTTGCAGGCCGGCATCCAGCCATTCGGCGATCTTGTTGGCCACGGCATCCTGCAAGGTGCCGCTGCGGGTCCAGGTTTGCAGCATCTGCTGGAAGTCCGGGAGCTTGAAGAAGAAGTGCTGGGAGTCCTTGAGTACCGGGGTAGCGCCGGAGATGGCCGACTTGGGGTTCTTCAGGTCGGTGGGGGCATAGGTGGCACCGCATTTCTCACAGTTGTCGCCGTACTGGTCATCGGTGCCGCATTTCGGGCAGGTGCCCTTGATGAAGCGATCGGCCAGGAACATTTTCTTTTCCGGGTCGAAATACTGGGTGATCGAACGCGTGGCAATGTGCCCGGCGTCTTTCAACCGCAGGTAGATCTGGCTCGAAAGCTCACGATTTTCGTCGGAGTGGGTCGAATGGAAGTTGTCGAACTCCACCAGGAACTCGGCAAAGTCGGCGCTGTGTTCAGCCTGCACATTGGCGATCAGTTGTTCCGGGGTGATGCCTTCCTTTTCGGCGCGCAACATGATGGCCGAACCGTGGGCGTCGTCCGCGCAGACATAAATGCATTGATTGCCGCGATGCTTCTGGAAGCGCACCCACATATCGGTCTGGATGTACTCAAGCATATGGCCAAGATGGATGGAACCATTGGCATAGGGCAGGGCGCTGGTGACGAGGATCTTGCGTGGCTCGGACATGGGGCTCGGCTACTTGATGAAACGGAGGTCGGCCACTATAAAGCGCCGGGAAATTTATTTCACCCCGTGGTGCTGTTTCAGAATCTTCCCATCCTGCGAAAGCATGCCGCTGGCGGCCTGGAACGGTTAGGATAGCCGCCTGTTTCAGTCAGTCTTTTTCGGGAGTAGCCCATGAGCGCCGTCAATCGCGCAGCGGTGGAAGCCGTGCTTCGCCAGTACACCGACCCCTATTTGAACCAGGACCCGGTCAGTGCCGGCTGTGTGCGGGCCATCGAGGTACAGGGTGACCAGGTATCGGTCCAGCTGGAGCTGGGCTACGCCGCCGGCCTGTTCAAAAACGGCTGGGCGCAGATGCTGCAAATGGCCATCGAAGGCCTCGACGGCGTGCGCTCGGCCAAGGTCGACATCCGCTGTGTAATCGCGTCGCACAAGGCCCAGGCACAGATCCCTGGCCTGGCCAACGTCAAGAACGTGATCGCCGTGGCGTCGGGCAAGGGCGGGGTGGGTAAATCCACCACCGCCGCCAACCTGGCCCTGGCCCTGGCCCGTGAAGGTGCCCGCGTGGGCATCCTCGACGCCGATATCTATGGCCCGAGCCAGGGTGTGATGTTCGGCGTTGCCGAGGGCACACGGCCCAAGGTCAAGGACCAGAAGTGGTTTGTGCCGATCGAGTCCCTGGGCGTGGAAGTGATGTCCATGGCGTTCCTGACCGATGACAACACGCCCATGGTCTGGCGCGGGCCGATGGTTTCCGGCGCGCTGCTGCAATTGGTCACCCAGACTGCCTGGGGCGACCTGGACTACCTGGTGATTGACATGCCACCCGGTACCGGCGATATCCAGTTGACCCTGGCGCAGAAAGTCCCGGTGGCCGGCTCGGTGATCGTTACCACGCCGCAGGACCTGGCATTGCTGGACGCGAAGAAAGGCGTGGAGATGTTCCGCAAGGTCAACATTCCGGTGCTGGGCGTGGTGGAAAACATGGCGGTGCACATCTGTTCCAAATGTGGCCATGCCGAACACCTCTTCGGCGAGGGCGGCGGCGAGAAGCTGGCGACTCAATACGGCGTCGAACTGCTGGCCTCGTTGCCGCTGTCGATGTCGATCCGTGAACAGGCCGATGGCGGCAAGCCCACCGTGGCTGCCGAGCCCGATGGTCAGATTGCCATGGTGTATCAGGAACTGGCCCGCCACGTGGGCGCGCGGATAGTGCTGCAGGAGGCAAGCAGTCCCGCGATGCCGACGATCACCGTCAGCGACGACTGAATCGCGCTGTAGGAACAGTACCGCATAGGCTTGTGACGCTCTTTTCCCAATCAGTCGTGTAAGCATTCGCTTACCGTCATGTAGGTATTCGGTTTTTTTACCGGGAATGAGCGTCTCGAATCTTCGAGCGATATTTCTAACTGTTTGAAATAAAACAATTATTTAATGTCACTTGAGCCCCGCCGATTGGCCGCCATCCGTTTGGATCCCGTTGAACTTATCTTGGGAGGCTCTAACATCAGCCCTGTGTCCACGGATTGGCACAGCCATCAAGGAACGGTGGTTTGAAGGAATGTCGCAGGATGCGATTCATCAGGACGATGAAAAGGATTAAAGGGACTAGGGAAAAAATGTGGGCGGGTCATACCGCCCCTTTTTTCGCCTGTAGAAAAGTGAAAGCGGCTACATGGAAACGCAAAAAAGGCCCGCAAAGGGCCTTTTTTTTGGCAACGACGCTGCTATCAGCGTTCGAGATCTGCAATCTTGCCGGGTTTGCCATCCCACTCTTGCGCATCGGGCAGGGCGTCTTTTCTTTCCGTGATATTCGGCCAGATGTCCGCCAGCTCGGCATTCAACTCAATGAAGTTTTCCATACCCGCAGGTACTTCATCTTCAGAGAAAATGGCGTTAGCCGGGCATTCTGGTTCACACAGGGCGCAGTCAATGCACTCGTCCGGGTGGATGACCAGGAAGTTCGGGCCTTCGTAGAAGCAGTCCACCGGACACACTTCTACGCAGTCGGTGTACTTGCACTTGATGCAGTTGTCGGTGACGACGAAGGTCATTTCTAATTTTCTCCTCAGGCGGCGGCAGCGAAACCCTGTGTGGCAGGGCTCGCGAGGTTCGGGAGCGATAGTCTGCAGGCCAGGCTAAAAGCCCGCAGCATCCCAAACCGCGCGAGAGTCTACCAGCTTGCACGCGTGTGCGTTATATCCGAGTCTTCAGTGCATATAACATTTCGAGTGCTTTACGCGGCGTCACGTCATCCAGGTCAAGCTTGGCCAGCTCATCCAGTACCGGATGGGGCAGGCTGGCGAACAGGTCGCTCTGATGCGGCGCGGCGGGTTTCCTGCTGGCCTTGGCAGGGCTGGCGACCACGGTTTCATGGGGCAGGGCCGTGGTTTCCAGGCGGCTCAGGTGTTCGCGGGCGCGGGTGATGACATCATTGGGTACGCCGGCCAACTGCGCGACCGCCAAGCCATAGCTCTGGCTGGCCGGGCCCGGCAGCACGTGGTGCAGGAACACGATGCGCTCGTTGTGCTCGGTGGCATTGAGGTGCACGTTGGCTACCAGCGGCTCGCTTTCCGGTAACACGGTCAGTTCGAAGTAGTGAGTGGCAAACAACGTATAGGCGCGCAAATGCGCCAGACGCTCGGCCGCCGCCCATGCCAGCGAAAGGCCGTCGAACGTGCTGGTACCGCGGCCTACTTCGTCCATCAACACCAGGCTGCGGTCGGTGGCGTTATGCAGGATGTTCGCGGTTTCGCTCATTTCCACCATAAACGTCGAGCGGCCACCGGCCAGGTCGTCACTGGAACCGATCCGGGTAAAAATCCGGTCCACCAGGGACAGCTCGCAGCTGGCCGCCGGCACGAAGCTGCCGATGTGTGCCAGCAGCACGATCAGCGCGGTCTGACGCATATAGGTGGATTTACCACCCATGTTCGGGCCGGTAATCACCAGCATGCGGGTGTCGTCGTCCAGCGACAGGTCGTTGGCAACGAATGGCGTGGTCAACACCTGCTCCACCACCGGGTGACGTCCTTGCACGATGCGCATGCACGGCTCGCTGACAAACCGCGGGCAGTTGAGGTCCAGGTTCAGTGCACGCTCGGCGAGGTTACTCAGCACATCCAGTTCCGCCAGGGCGGCGGCGGTGTCCTGCAACGGCGCCAGGCGGCTGATCAGGTCTTCGAGTAAGGCTTCATAGAGCATTTTTTCTCGAGCCAGGGCGCGACTCTTGGCCGACAGCGCCTTGTCTTCGAACGCTTTGAGCTCCGGGGTGATAAAACGCTCGGCGCCTTTGAGGGTCTGGCGACGTTGATAGTCGATAGGCGCCGACTCGGCCTGCTTGCTCGGCAGCTCAATAAAGTAGCCATGCACGCGGTTGTAGCCGACTTTCAGGTTAGCCAGGCCCGTGCGGGCTTTTTCGCGGGCCTCCAGGTCAATCAGGAACTGTCCGGCGTTTTCGCTCAGCGATTGCAGCTCGTCCAGCTCGCTGTCATAGCCGGTTTTCAGCACACCGCCATCTCGGATGATCGCTGGTGGGTTGTCGATGATGGCTTTTTCCAGCAGCGCCGCGAGGTCCGGATAGGTGCCGGCGGTGACAGCCAGTTGCTGCAGGTGCGGCGTGTCCAGTTCGGTCATCGCGACTTGCAACTGGGGGAGGGCACTCAAGGCATCACGCAGGCGCGCCAGGTCACGGGGCCGTGCATTACGCAGGCCGATCCGCGCGAGGATGCGCTCGATATCGCCGATTTCCTTGAGTTGCGGCTGCAGCTTTTCAAAGCGATAGCCGTCAAGCAGGCAGGTAATAGAGGTTTGACGTGCTTGGAGGACGGTCAAATCCCGCAGCGGACGGTTCAGCCAACGGGTTAGCAAGCGGCTGCCCATCGCAGTCTGGCAACGGTCGACCACCGATTGCAGCGTGTTATCACGCCCGCCCGCCAGGTTGGTATCCAGCTCCAGGTTGCGACGGCTGGCGCCATCCAGTACCACGGTATCGTCCAGCCGCTCATGCCGCAGGCTGCGCAAGTGCGGCAGGGCCGTGCGCTGGGTTTCCTTGGCGTAGCTGAGCAGGCAGCCGGCAGCGCCGATGGCCAGGGTCAGGGTTTCGCAACCGAAGCCTTTAAGGTCCTGCACCGAGAACTGCTGGCACAGACTTTTCAGCGCCGAATCACGCTCAAAATCCCACGGCGCACGACGTTTGGTCCCACGGCGCTTCTCTGCCGGCAAGTCCTTGGGCCAATCATCCGGAATCAACAACTCCACCGGATTGATACGCTCCAGTTCCGCCAGCAGGTTCTCCCAGCCCTTGATCTCCAGCACGCTGAAATTGCCGCTGGTGATATCCAGTACCGACAGACCGAACAAACGCTCGTCACCCAGAACCGCAGCGATCAGGTTATCGCGCCGCTCATCCAGCAGCGCCTCATCGCTCACCGTGCCCGGCGTAATAATGCGCACTACCTGCCGCTCCACCGGCCCCTTACTGGTGGCCGGGTCGCCGATCTGCTCACAGATCACCACCGACTCGCCCAGCTTCACCAACTTGACCAGATAACCTTCCAATGAATGGTAAGGGATCCCACACATCGGAATCGACTGCCCCGCCGACTGCCCGCGCGCGGTCAGGGTGATGTCCAGCAGCTTGGCGGCCTTCTTCGCGTCTTCATAGAAGATCTCGTAGAAGTCGCCCATGCGATAGAACATCAACTGATCAGGGTGCTGGTTTTTCAGGCGCCAGTACTGCTGCATCATTGGCGTGTGGGAGGACAGATCGGAGGTGTTTTTACTCATTGGGTAGTAGGCAAGTTCGTTGAAAGTGATGGGGCAAAGGGGGCGCTTGGCCCAGCATTTTTTGCGATGGGCTCAAGGTTAACACGCGAGGTCGGGGGTTCGCAGGTTGCAAACGGCTTGGTAAAAACAAATGTCAGGTCAGGGCAAGCGGCAGATTGCGCAAAGCTGAACTGGCCTGAATTCGCCATAGGCTATCGACGAAGAAACGCAGCGATATCAAATGGAAATTGCATAGCCAAAGTCGATCTCGCTCGCCGGTACTCCGCCTCGCATACCCCAGTTCTCGGGCTCTTGCTCGATCAGCAGTATCAACACTGCCTGTGTCGAAATGTCTAGCTGCGCAGCGATCCGGTTACTGATTAATTGATAGAGCTGGCGCTTGGTTTCGAGTTTGCGTCCTTTGAACAGCGTGATTTCAATGTGGATGAACTCGTGGCGATCTCCTGGAGAACGAAAGGCGTTCTTGTCGTAGCACACATAACGTGCCTGGAGCTCTTCGTCACTGACCTTGAATACCGATTTCAAGCAGTTGTAGATCGTCTCGATTATGGCGTGCTGGTTATCGGCGTCCCGGTGTACAGGGTCTTCTACTCTAACGATGGGCATACTGACCTCAGTTTGAATGTGGCTGGGTAGCGGCGTGCAGGAGTTCCTTCAGGAACTCGGCATGATCTTGCGTTTGGTTGTCGAGTAACCACTGCAGAGCGGCTGACGTATCCGGTGAGGATTTGTCTTGGGAGAGTTTAAAGCGCCCTTCGATCGTTTCCGGCCGTATGACCAACCCCAGGATATGTGGAAGACTGGATATCACCCTCGGATCACGCTTGTCGACTTGATAGTCAGAGGCCTGCTTCGATAACCGTTTCGCGGTTTGCTCGAGGATCTCCAGTGTTTGGTCTGGAGCGTCCACCACCGTAATGTTCGCCTGCATGTGAACGGCGAGATAGTTCCACGTGGGAAGTTGGCGCGAGACGTAAGCGTGTGGAGGGATATAAGCCGATGGGCCCATGAAGACGATTTGAGCACTCAGATGCTGTTCGCCTTTGAACTGTGGGTTATTACCATCGACATGTCCGAACAACGACCCATCCGGCTGGCGCCATAGCGGAATGTGGCTGCAAAGAAAGTGTCCGTGCTTGTGCGAGGTCATCATTGCCAGCGGAAAAATATCAATGAAACGATTGATCATTTCCGGGTCTGTAGAACGGTACTGAGGGTAATGAAAGGGGCATACGGACATAGTATGTACTCGAAGTGGAGTAGATAAGATCAGGACGCGAGCACGGTGCGACGTTGCTTTCGGCGATCAAGTGCGATGACCATTTGCGCCAGCCAGGTCAGGGCGTTACCTGTCCTGAAAGTACCTGATGAAAGCGGTAGACGTAGGCCGTTGATCCCACACAGCCGATCCATCAACGTTTGCCCCATCAGCATTGAAAGCGCGATGCCTCGACCGTTACAGCCACTCCATCCTATGATTCGTTCGTCATGGTGAATCTTCGGCATACCGTCTGGAGTAAGGCCTACCCAACCGGCCCACTGTTGCTCTGGTGCTTGCGCCACAATGCCGTAGAGGCGCTTGATGCGATCCTGAAGCAATGCACTGCACTTGGCAGAGCGCTGAAGCGGTAACGCGAGGCACCCCGTCAGCAGCTTTACGGGCCCCAAGCGGCGTGCAAACCACATGTCCTTGCGGTTATCGGAAAATGGCAGCAGCTGTTCGGCATGGCACACCTGCGGTATGGCGAACGTCGCAAGCGTCAGGGCCAGCGGGCTGATTGCTCGCCGAGTCTTACGGCTGGCGGCAGAACCATAGGCATTGCCGGCGATAAATACGCGTCCGGCCCTGATCTCACCCCGCTGAGTTTGCACGGCGACCCAGCGTGCCTGCGGTCGAACATCGACCGCGCTGCAACGTTCGATGATATGGCCACCTTTGCGGTTGACCGTGTCCGCCAGTCGATACACGAATGCGAGGGGATTAATGGCACCCGCGTCGCTGAAAAGGAGGCCCTCGGCATACTCGGTTGTGCCTAAAGCATTCTCCAGCTCTTGCGGCTCCATGGGCTCTACCTTGGCCCCCAGGCGTACCCAGTTCTTCGCCAGTTCGTCCGCCGCACCCCTTGCAGCCCCAGCCATGGGTTGTACCCAGCCTTTGACTGTCAAATCCGATGGGGCGTATTCAATAACCGTCTGCGCTGCATCGCTGAGAGCGGCCAAGAAGGGCGCTGTATTCTCGCCCAGCAAATGTTGGAGTGAAGCGGGCGAGTGCCTTGACGGTATGGGCACTACGAAACCCGAGTTGCGACCGCTTGCCCCGCAGCCCACTTCTCCGGCTTCAAGCACCGTGACCGAATAACCCGACTCAAGTGCCCGTAACGCCGCCGCTAAACCGCCAATTCCCGCCCCCACTATCACGACATCACTTTCAAACGGCAGGTGACCGGCGTGGGCGGTGCGGCAGGACAATTGGGTTTGCCAGCAAGAAGGCGCCATCAGCATTTCGCTCAGGGCCTGGTTATGCATGGGATTGTTCCCTGACTGCCAGGTTGCTGATCAGCGATTGCACAATGTTTTGCGAGCGTAACGCCAGCAAACTGAAGGAGCCTGCATCCCCCATGCCATGCGAAGACTCACACAGCCCGTTGAGGTAAGTGGGTAACCCGTTGCCCAAATCAACGCGATAATCCCTGGCAATGATCAAGGTGTCGATTTCATTTTCGCGGGCGATTGAAGCCAGTAATTTCGGAAACGGTTCTTGACGATCTCCGGCGCCCAGGTCAAGGAAGCCGGTGGCCAGAATAACCAGGTCGAATGATTGGCTATGAATAATCCCTTGAAGATACTGGCGACTATCGATTTGCACCCCATCAGAGGCGGGTGTACAGCCAACCATGTCCTCACACGTTCGTAGCTGCAACAGACCTTCACCTTGCAGCATTTGCTCATACTTACGTACATAGAGCTGGTTCAGGACATCAATGTCTGACGACGAGTAATTGGTATGCACCAGTTCCTGACGTAATCGCGCCTTATGTTCTGCGCTGGCGTTGTGGAACGTGTCGACAAATGAGGGGAAGTAGACCTCATCGGAAAACGGGCTTGTATCCTTCTGGCGATAACCGAAATTACGCGTAAACCCCACGACCTCTCGAACGCCGCTGTGGCAACTGGCGTGAAGCAGAATCTCTACGGCACTCTGACTGCCGCCGATTACGGCTATGCGGCACTGTCCGCCGGTGGCTGCGACCGCTTCGGCCAGGGCAGGCATATAGTCGTTCAAATGGCGTACGCGTCGATCTTTGACGTCCGCGAAAGGTGCAGGAATGTGGGGCGTGCGGCCAGGGGCGAGCACCAGAGAACGTGCAAGAAATACTCGGCCATCGGTGCAGCACACTGTGTAGTGGGCACTTTCGCCATTGGATGGGGTGACTGCTTCTACCGAGACAGCTTCGCAACCGTAGGCGACGATGTGTTCAAAGAAATCGGCAGTCCAGGAAATATATTGGGCATATTCCGCACGCAAGGGATGATGCAACGGAAGGTTCAAGTGCTCATACAGGCGGCCTTGTTCAAACAAGAAATTCGTGAAGGTGTAACGGCTACGCGGATTGCGCGGGGTCACCAGATCTCGCAAGGGGTGATTCTGGATATCCGATCCCGGCAGCAGCATGTTTGGCTGCCACGCAGGGCCTGGACGCTTCTCGAGAAATTGTACGCTCATGCCCGAAGACAATTCTTCCAGGGCGATTGCCAATGCGATGTTTGCCGGACCGAACCCGATACCCAGTACATCAAAGATCTTTTCAGGAGCGCTCATGCCTGCATCTCCCCATGAAGAGCACGTTCAATGGCCCGAGTTGAGCTGACCCTTTGCGAGGCCAGAGCACGGTCAAGCCGCTCTAATACCTGGTCGACTTCAGAGCGGGTGATGACCAGCGGCGGGAGGAAGCGCAGCACTGCGCCATGGCGCCCTCCCGTTTCAATAATCAAGCCCTCGTCAAGGCAGGCACGCTTCACCTGTGCAGCGATGGCTCCAGCAGCCTGCGGGTGACCGAGTGCATCGACGCTGCCATCGGGTTCAATCATCTCCATGCCGAGCATCAAACCCCGGCCCCGAACGTCACCGATGCAGGGATAGCGTTTCTGAAGCTGCAACAAGCCTTGACGTAGCTGTTCACCGACGACGTTGACATGTTCCAGCAGTCCTTCTCTTCTGATGAACTCCAGGGTCGCGGCTCCGCTGACCAACGCGATCTGATTGCCCCGGAACGTACCGGTATGTGCGCCGGGCTTCCATTGATCGTACTGATCCAAATACAGCAACACTGACAGCGGATAGCCACCACCGATGGCCTTTGAAAGCAGAATGGCGTCAGGCACGATATCCGCCTGCTGGAACGCAAACAGGTCTCCACTGCGACCAATACCGGCTTGGATTTCGTCAATAACCAGTGGCACATCGTAACGTTGGGTGATTTGCCTCACCTGGCGCAGCCAGTGCGCGCTTGCTGGAATGCAGCCTCCTTCACCCTGTATCGCCTCAAGCAAAACCATTGCCGGTTTTCCAATGCCGCTTTCCGGATCGCTGAGAGCGTTTTCCAGGCAAATCAGACTGAGTCGTTCTGTCTCCTGCGCAGGGGTGCCCGCGCCAAATGGACTGCGATATACGTAGGGATAGGGCAGAAAATGCACTTCCCCAGGCAGACCACTGATCTCTTGTTTAGGTGCCAGATTGCCCATCATGCCCAGCGTGCCGTGAGTCATCCCGTGATAAGCACCCTGGAAGACGATGATCGGTCGGCGTTTTGTCGCGATTTTGAACAGTTTCAGGGCGGCTTCGGCGGCGTCGGCTCCCGTAGGCCCACAGAACTGAATCTTCGCTCGTTTGGCAAACTCCGGGGGGAGCATCTCGTAGAGCTCCTGGACGAAATGCAGCTTTGCCGGGGTCGCTATATCGAGCGCCTGTTGCAACTGGCCGGATTGCAAAAAATCGATGACGCGTTGTTGTACAAATGGATGATTGTGTCCAAGGGGAAGAGCCCCCGCGCATGCAAGGCAATCCAGGTAACGGCGCCCTTCACTGTCGACAACTTCAGTGCCTGAACCTTGGCTCAGCACTTTTGGGATGTTTCTGGCATACGTCCGGGCATTGGATTCCCGACGTGTAAGAAAGTCGATGGAGGATTCAGTCATGGTTGACGTCCTTGTCAGATAGA
Organism: Pseudomonas sp. CFBP13528; assembly: GCF_005233615.1. NCBI lineage: Bacteria > Pseudomonadati > Pseudomonadota > Gammaproteobacteria > Pseudomonadales > Pseudomonadaceae > Pseudomonas > Pseudomonas sp. CFBP13528. The sequence goes on from NZ_QGAJ01000002.1 coordinate 531,030, forward strand.
AACAGATTCAATGACTTGTGTTTGTTGATGGGTGGTCGCGGCCTCGCCCAGGTCACGAATCCAACGGCGGTACTCAATCCCCATTCGATCACTGACCACATGCATTTCCGCCTGTGGATCCAGTGGCAGGCGGGCGGGGCGCTGGGATTCGACAATGCGGCGATCCTGTTCGAAAACAGTGTTCTGCCGAGAAAGGATCTGTTCGAGTGTGAGATCCTGGCCGAAGTTGATAGCGACTATCAGCCAGATAATGCATTGCGATTCATCGACCGGAGTGGCGTTGAAAAAGGTACAGAAGCGCTCCGTTTCGCCCGTCTTTTTGACGAAATAGGCAGTCGTGGGATTCAGCACTGAATAGGTGTAGCGGGCGTTAACCGGTATCCCACGATGGTCGCCGTACGGTTGAAAGACGCAAATTTCAGAAGAGTGCAGACCACGCTCGTCTTCCGTCACGTTGTATCGCTTCAGCGGTTCAGGCGCGTCCGGCAGACCATTGAGATGGGCATGCACAAAGGGAAAATGGGACGCATCGATAAAGTTTTCGAGTGAGCGTAACGCGTTTGCGTTGTAAAGGTAGGGGCCCGCAAAGACCTTGCGGTAGCTTTCATCTTGCCACTGTGGCAGTTCTGGCAGCGGTCGCAATGGTTCCTCCAGGCTCACCCAGATGTATCCGTAGCGCTCTTGCGCGAAGTGGCGAAAAATGAGGCGCTGTGATGAGGGGCCTTTTCGCTCCGGGTGTGCAGGAACCAACGTGCATTCGCCTTGGCTACTGTAACGCCACCCATGATAAGGGCATTCGATCTGCCCCTGTTTGATGCAGCCCAATGACAGTTTTGCACCCCGATGACCGCAGTAATCCTTCCAGGCATTCACTTTTCCCTGGTCGTCTCGCCATAACACCAATTCTTCGCCAAGTAAGCGCACCGCTTTGGGTTGGTCACCGCCTACATCCGAACTCTGACATACCACGTGCCATTGCCCGGCGAGCGCGCGATAATCGAGTTCATTAGAGTTCCATTCGCCCCTGTATAACATGCCATCTCCTTGTCGTGCTTCGTGCTGGAATTGAGTTCTACAAATTGTCGAGTGCCAGGAACTTCGCAGTTTGAACAATCAACTCGCGCTCGGAAAAACTGGTCAACTCATCCGCCATCGCATGGCTATCCCCTGAGCGCTGCAGTTCAGCCAGAGTTTTTTGCATAGCATGGATGGCTGCGCGTTGCAGATCAGATGGCACAATGACAAGTTGGTAGCCGAGTTCTGCAAGTACTGGCAAAGAAACGAGAGGCGTTTTGCCACCGTAGAACATATTCATGAGCTTTGGCCCAGGAAGCCGTTGGGCAATAATCTGAATTTGTTCGAGGGTCTGCGGCGCCTCCACAAAAATCATGTCGGCACCCGCCTCAACGTAACGTTGCGCCCTGACCAGCGCCGCGTCGAAACCCTCAATTGCTATTGCGTCGGTGCGCGCAATTACCAGGCAATTAGTGTCTTGCAAACTGGCACGCGCAACTTTGATTTTTTGACACATGTCATCGACGTCAATCAGCGACTTGTTATCCAAGTGCCCACAGCGTTTAGGGAACGTTTGATCTTCCAGATGGAAGGCTGCTACACCGATCCGCTCCAAGGCTCTCACGGTACGTTGTACGTTGGCAGTTCCGCCAAATCCGGTGTCGGCATCTGCGATAACGGGAATCTCGCTGGCTTCGACAATTTTCTCGATCCGCTCGACAACTTCTGAAAAGCTCAGCAAGCCGATATCCGGATAACCGGATGCTCGGGCGATAGCACCACCGCTGGCATACACAGCGTCAAAGCCCGCCAGACTGACCAGCCTTGACGACAGTCCGTCATAGGCACCAGGTGCCATAACGGTTTTTCCGGAATTTAATAAGTCACGAAGAACTTTTGCACTTTTCAATTGCAAATCTCACTGTATGAAGTTGGTGTGGGGAAGTTGTATTTCATATAGTTAATTGATGCCGAGGCAAGCTCGGTACACAAGCGTAATACCGCTGGCCAATATAATAATGTTTATGAGTCTGGTGAATGTATGGCGAGATATTTTGAACGAAATGTGCTCGCCAGCCCACAGCCCCAACAATAGGGCTGGTAATAAGTAGAGGGCAGTTACCACTAATGCAAGATCGGCATAGGCTCCTGCCAGGGTGAGCATGGCCATACGTACCAGCGTACTAATTCCAATCAATGTGCTCTGAGTGGCGCTCGCTTGCTCTTTAGTGTTTGTTCTGCCGTTCAGATAGATCGCGTAGAGGAAGCCGCCGCTCCCAAATAAAGCGCCGAACAGCCCGCCACCAGCGCCCAGGGGCATTGCCCATGTCGCAGATAGATGTCGGGTTCCTATTGGTTTTGTGAGCGTGTACACGGCATATAAAGTTACAAAGCAGCCCATCGCGAGCATTAATACGTCAGCTCTTGTATTGAGGAGCAGCGCTATACCCGTCACGCTACCCAGCATCATGAACGGCAGCAGCCGGGTGAGTTCAATGCGCACCACGTGCTTATGCATGCGCGCCAGTTTTCCAAATGCAGCCACGCAGTCAAGGAGTACCAGTAGAGGGATCGCTTGCGACAGCGGCATGTAATTTACCAGCACCGGCCCCGCTACCAATGCCGTCCCGAAACCCGCAATAGAAAAAATGATGTAGGCCAGGCTGATGGTCACGAACATTATTGCCAAGGTCGCATTGTCGAAAGGGGCGTGGAGAAAAGCGTCCGGCATTATCGTGGGTCCATGACGTGATATTTGGTAACCCTACCCAACAGGACAAAAATCTACTAATATGAAAATAAGAAATTACTGATCACATTTTGGCATAGCTATTATGATATCAATGAAGCAGTTGCGATATTTTGTGGAGATCGCAGAACATGGAAGCTTCAGTGTTGCAGCGCAGAGACTATTTATTGCTCAGTCAGCACTCAGTCGACAAATGAAGGAGCTGGAGAACAACCTGGGTACGCTTTTGTTTGAGCGCACCGCAAGGCAGCCCCATCTAACGCCCGCTGGGCTAGCCTTTTTGCCAAGGGCCAAAGTTATCTTGAGTGACGTCGATAGTGCCGCTCGGTTGGCGACTTCGGTAGGGAATGGTCAGCGGGGTGCTTTACGCCTTAGCCATGCCAGCACGGTGCCGCTCACCGGGAAGTTGAAAGATGCGCTTGGGCTTTATCTGGAGCGTATGACCGATGTGTATATTGAAGTGTCGGAGGAATCTTCAGAAACACAACTCATGAATTTAGTTGATAATCGTATTGATGCGGGTCTGTTCAGGCTGCCGGTGTTGCATCAAATGAATAATATCAAGCTTCTTCCTCTGTTTAGTGAGAAAGTTGTTGTCGCCGTTGGCTCTACTCATCCGCTCGCATCGAGAAGTTCAATATCACTTGCTGAGTTGCGGGATGAGGCATTCGTGTCGATAGCCCACCCAAAACGCGGAGGGCTTAGTTATCTTTCATTTGAACTTTGCGCTCGCGCAGGATTCGCTCCGAAGTCAGCGCAGGTTTATTCGTTGAAAACGACACAGTCGTTGTTGATCCAGGCAGGATTCGGTATTGCACTGCTTCCCGTTTCAATGGTTAAAGCTACTTCGTTGCACGCTATTGATATAAGTGATGAAGGGTGTGAAAGCGAGGTCGTTCTTGCCCATCACGAACGTGACTCAACGCTGGTAGAGACTTTCGTTGAGCACTTTCGAGAGGCATTTTACGTCGATTGAAGGTTGATCGTTGTGACAGAGAAGCTGGGTTTCCCGGACCGCCAGACGGGGGCAAACCAGCGATCCATACCCATGGACACCGGCTATCTGGACTTACGCCCACTGGCCGGAAACAACCCTCTGATCACCCCAAGAAACGCCGCAAACAAATTGATTGAAGTCGCCGTAGTGATGGCAATCAGCACGTTATCCGAGAACGGCGCCTTACCCGAGTAATACGTCGACCACCCATTCCACACCAGCAGCACCGCCCAGAAGATCACACCACAAGCCGCAAACCAAAATGCGCGTCCCGCATATTTCTTGCGCAGTTGCCGTTCGGCCTTCTGGTCTTTGAGGTTCTGGTTTCTTTCATCGTCGGTGCCTGTGGCTTGTTCGCCACCGGCTTGGGAGTCCTGGTCAGGCCCTGCCACCGGGGGCAGGGTCAGTTCCAGGTTGTCGAGTTCTTCACTCACGGATGCGGCTCTTTGGGTGAATGAGTGCTGCCATGTCTTCCCAGTCAATGGCGGAACCGTCGGCGCCCTTGAGGGCCCAGGCTGTGCCGTCCTCGTGGGAAAGGTTGGACAGTTGGGTGCCGGACCACTTGCCGTATTTGTTAATGATCCGGTCAATCAAGCGATGAGTGTAGGTATCGCTCTCAGGAACCCTTGGTGTCACGAAGACAATGTCTTCGGCGTCGGGCTTCAGGTTGCTGAGCAGCGACGTCACCGGGCGATTACCGTAGGATTTCAACTCATGGTACAGCGACGGGATGACCGGGCCATATTGCCAGCGGGCGAAGTGATCATCCATCAGCGGCTGATCCCGTTCACGCAGATGCCAGGACTGCGTGTAGAACAGCAGTTTTTGCAGCTTCATGGGCGTCAGGCCCGAAAGCTTGCCTTCCTTCGCGCGTTCAATGAAGGCGTTAGCGACAGCTAGCGCTGAATAAGCCATGAGCACCTCCGTCGTTGCTGGCCATGTTGTTCAAGAGTCTTATACATAGGCCCTGAATTGTCGATAAGCAAGGGCGCCTGTCCGTCCGCTCGGTATGGCATCAGGCTACCCTGCGGCGATAGCAAACGGTTCTGAATGATAGAAAACAATTAACTGTTTGCCTATACAGTGTTTTATTTCAATCTAAACAAAATTGTGTGTTTAATGCATAAATATGCAAATTAGCATTTGCCAACCGTCAAGACTCCCGTCAATATCCGCGTTATGCAAAAACGCAACGTTTCTATCGTCTTGAAAGAGCTGCTGGATCGCGATCGGATCTCCCCCACGGAGCTTCACCGACGCACCGGTGTGCCTCAATCCACACTGTCCCGGATCCTCAGCGGCAAGATCGTTGACCCGTCGGACAAACACATCTCTCGCATCGCCGAGTATTTTCGCGTCAGCACCGATCACCTGCGCGGGCGTGCCGGGGTGGGTGCTTTGCGAGATGATGGGCGCGACCCGATGCATTCGGAGCTCAAGGACATAAGCCTGTGGGACGACGACACGCCCGTTAATGATGACGAGGTGTCGATCCCCTTTCTGCGCGAGGTTGAATTGGCTGCTGGATCAGGAAGATTCGTCATCGAGGAAAGTGAGAAAGCCAGCCTGCGCTTTGGAAAGCGCAGCCTTCGGCATAACGGCGTGCAATTCGACCAGGCCAAATGCGTGACGGTGCGTGGCAACAGTATGTTGCCGGTACTGCGCGATGGCGCGACGGTAGGGGTAAATGCCGGCAAGAGCGGGATTGGTGACATTGTCGATGGTGACCTGTATGCCATCAATCACAATGGCCAGCTACGGGTGAAACAGCTCTACCGTCTGCCTTCCGGGATTCGCCTGCGTAGCTTCAACCGTGATGAGCATCCGGATGAAGACTACAGCTTCCAGGATATTCAGGACGAGCAGATCAGCATCCTCGGTCATGTTTTCTGGTGGGGCATGTATGCCCGCTAACCTCCTCGCGTAGGACGAAACCCGCCCATAAGCGGGTTTTTTTTTGCCTGCAGAAACCCGCCAAACCCCAAGCCCGTAAGGCTTTGAATGCATTCGTGCATTTACGCAGGCAAAATAAATGCATTTATGCATTGACTGTATATGCATACATGCATATTCTTCATCTCAAGCCAGCCAACAAGGCCTGGTGGAGGTGGCAAGGATGCTGCCAAGGAAGACAAGGAAGGCACGCAATATCGGCAAGGACGCCATCAGAGCGATGGCAGGGATGCCAGGTAACACCGGCAAGGATGCCGACGCTCTTTAGTTTCACCCCAGCTTCAAGAACAGGCAGCGATGAACCGGCCTTAACGGTTCAGAGGGTTGGCAACTGACCCGGGTGTGCAGCGTAAAGCACCGCAAGCAGTTATCCGGCAGACAGGGATCGTGGTCGGAAAAACATTCAGGAAAGGACCGTACCGCGCCAGTAGCGCCGAAAGTCCGAGGACATCATTACTGAAAAGCCCGGGCTACCGGGCTTTTTGGAATGCCTACCTATCGAAGTGTGTGTAATTGAAAAACGGACTATTCAGTGCTCAGCCAGGAGGCGTGACATGACAAACGAACAACAAGCGTTAGCGGAAATGCCTATCTGGCTGGTGATCATATTGGCCTTGATCGGCGGCGTTTCCGGCGAGATGTGGCGCGCCGACAAGGAGGGCGCCCGCGGCTGGTCGCTGATCCGCCGTCTGGCGCTCAGGTCCGGCGCGTGCATGGTCTGCGGGGTTTCGGCCCTGATGCTGTGTTATGCCGCCGGTATGTCGATCTGGACTGCCGGCGCCATTGGTTGCCTGACCGCGATGGCCGGCGCCGACGTGGCCATCGGCCTCTATGAGCGCTGGGCGGCCAAGCGCATCGGGATCAATGAAGGATCCCGCCAGGACCCGCCGTAATCGCAAGGACGCTACCCAAATGACCCTTATCGAAAAGCCATCCCAACTTCCCCAGGCTATCGGCGTGGCGCTGCATGCGGCCTTTCCGGACCTCAAGGTCGGCAGCCACCGGGAATTTCAGAGTGACCTGGAGAAAACCGGCGTAATGATCACGGTTGAAGGCAATGGCCCGGGTCTTCGCTCCCGCGAAGGCCGCAAGGCCCATGTCCTGGCCATTTCGCTCAAAGCCATGGTGGCTCCCGGCGCATTGCCGTTCCAAGCCTGCGACCTGGCCAGCCAGCTGATGGACCTGGTTCTGGATAACCGCTGGAGCCTGCCTCAGGCCCAGTGCGATTTGCCGACCCATATTGTTGCCGCTCCCGCTGTGCTGACTACCGCAGCAACGGACTACGACACCTGGACCGTTTCCTTCACGCAAATCCTCTACCTCGGGCCCGAGTTACTCAACGATCCTACAGGCCGAGCGCTGTATGCCTGCACCTGGGACGTTTTGAACATCGATGACCCCGATCAATACAAGCCACTGGCGGAGTAGCCCATGTTCGACGCGCTGTTACGCATGCAACTGGGGCCGATCGTCGAGCGCCTCGCGGAAATGGAGGCCCAACTGGAAGACCTGTACCGACGCGCTGAAAGCTTCTGCCGGATTGGCGTTTGCCAACAGGTCGACGCCGCCAGCACTACCTGCCGGGTCAGTCACGGTGAGTTGCTCACGCCGGCCATCCGCTTTTTCAACCCCAGCGCCGGTGCGCAAACCGAAACCCGTATTCCATCCGTAGGCGAGCACTGTCTGTTGCTCAACTACGGCGGTGGGGAAGGGGGCGCGCAGTCCGTGGCTTTGTTCGGCCTCAACAGTAGTCTGTTTCCGCCAGTCTCGACGGTTCCCTCCATGACCCGGCGGCGCCATCAAGACGGCACCCAGAGCGACTACGACGACGCCAGTCACACCTTCAACTGGGCCAACGGGCCGACGATGTTCACCGGTTCTCGCGAACAGGTTGACCTCAAGGTCGGTGCCGCCAGCCTGACCCTCAATCCGCAGGGCATCACCCTGCAAATCGGCGGCACCGCACTGTTGCTGGATGCCGGCGGTGCTCACTTCAGCGGCCCGGTGATAGACCACCAAGGTCGGGTCATCAGCCCCTGATAAGGACATCCCATGATTGGCATCGATCGCAACACCGGGGCAGCCGTCGATGACTGGCCGCAATTTGTGCAGCGCGCCACCCGAGCGCTGACCACACCCGTTGGTACACGGCAGAAGCGCCCGCTGTATGGCTCGCTGATCCCGCAGTTGCTCGGGCAGAACCTGGGCGACGACCTGCTGCTGCTCGCCCAGAGCCATGCCGCCCAGGCGTTCTACAACGCCCAGAACGGCATCGGCGACTTTCAGCCCCAGGTCATCGTCGCCACCCGCCAGGGCGCCGGGCTGCTGCTGCGTTTTGCCGGCACCTGGAAAAACCGCCAACAATCCTTCGAGGTCGTGACATGAGCATGCTGATCCCTGGCCAGAACCAACTGGCCGAGCCGGCGATTATCGCGGTCGATGCGTTCGAACCCTTGCTGGCTGAGTTCAAGGCGTTCGTGGTCGACTATGTCGCAGCAAGTGCGCCGCAAAGCGCGGCCAAACTCAAGGTCAGCCTCGACAACGAAAGTGAGCTGCTGACCCTGGCCCTGGAAGCTTTTTGCGTGCGCCTGCAAACCCATGAGCGCAAATACAATGCACGCATCAAGCAGATGCTGGCGTGGTGGGCCACCGGCAGTAACCTGGATGCACGCTTGGCGGATATGGGCCTGGAACGCCAGGTACTCGACCCCGGTGACCCTGCGGCTTTCCCGCCCCTGCCGCCGATCCTGGAAAGCGATGACGATGCCCGCCTGCGTTACTACCTGGCACCCCACGCCCCGGCGGCGGGCTCGCGGATGCAGTATCGCCGCGAAGTTTTCACCCTCGGCGAGCGGCCGGTGGTCAAGGTTCAGAGCGCATCGCCGGGCGTGGTGACCGTCAACTACACCTTCGATCCGGACGGTTATGCCGCCCAGGTCAAGGACGGTAACGGCCGACGCATCGCGCCCGGCGAAGTGATGGTCACCGTGTTGTCTCGTGAGGGCGACGGTACCCCATCTGCCGATTTGCTTGACGGTGTGCGTCGACATTTCGCACGGCCGGATGTACGCCCGGAAACCGATCTCGTCACCGTCCAGGGCGCACAGATTCAGCCCTACAGGATTCGCGTCATCGCCAAAATCCACGCCGGGCCTGACTCGGGCTTGACCCAAGTGGCGGCGCAGCAACTGCTGCAGACTTACGCTGACTCCTGTCATCGCCTGGAAGGGCGCGTCGACCCCAGTTGGATCGACTACGCCATTCACAGTGCAGGGGCGGCGCAGCTGCACATCCTGGAGCCGCTGGCGCCGATTGTCAGCAGTGCGTTCCAGGCCCCGTATTGCACGGGCGTCGAGGTGGAGGTGCGCACGCTATGAATGATCCCAAAGCGAGTGTGTTGCCGGTCAACAGTTCACCGCTGGAGAAGGCGCTGGATATAGGGTTCGGCAAGCTGCTTGACCGGGTCGCACCGCCGTTGCCAGCGTTGATGAACCCGCTGCAAACCCCCAGCGAATTTCTGCCTTACCTGGCCGCCGACCGAGGTGTCAGCGAATGGGATGCCCAAGCCAGCGAATCGGAAAAGCGCCTGACCGTGGCCTTGTCCTGGCAGATCCAGCGCCAGGCCGGCACACCCAAGGCCTTGAGCTATGCCGTGGAGTCACTGGGGTTTACGCCCAACATCAGCGCCTGGTTTCAGCAGCGGCCAACCGGCACGCCGTATACCTTCGACGTGCAGGCGATCATCGGGCGCAGTTGGTCCAGTGGCGACCACAACCGGCTGATCCGTCGCATCAACGCGGCCAAGAGTGAGCGCGATCAGGCCACGATTACCCTTGTGCATGAAACCTACCAAGGGCTGCGACTGGCTGGTGCGGCTGATCCTGGCTTGAGCATCGGCGAAGACAGCCCGCCCGGCGCCTTGCCCGAAATGAAGTTACACGGTGCGTTCTCCCTCAACAGCGCCACTCACGCCCCGCTCAACGATGGCGAGTTGCTGCTTGAAGGCGTGCTGCCGGAACTCGGGCTGGGCGCCCGGCTGAACAGTGCCGGGGTTGCCCGGCACTACACCATTAACGACTACGACCTCAGGGCGCAGCCATGACAGATGAAATCACGCGCCTGGTGCGCTTCACCTCCAAGGGTTTGGATGAAGTGCTGCAGGCCAGGAACCAGGGCCTCAAAGGCGAAATCACCCACATCGGCGCCGGTACCGGCCGCTACACCCCCGACGGCACGGAAGTGGCGTTGCGCGATGAGCGCCAACGGGTCGCCATTGTGGATTACGAAGACCTGGGCGAACGCCAACTCAGGATGGCCGCGCTGTTTGACGGCGACGATGAGTATGAAATTGGCGAGTTCGGCTTTTACCTCGCCAGTGGGACCTTGCTGGCGGTGTATTCCGTGGCAGGGAAGTTGCTGACGTATAAAGCGGCGGCGGCTCGGGTACTGCAGAAGTTCACGCTGGATATATCGCCGTTGCCGGCTGATAGCGTGACGATTGTGGTGGGGAGTGAAAATCTGAATGTGTTGCTGGCTGAGGAAATCGCCATTATGGCGGCGGCGTCGGTGGGCAATATGTCGCGGCACGTGGATTTGATGTTTCGAGTGATGCATCTCGAAGCGAAGTAGTTGCACTGACAACAGGGCTGGAACGGTTAACTGACAGGGAGTCAATGATGGGAATTGAAACGACTATTACGAAGGTTGTGGATGCGTGCAATAAGCTGACGGAGACGGTGACTAATCAGATTGGCAAGATTGATGCGCGGGTAGAGGCGGCGTCAAGTCAGTTCACGGCGTGGCGTAACAGTGTGCAGGCGAAGGATATCAATGGGCGCGCGCTTTATAAGCAGGAAATTGATCTCACTGGCTTGTCGACGGAGGTGCTTTATCCTGTTTGGTGGACGATGCCCGGTAACGAGGCGGGTGAAACAGAAATCACTGTCTCCCGAGTATATTTTCGAGACAGTGAAAAAGCGCCCTTTGGCGAAGGGATATATCACATTGCCGGCTTGAACTTGCAACTTGAGGGTGTCGGGTATCTATGGAACGGAGATGCTAATTTCTTAGCTATCAAACGAGTTTCTCAAACCTACCGTGAAACGGTACGGGGTATTTCATTCGGAATGATTTGTACCGCTCGTGCTGTTACTGGACTTAAACCGATGTACCTGGGGTTGGTCGCTGGTCAAATTACAAATGCCCCTCAGTTTTCTGGGATGTACTTGAGGGGCGGGCTAAGTTACACCATTACCAAAACCTTTGACTATCCGGTGAGTTACAGCAAGTTAGACGCTGAAGTGATAATGAAAGATGACGTTAATCCCGATTGGGAAGTACGTTGGGCGGTGAAGCCTTACACGTTGGCTCAGGCTGATGCTGTGCTCGGGAAGGCCCTTGAAGAGAAGCGTCTGGCCTATTCCCACGATAACGACATTCGATATACCGCCAAGGTTTAAGGACTGATCAAATGACTTTGTTTATTGAAAAGTTGGTAACCCCTGCTGGTGACTCGTTGATCAACGTGCCTGCTAGTACGCAGACCCTTAAAGGCCTGGGCTTTAGTGATGCGGCTGGCCAGGTGCTCATCGAGAACGCTACTGCAGCTGCCGCACTCGCTAGCACAATTGCGGCTCGCCGCTCTGCCTATGTCAGCGAAGCTGACCCGATGTACCTCGAGTGGCAATTCGACGGTACGGCTGAAAAGGAGAAAGAGTGGCGAGCTAAGGTTGCTGAAATCAAAGCGCGCTTCCCGTTGCCGAAAGACAAGTAGTCACCCACCGCGAAAGCGGTTTTTTTTCGCCTCCCCAAAGCCCCTCTTGCAGGGGCTTTGGCATTTCTCACCCGGAGAACCCTACCCATGCCCACGCGCCAAACCTACACCGTCCTCATCCCTTTCCCCACCGGTAACGGCCATTGGTCTACCGCTGGCGAGGAGCTGGAACTGCTGGACGTCGAAGCATCCGCCCTGCGCACCGCCGGCCGCCTGGAACTGACCAGCGTCCTCAATTCCACCTCCAAGAAGGCTGATTAATCATGGCTGAGGTTTTGAACTTCGAGCACAACGGCATTACCGTCAATGCCACCGAATCGCCCGAGGCCATGGGTGGCCTGGGCGATAATGTCATCGGCCTGGTGGGCACCGCCCCCAATGCCCATGCATCGATCCCGAAAAACGCGCCGTTTCGCATCAACAGCTTCACCACCCAGGCGCTGCTCGACCCGACCGGTACCGAGTCGGGCACCTTGTTCCAGGCGGTGTACCAGATCCTCAAAGTGGTCAAGGTGCCGGTCTACGTGGTGATTGTCGAAGAGGGCGCCACCCCGGCCGATACGATTAACAATGTGATCGGCGGCAACGACCCGGTCACCGGTCGCAAACTCGGCCTGGCTGCCCTGAGCAGCGTGCCTGAAGACCTGACCATCATTGGCGCTCCGGGCTTCACCGGCACCAAGGCCGTGGCCGGCGAGTTCGCCTCGTTCGGCAAGCGCATCAAGGCCCGTGTGGTACTCGATGGCAAGGACGCTTCGGTCGCCGACCAAGTGACCTACAGCGGCGAACTGGGCGGTGCCGACCTGGGCTTCGACCGTTGCCTGCTGGTGCACAACATGCCGTCGGTGTATTCCAAGGCTGCGAAGAAGAACGTATTCCTGTCGCCCTCCTCGTTGGCTATCGCTGCGCTGGCCAAGGTCAAGCAGTGGGAAAGCCCAGGTAATCAGGTGACCTTTGCCGAAGACGTTTCCCGCGTCGTCGAGTACAACATCCTCGACACCTCCACCGAAGGCGACCTGCTCAATCGTTATGGCGTGAGCTACTACGCCCGCACGGTGCTCGGCGGTTTCTCGCTGCTGGGCAACCGCTCCATTACCGGCAAGTTCATCAGCTATGTCGGCCTGGAAGACGCCATCAGCCGCAAGCTGGTCAAGGCCGGCCAGAAGGCCATGGCCAGGAACCTCACCAAGTCCTTCATGGACCAGGAGGTCAAGCGCATCAACGACTGGCTGCAAACCCTGGTGGCCGACGAAACCATCCCTGGCGGCAGCGTCTACCTGCACCCGGAGTTGAACAGCGTCGAGAAGTACAAGAACGGCACCTGGTTCATCGTCATCGACTACGGCCGCTACGCGCCGAACGAACACATGGTTTATCAACTCAACGCCCGCGATGAAATCATCGAGCAGTTCCTGGAGGACGTTCTCTAATGTTTACCAACCGAGTCAGACAGGCCATTGCGGCCACCCTCCAAGGCCTGCCGCTGTCGGCCACGGTCGATTCCTTTACGCCACCGAAGATCGAGTTCGAAATGGACCCGATGACCGGCGGGCGCTTCATTGCCGAAGAAGTGGCCAAAAGCGCCAAGGTGCTGGGCGCAACCCTGGTACTGCAAGGGGCTGGTGCAGAAATCCTGCTGGCGCTTGGCGTCACGCAGGGCGATGACATCCTGTTGAACGTGCGCGAAGCCGGGCAGGATCAGGATGGCAAGACCTACTTCACCTACCACACCGTGGGCGGCAAGTTGAAGTCGTTGACCGAATCCGCGCTGACGATGAATGCCAAGCCCGTTACCACCCTGGAACTTTCCTGCCGCACCTATAACCGTCTGGAAAACGGCATTCCGGTGATCGATATCGACGTGCGCACCCAGAAGTTCGTGCTCAACGGTGTCGACATTCTCGGCGATGCCCGCCGCGCCGTGCTGATGCCGTAACCACCCAGGGGGCGGGTCAGCTCGCCCCCACACCCTGTCAAGGAATCACCCCATGGCCTGGATGCCTGCGCTACACGTCCTGCTGTCCCCGATCACCGCCGACACCGGTGTTGTGATTGAGCAGATTCAACTCAAACCCTTGTTCTACGCGCCACAGAAAGACGCCCTGGCGCGCGCCGGTGACGACGAGGATGAGCAGTTTTTCGAACTGGCCAAGCTCGCCACTGGCCTGTCGGAAAAAGAACTCGACCAACTCAAGCGCCCGGACTACGTCAGCATCGCGCAATACGTACACGAGATGTCGACCCAGCCTGCATCGTTTTTTCTCGATCAGGCCGATGTGCCGCGCCAATCGCTGACCAGCGAGGAGGTCGCGCTGCTGCTTCCCCTTCAAGCAAGCGGTCGCACGCTCACCCACGTCACCCTGGAAATGCCCGCCTTGCGCGCCACCAAAGTGATGAAAAAACTGCCCACCAACAAAGAACGTGCCGAGTTCATCACCGCCCATTGCGCCGGCCTGATGATTCCCGATCTCGCCGGCTTGACCGTGCCCGACTGGACCGAACTGCAGGGGCGCATCGACGATTTTTTAAACAAACCGGCGGACTTCTTTCGGAACGCGACATCGAAGTGATCCTCGATGTCGTACCGCTGGTTTACTCAGTAACCGAAGCGGAAATCCTCGATTGGGACGCCGGCAAGGCCTTGCGCCGCTACGACATCGCGATCAGTCGCCTTGGCGTTAAACAGGAGTAGAGCGGGATGGCAGACCGTAATAACCAAGCTGAGTCAGCCATCGCCAGGGACGGCGTGATGATCCAGCGCTCACCCGAAATGGCCGGCGCACAGGCCAGCCTCAATCCGATCGCGCCAACCCTGGCGAGTCCGGCTGAGGCGGTGCCGGGAAGTGCCGCGAACCTGGCGTTGGCATTGGCCGATGCCAGCCTGCAGATCAATCATCTGGCCGAGAGTCAGGCCCGGCTTGTGGATACGCTTGAGCTGTTCAACGCCTCGTTGCTCAAGGTGATGGACGCCCGCCAGGCCGACGCCATCGAGGCGACGGGCACGGGCGATACGAGCACCCGCACGACGGCCCCCGCGGGTACGCCATCGCAGGCACTGGATGCCGCGATGACCGACCTGGACCAACTGCTGCAATTTGTCGGGCGCGAGCGCAGGTCACTGCGCGAAGCCAACCTCGCCATGGCGACCGAGCCGATGGTGGCGGCCAGCGGCGCGAGCGCCGTGGACTTGGCGAAGGTCGAATACGTAGCGGCCAAGTCGGGTATTGGCAGCAGCCGCGTTGATGCGTCAGGCAATATCGACCAGGCCGGACGCCAGGCAGACCTGCAGCAGTTCGCCCGCGATGCCGCGATCATGGCGACGGCGTTCAAAATCGATGTGAAGCATGCCGGCGAACTCATGGGCGGATGGCGTGAGTCACTGCACCTTGACCGCGCCCAAGCCCTGGATCTGGCCGACGCGACAAACGTGCTGGGCAGCGATGTCTCGCTCAAGGCCGAGGCAGCGGACATTGCAGCGATCGTGCAACGTCGCGGCGCCACCGCAACGGCTGCGGGCATGCTCCCCGAGCAGGCAGCGGCGCTTTCGGCGGTGTTGTTGAGTGCCGGTAACAGCAAAGGTGCTGCGGAGCTCGGGCTGGAAAAAATCAGTCTCGCCCTGGCCAAAGGCGACAGCGCTTCTCCCGCGCAGCGCAGTGCCTGGGCAGCGCTCAAGCTTGATCCCAAAGAGCTGGCCAGTGGCATGAAACAGGATGCCCCGCAGACCCTGCTTACCGTGCTGGAAGCACTCAAGTCACAACCGGCTGAAAGGCAGGCGGCGCTGGCGGCGCAACTGTTCGACGGTAACCAGTCGATTCTGAGCCTGGTGCCGATTATTGACAGCGTGAAACACGCCTTTTCGCAGGTGGCCGAAACGTCCACCTACGCCACCTCGGCGTTAGGCGATCAAGGCTCTGTTCAGCGCGTTGCAGCGATTCGCGCCGATTCCTCCCAGGCTCGACGGCAGGCCTATGAGGCCAGTACCACGCGCTTGCAAACTGCCTCCGATGTGGCCCTGGCGCCCGTCGTGGATACCTCGCTGACGGCGATGACCGGTTTGGTCAACGGCGTGAGTGGCTTGGCTGAAGCGCTGCCTCACACTACCGCCGCCGTTACGGTGGCAGGGGCTGCACTGGTGGCTGTGTTTTCCGGCGTGTTCGATGCCGTGAAGGACAAGGCATTTGAAAAGGTTGCGGGGAAAATTTTCCGCGAAGGACCTGCCGCTGACCCTACCGCCCGCCCGCAGCACACTCAAGGTAATGACGCCCATACAGGCAAACGCCCGCCAGATCCGGCGTCCGGTCCTGACCGCCCTAGCAAAACAGTGAAGGCCAACAAATTCGCCAAACGGGCTTCGTTGGGCCTGGTGCTGGCACAGGCCGGAGTTGATGTCACGCAGGGCGCGCTGACGGGGAATCCGGGTCAAGCGCTGGGCTCCAGCGTGGGCTCGGTAGGCGGCGCCGTCGCCGGTGGCGTTGCCGGTGAATTCGCCGGCATGGCGATTGGTCGAGCTGTCGGTACGCTTGCCGGAGCGGTGATCGGTTCGGTGGTACCGGGTGCCGGGACGCTGCTGGGCGGGGTCATGGGCGGCGTCGCCGGTGGCGCGATCGGCAACGTGGTGGGCGGCGCCGTCGGTACGTTTGTCGGCAGTGACGTGGGGGCATGGCTTGCCGAGAAAGTAATGGGTTCCGGGGATCGCTTGCCGTCTCCCACGGATGTCAGCCACAACCTCAACAACCCTCAAGCCGATAACCGCCAACTCAATTTTGCCCCGCAAATCACTATCAACGCGCCGGAACAAGCCAGCTATCAGCAATTGGCGACACTCGTGGTGCAACAGATCGAAGCGCAATTTACGCCGCTGTCGATGGACAACCTGCTGGCGACGCGACGTGGCGCGGCACTGACCGATGGAGCTGTGTAATGCGACAACAGATGGTGTTGGGCACGTTTATTTTCGGGCTGTCCCGCGGGTTCGCCTACGACAGCCTTGATCGTGGCAGCAGTGGTGGGTGGGTGAGCCTGGATATCATTGCCGGCAAACCCAAATCCAGCCAGGTGGGGCAGGGCCTTGAAACATTGGCAGTTGGCGGCAAGGCCGCGCGTGCCAAGGGCATGCAACGCCTGGATGAGCTGCGAGCCCTGCAGGACCTGCGCGTGCCGTTGCCTCTGGTGGATGGCCTGGGGCGTAACTGGGGGTTATGGACCATCAAGTCGATCAGCGAAAAACAAACCAGCGTCATCGACGACGGTACCGCGATGGCGATCACCTGGTCGCTGGTATTGGAGGAATTCGTCAATGCGTAGAGTCCGAAGTATTGCGGGCGATTCAGTGAACCTGCTGCTCTACCGAGAGCTGGGCCGCTGTGATGATGCCGCGGAGGAAGCGCTGTGGCGCTTGAATCCGGAGCTGGCGGAGCAGGGCGCACTATTGCCAGCCGGCGTCAGTGTGCTGGTGCCCGAACTGGATGCAAAGCCTGTCGCGAGCCGGCCGGTTTCAGCCTGGGATTAAGGAGCGATCATGGCACTTGGATTCACACCGGTAGTGGAGCTTTACGGCGCCAATGCCGCATTGTTCAACGAGCGGCTATTGGAGTGGGAGCATATTGACGCAGCGGGATTCGTGTCCGACCAACTCAAGTTGACCCTCGATATCGAGGGCTTTGAAGGCCTGCCCGATCTGGGCGGAAAAGTCGGCTTGCGCGTCGGTTATCGGGAGTCCGGTCTGGTGGATAAGGGCGCGTTCAAGATCACTCAGCGTACACCGTCGCTGTTCCCGATGCGCCTGGTGCTGGTGGCGACGGCGGCGCCGTTCGATGAGCATGAGTTCAAACAGCGCCGCACCGCCAGCCATGGGCCGACAACCCTGGGCGCACTGTTTCGTCAATTGACCAGCCGCTACGGGTTCTCCCCGCGTGTGGCGCCTGAGCTCGATGGCGAGCCGATCGCGCATATCGATCAGACCAACGAAAGTGACATGGCATTTCTGACCAGGCTGGCCAAACGCTTCGATGCAGTGGCCAAGCCTGTGGATGAGCTTTACGTGCTGGGCCGTAAAGGTCAGGTCAAGTCGTTGTCGGGCAAGGCACTGCCGGATGTGCGCTTGTCCGTCACCCGTGACAATCACCCGGGCGACCACGCCTTCATCAGCGCCAGCTTCACCGAGACCAGTCGCGCCAAATATAACGGCGCGCAGACGTCCTGGTGGGATGCGGCGGCCGGCAAAAAGCATGTCGTAGAGGTGGGCATCGCACCGTTCAAAGTGGTGACGCAGCGCTACCAGAGCGAGGACGAAGCGCGCTCGGCGGCGCAGGGCGAGATGCGGCGTGTGGGGCGAGAAGGGCTGCAGATCAATGTGGTGTGCCCCGGTAATCCGTCGCTGGCCGCTGAAGGGTTGCTGCTGCTGGACGAGTCGTGGCCGGGCTTTATGCAGGGACGCTGGTCGATCAAGACGGTGACGGCCAGCGGTAACCGCACCGGCGGCTACCGGTGCACGATCCAGGCCAGTGGTTTGTCGGTGTAGACATTTTTTCAGAGTAGATCCCATGCAGATTACCCTTACCCAGCTAATTGATGTGATGCCTGGGGCCCGCCTTCGAGCGGGCATTTTTTTGTCCCCGTTAAATGCAGCCTTCGTTCGGTATGAGGTCAACAGTGCCAGGCGCATCGCCGCCTTCCTCGCTCAAATCGGCCACGAATCCGCCGAACTGCGCTACGTACGCGAACTGGGCAGCGATCAATACCTTGGCAAGTACGACACCGGCACCCTGGCCGCCCGCTTGGGGAACACCCCCGAGGCGGATGGCGATGGCCAGAAATACCGGGGCAGGGGGCTGATCCAGGTCACGGGACGGCGCAACTACCTGGCATGCAGCCAGGCACTGTTTGGCGATGAGCGCCTGTTGCAACAACCGCAGTTGCTGGAACAACCGCAGTGGGCGTGTGAGTCCGCCGCCTGGTTCTGGCACAGCAACGGCCTCAACGAGCTGGCGGATAAAGATCAATTCACCACCATTACCCGACGTATCAACGGCGGCGTTAACGGCCTGCAGGCGCGTGAGCAATTGTGGGCACGGGCGAAGGCGGTGCTATGCGTTGGCTAGGCACATTGCGTTGGGTCGGCGTTTGCCTGCTGCTTGCACTGGTGTGGCAAGTACAGGCCTGGCGCTATGGCGCGCAACTGGAGCGTCAGGCGGCCGGGCAGGCGCTGGCGCTCAGCCAGCAACACCAGGCCGCGCTCGAACAGCAACAGGCAGCACAGCAAAAGCGCCTGGCCCTGGAGCGACAACTCACTACCCGCGATCAACAACACATTCAGGAGTTGAGCGATGCCCAGCGTCACCAAGCTGCTCTGCGCGACCGCTTGGCCACTGCTGATGTGCGGTTGTCAGTCCTTCTCGACGCCACCGATGCCGCCGGCTGCACGCCAGTGCCAGCCGCCACCACCCCCGGCGGCGTGGTTCATGCAACCCCACGCGCCCGACTTGACCCGGCGCATGCTCAACGAATTATCCGCATCACCGACGACGGCGATAACGCCCTGATCGCCTTGCGTGCCTGTCAGGCGTATGTGCGGGCCGTCGCGCGTTAGGCTTTTGATGCATTCTGCAACTTGCATGACCGATGGGCTGCTGTAGGGTAGGCAAACCCCCGCCCATTCCTGGAGACGACCGTGAAGGAAATCACTCAACTGGCTGCTGAACTGGGGCGCCGTTTGCAGGTGCTCAATGCCCATGTCACCACCGCCGAGTCCTGCACCGGCGGTGGTATTGCCGAAGCCATTACGCGGATACCGGGCAGTTCGGCGTGGTTCGAGGCGGGCTATGTCACCTATTCCAACCGGCAGAAGACCCGGCAATTGAACGTGCCGGAAAAGCTGTTTGCCAACGTTGGCGCCGTCAGCCAGGAAGTGGTGGAGGCGATGGCGCGCGGGGCGCAGGAAAAAAGCCTGGCGCGCTTTGCCGTGGCGGTCAGCGGCGTGGCGGGCCCGGACGGTGATTCGCCGGACAAACCGGTGGGCACGGTATGGCTGGCGTTCGGCGTGGGCGATGAGGTCACGGCCGAGCGTGCGCACTTTCCCGGCAACCGTGACGAGGTCCGCCGACAAACGGTAAAGGCCGCACTGGAAGGCTTGTTGCGACGAGCTGCAGCAGAAATAGACAATCAGGGGTAGGCGATCTTCGATCTTTGTGGAACAATACTGTCTACTTATACAGGTGTTGGCCGTCAGGCCTTATTGATTACGTGAGGACTTTAATGGACGACAACAAGAAGAAAGCCTTGGCTGCGGCCCTGGGTCAGATCGAACGTCAATTCGGCAAGGGTGCCGTAATGCGTATGGGCGATCACGACCGTCAGGCGATCCCGGCTATTTCCACTGGCTCTCTGGGTCTGGATATCGCGCTCGGCATTGGCGGCCTGCCAAAAGGCCGTATCGTTGAGATCTACGGTCCTGAATCTTCCGGTAAAACCACCCTGACCCTGTCGGTGATTGCCCAGGCTCAGAAAATGGGCGCCACGTGCGCGTTCGTCGACGCCGAGCACGCCCTGGATCCTGAATACGCCGGCAAACTGGGCGTCAACGTTGACGACCTGCTGGTTTCGCAGCCGGACACCGGTGAGCAAGCCCTCGAAATCACCGACATGCTGGTGCGTTCCAACGCCATCGACGTAATCGTGGTCGACTCCGTGGCGGCGCTGGTACCGAAGGCAGAAATCGAAGGCGAAATGGGCGACATGCACGTGGGCCTGCAAGCCCGCCTGATGTCCCAGGCGCTGCGTAAAATCACCGGCAACATCAAGAACGCCAACTGCCTGGTGATCTTCATCAACCAGATCCGTATGAAAATCGGTGTGATGTTCGGTAGCCCGGAAACCACCACCGGTGGTAACGCGCTGAAGTTCTACGCTTCGGTCCGTCTGGATATCCGTCGTACCGGCGCGGTGAAGGAAGGTGACGAGGTTGTCGGTAGCGAAACCCGCGTTAAAGTCGTGAAGAACAAGGTGGCCCCGCCTTTCCGTCAGGCAGAGTTCCAGATTCTTTATGGCAAAGGCATCTACCTGAACGGCGAGATGATCGACTTGGGCGTACTTCACGGTTTTGTCGAGAAGTCCGGTGCCTGGTATGCCTACAACGGCAGCAAAATCGGTCAGGGCAAGGCCAACTCGGCCAAATTCCTGGCGGACAACCCGGATATCGCTGCCACGCTTGAGAAGCAGATTCGCGACAAGCTGCTGACCCCGGCACCAGACGTCAAGGCCGCCGCCAACCGCGAGCCGGTTGACGAGATGGAAGAAGCCGACACTGACATCTGAAACAAACGATGACTGTGGTACTGGATACACTCGTCGCCGTTCGGCGTACTGCGATGGACCTGCTCGCGCGCCGCGAGCATGGTCGAGTCGAACTGACGCGCAAATTGCGTCAGCGCGGCGCAGAGCCTGAAATGATCGAAACGGCCCTCGACCGGTTGACGGAAGAGGGGCTGTTGTCGGAATCCCGATACCTGGAAAGCTTTGTATCCTACCGCGCTCGGTCCGGTTATGGTCCCGCGCGGATTCGCGAAGAGTTGAGCCAGCGTGGCCTGCAACGTGCCGATATCGACCTCGCTTTGCGCGAATGCGGCATCAGCTGGCAGTCGCAGTTGGAAGAGACCTGGCGGCGCAAGTTTGCTGGGCATCTGCCGATTGATGCCAGGGAACGTGCGAAGCAAGGTCGTTTCCTGAGCTATCGCGGGTTTTCGATGGACATGATCAGTCGCTTGTTAAGCGGCCGGGACATGGACGACTGAACGCCACATTGATCGCAAAACAAAAGGCCCACTATGAAAATAGTGGGCCTTTTTTTTCGCCTGCAAAAAATCACGCGGGCTGAGGCACTCCTCGTTGTTGCACCTCACCCTGAGGCTGCACCCAATTTTCCGGTAAATTGATGTAGTCCACCAACTCGCGCAATCGCCCCTGGTCTCGGCCATTGAAGTTGAAGACCAGCCGCGTCAAATGACTGAACCTGGGTTCGTCATGCTCCTGGCCTGTGTAGGCAAGCTGCTGGAATTCTCCGCTCAGTCGAAGGCTGGCAAACTCATCCTGCAAATGGGCCAGGGCTTGATCACTGAGCGGATGGTTCATACGCACGACAAATTCACGCTTCAGCCAGCGCGTTGAATGGAAATTGGCATAAAACCGGTTGATCTCGTCCACGGCCTCTTCTGCGCTGTAGACCAGGCGTATGAGCTTGAGGTCGGTCGGCAGGATATAGCGGTTAGCCTCCAACTGGCTGCGGATAAAGTCCAGGGCGCCTTGCCAGAACCCGCCGCCTGGGGCGTCCAGCAGCACTACCGGTACCAGCGGGCTTTTGCCGGTCTGGATCAGGGTCAGCACTTCCAGGGCTTCGTCCAGGGTGCCAAAACCACCCGGGCACAGAATTAGTGCGTCGGCTTCCTTGACGAAGAACAGTTTGCGAGTGAAGAAAAAGTGGAAGGACAGTAGGTTGTCGGTGCCATCGATGGTTGGGTTGGCATGCTGTTCAAACGGCAGGGTGATGTTGAACCCCAGGCTGTGCTCCAGGCCCGCGCCTTCATGCGCCGCGGCCATGATGCCGCCGCCACCGCCGGTGATGACCATCAGGTCGGAACGTGCCAATGCCGCGCCGACCTCTCGAGCCAATGCATACAGGGGACTTTCCAGTGGCGTGCGTGCGGAACCGAACACCGTCACCTTGCGTCGTCCCTTGAATTGTTCGAGCACGCGGAAGGCATGGTCCAGCTCACGGATCGCGCGCAGGGTGATCTTGGCGTTCCAGCGGTCACGGTCGTCCTGCGCCATGCGCAGGACCGTGAGAATCATGTCGCGATAAAGGGGAATGTTCGGGCTGTTTGGCGCGACCAGCTGGAGTTGCGCGTCAACCTGCTGGGTGAGGTCGGTACCGTTTTGTTCAAAAAGATCGAGCAGGGGGGCGTTGGATTCATGAGGCATTCGACTTTCTCCTTCTTCACAGGGCCTGGGTCGCCGACGAGCGTCGTCAGGGGCCACGACACTGCATGTGTCGTTGCTTGTCGCAGGAGGGCAGGCCTCTTTTGCCCTGAAAGTATTACAGAACAGCAGGGAAAGACTGCTCTGGCGGGCGCATTGAATGACCTGATCATGGGCTGAAAAACCCTTGGCTGGCAACCGCTTATTGGTGATTGATCACGGCGTTCAGGTGCCGGCGGGCGCTGGAGCGGGGGAGTGGCGCGTCACCGGGCAGCAACGCGCGAGGTGCAAGGCAGGGTTACTTTTTCTTCTTGGACGGAGCCGGGCAGTCGGCTTCGGCGAACTTGACCGATGCGACAGGACGGTTGGTCTTGTTCTCGGTGATTTCGTAGCGCATGACCGCGCCCTTCGCCATCAGCTCGCGGTAGCCTGGGTTGGTGCAGACACTGCGACCCAATTGGAAATACACGGCCTTGGGGTTGGCACGCATCTGTTCGGCGCGGTCTGGCTGTACGCTGAGATGATCGATCAGTTGCATACCTTCAACGGTATAGGCCACTTCCAGGGTTTTCTCATCGATTTCCCGGGGCAGGTCCTTGTTGCTTTCGGTCGCGACGCTTTGCAGCTTGCGGTTCATTTGAGCCTCCAGCAGCGAGGCCGCGTGGGCGCCCATGGGCAAGGCCAGCGCAATAGCGACGGATGGGGCAACGAGGCGCAGCATGGAACGCAGCATCAAACTCTCCTGATTCGGTTACTGGTGCATAGACCAGCCACTGCGCTGTGCGTTCAGTGGCGCGCAATTATAGGTGAGCGCCGGCCACTACAGCCAGGCGTATCGCTGGTAAACTGCGCCCACTTCAATTGCTTTCGAGTTATCCCGTGTCGATTGACCCGTCTCTGTGGCGCATCCAATGAGCCACGCTGTCTCCCGCTTGCGCACCCAGCGCCTGGCCCGAGCCGTCAGGCCTTTCCTGAATCGGGGATCGCGTGCCGAGCGGTGCACTGGCTGCCGAGTGATTCCCGAGTACTGCCTGTGCGCGTGGCGACCAACGGTTGAAGCCAAATCGGCGATGTGCCTGTTGATGCACGACGTCGAACCGATGAAGCCCAGCAACACCGGCTGGCTGATCGCCGATGTTATCGACGACACCACCGCGTTCGCCTGGTCGCGCACCGAGGTCGACCCGGATCTGCTTACCTTGCTCGCCGATCCCCAGTGGCAGCCGTACATCGTGTTTCCCGGCGAATTCGTGGCGCCTGAACGGGTGGTCAGCGTGGTGGATGCACAGGAGGGCAAGCGCCCGCTGTTCATCCTGCTGGACGGCACGTGGAGCGAGGCCCGCAAGATGTTTCGCAAGAGCCCGTACCTGGAGCATTTGCCTGTGCTTAGCCTGGCGCCGGAGCAGTTGTCACGTTACAAGTTGCGCCGTTCCAAACGTGATGATCATTTCTGCACCGCCGAGGTGGCCGCGCTGTGCCTGGAGTTGGCCGATGATCAGGTGGCCAGCGAAGTCCTGGACGCCTACCTCGATGTCTTCAGCACGCACTATCTGGCCGCCAAGTTTCAGTTGCCCCTGGATGAGACGGACATTGTCCACACACGTTTGGCGCCCTATATCCCGGCGCCATGACCCGTCGACGTTTGCATGATGGCACCTTAATCACGCAACCCGCTAAAATCCCCATGGGCGTAGTGCTTGACCCCCCAGGCTGCGCTGGGCATGCTGGGCGCCGATTGGGGCGCTACCTTGGTTTTTCGACGTTGTTTTGCGTGTTTTTGACGTTGAGCGTGCCCCGTGGCGATGGCTGCCTGGCCGTTGCCTTGTGTACTGGCGAACCCTGAACCCATCAGGGCTCCCGTAAAAAACAGGATCATTTAATCAATGGCCACATACGAAATCCTGATAGCCGATGACCACCCGCTGTTTCGCAGTGCGCTGCATCAGGCCGTAACCCTGGGCCTTGGCCCGGATGTGCGACTGGTCGAAGTCGCCAGCATTGCCGAGTTGGAAGCCCGCTTGACCGAAAAATCCGACTGGGACCTGGTGCTGCTCGACCTGAACATGCCCGGTGCCTATGGTTTTTCGGGGCTGGTGTTGCTGCGCGGGCAATATCCGCAGATCCCCGTGGTGATGGTCTCGGCTCAGGAAGAGGCCGACGTGGTGGTGCGTTCCAAGGAATTCGGCGCCAGCGGCTTCATTCCCAAGTCCAGCGCGATGGAAGATATCCAGAAGGCTGTGCGCACGGTATTGGACGGCGATGTGTCCTGGCCGCCGCAAGCATTTGAAGAAATCAACGTGTCCGACGAAGCCAAGGCAGCCCGCGATGGCCTGGCCAGCTTGACGCCTCAGCAGTTCCGCGTGTTGACCATGGTCTGTGAAGGCCTGTTGAACAAGCAGATTGCCTACGAGCTGAGCGTGTCGGAAGCGACGATCAAGGCCCATGTCACCGCGATTTTCCGCAAGTTGGGCGTACGTACGCGGACCCAGGCAGCGTTACTCCTGCAACAACTTGAGTCAATTTCGCAGCATTAGGCTGTCACCGATTCACGCTTTTTTGACTTTGCGTGCTCTAGTTTCCCCACTCCTTTTGGTTCAGTTGCCTACATCTATGTCGCCTTTCAAGGGTCAAACCGGTATCAAACGTATCTTCAACGCAGGGGGCTATTCCCTGGATGGCCTGCGCGCGGCCTTCACCGGCGAGGCGGCGTTCCGTCAGTTGGTGCTGCTGAACGTCATCCTGATTCCGTTGAGTTTTTTCCTGCAGGTCAGCCGCGTCGAACGCGCATTGCTGATTGCCGTGTGCCTGCTGGCCCTGATCGTAGAATTGCTCAATTCAGCCGTGGAGGCGGCCATCGACCGTATTTCCCTGGACCGCCACCCTTTGTCGAAAAACGCCAAGGACATGGGCAGCGCCGCGCAATTCGTGGCCTTGACCATGATCACGCTGGTGTGGGCGGTAATTCTGATCTAACGGTCAGGCGATGCTCGGCAGCACGATCTCGTCACTGCGCTGAACCCCGGCGGTAAACGCGCGGCACAGCTCCAGGAACTCGCGCATCGCCGAGGTCTGGTACTTCTGTTTATGCCAGATGAAGTAGAACTGCCGGGCCAGGTCCAGGTCCGGGGTCTCTACCGGCACCAGGCTGCCACGACGAAACGCATCGCGCAGTGCCAGTCGCGAAATGCAACCAATCCCCAGACCTGATTCCACAGCCCGTTTGATCGCCTCGGTGTGTTCCAGCTCCAGGCGGATATTCAATGCGCTGCGGTGATGGCGCATGGCCTGATCAAACGTCAGGCGCGTGCCCGAGCCTTGTTCGCGCAGGATCCACGCTTCATGGGTCAGCTCATCCATGCTTGCCACGCCACGTTTGGCCAAATGATGCTGGGGCGCGCAAAACACCACCAGCTCATCCTCCACCCAGGTTTGCACCTCGATGTCCGGGTGGCTGCAGTCGCCTTCGATTAGACCCAGGTCAATTTCGTA
Source organism: Pseudomonas sp. CFBP13528 (assembly GCF_005233615.1). Taxonomy (NCBI): domain Bacteria; kingdom Pseudomonadati; phylum Pseudomonadota; class Gammaproteobacteria; order Pseudomonadales; family Pseudomonadaceae; genus Pseudomonas; species Pseudomonas sp. CFBP13528. Next base: position 556,974 of record NZ_QGAJ01000002.1, read on the forward strand.
ATGCGCCACCTGATGCACGATATGGGCAGTGTTTTGCACATGCAGCTTCACCTGGCTCTCTGGATGCTGCTGCATGAAGCTGCCGATCAACAGGGTCGCCAGGTAATTGCCGATCGTCAGGGTGGCGCCCACCGCCAGTGAGCCGAAGCCGGACTTGCCATTGAGCAGGTCCTCGATCTCCTTGGCCTGGTCCAGCAGCGCCACCGCCTGCGGCAACAGTTGATGACCGAGGGCGTTGAGGCTCAGGCGTTTACCGGCGCGGTCGAATAATTGGCAGCTGGATTGGCGCTCCAGCTCGGTGATCGATGTGCTGGCGGCGGATTGAGATAAGGCCAGCAGGCCAGCAGCGCGGGAGACGCTTTCCTGCTGGGCGACGGCGACGAAGACTTGCAGTTGACGGAGAGTAAATCGCATATCGATATAACCGATAACCCTTATCTTAATAATCCAGTTAACAGATATTGTCGCCGCCATTAGAATGCTGTGCAATTGCGCACTTCACATTTGGCGCAGACCCATTTCCAGGAGTTCCCCGTACATGAGCAACATGAACCACGAACGTGTCCTCAGTGTTCATCACTGGAACGACACTCTGTTCAGCTTCAAGTGCACCCGTGATCCGGGTCTGCGCTTCGAGAACGGTCAGTTCGTGATGATCGGCCTGCAACAGCCCAACGGCCGCCCGCTCATGCGCGCTTACTCCATTGCCAGCCCGAACTGGGAAGAGCATCTGGAGTTCTTCAGCATCAAGGTGCCGGATGGCCCGCTGACGTCCCAGTTGCAGCACTTGAAGGAAGGCGACGAGATCATCATCAGCAAAAAACCGACAGGCACCCTGGTGCTTGACGATTTGAAGCCGGGCAAGCACCTGTACCTGCTCAGCACCGGTACGGGGCTCGCGCCATTCATGAGCGTGATCCAGGACCCGGAGACCTACGAGCGCTTTGAAAAAGTCATCCTGTGCCACGGCGTGCGTTACGTCAACGAAGTCGCTTACCGCGAATTCATCACCGAGCACCTGCCGCAGAACGAATTCTTCGGTGAGGCCTTGCGTGAAAAGTTGATCTACTACCCGACCGTGACCCGCGAGCCGTTCGAAAACGAAGGTCGCCTGACCGACCTGATGCGCAGCGGCAAGCTGTTCAGCGACATCGGCCTGCCACCGATCAACCCCGAGGACGACCGCGCCATGCTGTGCGGCAGCCCAAGCATGTTGGACGAGACCAGCGAAGTGTTGAACAGCTTCGGCCTGAAGGTTTCGCCACGTATGCGTGAGCCGGGTGACTACCTGATTGAGCGTGCGTTCGTCGAAAAATAAACGCGATCAAAAAATGTGGGAGGGGGCTTGCCCCCGATAGCAGTGTGTCAGTCAACTCATCTGTGACTGATCCATCGCAATCGGGGGCAAGCCCCCTCCCACATTTAGTTTCCGCTCCAGTCAGTTAGCTGGCAGTACTTCCAGCACACAAATCATTCCCGGTTCGGGATAGTGCCAACGCACATCCACATCCCAGAACTGCGCGCCATATTCGCGCTCGGGCCCAGGCGTCTGGTAGGCCGGTCGCGGATCCTGTGCCAGGCACTGATCAATCAGCTCCACCAACGGTTCACCCAGACGCTGGGCATGGCCCTGCGCTTGTTGCAGCGCGGTCTTGAGCCACTGCACGCCAATCAGGGGCGGCGCGCCACTGGCGATGCTGTTGGTGGCCGTGTCGATGATATCGGCGTACGGCACATACGGCTTGATATCCAGCACCGGCGTGCCATCGAGCAGGTCAATCCCGGAAATCCACAACCGCCCCGGTTCCACCTTGTCCAGTTTCACCACTGACTGACCAATGCCGTTAGGCCGATGGGTGGCGCGGGTCGCAAACACGCCCATGGACGTATTGCCACCCAGGCGCGGCGGGCGCACTTTCAGGCGTGGCTTGTCCTCCAGGGCCTGATGAAACAGAAACAGCAGCCACACATGGCTGACCTGCTCCAGTCCCTGCACCGCCTCGCCGCTGTCGAACGGCGCCACCAGTTCCAGCACACCGCGGGCGGCCGGCGCCAGTTGCGGCTGGCGCGGGATGGCGAACTTCTCCTTGAAGCAGGAGCGTACGAAGCCGACGGGCGAGACCTGATAGGCCATTGCTGGAGCCTCAAGTGGCAAGCCGCAAGCCACAAGCTCTTATCTTGCGGCTTGAAGCTTATGGCTGTTGTTAGGCTCTGACGCGCAGCGTCAGACCCTTGAGGAAATTGCGCAACAACTGATCGCCACAGGTGCGGTAGTTGGTGTGACCGAACTTGCGGAACAGCGCGCTCAGCTCGGGCTTGGACACCGGGAACTCGGCGGCCTTGAGGATGGCGTGCATGTCGTCTTCCTTCAGTTCGAAGGCCACGCGCAGTTTTTTCAGGATAATGTTGTTGGTCACCGGGGTTTCGATCGGCTGCGGTGGACGGCTTTCATCCTTGCCGCGCTTGAAAATCACCAAGCCGTCGAGGAAATGCGCCATCACCTCATCCGGGCAGAACACAAAGCCTTCTTCCTCATCTTTCTTGAGGTAGGTGAGCAGGTCGTCCTTGGTCACGTCCATGCCGCCGAGCTTGATGATCTCGACCATCTTGTTATCGCTGATGTCGAGCATGTAGCGCACGCTGCGCAGTACGTCGTTGTGAATCATGGTGGGCAATCCTGGTTTTCAACGGGGTAGACACCACCCAATCAGGCAGTGTCGGGAAAAAGGCAACGGCTTAGAACTTCTCTTTGCCGGACAGGTAACGCCATTGGCCCACCGGCACTTTGCCAATGGACACGCCGCCAATGCGGATGCGGCGGATGGCGACGACTTTCAGGCCAACGGCTTCGCAGAACAGCGCAATAACGCCTGGCTGCGGGTTTTTCAGCGCGAAACGCAGGCGGTTTTCGTTCTGCCAGCTGGCTTTCACGGCCGGCAGCTCCTTGCCCTTGTAGGTCAGGCCGTGGTTCAGGCGGTTGAGGCCGTGGGCGACCATGTCGCCTTCGACTTCCACCACGTATTCCTGCTCGATCTTGGCTGCATCCGCGGTCAATTTACGCAGGATCTTCCAGTCCTGAGTGAACACCAGCAGGCCGCTGGCCTTGGCTTGCAGGTCGGCGCTGGCGGTCAGGCGCAGGAAGTGGCCTTTTAGCGGGCGCTTGCTGAAGCGGTGTTCTTCCGACAAGGTTTCGGCGCTGATCGACGCCATGGCCGTCTCGGCATCCATGCCCGCCGGGGCGTGCAACAGGATGGTCACCGGCTCTGGCACGGTGGCCTTGGCTTCGGGGTCCAGCTCGACCTTCTGGGTGGTGACCTTGAACTGCGGTTCGTCGATCACTTCACCGTCCACCGAGACCCAGCCGCCTTCGATAAACAGCTCAGCCTCCCGACGGGAGCAACCGACCAGTTCGATAAGGCGTTTGGAGAGGCGTATGGGGTCAGTCATGACATGGGCCGTAACAAAAGGGGGCGGCTATTGTACCTGCCTGGCGCCGGTTAATCCCGGTCCCATTTCAGCCACTGCGTATTTGCTGCTGGCGCAGGCGCATATGCAGTAACGGATAGGGCTGGCCCAGGCCATCGTGCTCTGTGCGTCCGATCACCTCAAAGCCTTGCTTGAGGTAAAAACCCAGCGCCTGCGGATTCTGCTCATTCACATCCAGCTCATCGGCATTCATGCAATCGATGGCATAGCGCAGCAACTGCCGGCCCAGGCCCTGGCCACGGTGCAGGGGGTCGATAAACAGCATTTCCACCTTACCTGCCGCTACGCCGGCAAACCCGGTAATGCGCTGGGTCGAATCCTTGGTACACACGAGCATTACTGCATCCAGATAGCGCGTCAGCACCAGCTCTCTGAGCAACACGATGTAACTCTCCGGCAAAAAGTCATGAGTGGCGCGCACCGAGGCCTCCCAGATTCTCGCCAGCTCGGGGTAATCGCTATTGTTGGGGGTGTGGATAACCGAGTGCTCACGCATGCCCGCTGTCTCTTGTCGAAATAGGTGTTGATGGGCAAAACGATAGACCTAAAAAAGCCCCGCATCTTGTCCGGAAGCAGGGCTTTTTCAATTCTTTACAGCTTTAGTCGCGCTTTTGCGCCCACAGGTCGTACTCGTCGGCATCGGTCACGGTGCACCAGACCTTGTCACCCGGCTTCAAACCGCTGGCATCGTCGATAAACACGTTACCGTCGATTTCCGGTGCATCGAAGAAGCAGCGGCCAACCGCGCCTTGCTCGTCGACTTCGTCGATCAGCACTTCGATTTCCTTGCCGATGCGCAGTTGCAGGCGCGCCGAGCTGATAGCCTGCTGGTGCGCCATGAAACGCTCCCAACGGTCCTGCTTGACGTCATCCGGCACCACGGCCAGGTCCAGCAGGTTGGCCGGAGCGCCTTCGACCGGCGAGTACTGGAAGCAGCCGACGCGGTCCAGCTGGGCTTCGGTCAGCCAGTCCAGCAGGTACTGGAAGTCTTCTTCGGTTTCGCCGGGGAAGCCCACAATGAAGGTCGAACGAATAATCAGATCGGGGCAGATTTCGCGCCAGTTCTTGATGCGCGCCAGGGTCTTGTCTTCGAAGGCCGGGCGCTTCATGGCCTTGAGCACTTTGGGGCTGGCATGCTGGAACGGGATGTCCAGGTACGGCAGGATCTTGCCGGCGGCCATCAATGGAATCAGCTCGTCCACGTGCGGATACGGGTAAACATAGTGCAGGCGCACCCACACGCCCAGGCTGCTGAGCGCTTCGCAGAGTTCGGTCATGCGGGTTTTCACCGGCGCGCCGTTCCAGAAGCCGGTGCGGTATTTCACGTCGACGCCGTAGGCGCTGGTGTCCTGGGAGATCACCAGCAGCTCTTTCACGCCGGATTTGACCAGGCGCTGGGCCTCGTCCAGCACATCGCCCACCGGGCGGCTGACCAGCTTGCCGCGCATCGACGGGATGATACAGAAGCTGCAGCTGTGATTGCAGCCTTCGGAAATCTTCAGGTAAGCGTAGTGGCGCGGCGTCAGCTTGATGCCTTGCGGCGGCACCAGGTCGATCAGCGGGTTGTGGTCCTGGCGCGGTGGCACCACGTCGTGCACGGCGTTGACCACCTGCTCGTACTGCTGCGGGCCGGTCACGGCGAGCACGCTTGGGTGGACGTTGCGGATATTGCCTTCTTCCACGCCCATGCAGCCGGTCACGATGACCTTGCCGTTTTCCTTGATGGCTTCGCCGATCACTTCCAGGGACTCTGCCTTGGCCGAGTCGATGAAACCACAGGTGTTGACCACCACCACGTCCGCGTCCTGGTAAGTGGACACGACGTCATAACCTTCCATGCGCAGTTGCGTGAGAATGCGCTCGGAGTCGACCAGAGCCTTCGGGCAACCCAGGGAAACAAAGCCAACCTTGGGGTTGGCTTTTGCGATGGTGGTGGACATGTCTAACCTCGGTATCGAATGACGCCGCCACCGTGGAGGGCAGGCAGCGGACGGGCGCTTGGTGCGCCTCTGATCAAAAAGTGCGCAATTCTAGCGGCGGGCAACGCACTTGACCAGCTTTATGCAGGGAAATGCGACGAGCGCTGCGCTATGCTTCGCGCCGTTGCGCGTAGGTAAAATCCTAAGGTCAACAAAACGTCTGTTACGAGAAGTAAAACGGCGCATGCTACGGTCAGTTTGAGCACGTTGTTTATAAGCGACCTCAGGTCAAAGGGCAGGAGTGGTTGATGGGTCAGGCAAGTAGTCAGGCAGCGAGTGCCGAGCATTCGAACGCCAAGCCGATTGGCATGCTGGTAGCAGCGGTCGGGGTGGTGTATGGCGATATCGGGACCAGCCCGCTCTACACCCTTAAAGAGGTGTTCAATGGCGGTTACGGGGTGCAGGTCAACCATGACGGGGTATTGGGGATCCTGGCGCTGATCTTCTGGTCGCTGATCTGGGTCGTGTCGATCAAATACATGCTGTTCGTGCTGCGCGCCGACAACCAGGGCGAAGGCGGCATCATGGCGCTCACCGCCCTGGCACGCCGTGCGGCAGGGGAGCGCAGGAAATTGCGCAGTTTCCTGGTGGTGTGCGGCTTGTGCGGCGCGGCGCTGTTCTACGGCGACAGCATGATCACCCCGGCGATTTCGGTGTTGTCGGCCGTGGAGGGCCTTGAGCTGGCGTTCGACGGCCTGGAAAGGTGGGTAGTGCCCATCGCGCTGGTGGTCCTGGTGGCGCTGTTCCTGATCCAGAAACACGGCACTGATCGCATCGGCAAGCTGTTCGGGCCGGTGATGGTGACCTGGTTCCTGGTGCTGGGCGGCCTTGGCGTGTATGGCATCACCTTGCACCCTGAAGTGCTCAGCGCCATGAACCCGATGTGGGCCGTGCGCTTCTTCGAGGCTCACCCCGGCATCGGCGTGGCCATCCTCGGCGCGGTGGTGCTGGCGCTGACCGGCGCCGAAGCGTTGTATGCCGACATGGGCCACTTCGGTCGCAAACCCATCGCCCGTGCCTGGTTCATCCTGGTGTTGCCGGCGCTGGTGCTCAACTATTTCGGCCAGGGCGCCATGTTGCTGGGCGACCCGGAAGCGGCCCGCAACCCGTTCTACCTGCTGGCGCCGAGCTGGGCGCTGATTCCGCTGGTGGTGCTGTCGACCCTGGCCACCGTGATTGCCTCCCAGGCGGTGATTTCCGGTGCGTTTTCCCTGACGCGCCAGGCCATCCAGCTGGGTTATATCCCGCGCATGCACATTCAACATACCTCCAGCGCCGAACAGGGCCAGATCTATATTGGCGCGGTGAACTGGTCGCTGATGGTGGGCGTGATCCTGCTGGTGCTGGGCTTCGAATCCTCCGGTGCGCTGGCGTCCGCCTATGGCGTGGCGGTGACCGGCACCATGCTGATGACCACGATCCTGGTGTCTGCGGTGATGCTGCTGTTGTGGAAATGGCCACCGGTACTGGCCGTGCCGGTGTTGCTCTGCTGTCTGTTGGTGGACGGGCTGTACTTTGCCGCCAACGTGCCGAAGATCATCCAGGGCGGCGCCTTCCCGGTGTTGGCGGGGATTGTGCTGTTCGTGCTGATGACCACCTGGAAGCGCGGCAAGCAATTGCTCGTCGAGCGCCTCGACGAGGGCGGCCTGCCGCTGCCGATATTTATCGGCAGTATCCGTGTGCAGCCGCCTCATCGCGTGCAGGGCACGGCAGTATTTCTCACGGCGCGCCCCGACGCCGTACCCCATGCGCTGCTGCACAACCTGCTGCATAACCAGGTGCTGCACGAGCAGGTGGTGCTGCTGACCGTGGTCTACGAAGACATCCCGCGTGTGCCTGCGGCGCGGCGTTTCGAAGTGGACGCCTATGGCGAAGGGTTCTTCCGGGTGATCCTGCACTTTGGTTTTACCGATGAGCCGGACGTGCCTGAGGCGCTGAAACTGTGCCATCTGGATGAACTGGATTTCAGCCCGATGCGCACCACCTACTTCCTCAGCCGTGAAACCGTGATCGCCTCGCGTATCAAAGGCATGGCGCGCTGGCGCGAAGCGTTGTTCGCGTTCATGTTGAAGAATGCCAACGGCAACCTGCGCTTCTTCAAACTCCCGGTCAACCGGGTGATCGAGCTGGGCACCCAGGTCGAAATGTAAGGCGCTGCAGCACGGGAGCCGGCAATCGGCTCCCGGTTTACTTCTGAACGGTTTACTTCTGAACCGTTTAACTCTGAACCGTTTCCTCTGAACCCTGTGCGATCGGTCGTTGTCGACTAGGCTCTAAGCACCATGAAAGAGAGCCTTGGAGCTTGCCCACAGAACCCGAAGAGGTGCGCCATGAGTCAGCTGCTCGAACCCTATACCCTGCGTCAACTCACCTTGCCGAACCGCATCGCGGTATCACCGATGTGCCAATACTCAAGCGATGATGGCCTGGCCAACGACTGGCACCTGGTGCATCTGGGCAGCCGTGCTGTGGGTGGCGCCGGGCTGATTTTTACCGAAGCCACCGCCGTGACCGCCGATGGCCGCATCACCGCCCAGGACCTGGGCTTGTGGAAAGACGAACAGATTGAACCCTTGCAACGCGTTACACGCTTTATTGCGGCGCAAGGCGCGGTGGCCGGTATCCAGTTGGCGCACGCCGGACGCAAGGCCAGCACTTATCGGCCGTGGATCGGCAAGCATGGCAGCGTCAAGCCGGAAGACGGCGGCTGGGTGCCGGTAGGCCCGTCGCCTATCGCATTCGACCCTCAGCACACGCAACCCAAACCGCTGGATGAAGCGCAGATCCGCCAAGTGATCGCAGACTTTGTCGCCGCCGCCAAGCGCGCCCTGGCCGCCGGTTTCGAAGTGGTGGAGATCCATGCCGCCCACGGTTACCTGTTGCATCAGTTCTTGTCGCCCATCAGTAACCAGCGCCAGGACCTGTACGGCGGCTCCTTCGAAAACCGCATCCGCCTGGTCCTGGAGGTGACCCGCGCGGTGCGCGAAGTCTGGCCCCAGAACCTGCCGCTGTTTGTGCGCGTGTCCGCCACCGACTGGGTGGAAGACGGCTGGAACCCCGATGAAACCGTGGAACTGGCGCGCCGCCTGAAAGACCTCGGCGTAGACTTGATCGACGTGTCCTCCGGCGGCACCGCCGCCAACGCCGAAATCCCCACCGGCCCCGGTTACCAGACGCGCTTCGCCGAGCGGGTGCGCAAAGAGTCGGGCATTGCCACCGGCACGGTCGGCATGATCACCGAGCCGGCCCAGGCCGAACACATCCTGCGCACCTGCCAGGCCGACATCATCTTCCTGGCCCGCGAGCTGTTGCGCGACCCGTACTGGCCGCTGCATGCCGACGATGATCTGGGCGGGCGCAAGGCGATCTGGCCGGCGCAATATCAACGGGCAACGCACCGCGACCAGCCGATTCATGAATCGGATCTGCGCGATTGATCCTTGGCGTAGGCCCACACAACCCACCCTGACCCGGTGGGTTTTTTTTTGCTCGTGGTTATGACGCAGATCGATCTGATGGGTCGGTGAGGGTGTGAGAAATGGTTGTAGGTATTTGTTACCGAGGCAATTATTTAAGTGAATACTCTAAAAAAATCCCACACGTAACCAGATTGTTTCTACGCTTACGGTAAGCCTGATTTTCGGCCCAGGAAATCAGTCCGCTTCACGGCACGCGGAAATGGGCAGCAGGAGTATTGGATCGATATCAGGAGAAGCAGTCCATGGCCAAGTCCTATGGTGTAGCGGGTGTGATGGCGTCTTTTCTGACCCGCAGATTGTTCTTGCGTGGCCGCAGGTTGAGTTCGGATGAAATCGAATTGCTGGCGCATTATCGCGCCCTGACCGAGAGCGATCAGGTTGCGATGCGGTATTTGATTGGGGCGATGAAAACCGTGTCGAGGTTTTGAATGACTGCTGGGCAACGTGTGGGAGCACAGTGCTCCCACAGCAGGGGTCGCCGTGTTGTCAGGTGTATTTACGCTTGCCCGGCTCGGGCGGGAAGTACTGATACAGCCAAGTCTCACTCAAGGTACGGTCCTGGGTGCGGATAAACAGACGCAGTTCGACCGGCTCCACGCTGTCACTGGTTGGGTACCAGTCGAACAGAATGCGATAGCCCTTGATGTTGTCGAGCACCAGCACGCTGAAGTCTTTCACCTCGCCGTGAGAGCAAGTGACCACCGGTTCGATGCCCGTGCCGGCTGGCAAACGGTCCAGGCCGCCGCCCTTGAAGTCCACCGCAAAGCGGCGTGCCCACACCTCAGGGTAATGCTCGCCAGGGGCCCATCCTTCGGTAAATCCGCCCATGCCCGAGCGCGTGGCGTCGACCTGGGCCAGCGGTGTGCTCACCGGCGGCAGGGCGCTCCAGTAGAGCTTGTAGCCGTAGTTGAGCGAATCACCGGCTGCCACCGGCTTTTTCGGGGTCCAGAAAGCGACGATATTATCCAGGGTTTCGCCGGTGGTGGGGATCTCCAGCAGGTCGATGGAGCCTTCACCCCAGGCGGTGGTGGGCTCTACCCACAGGCTGGGGCGCTTGCTGTACCAGTCCACGGTGTCCTGATAGCTGGCGAACTCGTGGTCGGTCTGTACCAGGCCGAAGCCTTTGGGGTTGGTGTCGGCGAAGGCGTTGAATTGCAGCTTGGCCGGGTTGTTCAGCGGACGGCAGATCCACTCGCCGTTGCCGCGCCACATGGCCAGGCGATCCGAGTCGTGGATTTGCGGGTGGATGGTGTCGCACATCCGGCGTTCGTGGGTACCGCAACTGAACATGCTGGTCATGGGCGCAATGCCCAATTGTTCGATGGCGGTGCGCGCGTTGATATGGGCATCGATCGCCATCACCACTTGATTGGCCTGGCAGTCGATATCGAAGCGATAGGCGCCGGTGGCGCTGGGGGAATCGAGCAGGGCGTAGACCACGAAACGGGTGGCGTCCTTGTCCGGGGTCTCGAACCAGAACTGGGTGAAATCCGGGAACTCCTCGCGTTTTTTCGCGTAGGTGTCAATCGCCAGGCCGCGCGCCGACAGGCCGTACTGGCCGGTGGAGTCCACGGCACGGAAGTAGCTGGCACCCAGAAACGACAGCACATCATGGCGGTCAAGCTCCGGCGCCTTGAACAGTTTGAACCCGGAGAAGCCCAGATCGCCGGTCAGCTGTTTGGTGTCAACCGTGGTTTTTTCATAGTTGAACAGCGAAGGGCGGAAATGCACTTCGCGGGCCTCGCGGGTCTTGGGATCGACACTGTGCATGCGCACCGGCGTCTTGAAGCCCATGCCGACGTGGAAAAACTGCACGTCCAATTGCCCCTTCAGTTCCTTCCACAGCGAATGGTTGCCGTCGTAGCCAATGGCGTTGAAGTTCTGCGGGGTCATGGTTGCCAGCGTGGGTGGCAGCACCTGCCGGGTATCTTTGTAGGCGACGCCGGCGAGCTGCTTGGCCTGGGCCTTGAGGGTGTCGAAATCGAATGCCACGGCCTTGCCATCGGCGGCACGGTTTCCGGCCCAGGCCTGCGCGGCCAGCAGGCCACTGGCCGACAACCCGGTGTAAGCCGCAATGGCCATGGACGCTTTGAGCAAATTCCTGCGGTGCATAGAGACAACCTGTCGTGAGCGAATCCCGCGCCGTTCCTGGCACGTAACGGATCAGAAATAACGGTTCGGACATGCCTTCGGCCAAACGCAACGGACAATAAACAGACGCCGGATAGCTTAAGCGGTTCGATGGTGAAGGAAAAATCATTGATGCCAGCATGATGGCGCCGCTGTGCAACAAGACATTTCCGACGTCAGGGCAGGGCGTTACATCTGGAAGCACTCTAGATACAGCGTTTTTGGCACTTAGTTTTACGCTGGGGGCCTATTGCTCCTACGAACCCAAGTGTCTGGAGGCTACGAATGAATACCCGTGGATTGCTCGATCAGTTGCTCAAGTCTGGCCAGGATATGTTGCAGAACAAGGCTGGCGGTCAGCGTCAATCAGCTGACAAAGGCGCCCTCGGCGGGCTGCTTGGCAGTGGCGGGCTCGGCAGTTTGCTCGGTGGCGCAGGCGGTGGTGCATTGGCGGCCGGCGCCATGGGCTTGCTGCTGGGCAATAAAAAGGCGCGCAAATTCGGCGGCAAGGCCCTGACCTACGGCGGCCTCGCCGCCTTGGGGGTCATTGCGTACAAAGCCTACGGCAACTGGCAGGCACAGCAGGCCAGCGCACCCCAGGGCGAGCCGCAAACCATTGATCGGCTGCCGCCGGCCCAGGTCGAGCAACACAGTCAGGGCATTCTCAAAGCGTTGGTCGCTGCCGCCAAGGCTGACGGGCATGTGGATGAGCGTGAGCGGGCGTTGATCGAAGGCGAGTTCACCAAGCTCGACAACGACCGCGAACTGCAAGTCTGGCTGCATGCCGAGTTGAACAAGCCCCTCGACCCGGCCGACGTCGCCCGCGCCGCCGGCACCCCGGAAATGGCCGCCGAGATGTACATCGCCAGTGTGATGCTGGTGGACGAGGAAAACTTCATGGAGAAGGCCTACCTGGACGAACTGGCGCGCCAGCTGAAGCTGGAGCCGGGCCTGAAGGCGGAGCTGGAGAAACAGGTGCGCCTTAACGTCGAATAAAACCGCCTACCTGTCCACATGTGGGAGCGGGCCTGCTCCCACATTCAAACCTGGCTTGGTTCAAAGCGCCAGGGCGCCTGCCCCAAGGGCGGCGCTGGCACCTGCAGTGTCCCCGCAAACCATTGGTTAATACACGCCATCGCTCAGCTATACTCCCCTCCATTTGAATGGATCTGCGAGGAATTACTGTGAAGAACTGGACCCTGCGCCAACGGATTTTGGCGAGCTTTGCGGTAATTATCGCGATCATGCTGCTGATGGTCGTGCTCTCGTATTCGCGCCTGTTGAAAATCGAAACCAGTGAGAGCTCCGTGCGCGATGACGCGGTGCCTGGCGTGTTTTTCAGCTCGATGATTCGCAGCGCCTGGGTCGACAGCTACCTGCAAACCCAGGAATTGGTGGGCATCCACAAAAACCAGGGCATTTCCGAGGAGGACAAGCAGGACTACAAGTCTTTCGAGGCACGCCTTGAGAAATACATGGCCGACTACGCCCAGACGATCAACTTCACCCAGGATCGCAGCGATTTCGACGCCTTCGAAAAAATCCACCAGCGCTACAACCAGATCCTCGCCCAAGTGCTCCAGGCGCAGCAGAGCAACAACGCCGTGGAGGCCCTCAGGCTGTTCAACGAGCAACTGACGCCCGCCTGGGTCGCAGGCCGCGCGAAGCTCAATGACATCATCCAGCAGAACAAACAAGTTGCCGACGAGGCCACCGCCGCCATCGATGATGCCGTCGAGGCCGCGAAGATCAGCATGGGCGTCTCGCTGCTGCTGGCGGTGCTGGCCGCCGCGCTGTGTGGTCTGCTGTTGATGCGCGCAATCATGGCGCCGATGAAACGCATCGTCGATATCCTCGAAACCATGCGCACGGGCGACCTGAGCAAGCGCCTGAACCTGGAGCGCAATGACGAATTCAATATGGTCGAAACCGGCTTCAACGATATGATGACCGAACTGACCGCGCTGGTCTCCCAGGCGCAGCGTTCGTCGGTGCAGGTCACCACCTCGGTGACCGAGATTGCCGCCACCTCCAAGCAGCAACAGGCCACGGCCACCGAAACCGCCGCCACCACCACTGAAATCGGCGCCACATCGCGTGAAATCGCCGCGACCTCCAAGGACCTGGTGCGCACCATGACCGAAGTGTCGACCGCCGCCGACCAGGCTTCGGTCGCCGCCGGTTCCGGTCAACAAGGCCTGGCACGCATGGAAGAAACCATGCATTCGGTGATGGGCGCCGCCGACTTGGTCAACGCCAAGCTGGCGATCCTCAATGAAAAGGCCGGCAACATCAATCAGGTGGTGGTGACCATCGTCAAAGTGGCTGACCAGACCAACCTGCTGTCCCTCAACGCCGCCATCGAGGCCGAGAAAGCCGGTGAGTACGGGCGCGGTTTTGCCGTGGTCGCCACCGAAGTCCGCCGCCTGGCCGACCAGACCGCCGTCGCGACGTACGACATCGAGCAGATGGTGCGCGAGATCCAGTCGGCCGTGTCGGCGGGCGTGATGGGCATGGACAAGTTTTCCGAAGAAGTGCGCCGCGGCATGTTCGAGGTGCAGCAAGTGGGCGAGCAACTGTCGCAAATCATCCACCAGGTGCAGGCCCTCGCGCCGCGGGTGTTGATGGTCAACGAAGGCATGCAGGCCCAGGCCACCGGCGCCGAGCAGATCAACCACGCGTTGGTGCAACTGGGGGATGCCAGCAGCCAGACCGTCGAGTCCCTGCGCCAGGCCAGCTTTGCCATCGATGAACTGAGCCAGGTCGCGGTGGGTCTGCGCAGCGGCGTGTCGCGTTTCAAAGTCTGATGAGCGATTTCGCGGCTAAACGCGGCGCCGTCGCGGCAGTGAAAAAGGCGTTGTTCCTGGTGTTCCACATCGGCAGTGAGCGCTTTGCCCTCAAGGCGACTGAAGTGGTCGAGGTGCTGCCGCGCCTGCCGCTCAAGCCCATCGCCCAGGCACCTGTGTGGGTGGCGGGCATCTTTGCCCATCGCGGCGCGCTGGTGCCGGTGATCGACCTGAGCGCACTGACCTTCGGTACCGTGGCCCATGCCCGTACCAGCACGCGGCTGGTGCTGGTCAATTATCAGCCACAACCCTGGAGCCAGGCGCGGTGGCTGGGCCTGATCCTGGAGCAGGCCACCGACACCCTGCGTTGCGACCCCGCCGAGTTCCAGCCCTATGGCCTGGATAACCGCCAGGCGCCCTACCTGGGGCCGGTGCGCGAAGATGCGCTGGGCTTGATGCAATGGATCGGCGTAGCCGAGCTGTTGACCGATGACGTGCGTGCGTTGCTGTTTTCCAGCGAGTTGAGCCTATGAGCAGTGATCCGCGCTTCTCGGCCTTTCTGAAAGAACGCATCGGCCTGGACGTCGCTTCGGTGGGCGAAGCGATCATCGAGCGTGCGGTGCGCCAGCGTTGCCAGGTGTCCCAGGCGCAGACCGCGGACGCGTACTGGCAGCTTCTGCACAGCTCCCATGATGAGCAGCAGGCACTGATCGAAGCGGTGATCGTTCCCGAAACCTGGTTTTTCCGCTACCCCGAGTCCTTTGCGACCTTGGCCCGCCTGGCCCATGCACGCCTGGCCGAGATCAACCAGATGCGCGCCTTGCGCATTCTCAGCCTGCCCTGTTCCACCGGCGAAGAACCCTATTCGATTGCCATGGCCCTGCTCGACGCCGGCCTGGCGCCCCACCAATTCAAAGTGCAAGGGATGGACGTCAGCCCGCTGTCCGTGGAGCGTGCCCGCCGCGGTGTGTACGGCAAGAACTCCTTTCGCGGCGCCGATCTTGAATTTCGCGACCGGCATTTCACTGAAGACGGCGGTGCCTACCGCATCGCCGACCGGGTGCGCGAGCAAGTGCGCCTGCACGTCGGCAACCTGCTCGACCCGGCACTGTTGGCCAACGAGCCCAGCTACGATTTTGTGTTCTGTCGCAACCTGCTGATCTATTTCGATCAGCCCACCCAGAAGCAAGTCTTCGATGTGCTCAAGGAACTGACCCACGTCGACGGCGTACTGTTTATCGGCCCGGCCGAAGGCAGCCTGCTGGGACGCCATGGCATGCGTTCGATTGGCGTGCCGCAATCCTTTGCGTTCAGTCGGCATGTGGCGTCGGCCGCCCCGGTCCCGGTGTTTGTACCGGTGCCGGCGCCCACGCCGCCGCGCAGTGCGGCACCTGTTGCGCTCAAGCCGCGCCCGTTCAGTACGGTCAGCGCCCGGACGGCGCCGGTCAAGGCACCGCACACGGAGGCCGGCGAGTTGCTCAACCAGATCGCCACCTTGGCCAATGAGGGCAAAAGTGCCGAGGCCCGGGCTGCCTGCGAGCGCTATCTGGGCAGTCATCCGCCGGCCGCCCAGGTGTTCTACTGGCTGGGCTTGCTCAGCGATGTGGCCGGCAATGCCCCGCAAGCCCAAGGGTATTACCGTAAAGCCTTATACCTTGAGCCGCAGCATCCGCAGGCCTTGATGCACCTGGCCGCGTTGCTGGAGGCCCAGGGCGACAGTGCGGGGGCGCGTCGTTTGCAGGCGCGCGCCGCGCGTAGCGAGCGAGCTGACAGTGAGTCCAAACGATGAGTAGCCCTGACGCGCTGGACACCGCAGGCCTGGACCTGACCCTGGCCGAAACCCAAGCCATCGACGACTGCTGGAACCGCATCGGCATTCATGGCGACAAATCCTGCCCCTTGCTGGCGGACCACATCCATTGCCGTAACTGCTCGGTGTATTCGGCCGCGGCCACGCGCCTGCTCGACCGCTATGCCCTGGCGCAGGACGAGCGTCCCGCGCAAGCCGCTGGCGAGCTCGATAACCCGGTGGCCACCCGCTCCTTGCTGATGTTCCGCCTCGGCGAAGAGTGGCTTGGCATCGCTACCCGTTGCCTGGTGGAAGTCGCGCCCTTGCAACCGATCCACTCCTTGCCGCACCAGCGCTCCCGCGCATTGCTGGGCGTGGCCAACGTACGCGGCGCATTGGTGGCTTGCCTGTCGCTGGTGGAACTGCTTGGCCTGGACAGCGCCAATACCGGCGCCACCGGCGGGCGCATCATGCCGCGCATGCTGATCATAGCCGCGCAGGATGGCCCGGTGGTTGTGCCGGTGGACGAAGTGGATGGCATCCATGCCATCGATGAGCGCACCTTGAGCGCCGCGTCGGCCTCCGGTACCCAGGCCAGCGCGCGTTTCACCCAGGGCGTATTGCAGTGGAAAGGCCGCAGCCTGCGCTGGCTGGACGAGGCTCAACTGTTGTCCGCCGTGACCCGGAGCTTCGCATGACCCCCGACCAGATGCGCGATGCCTCGCTGTTGGAACTGTTCAGTCTGGAAGCCGATGCGCAGACCCAGGTGCTCAGTGCAGGCCTGCTGGCCCTGGAGCGCAACCCGACCCAGGCCGACCAGCTTGAGGCCTGCATGCGCGCTGCGCACTCGCTCAAGGGCGCGGCGCGGATTGTCGGGGTGGATGCTGGCGTCAGCGTGGCCCATGTCATGGAGGACTGCCTGGTCAGCGCCCAGGAAGCGCGCTTGTACCTGCAGCCCGAACATATCGACGCGTTGCTGCAGGGTACGGATTTGCTGATGCGCATTGCCACCCCGGGCAATGACGTCGGGACGGCGGATATCCAGGCCTATGTGGCGCTGATGGAGCGCTTGCTGGACCCGTCGCACCCCACCGCCTTGGTCGCGCCGAAACCGGAACCCGCTCCCATGCCGGTGATCGAAGCGCTGCCGCCCGAACCTGAGCCTGCGCCCGCCGTCATCAGCGAGCCGCCGCGCCAGGGCAAGCGCATGACCGAAGGCGGTGAGCGCGTACTGCGGGTCACGGCGGAGCGCTTGAACAGCCTGTTGGACCTGTCCAGCAAATCGTTGGTGGAAACCCAGCGACTCAAGCCTTACCTGGCCAGCCTGCAGCGCCTCAAGCGCCTGCAAAGCAACAGCCTGCGCGCCTTGGATACCCTGGAGGGCCACCTCAAGGTCGTCGATTTGAACCTTGAGGCCCACGAAGCGTTGGCCGATACCCGACGCTTGTTGAGTGAAGCCCAGGCGCTGCTGGCGCAGAAGCACGCCGAACTGGACGAGTATGGCTGGCAGGCCGGCCAGCGGGCCCAGGTGCTTTACGACACCGCGTTGGCCTGTCGCATGCGCCCGTTTGCCGATGTGCTGGCCGGGCAGGTGCGCATGGTGCGTGACCTCGGCCGCAGCCTGGGCAAGCAAGTGCGCCTGGAGATCGAGGGCGAAAAGACTCAGGTCGACCGCGATGTGCTGGAAAAGCTCGAGGCCCCACTCACGCATTTATTACGCAATGCCGTCGACCACGGCATCGAAATGCCCGAGCAGCGGCTGCTGGCGGGCAAGCCGGCGGAAGGCTTGATTCGCCTGCGCGCGTCGCATCAAGCCGGGCTGCTGGTGCTGGAGTTGAGCGATGACGGTAACGGCGTCGACCTTGAGCGCTTGCGCGGCACCATTGTCGACCGGCACCTGTCGCCCGTGGAAACCGCGTTGCGCCTGAGCGAGGAAGAACTGCTCACGTTCCTGTTCCTGCCGGGGTTCAGCCTGCGCGACAAGGTGACCGAAGTGTCCGGTCGCGGCGTCGGCCTGGATGCCGTGCAGCATATGGTGCGTCAACTGCGCGGCGCCGTGGTGCTGGAGCAGACGGCGGGGCAGGGCAGTCGCTTTCATCTGGAGGTGCCGTTGACCTTGTCGGTGGTGCGCAGCCTGGTGGTGGAGGTCGGTGAAGAGGCCTACGCCTTCCCGCTGGCGCACATCGAACGCATGTGCGACCTGGCGCCCGAGGACATTGTGCAACTGGAAGGGCGCCAGCATTTCTGGCACGAGGGCCGACATGTCGGCCTGGTGGCCGCCAGCCAGCTGTTGCAGCGACCACCGGGGCAAACCCCTTCGGATACCTTGAAAGTGGTGGTAATCCGCGAGCGCGATGCCGTGTATGGCATCGCCGTGGAGCGCTTTATCGGTGAGCGCACCCTGGTGGTGTTGCCGCTGGATGATCGCCTGGGCAAGGTCCAGGATATTTCCGCCGGCGCCTTGCTCGACGATGGCTCGGTGGTGCTGATCGTCGACGTGGAAGACATGCTGCGTTCGGTGGACAAGTTGCTCAACACCGGCCGTCTGGAACGTATCGCCCGGCGCACCCGGCAGGCCACCGAAGCACCGCGCAAGCGGGTGCTGGTGGTGGACGACTCGCTGACCGTGCGTGAGCTGCAACGCAAGTTATTACTCAATCGCGGTTATGAAGTGGCCGTTGCGGTCGATGGCATGGATGGCTGGAACGCCTTGCGTTCCGAGGATTTCGACCTGCTTATCACTGATATTGATATGCCTCGCATGGACGGTATTGAATTGGTCACACTCTTGCGCCGTGACAGTCGCCTGCAATCGTTGCCGGTGATGGTGGTTTCCTACAAAGATCGGGAAGAAGACCGACGCCGAGGCCTCGACGCCGGCGCCGACTATTATCTGGCCAAAGCCAGCTTCCACGACGACGCCTTGCTCGACGCCGTGGTTGAACTGATCGGGGGCGCCCGGGTATGAGGATTGCGATCGTCAATGACATGCCCCTGGCCGTCGAGGCGTTGCGGCGGGCCTTGAGCCTGGAACCCGCGCACGAGGTGGTATGGGTGGCCAGTAATGGCCTGGAAGCGGTGCAGCGCTGTGCCGAACGGGTGCCGGACCTGATCCTGATGGACTTGATCATGCCGGTAATGGACGGCGTGGAGGCCACGCGGCAGATCATGGCCGAGACGCCCTGCGCGATTCTGCTGGTGACTGTCGATCGCCAGGCCAATATGAGCCGGGTGTTCGAAGCCATGGGCCACGGCGCCCTGGATGTGGTGGACACTCCGGCGCTCGGCGTGGGCAACCCCAGGGATGCGGCAGCGCCGTTGTTGCGCAAGATCCTCAACATTGGCTGGCTGATCGGCCAGCGTGGCCCCCGCGTGCGCGCTGAGACCGCACCGCAGCGCAGTACCGGCAAGCGGCAACGCCTGGTGGCCATTGGTTCGTCGGCGGGTGGCCCGGCGGCCCTGGAAGTGCTGCTCAAGGCTTTGCCGCGTGACTTTCCCGCCGCCATCGTGCTGGTCCAGCATGTGGACCAGGTGTTCGCCGCCGGCATGGCCGAGTGGTTGAGCAGTGCGTCCGGCCTGCCGGTGCGCCTGGCGCGAGAGGGTGAGCCACCGCAGAGCGGCGTGGTCTTGCTGGCCGGCACCAACCACCATATTCGCTTGTTGAAAAATGGCACGCTAGCCTATACCGCAGAGCCGGTGAACGAGATTTACCGGCCGTCCATCGACGTGTTTTTCGAAAGTGTCGCCAGCTATTGGATCGGTGACGCCGTCGGCGTACTGCTGACCGGCATGGGGCGCGACGGGGCCCAGGGCCTCAAGTTGATGCGCGAACAAGGATATTTGACCATCGCCCAGGACCAGTTGAGTTCGGCGGTGTATGGGATGCCCAAAGCGGCGGCGGCGATTGACGCCGCTGTTGAAATTCGCCCACTGGATAGAATTGCGCCGCGATTGCTGGAGGTCTTTGCATGATCGAACATCTCCGGCCGTGCTGGTTTGCAGGCAGTAATTCAGGTGACTGCTCATGAATGATTTACAGCTCGACGACTTCAAGACCGACGAAAACGCCGCCATGGTGCTGCTGGTCGACGACCAGGCCATGATCGGCGAAGCCGTGCGGCGCGGCCTGGCCCATGAAGAAAACATCGATTTCCACTTTTGCGCCGACCCGCACCAGGCGATCGCCCAGGCGATTCGCATCAAGCCGACCGTGATCCTGCAGGACCTGGTCATGCCCGGCCTCGACGGCCTGACCCTGGTGCGCGAATACCGCAACCACCCGGCCACGGCGAATATCCCGATCATCGTGCTTTCCACCAAGGAAGACCCGCTGATCAAGAGCGCCGCCTTTGCCGCCGGGGCCAACGATTACCTGGTCAAGCTGCCGGACAATATCGAACTGGTGGCGCGCATTCGCTATCACTCGCGCTCCTACATGACCCTGTTGCAGCGCGACGCGGCTTACCGTGCGCTGCGGGTCAGCCAGCAACAGTTGCTGGACACCAACCTGGTGCTGCAACGGCTGATGAACTCCGATGGCCTGACCGGGCTGTCCAATCGCCGTCACTTCGACGAATACCTGGAACTGGAATGGCGCCGTGCCATGCGCGACCAGACCCAGCTCTCCTTGCTGATGATCGATGTGGACTTCTTCAAGACCTACAACGACAGCTTTGGCCACGTCGAGGGTGACGAAGCCTTGCGCAAAGTCGCCAACACCATCCGCGAAGCCAGCAGCCGTCCCTCGGACCTGCCGGCACGCTATGGCGGCGAAGAGTTCGCGCTGGTGCTGCCCAACACCTCGCCGGGCGGTGCGCGGCTGGTGGCGGAAAAACTGCGCATGGCGGTGGCCGCCCTGAAAATCCCGCATATCGCGCCGGCGGAAGGGTCGAGCCTGACCATCAGCATTGGGTTGTCGACGTTGACACCCGTACAGGGCACCGATTGTCGGCAGTTGATCATGGCGGCGGACAAGGGACTGTATATGGCCAAGCATAATGGGCGTAATCAGGTGGGTATCGAATAATTCAAGGCCGGCGCAAAGCCAAATGTGGGAGGGGGGCTTGCCCCCGATAGCGGTGTGTCAGTCACAACTTCATTGGCAGACAGACTGCCATCGGGGGCAAGCCCCCTCCCACATTTGGCTCTTCGTCGGTCTTGGGATTGTGTACAAACCTCTGCCTTTTCGGCCGGGTGGACTGCCGTTTCCAGGCGTTTGCCGTTATACTCGCCGGCTTTCAAAAGTTCGCCAACGAGTGCTGCCCGCCATGGAAATCAACCCGATCCTTAACACCATCAAGGACCTGTCCGAGCGCTCCGAAACTATTCGGGGGTATCTTTGACTACGATCAAAAGCATGAGCGTCTGACCGAAGTCAATCGCGAGCTTGAAGATCCGAGTGTCTGGAACAAACCCGAGTACGCCCAGGAACTGGGGCGCGAGCGCGCTGCGCTGGCGCAGATCGTCGACACCCTTGACGAACTGAACACCGGCCTGGCCGATTGCCGTGACCTGCTGGACATGGCCGTCGAAGAAGATGACGAAGGCGCAGTGGGCGATGTTGTCGCCGAGCTGGCCCGTCTCGAGGAAAACCTCGCCAAGCTTGAATTCCGCCGCATGTTCAGCCATGAAATGGACCCGAACAATGCCTACCTGGATATCCAGGCCGGTTCCGGTGGCACCGAGGCCCAGGACTGGGCCAATATCCTGCTGCGCATGTACCTGCGCTGGGCCGACAAGCGCGGTTTCGACGCGACCATCATGGAGCTGTCCGCCGGTGAAGTCGCCGGTATCAAGGGCGCGACCGTGCACATCAAGGGCGAATACGCCTTTGGCTGGTTGCGTACCGAGATCGGCGTACACCGTCTGGTGCGCAAGAGCCCGTTCGACTCCGGCAACCGTCGCCATACTTCCTTCTCGGCGGTGTTCGTCTCCCCGGAGATCGACGACAAGGTGGAAATCGAGATCAACCCGGCCGACCTGCGCATCGACACTTACCGCTCCTCCGGCGCCGGTGGCCAGCACGTAAACACCACCGACTCGGCCGTACGTATCACCCACGTACCGACCAACACCGTGGTCAGCTGCCAGAACGAGCGCTCCCAGCACGCCAACAAGGACACCGCCATGAAAATGTTGCGGGCCAAGTTGTACGAGCAGGAAATGCAGAAGCGCAACGCCGCGTCCCAGGCGCTGGAAGACACCAAGTCGGACATCGGCTGGGGCCACCAGATCCGTTCTTACGTGCTCGATGCGTCGCGGATCAAGGATTTGCGCACTAACATCGAACGCAGCGACTGCGACAAGGTGCTCGACGGTGATATCGACGAATACCTGGAAGCCAGCCTGAAGTCCGGCCTGTAACACCCTCTGTGGGAGCGGGGGGGACGTCTAGTCCTTGCCCTGCGATCCCCAGGCCGCAGGCCTGGGGGCAACGAACCTTGATGGAAAATTTAAGACATGAGCGACCAACAACTCGACCCGCAAGCCCTGCAACAGGAAGAAAACTCCCTGATCGCCCTGCGCAAGGAAAAGCTTGCTGCCGAGCGCGCCAAGGGTAACGCCTTCCCCAACGACTTCCGCCGCGACAATTACTGCGATGCCCTGCAGAAACAGTACGCGGACAAGACCAAGGAAGAGCTGGCAGAAGCGGCGATCCCGGTCAAGGTGGCGGGTCGCATCATGCTCAACCGTGGCTCGTTCATGGTGATCCAGGACATGACCGGGCGCATCCAGGTCTACGTCAACCGCAAGACCCTTTGCGAAGAAACCCTGGCTTCGGTGAAAACCTGGGACATGGGCGACATCATCGCAGCCGAAGGCACCCTGGCCCGTTCCGGCAAGGGTGACCTGTACGTCGAGATGACCAGCGTGCGTCTGCTGACCAAGTCCCTGCGCCCGCTGCCGGACAAGCACCACGGCCTCACCGACACCGAGCAGCGCTACCGCCAACGCTATGTTGACCTGATCGTCAACGAAGACGTGCGCCAGACCTTCCGCGTGCGTTCGCAGGTCATCGCCCACATCCGCAGCTTCCTGGCCCAGCGTGATTTCCTCGAAGTGGAAACGCCGATGCTGCAAACCATCCCGGGTGGCGCTGCGGCCAAGCCGTTCGAAACCCACCACAATGCGCTGGACCTGCCAATGTTCCTGCGGATCGCGCCGGAGCTGTACCTCAAGCGCCTGGTGGTCGGCGGTTTCGAGAAGGTGTTCGAGATCAACCGCAACTTCCGTAACGAAGGCGTCTCGACCCGGCACAACCCTGAATTCACCATGTTGGAGTTCTACCAGGCCTACGCCGACTACGAAGACAACATGGACCTGACCGAAGAACTGTTCCGCGAACTGGCGCAGCTGGTGCTGGGCAGCACCGACGTGCCATACGGCGACAAGGTGTTCCACTTCGGCGAGCCGTTCGTGCGCCTGTCGGTGTTCGACTCGATCCTCAAGTACAACCCTGAGTTGACCGCTGACGATCTGAACGACATCGACAAGGCCCGCGCCATCGCCAAAAAAGCCGGCGCCAAGGTGCTGGGCTTCGAAGGCCTGGGCAAACTGCAGGTGATGATTTTCGAAGAGCTGGTCGAGCACAAGCTGGAACAGCCGCACTTCATTACCCAGTACCCGTTCGAAGTGTCGCCGCTGGCGCGTCGTAACGACGACAACCCGAACGTTACCGACCGTTTCGAGCTGTTCATTGGCGGCCGTGAAATCGCCAACGCCTATTCCGAGCTTAACGACGCGGAAGATCAGGCCGAGCGCTTCATGGCGCAGGTGGCCGACAAGGACGCCGGCGATGATGAAGCCATGCACTATGATGCCGACTTCGTACGGGCCCTGGAATACGGCATGCCGCCCACCGCCGGTGAAGGTATCGGCATCGACCGCCTGGTGATGCTGCTCACCAACTCGCCGTCGATTCGCGATGTGATCTTGTTCCCGCACATGCGGCCACAAGCATAAAAAGCAGCCGCCTTCCTAGTAAGGCGGCTTTTTTTTGACTCAAGGGCGCAAGCGTCAAGCCGCAAGCTGCAAGCTTTCCGTGTCCGCCTTAACTTGTCGCTTGGAGCTTGAAGCTTGCAACTTTATTCCCCTTCTTCCGTTGCTGCCTCTGTGGCCGATAGCGTCCAGTACCAGGGCCGCAAGGCCAGCCGCCGGGGCAGCGAACAACGCCGGCAAGACATTCTCGATGCGGCCATGCGCATCGTGGTACGCGACGGGGTACGTGCGGTACGTCACCGGGCCGTGGCGGCGGAGGCCGGCGTGCCGTTGTCGGCCACCACCTACTACTTCAAAGACATCGATGACCTGCTCACCGACACCTTCGCCCAATACGTCGAACGCAGCGCCGCGTTCATGGGCAAACTGTGGGTGCGCAACGAAGGCCTGCTGCGCGAGATGGTCGCCTATGGTGATGGCAGCCCGGCGTCGCGCTCGCAGCTGGCCGATGACATTGCGCGGCTGACCGCCGACTATGTGCAGCGCCAACTGACCAACCGTCGCGAATACCTGATGGCCGAGCAGGCCTTTCGCCAGGAAGCCTTGTTGAATCCGCGCCTTGCCGAACTGGTGCGCTCCCACCAACAGATTCTGTTGCAAGGCACCGGGCAGTTTTTCCAGGTATTGGGCTCGCGCGAGCCGCAGCAGGATGCCAAGGTGTTGACGGCGATTATCAGTCGGATGGAATATCAGGGCCTGTTGGGCAGCGCAGAGCCGCTGACCGGTGACGAAATGCTGGAGATACTCAAGCGTTACATGCACTTGGTGTTGGCTTCAGTCTGATACCAGAAAGGCCACGTTCAAAGAGGAAGCACCGGGTGGACGATTACCAGCAGACGATACGCAGCTTGTCCGATCGCATTGTGCTGGCGCAAACGCCGATCCGCGTCCTCGACGCCGTGAAGTGGGACGAAAACATTCGCCAGGGCTTTCTCAAGGCCAAGGGCAAGGCCATGCCCGCCGTGGATCGCGATTACTACCTGAACCGGCCGTTGTCGTTCGATTCGAGCGCGGTAAAGCTGGAGTTCCAGAACATCGAGCGCGACATTACCCGGCGTCTCGGCCAGTTCAGCCCGGTAGGGCAGATCATGCGCCGCATGTGCCGGGAATACCGCATGGTCGTGCGGATGCTCGAAGCCCGTGGCACCGAGGACTTCGGCCTGATCTCCCAGGAACTCTACGGCGCCGCTTCCGACGCCTTCCACGCCGGCGACCCGACGCTGGCGGACCTGGGCCTGATGCTCTCGGACTATCTGAACAATATCGACGGCCGTGGCGACCTCAAGGACGAAGCCAAGACCCTCACCGCCAAGGATGCCGTCGCCTTGCTGCAAACACGCTTGAACAAGGTGTTCGGCGAGGCCGAGGAGACCATCCGTGTGTTCGAATCCGATGGCATCGTCGCCGACGCAGCCGCGGGCGCCGACTACATCAAGATCCGCGCCGACGCGATGTTCAACGACCGTGACGTGCGCGCCCTGGAAGTGCACGAAGGCCTGGTGCATGTGGGCACCACCCTCAATGGCCAGAACCAGCCGATCTGCACGTTCCTGTCCAAGGGGCCGCCCTCGTCCACCGTGACTCAGGAAGGCCTGGCGATCCTGATGGAAATCATCACGTTTGCCTCATACCCCAGCCGGCTGCGCAAACTGACCAACCGCACCCGCGCCATCCATATGGTGGAGGAGGGCGCCGACTTCCTGCAGGTGTTCGAGTTCTTCCGCGAGCAAGGCTTTGAAATGGCTGAAAGCTACGGCAACGCCAGCCGTGTGTTCCGTGGCTCGGTGCCGACCGGCCTGCCGTTTACCAAGGATTTGTCCTACCTCAAGGGCTTTATCATGGTCTACAACTACATCCAGTTGGCCGTGCGCAAGGGCAAGCTGGAACAGGTGCCGTTGTTGTTCTGCGGCAAGACCACGCTCGAAGATATGCGCACCTTGCGCCAACTGGTCGACGAAGGCCTGGTCGTGCCGCCCAAGTACCTGCCCGAGCAGTTCCGCGACATGAACGCACTGGCGGCCTGGATGTGCTTTTCCAACTTTCTCAACCATTTGAGCCTGGACCGGATCGAGGCTGACTATTCCAATATCCTTTGACCGCGCGGGAGTTCACCTGGGATCTCCCAAGCTCGCCAATTTCATCTCACTCACGAGGCTTCAACGGATGAGAATCCTCGGCATTCTGTGCCTGCTACTGACATTGAACGGCTGCAGCGCCCTGCTGTTCTACCCGGAGCCCGGCCTGCCGTTCACGCCGGAAAAAGCCCACCTGGCGTATCGCGACGTCACCCTCACCACCGCCGACGGCGTGAAACTGCACGCCTGGTGGCTGCCGGCCAAGCCTGGCGTGCCCCTCAAAGGCACTGTGCTGCACCTGCACGGCAACGGTGGCAACCTGGCGTGGCATCTGGGCGGCAGCTGGTGGTTGCCGGAGCAGGGCTACCAGGTGCTGTTGCTTGACTATCGCGGTTATGGGCTTTCGCAAGGCAAGCCGTCATTGCCGGCAATCTATCAGGACGTGGACGCTGCCTTCAGCTGGCTGGATCAGGCGCCCGAAGCCCAGGGGCAGCCGTTGGTAGTGCTTGGCCAGAGCCTGGGCGGCGCCTTGGCCGTGCATTATCTGGCCGCTCACCCCGAGCGCCAATCCCGGCTCAAGGCCCTGGTATTGGATGGTGTGCCTGCCAGTTATCGTGACGTGGGACAATTTGCCCTGAGCACATCCTGGTTAACATGGCCGTTGCAGGTGCCTCTGTCCTGGCTGGTGCCCGACGCCGACAGCGCGATCAACGCCATGCCCCAGCTCAAGGGCGTTCCCAAACTGCTGTTTCACAGCCTGGATGATCCGATTGTGCCTGTGTCCAACGGCCTACGCCTGTATCAAGCCGCGCCACCGCCCAGGGTGCTGCAGCTGACGCGAGGCGGGCATGTGCAGACGTTTGCCGACAAGACCTGGCAGACCGTCATGCTGCGTTACCTGGATGACCCGCAGCATTTCAACGGCCTGCGGCGTCTGGGCGAAATTCCGAATTACCCCCTTTCTAAAGTTGACCCATCAGAGAGCCCGCAATGAGTGAAGAGCGCAACATGATCCCGCTGATTCTCACGGGGATCGGCACCATTATCGGTACGGTCGGTTGTTTGTGGTACTACGGCTACCTGCACTTCGCCAAGCCGGAAGATGCGCTGCTGCTCAGTGAATTCACGATGCTCAAGACCGTGCCGGGTGAGGACTACAAGGTTTCACTGACCCCTGCCGCGCAAGTGGCGCAGTGCGTGGAGGGCGTGCTGGTGATGTTCGATACCGACCAGAAAGGCCTGAGCGGCGTACTGGTGAACAACAAGAAACAGGCAGTGCGCTGTATCGGGCAAGAAACCCCGCAATTGCAACAATGAATGCTGCTCGCCCGTCGTGGGAAAGTGCCGCCACTCGTACGGATTATTGATTTAAAGCCGGTCAGTCATTGGGCTGGGCGGAACCATCCTGACTCATCCACCACAGATTATGGGCTGATTGGCGCTGCTGATCGGCCCATTTTATTCATTGATAGGGGTGAGCATTTATGGCAGGAATCAACGGAATGTCGGGTGCCGGAAACATGGGTGGCATGGGCGGCATGGGTGGTGCAAGCGGCGCTGGCAATAGCCAGGGAGGCTCTCAAGGCCTCGACAAGCAGATTGACGATGTACAAAATCAGATCCAGAACCTTAAAGCGAAAGGCTCTCAAGGCAGCCAGGGAAATAGTGGTGCCGGTGGGGAGGATCCCCTCAAGGCGTTGGAGGAGCTGCTGAAGAAGCTGCTCGCGCAGAAAGCCGACGGTGCGCAAGGCGCTCAAGGTGCGCAGGGCGCTCAAGGCGCTCAAGGCGCGGAAGATGGCCAAAGCGGTGGGCAGAGCGCGGGCCAGGGCCAGATCCAGCAGCCGGACTATCAAGGTTCAGGCCAAATCGGCAACTGATCAAGCTGCTGGGAAAAACCGCCTGTAGGGGCGGTTTTTTTTGTGTATCACATGGCCAGTCGTCGGTCTCGGCAGGAATGCCTGGAACCTTATTTCGTCAGATACCACACAAAGCGTTGTCACTCACACGGTTTGAGGCGAGGATGGAATTCAAGATTCCAGTGCTGGAAAATATGCTGATCATGGCAAGGCAGCATGTGGCGATTGAACAGGAAGCTGCTCGCCGCAGCAGGCTTGATAGCCAGGTAGATAAGCAGGCGGGTGCGCAGATTCAAATGCCGGCTGATGATACCGGTCGTACCGTACAGTTCGACGAGCCCAAAAAAAACCCACCGTGAGGTGGGTTTTTTATGCCGCTTCAATCAATCAGTTAGCAACGGACGAGCGCGGCTTGACTGGCTGGTTGTCGTTGGAGATCGTCACTTCAACGCGACGGTTCATCGCACGGCCGGAGACGCTGCCGTTGTCGGCAACCGGATATTCCTTGCCGTAACCCTGGGTCACGATGCGCGAAATATCCACGCCTTGCTGGGCCAGTGCACGCTGTACGGAAGCTGCACGGCGCTCGGACAGGCTCTGGTTGTACGAGTCGGAACCGGTGCTGTCGGTGTAGCCTTCGACGATCACTTTACGGTCCGGGTTGTCGCGCAGGAACTGCGCCAGCTTGGTGATGTTGACCAGGCCGCTGGACTTCAAGTCGGACTTGTTGGTGGCAAACAGCACGTCACCGAAAGTCACCAGGGTGCCGCGATCGGTTTGCTTGGCGTTCAAGCTGTTTTGCAGTTGCTTGATCTGCGCGTCACGGGCGTCCAGCAGGGCGCGGGCACGTTCGTCGCCAGCGTTTTTCAGCTTGGATTCGGATTCACGCAGGGAAATGGTGTCTTTCGCCACTTCTACACGCTGGTTGGTCAGGTAAGCCAGTTGGTCGACTTTCTTCTCGTCTTCCTTGTCGCGGTAGGCCTTGTCTGCCTTGTCCAGCCATTCACTGGCGTCTTTGGTTTCCAGCGCTGCGAGCTTGGTAGCCTGCGGGTTGGTTTGCAGGGCCGTGAAGTTGGTCCGTGCGTTTTCCAGATTCGCGTTCGGCGGGGTGGAGCAGGCTGCCAAGGCAACGCTCATCGCCAACAGGGCAGGGATCATCAATTGTTTACGCATAGTCGTGTCGTCCTTTCAATTCGATATCAGGTGCGATGCAATCAAGGGGCAGCGGCTTACTTCTGCTGGATAGCAGCCGGGCGCATGCCTTCCTTACGCAACTCGTCAACTGCTTTCTGGGAATCCTTCACCGCTTGTTCGGCCTTGGCAGCCTGGGCTTTACGCTCAGCGACACGAGCATCCCACTCGGCTTGTTCAGCCAACATACGGGCTTTGTCGTAGTTCTTGTCGTGCATGGCGATTTCAGCTTCTTTGAGCTTGTCCTGGGCCGACTTCATTTCCACGGCTGCGAACTCGGTGCCGCCGGCGCTGACCGCGCTGTTGACCGCAGACTGGGTCACTGCGTATTGCTCGGTCGGCGGGTTACCGGCGCAACCTGCCAGAACGAAGCTGGTGCCGATTGCCAGCGCGGCCAATTTAAGCCCGCGCAGGTGGTTAAACGAGGATTTGGCAGTGCTGGTCTTCATCGTCTTCAACTCCATTGGGTAACTCCTGAAAAACATCAAAATCCATCGTGGTGTTCGTTTGCGGGCCCGGCTGCAAAGCACATGACGCCAGTTCAAACGAGCGTTCCAAGTGATGGCTTACTGGCTGTGACCGGAGGCTTTTTTCAAAAGTTCAGCGAAGATGGCGATTTGCCTAAAAAAATATCTGACTGATCGGTCAGCTTAAGAAAATTGGAACTTTCAGCACGCACAACGGTACTCCGGGCCGCTGAAAAGCCCGGAATACAAGGGTTAAATTGGAATGGAGGAAACTGTGATCAGTGCTTCTGTTCGTCAGCACCGGCTGACAAATCATGCAGATAGCGGCGTGACAGTGTCAGAAATCGCGGTGTGGGGCCGACGTCTTCATACAGCGGATCGCCTTCCTCGTCGGTGGCGATCACCTGCTGCCCTTTCACGTAAGGGAAGCTGGCTTCCAGCTCTTCAAGGGCGGCGCCGATCAGCTCGCCGAGCAGCTCTTCGGCGTGACGCTTGGGGTACATCTCGGCCAGGGCGGCCAGCCTCGCGGCGGCCTCCACATCCAGATGAATGGCGTATTCGGTTTTGGTCAGTTGACCCTTGGCGGTCTCTTCCCAATGCTGGGGCAGGTCTCGAATTTTCATGGCAACCTCAATAATGAGTGTCCAGCCACCGGTGTGGATAACGCGGCGACTTGATCTTGAGACTAGCTGCAAGCGGCAAGGTTTAAAGTGTCTTGTCAGAAACCTGCGCCGACGGCACTCTGGAACACCTGCGCGTCCCGGATTTCTGGCTGGAGATTGGCTGATGAGTGTTATCGATGCACGCTTGCGTGAGGATGTTCACCTGCTGGGTGAACTGTTGGGCAACACCATTCGAGAACAGTACGGCGATGATTTTCTCGACAAGATCGAGCAGATCCGTAAAGGCGCCAAGGCTGACCGGCGCGGCGCGGGCGATGAACTCAGCGCGAGTCTGAACCCACTGCAGGAAGACGAACTGCTGCCTGTAGCCCGGGCCTTCAACCAGTTCCTCAACCTGGCCAACATTGCCGAGCAGTACCAGTTGATTCACCGGCGCGATGAATCGCAGCCGGCGCCCTTCGAGTCCCGCGTGTTGCCCGAACTGTTGGCGCGCCTGCAAAGTGAAGGGCACAGCGATGAATCCCTGGCGCGCCATTTGGCGCGGCTGGAGATCGAACTGGTACTCACCGCCCACCCCACCGAAGTCGCACGTCGCACCCTGATCCAGAAGTACGACGCGATCGCCGCGCAACTGGCGCTGCAGGATCACCGTGATCTCACCAGCGCCGAGCGCGAGCAAATCCGTGAACGTTTGCAACGATTGATCGCCGAGGCCTGGCACACCGAGGAAATCCGTCGCGTGCGGCCTACGCCGGTGGATGAAGCCAAATGGGGCTTTGCAGTCATCGAGCATTCGTTGTGGCAGGCCATCCCGAATTATTTGCGCAAGGCCGACCAGGCCTTGCATGCCGCGACCGGTCTGCACCTGCCGCTTGAGGCTGCGCCGATACGATTTGCCTCGTGGATGGGCGGCGACCGTGACGGCAACCCGAACGTCACGGCGCCGGTCACCCGTGAAGTATTGCTGCTGGCGCGCTGGATGGCGGCGGATTTGTACCTGCGCGATATCGATCAACTCGCCTCCGAGCTGTCCATGCAACGGGCCAGTGCGGCCTTGCAGGCTCAGGCGGGAGACAGCGTCGAACCCTACCGTGCGGTGCTCAAGCAGTTGCGCGAACGTCTGCGCGCCACGCGCCAGTGGGCCCATTCCTCGCTAAAGGAAAATACACCGGCACCGGCGCAGGTGTTGCAGGACAATCGTGACCTGCTCGGCCCGTTGCAGCTGTGCTATCAGTCGCTGCATGAGTGCGGGATGGGCGTGATCGCCGACGGCCCGTTGCTCGATTGCCTGCGCCGCGCCGTGACCTTTGGCCTGTTCCTGGTACGCCTGGATGTGCGCCAGGATTCCGCGCGTCACGCCTCGGCCATGAGCGAAATCACCGACTACCTTGGCCTCGGACGTTATGAGGACTGGGACGAAGAAGCGCGCATCGACTTCCTGAGCAAAGAACTGGGCAATCGTCGACCGCTGCTGCCAGGTTATTTCATGCCGTCGCAGGACACGGCGGAAGTCTTGAACACCTGCCGGGAAATCGCCGCGGCACCGGCCGCGTCGCTGGGCTCCTATGTCATTTCCATGGCCGGTACCGCTTCGGATGTGCTGGCGGTGCAACTGCTGCTCAAAGAGTCCGGCGTGCAGCGGCCAATGCGCGTAGTGCCGCTGTTCGAGACCCTGGCCGACCTGGATAACGCCGGGCCGGTGATGGAGCGGTTGTTGCAGCTGCCGGGCTATCGCGCGCGGCTGCAAGGCCCGCAGGAAGTGATGATCGGCTATTCGGACTCGGCCAAGGACGCCGGCACCACCGCTGCCGCCTGGGCGCAGTACCGGGCGCAGGAACGCCTGGTGGACATCTGCCGTGAGCAGCAAGTGGAATTGCTGTTGTTCCACGGTCGTGGTGGCACCGTTGGCCGTGGCGGTGGCCCGGCGCATGCGGCGATTCTGTCGCAGCCGCCGGGCTCGGTGGCGGGGCGGTTCCGCACGACCGAACAAGGCGAGATGATCCGCTTCAAGTTCGGCCTGCCGGACATTGCCGAGCAGAACCTCAACCTCTATCTGGCGGCGGTGCTCGAAGCCACGCTGTTGCCACCGCCGCCGCCGGAACCGGCCTGGCGTCATTTGATGGACGAATTGGCGGCCGACGGTGTCAGCGCCTACCGCGCGGTGGTGCGGGAAAATCCGCAATTCGTCGAGTATTTCCGCCAGTCCACACCGGAGCAGGAGCTGGGCCGTTTGCCGTTGGGCAGCCGCCCGGCCAAGCGGCGTGCCGGCGGTATTGAAAGCCTGCGCGCGATTCCCTGGATCTTCGGCTGGACCCAGACCCGCTTGATGCTGCCCGCCTGGCTCGGCTGGGAAGCGGCATTGAGCAAGGCCCTGGAGCGCGGCGAGGGTGAGTTGCTTGGGCAGATGCGTGAGCAGTGGCCGTTCTTCCGCACGCGCATCGATATGCTGGAAATGGTGCTGGCCAAGGCCGACGCCGATATCGCCAGCCTCTATGATGAGCGTCTGGTGCAGCCGGACTTGCTGCCACTGGGCGCGCATTTACGCGACCTATTGTCGCAGGCCTGTGAGGTGGTGCTTGGCCTGACCGGCCAGTCGCAACTGTTGGCCCACAGTCCGGACACCCTGGAGTTCATCCGCCTGCGCAACACCTACCTCGATCCCCTGCATCTGTTGCAGGCTGAATTGCTCGCACGCTCGCGCCAACGCGAAGCGGCGCAAGACAGCCCTCTGGAACAGGCGCTGCTGGTGTCCGTCGCCGGTATTGCTGCAGGTTTGCGCAACACCGGTTGAGGTTTTTCGCGTGTTCTCAACGGCTTGCGAATGAACGGCGACGACCGCCCTGAAAAGGGCGGTCGTTGTTTGAGGGGCAGGGTTGCGCTCAGGCAAACCCGTTGGCCGACGCAGGCCTGGCGCGGGTTTCTCCTACTTTTGGCGGCTTGTGTGGCAAGGGCCTGCTGTGTATCTTGATCAGCCTTTGGCCGTTTGATCGGCCTGGAACCACATTTTTACGAGATTGGCCCCACGCGGCGAATCCGAGCGTCATCTCTATAAAAAATTGAGGAGCACATCGATGCGCGTCATTCTGCTGGGAGCTCCCGGGGCCGGTAAAGGTACTCAGGCTAAGTTCATCACTGAAAAATTCGGCATTCCACAAATCTCCACCGGCGACATGCTGCGCGCGGCCGTCAAGGCCGGCACCGAACTGGGCCTGATCGCCAAGAGCGTGATGGACAGCGGTGGCCTGGTCTCCGATGACCTGATCATCAACCTGGTCAAGGAACGCATCAGCCAGGAAGACTGCAAGAACGGTTTCCTGTTCGACGGCTTCCCGCGCACCATTCCCCAGGCTGAAGCCCTGGTCAAAGCCGGTGTCGAGTTGGACGCCGTGGTGGAAATCGCCGTTGAGGACGAAGAAATCGTCCAGCGCATTGCCGGTCGTCGCGTTCACGAAGGCTCGGGCCGCGTGTACCACGTCGTCTACAACCCGCCGAAGGTTGAAGGCAAGGACGATGTCACCGGTGAAGACCTGGTACAGCGCAAAGACGATACCGAAGAAACCGTGCGTCATCGCCTGTCGGTCTACCATTCCCAGACCAAGCCGCTGGTGGACTTCTACCAGAAGCTGTCCGCTGCCCAGGGCAAGCCGAAATACAGCCATATCCCTGGCGTCGGCTCCGTGGAGGCGATTACGGCCAAGGTGCTGCAAGCACTGAGCTGATGCGTTGATCGGCTGCATTGACAACGGCCCGCTTGCGGGCCGTTGTTGTTTATACTGGCGCACTTTTTTCGACTTGGACACCCACACCCATGAGCACCCTGCTGGCCCTGGACACCGCGACTGAAGCTTGCTCGGTTGCCTTGCTGCACGATGGCAAAGTAACCAGCCACTACGAGGTGATCCCGCGCCTGCACGCGCAGAAGCTGTTGCCGATGATCAAGCAACTGCTGGAAGACGCCGGCACCAGCCTGGCCGCCGTGGATGCCATCGCTTTCGGCCGTGGCCCCGGCGCGTTTACCGGCGTGCGCATTGCCATTGGCGTGGTGCAGGGCCTGGCGTTTGCGCTGGAGCGTCCCGTATTGCCAGTCTCCAACCTGGCGGTACTGGCCCAACGTGCGCTGCGTGAACATGGCGCCTCGCAAGTGGCGGCGGCGATCGATGCGCGGATGGATGAAGTGTATTGGGGCTGCTACCGCGAGACGGCGGGCGAGATGCGCCTGGTCGGCGTGGAAGCGGTGCAGGCACCGGAATCATCCGTACTGCCCGACGATGCGCTCGGTGATTGGTTCGGCGCTGGCACCGGTTGGGGATATGGGGCGCGGATCGGCGTCCAACTGACTGGCCAGGACGCCACGATGCTGCCCCATGCAGAGGATTTGCTGACCTTGGCGCGCTTTGCATTCGAGCGTGGCGAGGCCATCGCGGCAGATCAGGCGGCGCCGGTGTACTTGCGCGACAAGGTCGCGCAAACCAAGGCGGAACGCGGGATTATTTGACGCCAAAAATGATGGCATTTTGAGTTAAATTTCGCCAATCGTCAGAATTCGCACCGGTTTTTAAACCTTTTACCAATTATGTGTTCTAGTTATCACCAGAGCATTTGCGCGCTACGGATCGCGCCACTAAAATGCCATTACTGATAGCGAGTTCGCGCCTATGC
The DNA here is from genome assembly GCF_005233615.1 of Pseudomonas sp. CFBP13528. Classification (NCBI taxonomy): domain Bacteria; kingdom Pseudomonadati; phylum Pseudomonadota; class Gammaproteobacteria; order Pseudomonadales; family Pseudomonadaceae; genus Pseudomonas; species Pseudomonas sp. CFBP13528. The sequence continues at coordinate 591,492 of NZ_QGAJ01000002.1, forward strand.
GTATTGATGGCTTTTCCTCACAGTCGTACCCGATCAAGCGTAAGCCGCGCAAGGCGAACGCTACGGTGGACGATTCGGTCGAGGACTCGCCGGATTTCATTGAAGTCCAATCCGACGCGCAGGCCGGTACCCAAGCACGTATCAGCGGTCTTCCCGCCCGTCAGCAAGACATGGTCTTCCCCCGCTCCATGAGCAAAAGCGTAGCGACGGCCCTGGCCAGCTACCTGACCACCGCCGGTTTTGTCGAATGGGATATGGAAGTGCTGGGTCTCGATATCCACATCTGATGCGCCTGCCTTACTACATCGGCTGCCCGTCCTGGAGTGAAAACGCCTGGCGCGAGTACCTGTACCCCGCCGATGCACGTTCCAACGATTACCTCGGGCTCTACGCCCAGGTCTTCAACGCCGTTGAAGGCAACACCACTTTTTATGCTCGACCCTCGGCCGCGACCGTGCAGCGCTGGGCCGACATCATGCCCGATGACTTTCGCTTCACCGCCAAATTCCCGGGTGATATCAGCCATGCCGGTGACTTGCGCGAACAACTGCCGGCGGCGGAAAGTTTTATCGGCTTGATGAGCCCGCTGGGCGAGCGTGTGTCGCCGTTGTGGCTGCAACTGTCGAAGGGTTTTACCCCGCACCGCCTCGGTGAGCTGGCCGGGTTCCTCGATGGCATTGATCGTCCACTGGCGGTTGAAGTGCGTCACGATGAGTTCTTCGCCAAAGGCGAGGCCGAGCGCATGCTCAACCGCCTGTTGCGTGACCGTGGCGTCGAGCGCGTGTGTCTCGATCCGCGCGCGCTGTTCAGTTGCACCTCCACCTCGGCGGCCGTCCTGCATGCCCAATCGAAAAAGCCCAGAGTGCCCCCGCGTCCGGCGGCGTTGACTCAATGTCCCCAAGTGCGCTTTATCGGGCACCCCGAGCTTGAAGCCAACGATCCGTTCCTGATGCCCTGGGTTGAAAAGATCGCCAGTTGGATCGAAGAGGGGCGCACCCCCTACATGTTCCTGCACACCTCGGACAACCGCCTCGCCGCCCAATTGGCCTTGCGTTTCCATGACCAACTGATGGCACGTTTGCCGGGGCTTGCGCCGCTGCCGACCTTGCATCGAGAACCCGTGGCGGAGCAACTGGGGTTACTCTAGGGCTCTTTTCCCCGCCAGGAGCCCGTCATGGATGCCCAAACCCTTCGCGCCGAAAGCTTCAAAGCCCTGCACGCGCGTGACCGTGCCTTTGTGATGCCCAACCCGTGGGATGCCGGTTCCGCCATTATGCTTGCCAGCCTGGGCTTCGAAGCGTTGGCCACCACCAGCGCGGGCTTTGCGTTCAGCCTGGGGCGGCCGGATGCCGAAGGCGCGCTGTCGCTGGAGGACACCCTGGGCAACGCCGGCAGCATCGTCCGGGCGACTGCGCTGCCGGTCGCCGCTGACTTGGAAAACGGTTTCAGCGACACCCCCGAAGGCTGTGCCCAGACCATTCTGCGAGCTGCCGCCACCGGTATCGTCGGTGGCTCCATCGAAGACGCCACGGGCGTTGCCGCCGACCCAATCTACCCCTTCGACCTGGCCGTCGAGCGCGTCGAGGCTGCCGTCGCTGCCGCCCGCAGCCTGGCATTTCCCTTCACGCTGACGGCTCGCGCAGAAAACCTCCTGCATGGCCGCCTGGATTTGCCCGACACCATTCGCCGCCTGCAAGCCTACGCCGAGGCGGGCGCCGATGTGCTGTATGCGCCGGGCCTGCGCAGTGCCGAGCAAGTGCTGGCGGTGGTCAAGGCCGTCGCGCCCAAGCCGGTGAATGTATTGATGTCCGGTGGCTTGAACCTCAGCGTCGCGCAGTTGAGCGAACTGGGCGTGCGCCGCATCAGCGTGGGCTCGGCCCTGGCCCTGGCGGCCTATGGCGAGTTCTATCGGGCGGCACAGGAGGTCTACGGGTTGGGCACCTTCACCTTTACCGAGCGCAAGATGCCGTTCGATCAGGCCAACCAATTCTTCAAGGGCTAAGCCATGCGGTCGATCGGGTGGATGGGCACGTTGCTGCTGCTCGGCGGCGCTGTTGCGGTGGGCGTATGGCGGGGCTGGGTGCCGGTGCCGGACGAGTGGAACCCCTGGGCACCGCTGGATGTGCGCGCCAGTCCGAACCTGTTGACGCGCTACAAGTTGGGGCGGCTGCAGGATGATCCGTTGCTGTGCGACCAGGTGCTGAAAACCTCGGGGTTGCGGGTGACCCGCCAGGCGGACTCAGCCCCCGACGCGGCCTGCCCGTTGCGCAACACGTTGCGGGTACAGGGCGGGGAGGTGGGCTTGAGCAGCAGTTTTCTGGCCAGTTGCCCGTTGGCCGTAGCCTTTGCGTTGTTCGAGCGGCACAGCCTGCAGCCGGCGGCTCAGGCGATCTATGGCGAAGCGGTGACGCGGGTCGACCACCTGGGCAGTTTTGCCTGTCGTAATATCTACAACCGCGCCGAAGGCCGCCTCAGTCAGCACGCCTCGGCCAATGCCCTGGATATCGCCGGGTTTCGCCTGGCCGATGGACGCCGTATCAGTGTGCTCAAGGATTGGCCGGGCGACGGCGCTGACGCACGGTTTCTGCGCCAAGTGCGTGACAGTGCGTGTAACGCTTTCAACGGGGTGTTGAGCCCCGACTACAACGCCGCACACAGTAACCATTTTCATCTGGACATGGGGCGCTGGTGGGTGTGCCGCTAAGCGTCAGGCGGCCAGGCGCAAGTTGTTGACGATCAACGGGCGTGCCCAGTGGTAGTCAAAATCCAGGGCCTTCTGTTGTTCGACCAGATCCTGTTCGGTGAACGGGGTCGCGGGCGGTGGCAGCAAGTCCAGCTCGAACTCGGCAATCGGCAGCTGCAGCGGGCGGGGTTGCGGCGCCGGGCCGGGTTCAGCGACGGGTTGGCCCGCGTTCAGGACAATCGGGCGTACCCAGCCGCTTTCGAAATGCTGCTGGCGTTGCTGGGCGATGATCTCTTCGTCAGGGAACGGCGCGGGCGCGGGGGGCAGCAGCTCGGTCTCGAATTCGGCAATCGGCAGGAACAGCGGCTCAGGCGGGGCGACCTCGGTGTCTTTCACGTCACACTCACGCTGGGTGAGGATCTGCGCCAGCAGGTCGGCGCCTTCGCTGGGTTCCACCGCCGAATCCTGCGGTGCAGGCGCCGTGGCGGCCAGCGCGCCCGGCGTAGCACCGAGCTGTTCGGCCAGGGCACGGGCGAAGAAGTCCTGCCACACATGGCTCACCCCGGCCAGCGCTTGAGTATTGCGCAGGCCGTAGTGGTTGTGGGTCGGCAGTACACCGATAGTTAGGGGAAGAATGTCTGACATTTTTCTCGGTCGACGCTCAGCTCTGGCAAAATACCTGACTGTTGTTTTTATCGGCCGGTATTGGCCGATCCTTAATATTTTCGAGCGTAGCGATTGATGAGCGAACAACCAGCGGCCAGCCGCATTCGGGTCGAGGCCTTGGCCGAAGAATTCCAGGCCCGCGCCGAGCAGTGGGCTGCGCTGCTGGGCTTGCCTGTGCAACTCGATGCGGCGGATTTTTCCCTGCAGGTCGGGGAACAGGGCCTGCAATTGCAACAGCTCGGGCCGGACGCGCCGGGCCCGGTGCGGGTCGACTTTGTCGAAGGTGGCGCGGCGCACCGGCGTTTATATGGCGGTGGCAGCGGGCAGATGATCGCCAAGGCGGTGGGCGTCGCCCAAGGCGTGCGTCCCCGTGTGCTGGACGCCACGGCGGGCTTGGGCAAGGATGCATTCGTATTGGCAAGTCTGGGCTGTGAGATGAGCCTGATCGAGCGTCAGCCGTTGATTGGTGCGCTGCTTGAAGACGGCCTGGCACGCGCCGCGCAGGATTTTGACGTGGCACCGATCGTGGCGCGCATGAAGCTGCACAAGGGCAATGCCATTGATGTGATGCTCAATTGGCAAGGCGAGCCGCCGCAAGTGATCTACCTGGACCCGATGTTCCCGCACCGCGAGAAAACCGCCCTGGTGAAGAAGGAAATGCGCCTGTTCCGGCCACTGGTCGGTGATGACCTGGATGCACCGGCCTTGCTCGCGGCGGCCCTGGCCCTGGCCAGCCACCGCGTGGTGGTCAAGCGCCCGCGCAAGGCACCGTGCATTGACGGGCCCAAACCGAGCCATGCGCTGGAGGGCAAGTCCAGTCGTTATGACATTTATCCCAAGAAGGCGCTCAAGGTTTAGGTTTCAAGCCTTAAGCCTTAAGCCTCAAGCTGCAAGCTGCAAGCTGCAAGCAAAGGCGCCTTTCACTTGCAGCTAAACGCTTGCGGCTGCCCCCCTCCCATACGCCCGCATGAACAACCCCACTACCTCCCGAACATGCTCTTCGGCAGCTTCTTCGCTCAGTTGCCCGCCGCAGCCATACAGCAAGCGGAAATTCGCCGTGCCCTTGAGTAGGCAAAAAAAGTGCTCCGCGGCCTTGAAGGGGTTGTCGATGCTCAGTGCGCCGCCCTGGTCAATCTTGCCGAGCAGGCGCTCCATGCCTTGCAGCATGCGCATGGGGCCGGCTTCAAAGAAGATTTGTGAGAGTTTTACGTCCTGATTGCCGGTGGTCATCATCAAGCGATGCAGGTTCACCGACTCCTCACTGTTGATCAACCGATGGAAGCCCCGCGCGATGTTCAGCAGCACGGTCTCCACAGGCATGCCTGCAGGCAGCTCGAAGTACATCACCGGCAATTGCTCTTCACACTTGGCCACCACCGCTGCGGTGAACAGGTTCTCCTTGTCGGTGAAGTGGCTATAGACGGTGAGTTTCGATACCCCGGCCGCAAGCGCGACGGCGTCCATGCTGGTATTCGCGTAACCCTTGCTCAGGAACAACGATTTGGCGGCCTCGAGGATTGCCTGGCGTTTTGCCATGTCCTTGGGGCGCCCGGGACTAGGGGTGTTTACAGGATTGTCGGACATTTTCACCTTTAATACTGGACTGGTGAGTTTGGTATTAATAACATACCGGCCAGTATAATTATTCCAAGCCTCATTTGCGAAAGGTCCCACAGCATGCGCAGCACTTTCCTGCCCTTTGCGTTGCCTGTCAGCCTGATCTTCCTGTTGGCCGCCTGCGGCCATGAAGAAGCGGCCCCCACTGCCCCCCGCCCGGCCATGGTGGTGCAACCCCAGCCCCTGGCGCAGTCGATGGACAGCTATCCCGGTGAAGTGCGCGCCCGCTATGAGCCGGACCTGGCTTTCCGCATCAGTGGCAAAGTCAGCAAGCGCCTGGTGGAAGAGGGCGAGCGGGTCAAGGCCAACCAGCCGTTGGCCGAGCTCGACCCCCAGGATGTGCGCCTGCAACTGGAAGCCAGCCGTGCCCAGGTGGCTGGCGCCGAGGCCAACCTGAGCCTGGTGCGCGCCGAGCGTGACCGCTACAAGACCCTGATGGATCGTCAGATGGTCAGCCGATCCCAGTACGACAATTCCGAAAATCTTTATCGAGCCGGTGTTGCGCGCCTCAAGCAGATCAAGGCTGAGTTCGACGTGTCCAGCAACCAGGCCGGGTATGCCGTGCTGCGTGCGCCCCAGGACGGTGTTGTGGCCAAGCGTGCGGTTGAAGTGGGCCAGGTCGTCTCCGCTGGCCAAACCGTGTTCACCCTGGCCACCGATGGCGAGCGTGAAGTACTGATCAGCCTGCCGGAGCAAGGCTTCGGCCGCTTCAAGATCGGCCAGCCGGTATCGGTTGAGCTGTGGAGTCAGCCGGATCAACGCTTTGCCGGACGCATTCGCGAGCTGTCGCCCGCCGCCGATCCGAAGTCGCGCACCTTCGCTGCACGGGTGGCGTTCACTGGCGGCAAAGTCCCTGCAGAACTCGGACAGAGCGCTCGGGTATTCATACCGATCAACGGTGTGATGCCTCTGTCGGTGCCGCTGTCTGCCCTGAGTGCGGAGAACGGCGCGTCTTATGTCTGGCGTGTGGCGCCGGACAACACCCTCAAGCGCACCCCCGTGCGCATCGGCGCATTTGGCGAGAAGAACGTGCCGGTACTCGAAGGCCTGGCGCCCACCGACTGGGTGGTCGCGGCGGGTGTGCATGTGCTCCATGAGGGCCAGCAAGTGCGCCCGGTGGATCGCGCCAACCGCGTGGTGAATCTGGCGGCCAAGGAGTAGTCCCCGATGGGTTTCAATCTTTCCGAGTGGGCGTTGCGTAATCGCCAGATCGTACTGTTCCTGATGATCCTGCTGGCGGTCGTCGGCACCTTGTCTTACACCAAACTGGGGCAAAGCGAAGACCCTCCCTTCACCTTCAAGGCCATGGTGATCAAGACCAACTGGCCAGGAGCAACCGCCCAGGAAGTGTCACGCCAGGTCACCGAGCGCATCGAAAAGAAACTGATGGAGACCGGCGAGTACGAGCGCATCGTCTCGTTCTCGCGGCCCGGCGAGTCCCAGGTGACCTTCATTGCCCGCGACGCCATGCACTCGGCGCAGATTCCCGAGCTGTGGTACCAGGTGCGCAAGAAGATCAGCGATATCCGTCAGACCTTGCCAGCGGATATCCAGGGGCCGTTTTTCAACGATGAGTTCGGCACCACGTTCGGCAATATCTACGCCTTGACCGGTGACGGTTTCGACTACGCCGTGCTCAAGGACTACGCCGACCGTATCCAGATTCAGCTGCAGCGGGTGCCGGACGTGGGCAAGGTCGAGCTGCTCGGCCTGCAGGATGAGAAGATCTGGATCGAGCTGTCCAACCTCAAGCTCGCCACCCTCGGCCTGCCATTGGCCGCTGTGCAGCAAGCCTTGCAGGAGCAGAACGCGGTGTCGACCGCCGGCTTCTTTGAAACCCCGAGCGAACGGGTGCAGTTGCGGGTGTCGGGCAACTTCAAGAGTGTGGAAGAAATCCGTAACTTCCCTGTTCGGGTGGGGGACCGAACCTTTCGGATCGGCGATGTCGCCGATATCAAGCGTGGGTTCAACGACCCACCGGCACCGCGCATGCGTTACATGGGCGCCGACGCCATTGGCCTGGCCGTGGCCATGCGTGATGGCGGCGACATTCTGGTGCTGGGCAAGGCACTGGAGCGTGAATTCGCACGCTTGCAGAAGAACCTTCCGGCAGGCATGGAGTTGCGCAAGGTCTCGGACCAGCCGGCAGCGGTGAAGACCAGCGTCGGCGAATTCGTCCAGGTACTGGCCGAAGCCTTGGCCATCGTGTTGCTGGTGAGCTTCTTTTCCCTGGGCGTCCGCACCGGCATGGTGGTGGCCCTGGCGATTCCGCTGGTGCTGGCCATGACCTTCGCCAGCATGTATTACCTCGGCATCGGCCTGCACAAAATCTCCCTGGGTGCCTTGGTGCTGGCCCTGGGCTTGCTGGTGGATGACGCGATCATCGCGGTGGAGATGATGGCGATCAAAATGGAGCAGGGCTTCGACCGGATCAAGGCCGCAAGTTTTGCCTGGACCAGCACCGCCTTCCCCATGCTGACCGGCACGTTGATCACCGCCGCGGGTTTTTTGCCGATTGCCACCGCGCAATCGAGTACCGGCGAGTACACCCGGTCGATCTTCCAGGTGGTGACCATTGCACTGCTGGCCTCATGGGTCGCTGCGGTGGTGTTTGTGCCGTATCTGGGCGAAAAGCTGCTGCCGGACCTGGCGAAAATACATGCGGCCAAGCACGGCACCGACGGTCCGGACCCCTATGGCACGCCCTTCTACCAGCGTGTAAGACGGTTGGTGCAGTGGTGTGTACGTCGGCGCAAGACCGTGATCGTCCTGACCCTGTTGCTGTTTGTTGGCGCGGTCGGGCTGTTTCGTTTCGTGCCGCAACAATTCTTCCCGGCCTCGGGTCGCCTGGAGCTGATGGTCGACCTGAAACTGGCCGAAGGTGCCTCCCTGAGCAACACCGCCGACCAGGTCAAACGCCTCGAGGCCTTGCTCAAGGAACACGCCGGCATCGACAACTACGTGGCCTACGTGGGCACCGGTTCGCCGCGTTTCTACCTGCCGCTCGACCAGCAACTGCCGGCTGCCAGCTTCGCGCAATTTGTGGTGTTGGCACACACCATCGAAGAACGCGAAAGCCTGCGCACCTGGCTGATTGGAACCCTTGACGAACAGTTTCCTGACCTGCGTTCGCGCGTTACCCGCCTGGAGAACGGTCCGCCCGTGGGCTACCCGGTGCAGTTTCGCGTGACCGGTGAGCACATCGAAGAAGTCCGCGCCCTGGCGCGCAAAGTCGCGGCCAGGGTTCGCGAGAATGCCCACGTGGTCAATGTGCACCTGGACTGGGAAGAGCCGAGCAAGATCGTCTATCTGAATATCGACCAGGACCGCGCCCGGGCGCTTGGCGTGAGCACCGCCAACCTGTCGAAATTCCTGCAAAGCTCCCTGACCGGCGCCACCGTCAGCCAGTACCGGGAGGACAACGAGTTGATCGAGATTCTTCTGCGCGGCACCGTCCATGAACGCACCGAGTTGTCGCTGCTGCCAAGCCTGGCGGTACCGACCGATAACGGTAGAAGTGTGGCCCTGGCGCAGATTGCAACCCTCGAGTATGGCTTTGAAGAAGGCATCATCTGGCACCGTAATCGCCTGCCGACAGTGACCGTGCGCGCCGATATCTACGGCAAGGAACAACCCGCGACCCTGGTCCAGCAGATCCTCCCGACCCTGGAAGACGTGCGCGCCGAGTTGCCTGACGGCTATTTGCTGGAAGTCGGTGGCACGGTTGAAGACTCTGCGCGCGGACAGAACTCAGTGAAGGCCGGCGTGCCATTGTTCATCGTGGTAGTGCTGACCTTGCTGATGCTGCAACTGCGCAGCTTCTCACGCACGGTGATGGTGTTTCTGACCGCGCCCCTGGGCTTGATCGGCGTCACGTTGTTCCTGCTGGTGTTTCGTCAGCCGTTTGGTTTCGTGGCTATGCTCGGCACTATTGCCCTGTCGGGGATGATCATGCGCAACTCGGTGATATTGGTGGACCAGATCGAACAGGACATCAAGGCGGGGCTGACGCCCTGGCAGGCGATTATTGAAGCCACGGTCCGCCGCTTCCGGCCGATCGTTCTGACGGCACTCGCGGCGGTACTGGCGATGATTCCACTGTCACGCAGTGTGTTCTTCGGGCCGATGGCGGTGGCAATCATGGGCGGGTTGATTGTGGCGACGGCGCTGACGCTGCTGTTTCTACCGGCGCTTTACGCGGCGTGGTTCAGGGTTAAACAGGAATGACGATGGTTATGGCGGGGAACGTTTCTTAAGGTTTCGCCACTCATGGACTACCTGATTACAGGTATTCGGCCCGTCGGACTTCACGCCGGCTGGCCGGATCTCAAATCTGATGATTCAAGGAGCAACCAATGGGACTATTCATCGGTAAATCGTTGAGCGTTTCGGTCAACAGCAGCTTTGGCGGGGGCAACTGCGCCAAACCCAAACCACCAGCAGATGACTGCAATGACAATTGCAAACCCAGGCATGACAGTCATGGCGGTGGCGGCTCGATCAAGTTCGGTTTGAGCGTGATGCCACTGGGCGCAGTGATCTTTGGCGGGCTGGCCGGCAAGTTGTTTTAACGGTGCAGTAAGTCAGTGGGCCCGGGCAGGTGATCTTTCCCCACCTGCTCGGGTGCCCACAGGTGTTTACAGGGCGCCAAACACTTTCTTGGCAAGGCTGGTGGCGGCAGCTGCCGGATTCTTGCGAATCGTTTCTTCCTGCTGCGCGATCATCTTGAACAAGCCGTCCAGTGCCTGTTCGGTCACGTAGTTTTCAACGTTGGCGCTTTTGGCATCCACTGCGCCGAACGCCGCTGCCTTGCCGGCGAGCGCGTTGTACTGCTGGGCCACGCCGACCTTGTCGGTTGCGGCCTTGACGATGGGCAGGAATTTGGCGCGGATTTGTTCGCGGCTGCTCGTGTTCAGGTACTGGGTGGCTGAATCCTGACCACCGCTGAGGATGCCTTTGGCATCGGTCACGCTCATGTTTTTCACGGCATTGACCAGGATCGGCTGGGCCTGGGTCACAGCGGTTTCCGCGGCTTTGTTCATACTGGTTTCCAGCTGGGTGACCTGATCGCCCATGCCGAACATCTTCAGCTTGTCAGCGACCTTGCCCAGCTTGCCCGGCAGGCCGATTTTCACCTCGGGGTTGTTGCTGAAACCACCGGGCGTGCCCAGTTGTTTCACCGCGATCTGTGCGCCTTGGGTCAAGGCATCCTTCAGGCCGCCGCTGGCGTCGCCCTGGGACAGGCTGCCAAGGTCCAGTGCCATGGCGTTGGCGCCCAGTAGCAGTCCGGCGAACAGGGCGGTGAGGCGAAGAGGGTTACGGAGCATGGGCGCTTCCTTATGGTTGAATTCAGTGGGCTGGCGCGTCGACACGCAAGCGCAGTGGCTGTGGGTCCTGGCCGTTGAGTTGAACTGCATGGCGCTGCGTGGTGATGAACAGTAGCTTGCCATCCACCTCGATGCGAGCGCTGACCGAGTAGCTGTGACCAGGCTTGACCTGCGCCGGGTCATAGCTCAGGTGAAACGGCAGCGGTACCTGGCCCTTGATCGGGCCTTTCTGTTCGGCCAGGACTACGGCGGGAGCATCCATCAAGGACACATCCTGCAGGCTGACGCTCAAGGTGGCGGTTGGCGGCAGTGCGATGCGTTGCAGGTAGAACACTTCGCCGTCGAGGCTGGCCTTTGGGGCGGGGGGCATGGATTGGCAGGCTCCGAGCAGGGCGGTGAGGCCCAGGAGGATAATCTTTTTCATGGTGCAGCTCCTTTTCAACGGCGCCGGAAACCGCCCGGCGCCTTGTTCAATCTAGCGGGTTTGCGCAGGTTCCACCGCTTGCTCGGTCACGCCATCGACGCGATGCAGCGCCACCTGGCGAATCGACAGGCGAATGTCCGCCGGCAGTACCCGTTTCGCCGCGCCTTCCGCCAGTTCGCCGAGCAGGTCGTGGTAACTCAGCTTGCCGGCTTCATCGCGGCGCAGCACATCTTGCTCCAGCAAGGTCTGGATGAAATGTCGGAAAAGGCTCTTGTCGAAGAATTCCGGGGCATTGAGGCCATGCAGGATCGACAGGCGCTGGGCCATGATTGTGCACAGGTCCTCCAGTTCTTCGGCGCTGATGCTGTTCCGGCCGCTGTTGAGCAGCAGCGAAATCGCCATGTAGAAGCGCTGCAAGGTTTGGGCGATGCTCTTGGACAGCAGGGTCAGCAGTACAAAGTGCCGCGAACTCGGCGCCGCGCGCAGATACACGTTGTTTTCAAAGCGCAGCAGGCCCTGTTCGACAAAGGCCTCCAGCCACTGGTCAACCACGCCATCCAGCTCTTCCAATGACCAGCGGATAAACAACTCCGATTGCAGGTATGGATAGAGCGCCTGGGTATAGCGCAGGATCTGCTCGCGGCTCATCCGCGAACTGCTCTGGAAAAAGCTCGCCAGCAGGGCCGGCAGGGCGAAGATGTGCAGCACGTTGTTGCGGTAATAGGTCATCAGGACGGCATTTTGCTCATCCAGATAGACAATCTTGCCCAGGGCATCGCTTTGCTCCGACAGCAGGTCCATGTCCTTGACGTGCTTGATCAGCGCCAGGCCATCGCCCTCCGGCAGGGTGGTGTGGGGTGAATAAGGCACGCGGCGCAGCAGCGCCAGGTACAGGTCCAACTGGCGGGCCATGGCTTGTTCATCCAGGGCCAGGCGGGTGGTCGACAGCAGTGCCAGTGCCACCAGGTTCACCGGGTTCACCGCGGCGGCTTCGTTGAGGTGGCGGGCCACCTTTTCGCTGAGGCGGTGGGTGGTTTCATTCAGCCACGCCGGCTTGAAGTTCGGGCCCAGTTCCTGGGCGCGCCAGTCCGGTTGCTCGTGGTCGAGAAACTCCGCCAGCTTGATCGGCTCGCCGAAGTTGACCGCGACCTGGCCGAAGCGCTGCTTGAGCGCGCCGACGACTTTGAAGATATCGAAGATCGACTCTTTCTTCTTGCTCGCACCGCGCAGTTCGCCAAGATAGGTGCGGCCTTCGAGCACGCGTTCGTAACCGATGTACACCGGCACGAACACGATGGGCATGCGCGAAGAGCGCAGGAAACTGCGCAGGGTGATGGCCAGCATCCCGGTTTTCGGCTGCAGCATGCGACCGGTGCGCGAGCGGCCGCCTTCGACGAAGTACTCCACCGGGAAGCCCTTGGTAAACAGGGTGTGCAGGTATTCGTTGAACACCGAGGTGTACAGCGGGTTGCCCTTGAAGGTGCGGCGCATGAAAAACGCACCGCCACGGCGCAGCAGGCTGCCGATCACGGGCATGTTCAGGTTGATGCCGGCGGCAATGTGCGGCGGGGTCAGGCCGTTCTTGAACAGCAGGTAGGACAGCAGCAGGTAATCGATATGGCTGCGGTGGCACGGCACGTAGATCACTTCGTAGCCTTGGGCAACCTGTTGCACGCCCTCGATGTTATTGACCTTGATGCCGTCGTAAATCTTGTTCCAGAACCAGCTCAGCACCACTTCCAGAAAGCGGATCGCCGTGTAGGTGTAGTCCGAGGCGATTTCGTTGCCATAGCGCAGGGCCAGGGCCTTGGCTTTATCCGGCGATATCTTTTCGCGCTCGGCTTCATCGGCAATGGCCTGGCGCACCAGGGGCATATTGACCAAACCCTTCACCAGATTGCGCCGGTGGGACAGGTCGGGGCCGATCACGGCGGTCTTGAGGTTACGAAAGTGCACACGCAGGATGCGCTGGGCCATTCTTACGGTGCGTTCGTGCCCTTTATTGTGCTCGATCAATTCACGCAGGTTGATGGGCGCGGAGAATTGCACGCGGGTCTTGCGGCCGAGGATCAGGATGCTCAACAACCGGCGCAGACGCCCGGTGACCGCCCAACTGTCGGCGAACAACAGCTTCCAGGGGCTGGACTCGCTTTCGGGGGATTGGCCCCAGAACACGCTGACCGGAATGATTTGTGCATTCTCTTCGGCATGTTCGCTCAGGGTGTTGACCAGGCGCGTCAGGGTTGGCGGTGCGCCGCGCTTGTCCTGGCGCCCGAGCCAGTCCGGCTCCGGCGTGAGGTAGAAGAACGCCGCAGGTTCCATCAACGGGCCTACCGATACCGGCAGCACCGGGCGCGGCAGGCCAGCCTTGGTGCACTCGGCATCGACCACGGCCAGTTCGGTCAGGGAGGGCGATTGCAGGACGTAAAACACCGGCCGGCTGCGGTCCAGGTTAAGGGTTAGGGACGACTGGTTGATCGTCTCCGAGCGAACCCAGAGGTACAACAGTCGGCGCAAGGTGCCAAACACCAGACGGCGGAACGGGGAGCGGGTCATAGGCGAACTGCTTCAAGTGGAAAAAACCGAGCAGGCGCTCGGGCGGGTAGTGTGCCGTATCCGCTGAAAATCGGCAAAAAAGCAGCGATGTAAAGTTGAGTTGATGGTTTTTGAGCGTGTCTTATACTCGGCAGTTCAACGCCAGCGACTCAATAATAAAAACCAGTGGGAGTGAACAGATGACAACGCGCGAAACCGGCAATGTGAAGTGGTTCAACGATGCAAAGGGCTACGGCTTTATCCAGCGTGAAGATGGCAAGGATGTGTTCGTGCACTACCGCGCCATTCGCGGTGACGGGCACCGCTCGTTGGCCGAGGGCCAGCAGGTGGAGTACGCCGTGGTGACGGGCGAGAAAGGCTTGCAGGCCGAGGATGTGGTCGGCCTGTAAGGCCGAGCTGCAGGTAACAAGCTTCGAGCTGCAAGCTTCAAGCTTCAAGCTTCAAGCTTCGAGCTGCAAGCTGCAAGCTGCAAGCTGCAAGCAGATTGGCTTCAGCTTGCAGCTTGCAGCTTGCAGCTTGAGGCTTGAGCCTTGCAACCGCCTTAAGCCGTCTTCCAGGTGATTTCTTCTTCACCGTCCGCACTGATGCGCATCCAGCGGTCAGCACTTTCCTCGCCTTCTTCCTCAACCCAGGTCCCCGGTGCGCAGCGCACTTCAACGTTCAGCGCGGCAAACGCGGCGCGGGCGCAGGCGATGTCGTCGTCCCACGGGGTCTGGTCGCTTTCCAGGTACAGGCTGTTCCACTTGCCGACGGCTTTTGGCAGCCAGGTCACTGGTACGTTGCCGGCCTTGCACTTGTAGGTCTGGCCCTTCTGGACCCAGTCGGTGCATGGGCCCAGGGCGGCGCCCAGCCAGGCGGCGATGGCCTTGTAGTCGACGTCGGCGTCCTTCAGGTAAATCTCGATATCGGGTTGGCGCATGGATGTTCCTCGTTGCGGGATTCGAAAATCCATTCGCGGATGCTGAAAAAAGGTTATTGAAGCACGAAATAATCGTAGCGCATCGACACTGTGACCTGCAGCGGCTTGGCGGCCTCGATGACCTCGCTGCGTCGCTCTGCACTGGCACGCCAGCCGTGTGGGGTCATGGCCAGCAGGTTGGCGCGGTCCCTGGGTTCGGCCAGGCTCAGTGTGAACTCAAGGGTTTCGCTGTGTGCCAGGTGCATGCCATCCGGCACCAGGGCCAGATGCTTGTCGTCGGTGTACTCGCGCACTTCGTCGTACAAGCGCTCGCGCAGCTCCATCAGATGGCCACGTGTAGGACCGACCTTCATCAGGCCGCCGCCCGGGCTGAGCAGGCGCTTGGCTTCCTGCCAGTCCAACGGGCTGAACACGCTGGCGAGAAACTGGCAACTGGCGTCGGCCAACGGTACACGGGCCATGCTGGCGATCAACCAGGTCAGCGCCGGGTTGCGCTTGCACGCACGCTTGACCGCTTCCCTGGAAATATCCAGGGCGTAGCCGTCGGCGTGGGGCAGGGCGTCGGCGATCTGCGCGGTGTAGTAACCCTCGCCGCAGCCGATGTCCACCCAGCGTTGCGGCGCGCGTTCAGCGGCCAGCTCGGCCAGGCGCCTGGCGACCGGGGCGTAGTGGCCGGCGTTGAGGAAATCACGGCGTGCCTCGACCATGGCGAGATTATCACCTGGGTCGCGGCTGTTCTTGTGCTGCACCGGCAGCAGGTTGAGGTAACCCTGGCGTGCGCGGTCGAAACGGTGCCCGGCGGGGCAGGCCACGCCATTGTCCACCGCACTGAGCGGGGCATTGCAAAGGGGGCAGGCCAGCATCAGGCGAGCAACTTGATCAGGGTCTGGTAGTAGATTTCGGTCAACACATCGAGGTCGCTGGCAAGGATGCGCTCGTTGACCTGATGGATCGTCGCATTCACCGGGCCCAACTCGACCACCTGGGTGCCCAGGGTGGCGATGAAGCGCCCGTCAGACGTACCGCCACTGGTGGACGCCTTGGTCTCACGCCCGGTGATCGCCTTGATGCTGGCCGATACCGCGTCGAGCAATGCGCCCGGCTCGGTGAGGAAGGGCAGGCCCGACAGCGCCCAGTCCACATGCCAGTCCAGGCCGTGTTTATCCAGAATCGCGGCGACTCGCTGTTGCAAACCTTCCACGGTGGACTCGGTGGAGAATCGGAAGTTGAACACCGCCGTCAGGTCGCCGGGAATCACGTTGGTGGCGCCGGTGCCGGAATTGAGGTTGGAGATCTGGAAACTGGTCGGCGGGAAGAAGCTGTTGCCGTCATCCCAATGTTCGGCGGCCAATTCAGCCAGGGCCGGCGCGGCGAGGTGGATCGGGTTCTTCGCCAGGTGCGGGTAGGCCACGTGGCCCTGTACGCCGCGTACGGTCAAGGTAGCGCCGAGGGAGCCGCGACGGCCGTTCTTGACCACGTCGCCCACCAGGGTGGTGCTCGACGGTTCGCCGACGATGCACCAGTCCAGGCGCTCCTTGCGCGCGGCCAGGCGTTCGATCACGGCCTTGGTGCCATGGTGCGCCGGGCCTTCTTCATCGCTGGTGATCAGGAAAGCCACCGAACCCTTGTGGTCCGGGTAATCCCTGACGAAGCGCTCCGACGCCACCAGCATCGCGGCCAGGCTGCCTTTCATGTCCGCCGCGCCACGTCCGCACAGCATGCCGTGTTCGTCGATCAGCGCGTCGAACGGATCGTTCTGCCAGGCCTGCACCGGGCCGGTTGGGACCACGTCGGTGTGGCCGGCGAAGCACAGCACCGGGCCGTCATGTTGGCCATGGGTGGCCCAGAAGTTATCCACGTCCTCGATGCGCATCGGCTCGAGCGCAAAACCGGCGTCGCCCAGGCGCTGCATCATCAGCTTCTGGCAATCGGCATCGATCGGCGTGACCGATGGGCGACGGATCAGGTCGATGGCGAGTTGAAGGGTCGGCGAAAGGTCGGCATGGGCCGTCATGGGGAAACTCCGGAAAGCGTGTAATGGGCGCAGGACGAATGTGCTGAAACGGCGCAGATTCAATGTGGGAGGGGGCTTGCCCCCGATGGCGGTTTATCAGCAACAAATTAGCTGACTGACACGCTGCTATCGGGGGCAAGCCCCCACCCACATGAAGCAATCGGTGCTTGCCTGATCCAACAAAACGGCCGTTATCTTATAGCAAAACGGCGGCCAGAGGCCGCCGTTTAGTGCATTACGCAAGTTTTTACACCGCAGTGACAGGCTCGGCCTTCGGTGCCGGTTTGGGCAGCGACGACAGGAACGCCATGATCAAGGCGGCCACATACGGCAGCGACTGCACCAGCAGCATCACCACCCAGAAGCGCATGTCATTGCTCGGCAGGCCTTGCACCAGGTAGATACCCAAGGCCGCGCCCCACAACAGCAGCATGATGAACATTTCTTCGCGAGCCTCGGAAATCGCCACCCAGAAGCCATGGTTGTCGGCGTTTTTCGGTGTACGAAAAAACGGAATGCTGGTGGTGAAGAAACCGTACAGCACCGCCTTGGCGATGGTGTGCGACAACGCCAGGCCGGCCAGGGCCGCGCAGAATGCATCCTTGAGGTTCACTCCGACCGCACGGCGGTACAGGAAGATGATCTTGCCCACCTTGAACACGAACAGCGCCAGCGGCGGGATCGCGAAGATCAGCAACGGCGGATCGACGCGGGTCGGCACGATGATCATCGCCGCCGACCACAGCAGCGCGCCGACGGTGAAGAAGATGTTCATGCCATCGGCCACCCACGGCAGCCAGCCCGCGAGGAAGTGATAGCGCTGGCCACGGGTCAGCTCGGTGTCTTTGCCGCGCAACAGGCTGGCGGTGTGGCGCTTGATGATCTGGATCGCACCGTAGGCCCAGCGGAAACGCTGTTTCTTGAAGTCGATAAAGGTATCCGGCATCAGGCCCTTGCCATAGCTGTCGTGGTAATACGCCGCCGACAGGCCCTTTTCGAACACGCGCAGGCCCAGTTCGGCATCTTCACAGATGCACCAGTCGGCCCAGCCCAGTTCTTCGAGCACCGAGCGACGGGTCATGGTCATGGTGCCGTGCTGGATGATCGCGTCGCGGTCGTTACGGGTGACCATGCCGATATGGAAGAAACCTTTGTATTCCGCGTAGCAGAGCTTCTTGAACGTGCTTTCGTTCTGGTCGCGGTAATCCTGCGGCGATTGCACCACGGCGATTTTCGGGTCGGCGAAGTGCGGCACCATGTGCTTGAGCCAATTGGGCGACACGCAGTAGTCGGAGTCGATCACCGCGATCACTTCGGCGTCCTTGGCGGTGTGCGGGATCAGGTAGTTCAACGCGCCGCCCTTGAAACCGGCCAGGGGCGCGACGTGGAAGAACTTGAAGCGCGGGCCGAGGGTCTGGCAGTAGTCGCGCACCGGCTCCCACACCGCCGGGTCCTTGGTGTTGTTGTCGATGATCAGGACTTCGTAGTCCGGGTAATCGAGCGCCGCGAGGGCATCGAGGGTCTGTTTGACCATGTCCGGCGGCTCGTTGTAGCACGGCACATGGATCGACACTTTGGGCCGGTAGTCCGATTCCCCCTCGACCGGCAGGAATTCACGACGGCGCTTGTGGGTCCACACCGCTTCCGCCAGTTCGTGGGCTTCGGTCAACAGCACGATAAACACGCCCAGGGCGCCGAGGGCCAAGAGGATGCCGACGGTGACGCTGAACCAGGTGCTGTATTGCTGGCTGTAGTCGTAGCCGATCCACACCAGCACCGAACCGCACAGGAACGCGATAAACGTGAGGAAGGTGCGGCCACGCTGGCGCAGGGCAGAGCCGTCGATCATCAGCAGGGTCAGGGACAGCAGCGCCAGCACCACCGAGCCGATGGCCAGTACCCGCCATTGCGGGATCGCGACCACCGGGCCTTCAAAGTTGAATTTCTGCTGGCGTGCGGCGTTGAATACGCCCCAATAGGCGCCGGCCGAGCCTTCGTCGCTGACCTTCCAGGGCTGATCGAAGGCTTCGATCACGAAATAGTTGAACCCTTGGCGGTTCAGTTTATTAACCAGGGTGCGCAGGTAAACCGCCTGATCCGCAGGCGACGTTTCATTGCCACCGCGCATGCGCCCGTTGCTCGGCCAGCCAACCTCCGACAGCAGCAGCGGCTTTTTCGGGAACAGTTTCTTCAGATCCCTGGCGCGGTCGAGTACGTACTGGCCGGCCTTGTCCATCGGAATGAATTCCCAGAACGGCAGGATGTGCGCGGCGATCAAGTCGACGTGCTTGGCCAGTTGCGGGTTCTTTTCCCAGATGTGCCATTGCTCGGAGGTGGTCACCGGCACTTTTACCGCAGCGCGCACCCGGTCCAGCAACACGATCAGCGCTTCGGGGGTGATTTCCTCGCGGAACAGCGCCTCGTTACCGACCACCACCCGCACCACACTGCGCGAGTTGTTGGCGATTTCGATGGCGCGCTGGACTTCGCGCTCGTTACGCTCCAGGTCCGGGCTGATCCAGATCCCCAGGGTGACGCGCAGGCCGAACTCTTCGGCCAGCTTGGGAATGTCCCCCAGCGTGCCGTCGACCGAGTAGGTGCGGATGTTATCCGTCAGCTTGCTCATGATCGCAAGGTCCTGACGCATCTGCTCGTCGGTGGGGTACTGGTCTTTCTGCGGGTACTGGCCTTGCTGGAACGGCGAGTAGGAAAAACCGGAGATCTGCTCGGGCCAGTTGGGGGCGGTGACCGGGCGGTTGATCAGCGCCCAGAAACCCGTGAACAGCGCGGCAATTGCCAGCACGATCACCAGGTTGAGTCCAAATTTACGCGATGCCATGGTTATGTCGGGTTCCAAAGGGTGTGGAACGAAAAGAGGTGTCGGCCTACGCCAACCGGCGCGCATCCTACACTGGCCTTTCCCTGAGCGTACAGCAAGCCGAGAAAAACCGGACATTGGGCAGCGAAAGTGTCTCTAAGTTCTTAACGTGTAGCTTGTGGCTTAAAACTTATCGCTGCGTAGCCCATAATGCGCGCCGGTTTTTAGGGTAATGGTCATGAGCACAGAAGATCCGCGGTTTGCAGGCGTCGCCCGTTTGTATGGCATTGAAGGCCTGGAACGCTTGAAAGCGGCCCATGTGGCGATCGTCGGTGTCGGCGGCGTGGGCTCGTGGGCGGCGGAAGCCGTGGCCCGTTGCGGGGTGGGCGAGATTTCGCTGTTTGACCTGGACGACGTCTGCGTCAGCAACAGCAACCGCCAGTTGCATGCACTGGACAGCACCGTAGGCAAACCCAAGGTTGAAGTAATGGCCGAACGCCTGCGTGGCATCAACCCGGCGTGCACGGTGCATGCGGTGGCGGACTTCGTTACCCGCGACACCATGGCCGAATACATCACGCCAGACATCGATTGCGTGATCGACTGCATCGACGCGGTCAACGCCAAGGCGGCGCTGATTGCCTGGTGCAAGCGCCGCAAGATCCAGATCATCACCACCGGTGGCGCCGGCGGGCAGATCGATCCGACGCTGATCCAGGTGTGCGACCTCAACCGCACCTTCAACGACCCGCTGGCCTCGAAAGTGCGCTCCACCCTGCGCCGTGACTATGGTTTTTCACGCACGGTGACCCGCCATTACAGCGTGCCGTGCGTGTTTTCCACCGAGCAGCTGCGCTATCCCAAGCCGGACGGCAGCATCTGTTTGCAGAAGAGTTTCGTCGGCGATGGCGTGAAGCTGGACTGCGCCGGAGGGTTCGGTGCGGTGATGATGGTCACCGCCACGTTCGGCATGGTGGCGGCGACCAAGGCGGTGGACAAGATTGTGGCAGGCGTGCGCCGGCCGTCGGAGCGCATCAAGCCCACCTGAATCTCAGGACTTTACACAGTTCAAAATGTGGGAGGGGGCTTGCCCCCGATAGCGATGGATCAGCCAATAAATTTTTGGCTGACACACCGCATCGGGGGCAAGCCCCCTCCCACATTTAGTACATTATCTGGCTCAATGCCCGCATGCGCTGCAAGACGGCATTCAAGCCATTGCTGCGCGACGGTGATAACTGGCGCGACAGGCCCAGTTGATTGAACCACTCCGGCAGATCAACCGCCTGCAATTCAGCGGCCGACAGCCCATTGACCCGGGCCAGCAGCAACGCCACCAACCCACGAATCATCCGCGCATCGCTGCTGGCGGCAAACTGCCAATGGCCGTCCTGCAAGCGGCCCACCAGCCACACCAGGCTTTCGCAACCGTGTACCAGGTTGGCGTCGACCTTGTCTGCGTCCGCCAGCGCCGGCAGTCGCTCGCCCCATTGCATCAACAGGCGCGCACGTTGCTCCCAGCCGCCCACGGCTTGAAACGCCTCAAGTGCAGTTGCTGCCTGTTCCGGCAAGCTCATCGCAGCATGTCCAGCGCTTGGTCAAGCGCTTCAAAAAAGCGCTCCAGGTCATTGGAGTCGTTATACAGCGCCAGTGACACGCGAATCGCTCCTGATAACTGCAGTGTCTTGAGCAACGGCATCGCACAGTGATGACCGGCACGCACGGCAATCCCCTGCTCGGTCAGCAGATGCGCGAGGTCGGCGTTGTGCACGCCTTCGACCACAAAACTGGCCAGTGCCACCTGCGGCGCACCCAGTACGCGCACACCATTGCGTGCTTTCAAGCCGCGCAATAAATAGTCGTGCAGCGCCGCTTCATGGCTGACCACCGCCTGTTGATCCAGCGAAGCCAGGTAATCCAGCGTCGCCCCCAGGCCGATCACACCGGCAATCGGCGGCGTGCCAGCTTCAAAACCCAGCGGGGCAGGGCGGAAGCTGGCGCTGTGGTAGTCCGCCTGTTGCACCATCTCACCGCCAAACTGCCAGTGGCGCAGGTGATGCAAGGCGTCGTGGCGACCGTATAGCACGCCGACACCGTCCGGGCCGTACAGCTTGTGGCTGGAAAATACGTAGAAGTCGCAGCCCAGGGCCTGCACGTCGTGGCGCCCATGCACGATGCCCTGGGCGCCGTCGACCACCGTCAGCGCGCCGTGCAGGCGAGCCAGCCCCAGCAAGGCGTCGAGGGGCTGCCAGGCGCCGAGTACGTTGGATAACTGGCTTACCGCCAACAGTCGCGTGCGCGGGCCGATCAGTCGGGCGGCGGCCTCGAGGTCAATCAAGCCGTGACCGTCCAGTGGCAATACCACCAGTGTCAGTGCGCGACGCTTGGCCAGTTGCTGCCAGGGCAGCAAGTTGGCGTGGTGCTCCAGGGCGCTGATGGCAATCTCATCGCCCGCATTGAATAAGTGCTCCAGGCCATAGGCCAGGAGGTTCAGCGCAGAGGTTGCGCCGTGGGTAAACACCACCTGCCCGCTGTCGCCCGCATTCAACCACTGCGCCACCTTGCTGCGACTGTCTTCAAACGCTTGGGTCGCATGGGCCCCCGGCAAATGCTGGGCACGGTGCACATTGGCTGCGCCATTGGCGTAGTAATGGCTGATCGCGTCCAACAGGGCTTGAGGTTTCTGCGTGGTGGCGGCGCTGTCCAGGTAGGTCTGGTCTTGCCGTTGCAGGTTGGCGATGGCTGGAAAGTCAGCGCGCCAGGGGGAGGGCACAAGCATGATGTTCAAAACTCGTATAGGCGAGCCGCAACCGAAGGTACGACCCGCCAGGGGGCATCGAGTGGCTGCTTAGTTGTGAGCGTGCAGCGCTTCGTTCAGTTCGATGGCCGATTTGTGGGTTTTGCACTCCACGGCACCGGTCTCGGAGTTGCGGCGGAACAGCAGGTCCGGCTGGCCGGCCAGTTCACGCGCCTTGACCACTTTGACCAGTTGGTTCTTCTCGTCCAGCAATGCAACTTTGGTCCCGGCGGTCACATACAGGCCGGACTCCACGGTGTTGCGGTCGCCCAACGGGATACCGATACCGGCATTGGCGCCGATCAGGCAGCCTTCGCCGACCTTGATCACGATGTTGCCGCCACCCGACAGGGTGCCCATGGTGGAACAGCCGCCGCCCAGGTCGGAACCCTTGCCGACGAACACGCCCGCCGATACGCGGCCTTCGATCATGCCCGGGCCTTCGGTGCCGGCGTTGAAGTTGATGAAACCTTCGTGCATCACGGTGGTGCCTTCGCCGACGTAGGCGCCCAGGCGCAGGCGGGCTGCGTCAGCGATACGCACACCGCTCGGCACCACGTAGTCGGTCATTTTCGGGAATTTGTCCACCGAGAACACTTCCAGCAGCTCGCCACGCAGGCGCGCTTCAAGCTGGCGTTCGGCCAGTTCAGCGATATCGATGGCGCCCTGGCTGGTCCATGCCACATTCGGCAGTTGCGGGAAGACACCGGCCAGGCTCAGGCCGTGAGGCTTGACCAGGCGATGGGACAGCAGGTGCAACTTGAGGTACGCCTCAGGCGTGGAGGTCAGTGCGGCGTCTTCGGCCAGCAGCGTCGCGACCAGCGGGGTGTGGCTCTCGGCGAGTCGGTTGAGCAGTGCTGCTTGGGTAGCATCGACATTTTTGAGCGCATCAGCCAGTTGCAGCGCTTGGCTGATGGTAAAAGTGATCGCTTGATTACCTTCGGTGTAACCCAGGATCGGCGCGATGGCCGCGACGATTTCAGCCGACGGGTTGAGCAGGGGCTGTGCGTAAAACACTTCCAGCCAAGCACCTTGGCGGTTCTGAGTGCCGACGCCGAAGCCCAGGCTGAACAGGGAATGGGACATGCTGTTACCTCTACAAAAATGGAAGGGCTGGCCTACTTGAGGGCCGCCGAATAACTATCTGGCTTGAAGCCAATCAGGGTTCTGTCACCGAGATCGAGCACCGGGCGCTTGATCATCGAGGGTTGTGCGAGCATCAACTCAATGGCTTTCGACTGATCGAGATCGGCTTTGCGTTCGTCTTCGAGTTTGCGAAAGGTGGTGCCCGCACGGTTCAACACCACCTGCCAACCGTGCTCGTTGCACCATTGGGTCAAGTGTTCGCGATCAATACCGGCTGTTTTGTAATCATGGAACTCATAAGTCACCGCGTGCTCATCGAGCCAGGTGCGCGCCTTTTTCATGGTGTCGCAGGCTTTGATGCCGAAAAGGTGCAAGGTTTTGCTTGAAGCAGTCAAGGAATTGCCCCCCTTTGGACGAATGAAAAATGGAAGATCGCGGATTATGCCACGCTCAGCGCGTTTCGGCGTCGCCCGTCAGCAGGGTGCGACTTTTGTGTAAACGCCAGTGCGCGGCACAGACGGGTAACATGGCCGGGCAACATAGCCGAGTAAGATAGCCGGGTTATATGGCACTTCAACGGCCAGTTGTTGCCTGATGCCTGTCATTGCAAGTCGATTGTCCGGGAAATCCGCGTTATGCAAACCGCTTACACCGTTCTGATCCTGCTGATGCTGGTCAGCGTTTCGCGCCTGGTCGGGCGCATCATCCCACTGCCGTTGCCGTTGTTGCAGATTGCCGCCGGGGCCCTCCTGGCCTGGCCCACGTTGGGCCTGCACGTGGCGCTGGACCCGGAACTGTTTCTGTTTCTGTTCTTGCCGCCGCTGCTGTTTTCCGATGGCTGGCGCATGCCCAAGCGTGAATTGTGGCGCTTGCGCGGGCCGATCCTGACACTGGCGGTGGGGTTGGTGCTGTTCACCGTGGTCGGTGCCGGCTACTTCATTCATTGGCTGTTGCCCTCGATTCCCTTGCCGGTGGCCTTTGCCCTGGCAGCGGTGCTGTCGCCCACGGACGCCGTGGCGGTGTCCGCCATTTCCCAGAACCGTTTGCCCAAGCCGCTGATGCACATGCTTCAGGGCGAGGCCTTGATGAATGACGCATCGGGCCTGGTGACCTTCAAATTTGCCCTGGCGGCGGCGTTGACCGGTGTGTTCTCGCTGGCCGATGCCAGTTTGACTTTTGTACTGGTGGCGGTGGGCGGCCTGGCGATCGGGGTGGCGCTGAGCTGGCTGGTCGGCCGCCTGCGCGCCTGGATGATTGCGCGGGGCTGGGATGACCCGGCGACCCATGTGGTGTTCATGTTGTTGCTGCCCTTTGCTGCCTATGTACTGGCCGAACGCCTGGGCGCGTCCGGCATTCTCTCGGCGGTGGCGGCAGGCATGATGCAAAGCTGGCTCGACCTGTTGCCGCGCCAGACCAGCACGCGCTTGCTCAACCGCAGCGTGTGGTCGTTGCTGGAGTTCGCCTTCAACGGTTTGATTTTCCTGCTGCTCGGCCTGCAACTGCCGGACATCATCAAGGCGGTGGTCAGCCATGAAACCACGCTGTGGCCCACCTTGATGTATCGCTGCCTGGAAGTGGTGGCGATCTTCCTGGTGCTGGTGGTATTGCGCTTTATCTGGGTGCAGAGCATCTGGCGGCTGTCGGGTCTGCTGCGCAGGCTGCGCGGCAAAAATGCGCTGACCCTGGTGCCGACGGCCCGTTCCTGCTGGTTGTTGACCGTCGGCGGTGTGCGCGGCGCGGTGACGTTGGCGGGGGTCATGTCGGTGCCCTTGCTGCTGGCGCCGGGCCAGGACTTCCCCGAGCGTGACCTGCTGATCTTTATCGCTGCCGGGGTCATCTTGTTGTCCCTGGTCGCTGCCTGTATTGCCCTGCCATTGCTGCTGCGGGGTGTCGAGAAAGGCCCGGATGAGAAGCGCCACAACGAAGTGCGCGAGGCCTGGAAAAAGACCGCCGTGGCGGCGATCCACGCGCTGGAGGTCGAAGAACCCGCCGAAGCCGAAACGCCGGACGCCGCTCAAGCGGCATTGGCCACCGAGCTCAAGGCGCGGCTGATGGCGGAGTATCGTCATCAGTTGGACGTATTCAATGACTCGGCCGAGGCTCAGGCACTGGCGCTGCAAATGGATCAGTTGGAGCGCAGGCTGAGGCTCAAGGCGCTACGCGCGCAGCGCCTGGAACTCTACCGTTTGAGTCGCCAGCACCAGATTGGCGACGATGTACTGCGCGAAGTGTTGGCGGACCTGGACATGAGTGAAGCGAACTTGGGTAGTGTTAAGTAGTGGCGTGGCTGATCATTGCCCGGATACCTGAATTGAGCACTTTACCCAAGAGTGTTTTGTCTTCCGGATAAAGCGACTGAATGAACGTTTTATCGCCTTCAGACAGGTTGAAGTTGCGCGGGATGGGGTTACCGGTGTTGAGTCTTGAGGCGGAAAAGCCATAGTGCATGATGGATTTGTCATCATAGTTTTCAGAGGCCGTTACTTGAGGGCGTGAAAAAGTGCGGATGATATTGTCATCGGCGTGGTAGCGGAATTCCCCCCGCAATTCGTACTCGTCGTAGATGTTCTGGTTGTTCAAGTCCAACGTCCGGTCAGGGTGCTGATGCTCATGTCTGAGGCCCAAAGCATGGCCGAACTCATGCTGGATCGTGGCGGCTATGCTATCGGGAGAGCGTGTGAAGCCGATGCCCATGGTGGGCTTGGACAGTGGAACGTTTTTGGCGTCGGTACCCACTTTTGACCATCCTGGGCCATTGCCATTGTCTGCCGTGATGCGTATGTCGCCATTGGGGCCGTCAATGAACTTGAAATAGAGATTGGTGTGTGGCGCCCATTTATTGATGTTGTGCTTTACC
This sequence comes from Pseudomonas sp. CFBP13528, assembly GCF_005233615.1. Taxonomy (NCBI): domain Bacteria; kingdom Pseudomonadati; phylum Pseudomonadota; class Gammaproteobacteria; order Pseudomonadales; family Pseudomonadaceae; genus Pseudomonas; species Pseudomonas sp. CFBP13528. The sequence continues at coordinate 617,256 of NZ_QGAJ01000002.1, forward strand.
AGGTCCTTTTGTTCTTGTGTCATGTTCAGTCGCGAGATGGTCAGCACCGAATGTTGAGGCCATAGTTTGTTCGGCGTGGCGACGCCGCGTTTAGTTCTACTGAGAGGTGCGCTCACGGAGTGCGCAGGAACGGGATGGGTGGGGATCGTGAGGGTCATGTCGTTCACCTGAGCGTTTGTACCAGATGAACGTGGGTGGAACATTCAAGAGGCTTTGTTCCCATTTATGGGTTGCAAGATACATCCGTCATGGCCGCTCCCACGGTGTGGGAGCGGCGTGAACCTCAACTGCGGCGCTGAATGAAAGCGCGTATCCGCTCAGCCGCTTCGACGCATTCGGCCAATGGCGCAACCAATGCCAGGCGTACACGGCCGGCACCGGGGTTGAAACCGTCCACTTCGCGAGACAGATAAGAGCCCGGCACCACCGTCACATGCTCTTGCACAAACAAATCGCGGCAGAAGTCCGCGTCGTCACCGTTCACATTCGGCCACAGATAAAAGCCGCCGTCCGGGCTTTGCACATCCAGCACCGGCTTGAGGATCGCCAGCACTGCGTCGAATTTTTCGCGATACAGGTCGCGGTTGGCCAGTACGTGGGCCTCGTCCTGCCAGGCTGCGATGCTGGCCAACTGGGTTTGCACCGGCATCGCGCAGCCATGGTAGGTGCGGTACAGCAGGAATGCCTTGAGGATATCCGCGTCACCCGCCACGAACCCGGAGCGTAGGCCCGGCAGGTTGGAGCGCTTGGACAGGCTGTGGAACACCACGCAACGCTTGAAGTCCTGGCGACCCAGTTCGACGCAGGCGCTCAGCAGGCCCGGCGGCGGGGTTTGTTCGTCAAAGTACAGCTCGCTGTAGCATTCGTCGGCGGCAATCACGAAGTCGTGCTCGTCGGCCAGGGCGATCAGCTTTTTCAGGGTGTCCGCCGGAATCAGCGCGCCGGTCGGGTTGCCCGGGGAGCACAGGAACAGGATCTGGCAACGTTTCCAGATGTCCGGCGACACGGCATCGAAGTCCGGGTTGAAACCATTGGTGTCCAGGCACGCCAAGTAATGCGGCTTGGCCCCGGCGAGGAACGCGGCGCCTTCGTAGATCTGGTAGAACGGGTTCGGGCTCACCACCAGCGCGTCGTCACCGCGATTGACCACGGTCTGGGTAAAGGCGAACAACGCCTCTCGCGTACCGTTGACCGGCAGGATGTTGCGCGCCGGGTCCAGCCAGCCTTGCGGGACGTTGAAGCGGCGCTCGCACCAGGCTCCAATCGCCTCGCGCAGTGCGGGGATGCCCAGTGTGGTCGGGTACACGGCCATCTGATCGAGGTTGTTACTCAACGCTTCGGCGACGAAGGTCGGGGATTTGTGCTTGGGTTCGCCGATGGACAGCGCAATCGGGCGTTTGTCCGGGTTCGGTGTGACGCTGCCGAGCAGGGCGCGCAGTTTCTCGAACGGGTAAGGCTGCAGCTGGTTCAGAGCGTTGTTCATCGCAAGTCTCGTCAAATTCAGTTGTCGGCACGCGGTCTGGTTGCCGGCGAAAATTCAATGTGGGAGGGGGCTTGCTCCCGATTGCGTTGTGTCAGTCAGCTGATCTTTATCTGATCCACTGCTATCGGGAGCACGCCCCTCTCACATAAGCCTGTGTTCATAGGGTCAAGCGTGTCAGCTCGACGCCCGGTTCCTGGGTCACGCTCAATTGCTCCACGATCGCCTCCTGCAAGCGGCGGCACAGCTCAGGGTCGGACAGCGGCTGGTTGTCGGCGTCGGTGATGAAGAACACGTCTTCCACGCGCTCGCCGAGGGTCGCGATCTTGGCGTTTTGCAGCGACAGGTCGAATTCCAGGAAAATCCCGCCGATCCGTGCCAGCAGGCCCGGGCGATCCGGCGCGCTGAGCTCCAGTAAGGTGACCGGGCGCTGGGCGTCGTTGGAAATAGTCACTTGGGGGGCAAAGGCAAAGTGCTTGAGCTGGCGCGGTACGCGGCGCTGGATGATGGTCGGATAATCATCCGGGTTGCGCAGGGCTTCGGTCAGGCCTTCGCGGATCTTCTTCACACGCACCGGATTATCGCCGATCGAGTCGCCATCGGTGTCGAGCACAATATAGGTGTCGAGGGTGAACTGGCTGCTGGAGGTGATCACCCGGGCATCATGAATGTTCAGGTTGAGCTGGTCCATGGCCGCCACGGTTACGGCGAAGAAGTCGTGCTGGTCCGGCGCGTAGATGAAGATCTGCGTGCCGCCTTCGAATTCGCGCTGGGTGGTTTCCTTGATCAGTACCAGCGGGCCACCATCGGCCGGCTGTTGAAGGATGGCGTCAGTGTGCCAGGCGACGTCGCCGGCGGTGTGGCGCAGGAAATAATCGTCACCCAGTTGCGACCACAATTGTTCGACGTCATCCGGGTCGTTGCCCCCGCGCACCAGGATATCCAGGGCCGCGCTTTGGGTGCGGCGGATCTGCTCTTCACGGTCCACCGGGTTTTCCAGGCCGCGGCGCAGGGCGCGCTTGGTCTCGGTGTACAGCTGGCGCAACAGGCTGGCGCGCCAGGAATTCCAGAGCGTAGGGTTGGTGGCGTTGATGTCGGAGACGGTCAGCACGTAGAGGTAGTCGAGGCGGGTCTCATCGCCCACGATCTGCGCGAAGTCGTGGATGACTTGCGGGTCGGACAAGTCCTTACGCTGGGCAGTGGTCGACATGACCAGGTGGTTCTGCACCAGCCAGACAATCAGGCGGCTGTCCCACAACGGCAATTGGTGACGCTGGCAGAACGCTTCGGCATCGACTGCGCCGATCTCCGAGTGATCGCCGTGCCGGCCTTTGCCGATGTCGTGGTACAGGCCGGCCAGGTAAATCAGTTCCGGCTTGGGCAGCTTGGCCATGAGCTTGCTGGCCAGTGGGAATTTCTCTGACACCTGGGTGTACTGCAACTTACGCAAATGCTTGATCAGGTTCAGGGTGTGCGCGTCCACGGTATAGATGTGGAACAGGTCATGCTGCATCTGCCCGACGATAAAGCCGAACTCGGGCAGGTAGCGCCCGAGGATGCCGTAGCGGTTCATCCGCCGCAGGTTGCGGTGGATGCCGATCTTGCACTTGAACAGTTCGATAAACAGGCTGGTGTTGCGGATGTCGTGACGAAATGCCTCGTCGATCAGATGGCGGTTTTCCCGCAGCAGGCGGATGGTGTCGGCGCGCACGCCTTTGATTTCCGGCTGCTGGGCCATCAGCACGAAGATTTCCAGCATGGCGAACGGCGTGCGGCGGAACACGTTGTCGTTGCGCGCCTCGATATAGCCATCATGCAGTTGGAAGCGTGCGTTGATCGGCTGCGGCGGCGCTTCGTCTTCGGGCGCCAGGATCACTTCTTCGAAGTGCTGGATGATCAGGTCGCTGAGCTGGGCGATGCTCATCACCACCCGGTAATACTGCTGCATGAAGCTTTCGATGCTGGTCTTCGCATCTTCGCCTTCGAAACCCAGCAAGGTGGCGATGGAGCGCTGGTGGTCGAACAGCAGGCGGTCCTCGGAGCGCCCGGCGAGCATGTGCAGGGCGTAGCGCACCTTCCACAGGAACTCCTGGGACGAGGCCAGCAGCGCGTTTTCACTTTCCACCAGAAAGCCCTCGCCGGCCAGGGCGCGCAGGTTCAGGGTGCCGTACTGACGACGGGCGACCCACAAGATCGTCTGGATATCGCGCAACCCGCCCGGCGAACCTTTGACGTTGGGTTCCAGGTTGTATTCGGTGTCGTTGTATTTGTGGTGCCGTGCCTTTTGCTCGGCGTGCTTGGCCAGGAAAAACTCCTTGCTTGGCCACATGTGCGCGGTGCTGGTGACCTCGAGCATGCGCTGGCGCAGGCGCTCGGGGCCACAGATGGTGCGGCTTTCCATCAGGTTGGTGACGACCGTCAAGTCGGCGCGGGCCTCGTCGGCGCACTCTTGGACCGAGCGTACGCTCTGGCCGACTTCCAGGCCGATGTCCCACAACAGCGTCAGAAAGCGCTCGATGGAATCGCGAAAAATCTCATGGTCGGCGCTGTCCAGCAGGATCAGCAGGTCGATGTCGGAGTAGGGGTGCAGCTCGCCACGCCCGTAGCCGCCGACCGCCACCAGGGCGATATCCGCCTCGGTGCTCCAGCTGAACTGTTCCCAGGCTTTTTGCAGGATATTGTCGACGAACCAGGCGCGGTCCTCGATCAGCCTGCGTATGTCGCGGCCGCTGCGAAAGCGCGCGTCGAGCACGTCGCGCGCCTGGCGGATCGCTTTCTTGAACGCGGCGATGGGGCTTGCCTTCAACGCCAGTTCGGCCTGGAACTGGCCACGGTCGAAGAGTTCGGGATCCACCTGGGGCATCGATCGGCTTTCCTTTCTATCTGTCAGTCAGTCATTACACCGTTGGGAAAACCTGCCCGGCCTCTACGCCGAAACGCGTGGAATCGTGTCATCGGCGCGCAGGGTGAAGATCTCGTAGCCGGTCTCGGTGACCAGCAGGGTGTGTTCCCACTGCGCCGAGAGCTTGCGGTCCTTGGTGATGGCGGTCCAGCCGTCGCCCAGCACCTTGGTATCGGCCTTGCCCTGGTTGATCATCGGCTCGATGGTAAAGGTCATGCCAGCCTTGAGTTCCATGCCGGTGCCGGCGCGGCCGTAGTGCAGGATCTGCGGTTCTTCGTGGAAGACGGTGCCGATGCCGTGGCCGCAGAACTCGCGTACCACCGAGAAACCGTTCTTTTCGGCGTGTTTCTGAATCACTTCACCGATATCGCCCAGGCGGCAGCCGGGCTTGACGATCTCGATGGCCTTGTACATGCATTCCTGGGTCACCTGGGACAGGCGCTCGGCCCAGGGCGCCACGGTGCCGACATGGAACATGCGGCTGGTGTCGCCGAAGTAACGGTCCTTGATCACGGTGACGTCGATGTTCAGGGTGTCGCCATCCTTCAGCGGCTTGTCACCCGGAATCCCGTGGCAGACCACGTGGTTGACCGAGGTGCAGATCGACTTGGGGAAGCCCTTGTAGTTCAGCGGAGCAGGGATGGCGCCTTGCACGTTGACTATATAGTCGTGGCAGATCTGGTTCAGTGCTTCAGTGGTGACGCCGGGCTTGACGTGTTCGGCGATCATTTCCAGAACGTCGGCAGCCAGCTTTCCGGCAATGCGCATGCCGGCGATGTCTTCGGCGGTTTTCAAACTCACGGTCATACAGGCTCTCTCTAGCGCAATACGCTGAAATCAATTCGGTTGACGGGCGTGCGACAAAAAGCTTGCAGGATTCGCACAAGCCACAAAAAACGCGATTCTAACAGACGATGGCGTCAAATCATGAGCCTCTGATGATCGCTTCTCTCTATAAGGTAGGGGTAGGTCGGCTCTGTTCAAGGGCTTGCGCAAGCGCGGCGCGCGGCAAACGTGAATGCGTGTTCCGTTTTTGCCGATGCTGTGGTATAAAATGCGCCGCTTTCCGGGGATACCCCGCAGAGCTTAAATCCACACACGTGTCGACACGATGACCTGGGTGCCGGAGGCCTTGATGCCGCTGGTTGGTCATTGGGATACGTGGAGGCCAAACCCGACTTATTAAGGAACTATCATGTCCCAAGTCAACATGCGCGATATGCTGAAGGCCGGTGTGCACTTCGGTCACCAGACCCGTTACTGGAACCCGAAAATGGGTAAGTACATTTTCGGCGCACGTAACAAGATCCACATTATCAACCTTGAAAAAACCCTGCCTATGTTCAACGAAGCGCTGACCTTCGTAGAGCGCCTGGCTCAGGGCAAAAACAAGATTCTGTTCGTTGGCACCAAGCGTTCCGCTGGCAAGATCGTTGCTGAAGAAGCAGCACGTTGCGGTTCGCCGTACGTCGATCACCGCTGGTTGGGCGGCATGCTGACCAACTTCAAAACCATCCGTGCTTCCATCAAGCGTCTGCGTGACCTTGAAGTGCAAGCCGAAGACGGTACTTTCGCCAAGCTGACCAAGAAAGAGGCGCTGATGCGCACTCGCGACCTGGAAAAGCTCGATCGTTCCCTGGGTGGTATCAAGGACATGGGCGGTCTGCCTGACGCACTGTTCGTTATCGACGTTGATCACGAGCGCATCGCGATCACCGAAGCCAACAAGCTGGGCATCCCTGTTATCGGCGTAGTCGATACCAACAGCAGCCCGGAAGGTGTTGACTACATCATCCCAGGCAACGATGACGCAATCCGCGCTATCCAGTTGTACATGGGTTCGATGGCTGACGCTGTAATCCGTGGTCGTAACCACGTTGCTGGTGGTACCGAGCAGTTCGTTGAAGAAGCTCCGGTCGCTGCCGCTGAGTAACTGACGCCCTGGCGTTGACTCAGTAAGCAAAAAGGGGGCTTGGCCCCCTTTTTGCCACCTCGAAAACCGTTTGTCGGCGCCCATTTGTAGCAGCGCAACATTGCGACTGTAACGTGCAGCAGCTAACAACGGTGGTTCGGGAAGAATTGATCCCCCGTTCGATCGGGTGGAATGGTTGAAAACCTATCCAAGAGGAATTTGAAAATGGCAGCAATTACTGCAGCGTTGGTTAAAGAACTGCGTGAGCGTACCGGCGAAGGCATGATGGATTGCAAGAAAGCCCTGGAAAAGGCTGACGGCGACATTGAAAAAGCCATTGATGACATGCGTGCTTCCGGCGCGATCAAGGCTGCCAAGAAAGCAGGCAACGTAGCTGCTGAAGGCGCTATCGCTCTGAAAGAAGACGGCAAATCCGCCGTTCTGCTGGAAGTGAACTCGCAGACCGACTTCCTGGCTCTGCAGGACGACTTCAAGGCATTTGTTGCTGCCAGCGTTGATAAAGCGTTCGCCGACAAGCTGACTGATGTCGCTCCGCTGATCGAGGCTCAAGAAGCTGCACGCCTGGTTCTGGTTGGCAAGGTTGGCGAAAACGTCAACATTCGTCGCCTGACCCGTGTGGAAGGTGATGTTGTTGGTGGTTACCTGCACGGCAACAAAATCGGTGTAGCGGTTGTTCTGAAAGGCGGCGACGTTGAGCTGGCTAAAGACATCGCCATGCACGTTGCTGCAAGCAACCCTGAGTTCCTGCTGCCTTCGGAAGTGTCTGCCGAAGCGATCGAGCGTGAGAAAGCTGTGTTCCTGCAGCTGAACGAAGAAAAAATCAAAGGCAAGCCAGAAAACATTGTTGAAAATATGGTCAAGGGCCGTATCAGCAAGTTCCTGGCTGAAGCAAGCCTGGTTGAGCAGGCGTTCGTCAAGAACCCTGAAATCAAGGTGGGCGAACTGGCCAAGAAAGCCGGTGCTGAAATCGTTTCCTTCACCTACTTCAAAGTAGGCGACGGCATCGAGAAGCCGGTCGACAACTTCGCTGAAGAAGTTGCTGCCCAGCTGGCTGCCGCCAAGCAATAAGACAGTTTTCAACTGTCGCCCGAAAGAGGCTGCCCGCTCACGCGCGCAGCCTCTTTTCAAATGGGAAGGCTAATTTTATTTGGCTTCCCCTTGGAACTGGCTTACAAAGCCGTGTTCCGATGGCGCTGTGATAGCGTCCAGCTAGAGTGAACGCAAGCCGTAAACGGCTCGCCAAGAATTTTTTAAGAAAATACGCCGCAGGAGAGATTCGCAATGGCTCAGCAGGGCAGTGGTTATCAGGCTCGCTATAAACGCATTCTACTCAAGCTCAGCGGCGAGGCCCTGATGGGCTCGGAAGAGTTCGGGATCGACCCCAAGGTGCTTGACCGCATGGCGCTCGAAGTCGGCCAATTGGTCGGTATCGGTGTTCAAGTGGGCCTGGTGATCGGCGGTGGCAACCTGTTCCGCGGTGCGGCGCTGAGTGCTGCCGGCATGGATCGGGTCACTGGCGACCACATGGGTATGCTGGCCACTGTGATGAACGCCCTGGCCATGCGTGACGCCCTGGAGCGCGCCAATATCTCGGCCATCGTGATGTCGGCGATTTCCATGGTCGGCGTGACCGATCACTACGATCGCCGCAAAGCCATGCGCCACCTGAACTCCAAGGAAGTGGTGATCTTCGCCGCAGGCACCGGTAACCCGTTCTTCACCACCGATTCGGCCGCGTGTCTGCGCGCTATCGAAATCGACGCCGACGTGGTGCTGAAGGCGACCAAGGTGGATGGCGTATACACTGCAGATCCATTCAAAGACCCGCATGCCGAGAAGTTCGATCATCTGACCTACGATGAAGTACTGGATCGCAAGCTGGGTGTGATGGACCTGACGGCTATCTGCCTGTGCCGCGACCACAAGATGCCGCTGCGCGTATTTAACATGAACAAGCCCGGCGCCCTGCTGAATATCGTACACGGCGGCGCGGAAGGGACTCTGATCGAGGAAGGCCAACAATGATCAACGAAATCAAGAAAGACGCTCAAGAGCGTATGCACAAATCCCTGGAGTCGCTCAACCATGCGTTCGGTCAGATTCGTACCGGCAAAGCGCACCCGAGCATCCTGGGCAGCGTGATGGTGCCGTACTACGGCACGGACACGTCCATCACCCAGGTGGCCAACATCACCGTAAAAGACTCGCGCACCCTGCAAGTCGTGGCCTTCGAGCGCAACATGCTCGGTGCTGTCGACAAGGCCATCCAGAGCGCCGGTTTGAACCTCAACCCGACCAACCTGGGCGAGTTGCTGCTGATTTCCATGCCTGCCCTGACCGAAGAAACCCGCAAGGGCTTCACCAAGCAGGCGCGCAGCGCGGCTGAAGATGCACGCGTGGCCGTGCGCAATATCCGTCGCGATGCTTTGGGTGATCTGAAGAAGCTGGTCAAGGACAAGGAAATCAGCGAAGACGAAGAACGTCGCGCCGTTGCCGATATCGATAAGCTGACCAAGGATGCGGAGGCCCAGATCACCAAGGCCACCGAAGAAAAAGAAAAGGACCTGATGGCCGTATAAGGGGTCAGGACGCCTTCATGGAAAAGACCAAGCAGACTGTGCCCTCTGTGGTGCCGCGCCATGTCGCGATCATCATGGATGGGAATAATCGCTGGGCGAAGAAACGCTTTATGCCGGGTGTTGCCGGGCATAAAGCGGGTGTCGATGCGGTGCGCGCTGTCATCGAAGTGTGTGCCGAAGCCAAGGTCGAAGTGCTGACGCTGTTTGCCTTTTCCAGTGAGAACTGGCAACGGCCTGCCGAAGAAGTCAGCGCCTTGATGGACCTGTTCTTCAAGGCGCTGCGTCGCGAGGCCAAGCGCCTCAATGACAACAACATCAGCCTGCGTATCATTGGGGATCGCTCCCGGTTCCACCCGGAGCTGCAAGCGGCCATGCGTGAAGCCGAGGCGATCACTGCCGGCAGCAACCGTTTTGTGCTGCAGATCGCAGCCAACTACGGCGGCCAGTGGGACATTGCCCAGGCTGCGCAGCGACTGGCCCGCGAAGTGCAGGCCGGTCATCTGCGGCCCGACGACATCACGCCCGAACTGTTGCAAACCTGCCTGGTGACCGGCGACTTGCCGTTGCCGGACTTGTGCATCCGTACCGGTGGCGAGCATCGCATCAGCAATTTCCTGCTGTGGCAGCTAGCCTATACCGAGCTGTACTTCTCCGACCTGTTCTGGCCGGACTTCAAACACGATGCCATGCGCAATGCGCTGGCTGATTTCGCTTCCCGTCAGCGTCGCTTCGGTAAAACGAGCGAGCAGATCGAAGCTGGAGCCCGGGTTTAAATGCTTAAACAACGAATCATCACGGCACTGATCCTGCTGCCGATTGCCTTGTGCGGTTTTTTCCTGCTCGAGGGTTCCGGGTTTGCGCTGTTCATCGGCCTGGTCGTCACGCTCGGCGCATGGGAGTGGGCGCGCCTGGCGGGTTTCAGCGACCAATTGCCCCGTATGGCGTATGCCGCAATCGTCGCGCTGTTGCTGTTCCTGATGTACATCCTGCCCGATATCGCGCCCTGGGTGCTGGGGGCGGCGGTACTGTGGTGGGCCACGGCGACGTTCCTGGTGCTGACCTATCCGCGTACCAGCGGCCAGTGGTCCAGTGTGGCGTGCAAGTTGGTGATTGGCTTGCTGATCCTGCTGCCGGCCTGGCAAGGACTGGTGGAGATCAAGCGTTTCCCGAACGGCAACGAATTGATCCTGGCCGTCATGGTGCTGGTCTGGGGGGCTGACATCGGCGCCTACTTTTCGGGCCGGGCCTTTGGCAAGCGTAAACTGGCGCCTGCCGTCAGCCCGGGCAAGAGCTGGGAAGGTGTATACGGGGGGCTGGCCTTGACGCTGCTGATTGCGTTGGTGGTCGGTGTGCTGCGTGACTGGTCGGTGAAGCAGATTATCCTGGCCTTGCTGGGGACTGCCGTGGTCGTATTCATTTCGGTGGTGGGCGACCTCACCGAAAGCATGTTCAAGCGTCAGGCCGGGATCAAGGACAGCAGTAACCTGCTGCCAGGTCACGGTGGCGTGCTGGACCGTATTGATAGTCTCACCGCTGCGTTGCCGATCTTTGCCGTGTTGCTGTGGATGATCGCTTCGTGAGCCGCTTGCAACAGGTCACCGTGCTGGGAGCGACGGGCTCGGTCGGGCTGAGCAGCCTGGATGTAATCGCCCGTCATCCTGACCGTTATCAGGTATTTGCCCTGACTGGCTTCACGCGTATGAGCGAACTGCTGGCGCTGTGCGTGCGTCACTCGCCGCGTTTTGCGGTGGTGCCGCAGGCAGCTGCTGCGCGAGGGCTGCAGGATGACCTGCGCGCTGCCGGCCTTGCTACCCAAGTGCTGGTGGGCGAGGAAGGTCTGTGCCAGGTGTCGGCGGATGCCGAAGTGGATACGGTCGTGGCGGCGATAGTCGGGGCGGCGGGTTTGCGTCCCACACTGGCCGCAGTCGACGCGGGCAAAAAGATCCTGCTGGCCAATAAAGAAGCCCTGGTCATGTCCGGCGCGCTCTTCATGCAGGCTGTGCGCAAGAGCGGTGCGGTCCTGTTGCCCCTCGACAGTGAGCACAACGCGATTTTTCAGTGCATGCCCGCCGATTTTGCCCGCGGCTTGAGCCAGGTGGGTGTGCGTCGGATTTTGCTCACGGCTTCCGGTGGACCTTTCCGGCAAACTCCGCTGGATGAGCTGGAGCATGTATCGCCGGACCAGGCGTGTGCGCATCCGAATTGGTCCATGGGGCGCAAAATCTCCGTGGACTCGGCAAGCATGATGAACAAAGGGCTGGAGCTGATCGAGGCGTGCTGGTTGTTCGATGCGCGGCCCGACCAGGTGGAAGTGGTGATTCACCCTCAAAGTGTGATTCATTCCCTGGTCGATTACGTAGACGGCTCGGTACTGGCGCAATTGGGTAACCCCGATATGCGCACACCGATCGCCAATGCCTTGGCTTGGCCGGAACGGATTGACTCCGGTGTGGCGCCGTTGGACCTGTTTGCGATTGCGCGCCTGGACTTTCAAGCGCCGGACGAGCAGCGCTTCCCGTGCCTGCGTCTGGCCCGGCAAGCGGCCGAGGCGGGTAACAGTGCGCCAGCCATGCTTAATGCAGCCAATGAAGTGGCCGTGGCAGCGTTTCTCGAACGGCGCATCCGCTTTCCGCAGATCGCGAGTATCATCGAGGACGTTCTGAATCTTGAGCCGGTAGTGGCTGTGAATGATCTGGGAGCAGTGTTCGAGGCGGATACCAAGGGCCGGGCCCTGGCCGAGCAATGGCTGGACCGCAACGCGCGTCAGGTTGTGGGCGGGTGAGCGCCTTCAGGCATCGTATTGAAATGCGGAGAAATTAGATGAGTGCGCTCTACATGATTGTCGGCACCCTGGTTGCTCTGGGCGTGCTGGTTACCTTCCACGAATTCGGCCACTTCTGGGTGGCGCGTCGTTGCGGCGTCAAGGTATTGCGCTTTTCCGTCGGTTTCGGCATGCCGCTGGTTCGCTGGCATGATCGTCGTGGCACTGAGTTCGTGATCGCAGCTATCCCGTTGGGTGGCTATGTGAAGATGCTCGATGAGCGAGAAGGCGAAGTGCCTGCGGATCAGTTGGACCAGTCCTTCAACCGCAAGACCGTTCGTCAGCGGATCGCCATCGTGGCTGCCGGCCCGATCGCCAACTTCCTGCTGGCGATGGTGTTTTTCTGGGTCCTCGCCATGCTGGGCAGCCAGCAGGTGCGCCCGGTCATCGGTGCGGTCGAGTCGGGCAGTATTGCGGCCAAGGCCGGGTTGGTGGCAGGGCAGGAAATTGTTTCCATTGATGGCGAGCCCACCACCGGTTGGGGCGCGGTCAATTTGCAGTTGGTGCGTCGACTGGGCGAGAGCGGTACTGTCAATGTGGTGGTGCGCGAGCAGGACTCCAGTGCCGAAAGCCCGCGTGAGCTGGCGTTGGACCGTTGGCTTCAAGGCGCTGACGAGCCGGATCCGATCAAATCCCTGGGCATTCGTCCCTGGCGTCCGGCGTTGCCGCCAGTACTGGCCGAGCTGGATCCCAAGGGCCCGGCCCAGGCCGCGGGTCTTAAGACCGGCGATCGGCTGTTGGCCCTTGATGGCCAGGCACTGGGTGACTGGCAGCAAGTGGTCGATCTGGTGCGTGTACGTCCTGATACCAAAATTGTGCTGAAAGTTGAGCGTGAAGGTGCTCAAATCGACGTCCCCGTGACCTTGTCGGTTCGTGGGGAGGCCAAGGCCGCCGGGGGTTACCTGGGTGCCGGGGTCAAAGGTGTCGAGTGGCCGCCATCGATGGTGAGAGAGGTCAGCTTCGGGCCGTTGGCCGCGATTGGCGAGGGTGCTAAACGCACTTGGACCATGAGCGTGCTGACCCTCGAATCCCTCAAGAAAATGTTGTTCGGCGAGCTCTCGGTAAAAAACTTGAGTGGACCGATAACCATTGCTAAAGTGGCGGGCGCTTCTGCCCAGTCGGGTGTCGCGGATTTCCTGAATTTCCTGGCTTATCTGAGTATCAGCCTTGGAGTTCTGAATTTGCTGCCCATTCCAGTATTGGATGGGGGGCATCTGCTGTTTTATCTGGTCGAGTGGGTGCGTGGTCGCCCCTTGTCGGATCGGGTGCAGGGTTGGGGGATACAGATCGGTATCAGTTTGGTGGTCGGAGTGATGTTGTTAGCTCTGGTCAACGATCTGGGACGACTGTAACGCTTCGCTGAATTGCGAATCTGCCGCATTTTGCGGCAGTTTGTTTATTGCCAGTTGGAATAAGAAAGGACTTCATGAAACGTCTGCTGCTAACTGCGGTTCTCACCGTATTGATGATCGCCGAAGTTCACGCCGAGTCCTTCACCATCTCCGATATTCGCGTCAACGGCCTCCAGCGGGTTTCCGCGGGTAGCGTCTTTGGTGCCTTGCCGTTGAACGTCGGGGAACAGGCTGATGATCGTCGCCTGGTGGAATCCACTCGTGCGCTGTTCAAAACCGGGTTCTTTCAAGATATCCAACTGGGTCGCGAAGGCAATGTCCTGGTCATCACCGTCGTCGAGCGGCCTTCCGTCGCGAGTATCACGATCGAAGGCAACAAGGCCATCTCCACTGAAGACCTGATGAAAGGGTTGAAGCAGTCGGGCCTGGCCGAGGGCGAAATCTTCCAGCGCGCCACCCTCGAAGGTGTGCGTAACGAGCTGCAACGCCAGTACGTTGCCCAGGGCCGCTACTCGGCGAGCGTGGAAACGGAAGTGATCCCGCAGCCGCGTAACCGGGTAGGCCTGAAGGTCAACATCAACGAAGGCACCGTGGCGGCCATCCAGCATATCAACGTGGTGGGCAACACCAAGTTCGCTGATGAAGACCTGATCGACCTGTTCGAACTCAAGACCACCAACTGGTTGTCGTTCTTCAAGAACGATGACAAGTACGCCCGTGAAAAATTGTCCGGCGACCTGGAACGCCTGCGCTCCTACTACCTGGACCGTGGCTACATCAATATGGACATCGCTTCGACCCAGGTGTCCATCACCCCGGACAAGAAGCACGTCTACATCACTGTCAACGTCAACGAAGGCGAGAAGTACAAGGTTCGTGACGTCAAGCTCAGCGGTGACTTGAAAGTGCCTGAAGACCAGGTCAAGTCCCTGTTGCTGGTCCAGAAGGACCAGGTGTTCTCGCGCAAGCTGATGACCACCACCTCCGAGCTGATCACCCGTCGCCTGGGTAACGAAGGCTATACCTTCGCCAACGTCAACGGCGTGCCGACCCCGAACGATGAAGACCACACCGTGGACATCACGTTCGTCGTCGATCCAGGCAAGCGTGCCTACGTCAACCGCATCAACTTCCGTGGCAACACCAAGTCCTCGGACGAAGTGCTGCGTCGTGAAATGCGCCAGATGGAAGGCGGTTGGGCGTCGACTTACCTGATCGACCAATCCAAGACCCGACTTGAGCGCCTGGGCTTCTTCAAGGAAGTCAACGTTGAAACCCCGGCCGTACCGGGTGTGGATGACCAGGTCGACGTGAACTACGCCGTTGAAGAACAGGCCTCGGGCTCGATCACCGCCAGCGTCGGTTTCGCCCAGAGCGCCGGTTTGATCCTGGGGGGTTCCATTACCCAGAACAACTTCCTCGGTACCGGTAACCGTGTCTCCATCGGTCTGACCCGAAGCGAATACCAGAGCCGATACAACTTCGGCTACACCGACCCCTACTGGACTGCAGACGGTGTGAGCCTGGGCTACAACGCCTTCTATCGCACCACCGATTACAAAGACCTCGACGTTGACGTTGCAAGCTATGCGATCGACAGCCTCGGTGCCGGTGTGAACGTGGGTTACCCGATCAGCGAGACCTCGCGTCTCACCTTCGGCCTGACCGCGCAGCAGGATGAGATCAAGACCGGTGTGTACACCGTGGATGAGATTTTCGACTTCACCCGCCGTGAAGGCGACAAGTTCCTGAACTTCAAGGCGTCTGCCGGCTGGTCCGAGTCGACCCTGAACAAAGGTGTACTGGCAACCCGTGGCCATTCCCAGAGCCTGACTGCGGAAGTCACCACGCCGGGCAGCGACCTGTCGTTCTTCAAGCTCGATTATCGCGGCCAGTTGTTCCAGCCGTTGAGCGACAACTACACCATGCGCCTGCACACCGAGCTGGGCTATGGCGACGGCTATGGTTCGACCAACGGCTTGCCTTTCTATGAAAACTACTACGCGGGTGGCTTCAACTCGGTACGTGGCTTCAAGGACAGCACCCTGGGTCCTCGTGGTACGCCGAGCCGTGGCGAGGCGCTTACTGGTAACCGGGGCACTGTAGCTGACTCGGACAACGATCCGCTGCCGTTCGGCGGTAACGTACTGATCCAGGGTGGTGCGGAAATTCTGTTCCCGCTGCCATTCGTGAAAGATCAGCGTTCCCTGCGTACTTCGGTCTTCTGGGACGTGGGTAACGTGTTCGACTCCAAATGTGAACAGGTCACCAACCCGAACGGTTCGCGGTCCAACACCCAGTGCAACGACGTGAGCCTCAGCAATCTGGCGAGCTCCGTGGGTGTGGGTGTGACCTGGGTGACCGCGCTTGGCCCATTGAGCTTTGCTCTGGCCATGCCGATCAAGAAACCGGATAACGCTGAAACCCAGATTTTCCAATTCTCCCTTGGCCAGACGTTCTAAGCGTCTGACCTAAGATAACGACAACGGATTCTGTAGGAGTACATCGTGCGTAAGTTGACTCAATTGGTCTTGCTGGCCACTGTGCTGGTAACCACCCCGGCCTTCGCCGAAATGAAAATCGCCGTGCTGAACTATCAGATGGCCCTGCTGGAATCTGACGCGGCCAAGCGTTATGCCGTGGATGCCGAGAAGAAATTCGGTCCGCAACTGACCAAGCTCAAGACCCTGGAAAGCAGCGCCAAGGGCATCCAGGACCGCCTGGTTGCCGGTGGCGACAAGATGCAGCAAGGCGAGCGCGAGCGTCTGGAGCTTGAGTTCAAGCAAAAGGCCCGTGACTACCAGTTCCAATCCAAGGAGCTGAACGAAGCCAAGGCTGTTGCCGACCGCGAAATGCTCAAGCAGCTCAAGCCCAAGCTCGACAGCGCTGTGGAAGAAGTCATCAAGAAGGGTGCCTTTGACCTGGTGTTCGAGCGCGGCGCCGTGATTGACGTCAAGCCTCAATACGACATCACCCGCCAGGTGATCGAGCGCATGAACCAGCTGAAGTAAACCATGACTGCGACTATCAAGCTCGGCGAGTTGGCCGAGTTCCTGGGGGCCACCTTGCGTGGCTCCAAGGAGAAGGAAATCACTGGGCTAGCCACCTTGCAGGAGGCTGGCCCAGCTCAGTTGAGCTTCCTCGCAAACCCTCAATACCGTAAATACCTGGTCGATTGCCAAGCCGCAGCCGTGTTGCTCAAGGCCGCTGACGCCGAAGGGTTTATCGGGGATGCGCTGGTGGTGGCTGATCCCTACCTGTGCTACGCGAAAGCATCGCACCTGTTCGATCCCAAGCCGAAGGCGGCGGGTGGTATCCATCCGTCAGCGGTGATCGCGCAGGATGCGCAGGTCGATCCTGCGGCCAGCATTGGCGCTTTCGCGGTCATCGAGAGTGGCGCGCGTATTGGCGCTGGCGTCACCGTAGGCGCGCATTGCTTTATCGGTGCGCGCTGCGAAATCGGCGCCGATGGCTGGCTGGCGCCTCGCGTTACTCTTTACCACGATGTGCGTATCGGGCAGCGGGTGGTCATTCAGTCAGGTGCAGTGATCGGCGGTGAAGGCTTTGGCTTTGCCAATGCCAAAGGTATCTGGCACAAGATTGCCCAGGTCGGCGGCGTATTGATCGGTGACGACGTGGAAATCGGTGTCAACACCGCGGTCGATCGCGGGGCCCTGGCCGACACCGTGATTGGCAATGGCGTGAAGCTCGACAACCAGATCCAGATCGCCCACAACGTGCAGATTGGCGACCATACCGCCATGGCTGCCTGCGTGGGGATTTCCGGCAGCACTAAAATCGGCAAGCATTGCATGCTTGCCGGTGGCGTGGGGCTGGTGGGGCATATCGATATTTGCGACAACGTCTTCATCACTGGCATGACCATGGTCACTCACTCGATTACCGAGCCAGGGGCTTATTCATCCGGTACCGCCATGCAGCCTGCGGCTGAATGGCGCAAGAGTGCGGCGCGTCTGAGACAGCTCGACGACATGGCTCGACGTCTCAAACAGCTGGAAAAGCGTGTTGGGGACGTGACCCCTGGCGGTGATGCTTCATCAGAAGGCTGATACCATTTCCATATCAAGTGTGCACAGCCGATAGACTGCCTCCTTGATTTGCTAGCGGGGCGTGCTTTTAGTCCGCCCGCCCCCAATCTTTATTACAGGCTTCCCCCCGAAATGATGGACATCAACGAGATTCGCGAATACCTGCCTCACCGTTATCCGTTCCTGCTGGTGGATCGTGTAGTGGACCTCAATGTTGAGGAAAAGCGCATTCGTGCCTACAAGAATGTCAGCATCAACGAACCGTTTTTCAATGGTCACTTTCCTGCGCATCCCATCATGCCGGGCGTGTTGATCATCGAAGCAATGGCCCAGGCTGCCGGTATCCTTGGTTTCAAAATGCTTGACCTCAAGCCTGCCGACGGCACGCTTTACTATTTCGTGGGTTCCGACAAGTTGCGTTTCCGCAATCCGGTCACTCCCGGTGACCAGTTGATCCTGGAAGCCAAGTTCATCAGTTGCAAGCGCCAGATCTGGAAGTTCGAATGCCAGGCTTCGGTGGATGGCAAGCCGGTGTGCTCTGCCGAGATCATCTGTGCGGAACGCAAACTATGAGTTTGATTGACCCTCGCGCAATCATCGATCCGTCGGCCGTACTGGCCGCCGACGTTGAGGTCGGCCCCTGGTCGATCGTCGGCGCAGGTGTGGAAATCGGCGAGGGGACTGTCATCGGGCCACACGTGATCCTCAAGGGTCCGACCCGCATTGGCAAACACAATCGTATCTACCAGTTTTCCTCAGTAGGCGAAGACACCCCGGACATGAAGTACAAGGGTGAAGAAACACGCCTGGTCATCGGTGACCACAACATCATCCGTGAAGGCGTGACCATTCACCGTGGCACCGTGCAGGATCGAGCCGAGACCACGTTGGGTGATCACAACCTGGTGATGGCCTATGCGCATATCGGCCACGACAGCGTGATTGGCAACCATTGCATCCTGGTCAACAACACCGCGTTGGCCGGGCACGTGCATGTGGATGATTGGGCGATCCTGTCCGGTTTCACCCTGGTGCATCAATATTGCCATATCGGCGCCCACAGCTTTTCCGGCATGGGCACCGCCATCGGCAAGGATGTCCCTGCATTCGTCACGGTGTTCGGCAATCCTGCCGAAGCCCGCAGCATGAATTTCGAAGGCATGCGCCGTCGCGGTTTCAGCGACGACGCAATCCAGGCCCTGCGCCGCGCCTACAAGACGGTTTACCGTCAAGGGCTGACGGTTGAGCAGGCCCTGATCGAACTGGCCGAGCCGGCAGCGTCGTTCCCGGAAGTCGCGGTGTTTCGTGACTCGATCCAGGCGTCGACTCGCGGCATTACCCGCTGATCATGGCCAAGTTGCGTATCGCATTGGTCGCCGGGGAAGCTTCCGGCGATATCCTCGGCGCCGGCCTGATGCGGGCTCTGAAAGTCCGGCACCCCGCAATCGAATTTATCGGCGTGGGTGGCCCCTTGATGCAGGCCGAAGGCCTCACCTCCTACTTTCCGATGGAGCGCCTGTCGGTCATGGGGTTGGTCGAGGTGCTGGGGCGCCTGCGTGAATTGCTTGCTCGGCGCAAGCTACTGATCAAGACGCTGATCGATGAAAGGCCCGACGTCTTTATCGGTATCGATGCCCCGGACTTCACCCTCAACATTGAACTCAAGTTGCGCCAGGCCGGGATCAAGACCGTGCACTATGTCAGCCCGTCCGTATGGGCGTGGCGGCAAAAGCGTGTGCTGAAGATTCGCCAAGGCTGCGACTTGATGCTGACCCTGCTGCCGTTCGAGGCCAGGTTCTACGAAGAGCAGGGCGTGCCGGTGCGGTTTGTCGGCCATACCCTGGCCGATGCCATTCCTTTGCACGCTGACCGTGACGCGGCGCGTACCGAACTGGGGTTGGCCGCCGGCCCGCTGGTCGCGTTGATGCCGGGTAGCCGGGGAGGGGAAGTCGGACGTCTTGGCAGCCTGTTTTTTGATGCCGCCGAACGCCTGCAAACACTCAAGCCGGGCGTTCGTTTTGTGCTGCCGTGCGCCAGCCCGCAGCGTCGCGCGCAAATTGAAACATTGCTGGAGGGGCGCAACCTGCCGCTGACCCTGCTCGACGGCCAGTCGCACCTGGCCCTGGCCGCCTGCGATGCCGTATTGATTGCGTCGGGCACCGCAACCCTGGAAGCCCTGCTGTACAAACGTCCGATGGTGGTGGCCTATCGGCTGGCGCCGCTGACCTTCTGGATTCTCAAGCGCATGGTCAAAAGCCCGTACATTTCCTTGCCTAACCTGCTGGCTCAACGGTTGCTGGTGCCGGAGTTGTTGCAGGACGATGCTAAGCCCGAAGCGCTTGCGCAAACGCTACTACCCTTGATTGATGGCGGCGAAGAGCAGACCCGTGGTTTCGACGCTATTCACCGCACCTTGCGCCGTGATGCCTCGAACCAGGCGGCGGATGCCGTGCTGAACCTGATCGGCCAAAAACAGGAAGCTTTATGAGTACGCAGATGGGCCTGGATTTCAGCCTGGTTGCACAGGCCCACGAACTGGTGGCGGGTGTCGACGAAGTCGGGCGCGGCCCGTTGTGCGGTGCGGTCGTAACGGCGGCGGTGATCCTCGACCCGAACCGTCCGATCCTGGGCCTTAATGATTCGAAAAAACTCACTGAAGCCCGTCGTGAAAAACTCTATGACGAGATCTGTGAAAAGGCCTTGAGTTGGCATATCGCCCGGGCGGAAGTCGAAGAAATCGACGAACTGAACATCCTGCACGCCACCATGCTTGCCATGCAGCGTGCAGTTGAAGGGCTGCATATCA
Organism: Pseudomonas sp. CFBP13528; assembly: GCF_005233615.1. Taxonomy (NCBI): domain Bacteria; kingdom Pseudomonadati; phylum Pseudomonadota; class Gammaproteobacteria; order Pseudomonadales; family Pseudomonadaceae; genus Pseudomonas; species Pseudomonas sp. CFBP13528. Next base: position 637,178 of record NZ_QGAJ01000002.1, read on the forward strand.
CCCCCAGGCTGGCGATGATTGACGGTAACCGTTGCCCCAAACTGGCGATGCGCGCCGAGGCCGTGGTCCAGGGTGACAGCAAGGTGCCGGCCATTGCGGCGGCGTCGATCCTGGCCAAGGTCAGCCGCGACCGCGAAATGGCGGCTTTCGATCTGGTTTACCCGGGCTACGGCATGGGCGGCCATAAAGGCTACCCGACGCCCGTTCATCTGGAAGCCCTGGCGCGACTCGGTCCTACGCCGATCCACCGCCGCTCGTTCGCCCCGGTGCGCCAGGCTTATGAGCTGCGCGAGAGCCTCAGCGAGGTGTAGTCGCGAGGCTGATGTTTTGCTCCAGGCCCGGTACAATCCCGGGCCTTGTCGTTTCCAAGTTACTGCACAGGATCACTATGCCGGCTTCATTCGTTCATCTACGCCTGCACACTGAATACTCCCTGGTCGACGGCCTGGTGCGGATCAAACCGCTGGTCAAGACCCTGGTGGGCATGAACATGCCGGCGGTGGCGGTTACCGACCAGAACAACATGTGCTCCCTGGTCAAGTTCTACAAAAACGCCATGGGCGCAGGTATCAAGCCGATCTGTGGCGCCGACCTGTGGCTGTCCAACAAAGACCCGGATAATCCGCTGAGCCGCATCAGCCTGCTGGCGATGAACGGCGTGGGTTATCGCAACCTGACCGAGCTGATTTCCCGTGGCTTTATCGATGGTCAGCGCAATGGCTCGATCATCATCGAGCGCGAGTGGGTGGCCGAAGCCAGCGAAGGCGTGATCATGCTCTCGGCCGCCAAGGAGGGCGAGGTTGGTATCGCGCTGCTGGGTGGCAACCCGCAGGAAGCCGAAGTGCTGGCCCGCGAATGGATGCAGGTGTTCCCCGACCGCTTCTACCTCGAAGTGCAGCGCACCAACCGCCCCAACGATGAAGAGCATCTGCACGCCGCCGTGGCCCTGGCCGACAAGCTGGGCGCGCCGCTGGTGGCGACCAACGATGTGCGCTTTATCAAGAAGGAAGATTTCGAAGCCCACGAAACCCGCGTGTGCATCGGCGAAGGCCGCGCCCTGGATGACCCGCGCCGTTCGAAGAACTACAGCGAAGAGCAGTACCTCAAAAGCGCCGAGGAAATGGCCGAACTGTTCAGCGACTTGCCCGAGGCCCTGGAAAACTCGGTCGAAATCGCCAAGCGCTGCAACATCGAAGTGAAGCTGGGCAAGCACTTTTTGCCCAACTTCCCGATTCCCGATGGCATGACCATCGACGAGTACTTTCGCAAGGTGTCGTTCGATGGCCTGGAGGATCGCCTGCGCGTCCTGTTGCCCAGGGACACCACCGAAGATTACGAAGCCAAGCGCCAGGTCTACGTCGATCGGCTGAATTTCGAGCTGGATATCATTATCCAGATGGGGTTCCCCGGTTACTTCCTGATCGTGATGGACTTTATTCAGTGGGCCAAGAACAACGGCGTACCGGTAGGTCCGGGCCGTGGGTCAGGTGCGGGCTCGTTGGTGGCCTACGTGCAGAAGATCACCGACCTTGACCCGTTGGAATATGACCTGCTGTTCGAACGCTTCCTGAACCCGGAACGTGTATCCATGCCCGACTTCGACGTCGACTTCTGCATGGACGGCCGCGATCGCGTGATCGAATACGTGGCCGAGAAATACGGTCGTAATGCGGTGAGCCAGATCATCACCTTCGGTTCCATGGCCGCCAAAGCTGTAATCCGCGACGTGGCCCGGGTGCAGGGCAAGTCCTACGGGCTGGCTGACCGCCTGTCGAAGATGATCCCGTTCGAAGTCGGCATGACCCTGGAAAAAGCCTACGAGCAGGAAGAAATCCTGCGCGACTTCATCAAGGTCGATGAAGAAGCCGCCGAAATCTGGGACATGGCGCGCAAGCTCGAAGGCGTGGTGCGTAACGTCGGTAAACACGCCGGCGGCGTGGTGATCGCGCCGACCAAGCTGACTGACTTCTCGCCGATCTACTGCGACGAAGAAGGTGACGGCCTGGTTACCCAGTTCGACAAGGATGACGTGGAGGCGGCCGGCCTGGTGAAGTTCGACTTCCTCGGCCTGCGCACCCTGACGATCATCGACTGGGCGCTCAAGACCATCAACCGCGACCGCGCCAAGGTGGGCGAGGAACCGCTGGATATCGCATTCATCCCTCTGGACGACAAACCGACCTACAGCCTGCTGCAAAAAGCCGAAACCACGGCAGTGTTCCAGCTTGAATCCCGGGGCATGAAGGAGCTGATCAAAAAGCTCAAGCCCGACTGCCTGGAAGACCTGATCGCACTGGTGGCCCTGTTCCGTCCGGGGCCGTTGCAATCGGGCATGGTGGATGACTTCATCAACCGTAAGCACGGCCGCGCCGAGCTGGCGTACCCGCACTCCGACTATCAGTACGAAGGCCTCAAGCCGGTACTGGCGCCAACCTACGGCATCATCCTGTATCAGGAACAGGTGATGCAGATTGCCCAGGTCATGGCGGGCTACACCCTCGGCGGCGCGGACATGTTGCGTCGCGCCATGGGTAAAAAGAAACCTGAAGAAATGGCCAAGCAGCGCGGCGGTTTCATTGAGGGCTGTGCCACCAACAATATCGACGCCGACCTGGCCGGTAACATCTTCGACCTGGTGGAGAAATTCGCCGGTTACGGCTTCAACAAATCCCACTCCGCCGCTTATGGCCTGGTGTCGTACCAGACCGCCTGGCTGAAAGCCCACTATCCGGCGCCGTTCATGGCGGCGGTACTCTCGGCGGATATGCACAACACCGACAAGGTCGTGACCTTGATCGAGGAAGTGCGCACCATGAAGCTGCGCCTCGACGCGCCGGACGTGAACGCCTCGGAGTTCAAGTTCACGGTGAACGACGAAGGCCGCATCATTTATGGCCTCGGCGCGATCAAGGGGGTAGGTGAAGGCCCGGTGGAAGCCATCACCGAAGCGCGTCAGGACGGGCCCTTCAAGGATCTGTTCGACTTCTGTGCGCGGGTCGACCTCAAGCGTATCAACAAACGCACCCTTGACGGCCTGATCCGCAGCGGCGCGCTGGACCGCCTTGGCCCGTATTTCCATGACGAGCCGAAGGCTTACCAGGCCAATATCGACCGCAATCGCGCGGTGTTGCTCACCGCTATGGAAGAAGCGATCAAGGCTGCCGAACAGACTGCCCGTACCCATGACAGCGGCCACGCCGACCTGTTTGGCGGATTGTTCGTCGAAGAAGACGCGGATGTGTATGCCAACCATCGCAAGGCCAAGGAACTGACCCTCAAGGAACGTCTCAAGGGCGAGAAAGACACCTTGGGCCTGTACCTCACCGGTCACCCGATTGACGAGTACGAAGGCGAAATCCGCCGTTTTGCCCGCCAGCGCATCATCGACCTGAAACCGGCCCGGGACACCCAGACCGTCGCCGGCATGATCATCGCCCTGCGCGTGATGAAGAATAAGAAGGGCGACAAGATGGGCTTCATCACCCTCGATGACCGCTCGGGCCGGATCGAAGCCTCGCTGTTTGCCGACGCGTTCCACTCCGCCCAGTCGCTGCTGCAGACCGACGCCATGGTGGTGGTGGAGGGGGAGGTCAGCAACGACGATTTCTCCGGCGGCCTGCGCCTGCGCATCAAGCGGGTGATGAGCATGGAAGATGCACGCACCAATCTGGCTGAAAGCCTGCGCCTGAAAGTCAAGACCGAGGCACTCAAGGGCGATCAGCTACGCTGGTTGGGTGACCTGCTCAAGCGTCACCGTGGCGCGTGCCCGGTGACCATGGAGTACACCGGCAACGACGCCAAGGCCATGCTGCAGTTTGGCGAGACCTGGCGAATTGATCCGGCTGACGGCTTGATTCAAGCTTTGCGTGACCAGTTCGGGCGAGACAACGTCTTCCTCCAATACCGTTGACGGTCAGCGCCCCTGACCTCGGCTGAACATTTAATCTCGACCTAACCGCGCCTCTCCCTTAAGGTAGGGCGCGAATAGACAACCGGCTGGCCAGGCACTCCTTGGCCGTCGACCCAAGACGGACGCTTATGAACCCGAATTTTCTTGATTTCGAACAGCCGATCGCTGACCTGCAAGCCAAGATCGAAGAGCTGCGCCTGGTCGGCAACGATAATTCGCTGAACATCGGCGATGAGATCGCCCGCCTGCAAGACAAGAGCAGCACGCTCACCGAAGACATCTTCGGCAAGCTGACCAGCTGGCAGATCGCGCGCCTGGCCCGCCACCCGCGCCGTCCGTACACCCTGGACTACATTCAGCACATTTTCACCGAATTCGACGAGCTGCATGGCGACCGCCACTTCTCGGACGACGCGGCTATCGTGGGCGGTATCGCTCGCCTGGACGACCAGCCGGTAATGGTGATCGGCCATCAGAAAGGCCGTGAAGTGCGCGAAAAAGTGCGTCGCAACTTCGGCATGCCACGTCCGGAAGGCTACCGCAAGGCGTGCCGCCTGATGGAAATGGCCGAACGCTTCAAGATGCCGATCCTGACCTTCATCGACACGCCGGGTGCCTACCCTGGGATCGACGCCGAAGAGCGCAACCAGAGCGAGGCGATTGCCTGGAACCTGCGCGTCATGGCGCGCCTGAAAACCCCGATTATCGCGACTGTGATCGGTGAAGGCGGTTCCGGCGGTGCGTTGGCCATTGGCGTCTGCGACCAGCTGAACATGCTGCAATATTCGACCTACGCGGTGATTTCGCCGGAAGGTTGCGCTTCGATCCTGTGGAAAACCGCCGAAAAGGCGCCGGACGCAGCTGAAGCCATGGGCATCACCGCTGATCGCCTCAAAGGCCTGGGGATCGTGGACAAAGTGATCGCCGAGCCACTGGGCGGCGCACACCGTGACCCGGCTGCCGCTGCCGCAACCATCCGTGCCGAACTGGGCTCGCAACTGGCGATGCTCAAGAAGCTGGATAACGAAGCGCTGCTGGCCCGTCGTTATGAGCGTTTGATGAGTTACGGCCTCTAAGTCGACACCGTAACTTGATGTGGGAGGGGGCTTGCTCCCGATTGCCGAGTATCAGTCACCGTATCGAGTGACTGGCACAGGGCTATCGGGGGCAAGCCCTCTCCCACATTTGCTTTGTGTATGCTTGACGAACGTATTTCAGATTTGCGGCGGTAACCTGTGATGAAATCAATCCTGCCGGCCCGACTCCTGAAAACCCTGGCTCCCTGGCGCAACGCCTCGGCCTGGCACATCGCATTCTCCGGTGGCCTGGATTCCACCGTCCTGCTGCACCTTCTGGCCTCCCTGGCAAAAACCGAAGCGCTTCCGCCGCTCAGTCCCGTGCATGTCCATCATGGCCTGCAAACGGCCGCCGACGCCTGGCCCCATCATTGCCAGTCGGTCTGCAACAGCCTCGGCGTGCCCTTGCGCATCCTGCGCGTGCAGGTACAACCCGGTGCCAGCCTTGAGCGCGCGGCACGTGACGCACGTTATCTGGCCTTCGCCGGGGTGATCGGGGCAGGGGAGGTGTTGCTTACCGGTCAACATCGCGACGATCAAGCCGAAACCCTGTTGTTCCGCCTGCTGCGCGGTGCGGGCGTGCGTGGGCTTGCCGCAATGCCTGCGCATCGTACGTTGGCGGCAGGTCATCTGGTGCGACCGCTGCTGGATGTCGGGCGTGTCGAGCTGCAGGCCTACGCCCACGAACATCACTTGAAGTGGATCGAAGACCCTTCGAACGCCGATCCACGCTTCTCCCGTAATTATCTTCGGCACCATGTCTTTCCAGGGCTGGCGCAGCGCTGGCCGCACGTGGTTTCAAGCCTGGCCCGCACGGCTGGGCATTTGGGAGAAGCCCAGGGTTTGCTCGATGAGCTGGCCGTTATGGACCAGCAGCGCGCCGATCAACCCTCACCGTTTCCCTGGTTGCCTTTGCGCTCTTTGCTTCTTGCGCCCTTGCGCGAGCTTTCCGACGCCCGTCAGCGCAACGCACTGCGCCATTGGCTGGCGCCACTGACCCGCCTACCCGACAGCGAGCACTGGGCCGGCTGGTTTTCCCTGCGCGATGCCAAGGGTGATGCACAGCCGGTATGGCGTCTGGCCGACGGCGAGTTGCACCGCTGTGGCGAGCGCATCTGGTGGTTGCCCTTTATGTGGTCGGAATTTTCCGACGCATCGGTGAGCTGGCCCGATGCGCAAAAAACACTCGAGTTACCTGGAAACGGTCGGTTGAAACTGATCGGCGAGGTGCCTGGAGGTCCGCTGGAGGTCCGCTATCGGCAGGGTGGCGAAATCATCGAAGTGCCAGGTCGCGGCCGACGCGACCTGAAGCGTCTGTTCAATGAGTGTGGTGTGCCCGGGTTCGTCCGTGGCAGATTGCCGCTGCTGTATCGGGGCGAGCGATTGCTGGCTGTGCCAACGCTTGCGGGGTTCTGGGGCGGCTCGTCGGATGGCTGGCAATTACATTGGTTGCCACAGACCTGCGATCAAGGTTTGAGCTGATAGCGCCTTTCCGGTAGACTACGCTCCCTTCTTGATACAACTTCTGTGGATTCGCCTGAATCGCAGCAGTTGCCGATTACCAAGCAGTCTTTGCTGGGCGATTCCAAAAAATGTGTAGCGATCAACGTACCGGTGTTCCATTGCTGGTCTGTCACAACGCGGCGGTTTTTTTGAAAGGTGCACTGTGATTAATGCAGGTGATCGGGGGCTTCGGCCTCTCTTCGCTTTCCCCGGCGGCTCGGACCGCTTTAACGCAGACTTCTAGGGTTTTTCATGACGCGCTACATATTCGTCACGGGCGGTGTTGTTTCTTCATTGGGGAAAGGCATTGCCTCCGCTTCATTGGCGGCCATCCTGGAGGCGCGGGGGCTTAAAGTCACCATGCTCAAGCTGGACCCGTACATCAACGTCGACCCGGGCACCATGAGCCCGTTCCAGCACGGTGAGGTGTTCGTCACGCATGACGGCGCCGAGACCGACCTGGACCTGGGCCACTACGAGCGGTTCATCCGCACGACCATGACCCAGAACAACAACTTCACCACCGGCCGTGTCTACGAGCACGTGCTGCGCAAGGAGCGCCGTGGTGACTACCTGGGTGCAACCATCCAGGTGATCCCGCACATCACCGACGAAATCAAACGCCGCATCATCAAGGGCGCGGGCGATGCCGACGTGGCGATGGTCGAGATCGGTGGCACCGTGGGTGACATCGAATCCCAACCGTTCCTCGAAGCCATCCGCCAGTTGCGTTTCGAAGTCGGTGCCAAGCGCGCAATGCTGATGCACCTGACATTGGTGCCCTACATCGCGACCGCCGGCGAAACCAAAACCAAGCCTACCCAGCACTCGGTCAAGGAACTGCGTTCCATCGGCCTGCAGCCGGATGTGCTGGTGTGCCGCTCCGATCACCCGATCGATATTTCCTCGCGTCGCAAGATCGCGCAGTTCACCAACGTTGAAGAACGTGCGGTGATTGCCCTGGAAGACGCCGATACCATCTACAAGATCCCGGGCATCCTGCATTCGCAAGGCCTGGACGATTTTGTGGTCGAGCGTTTCGGCCTGCAATGCAACGGCGCGGACCTGTCCGAGTGGGAGGCCGTGGTCGACGCCAAGCTCAACCCTGAGCACGAAGTCACCATCGCCATGGTCGGCAAGTACATGGAACTGCTGGATGCTTACAAGTCGCTGATCGAAGCGATGAGTCATGCCGGCATCAGCAACCGTACCAAGGTCAACCTGCGCTACATTGATTCCGAAGACATCGAGAATCAGGGCACCGCGCTGCTTGAAGGCGTGGATGCGATCCTGGTTCCCGGCGGTTTCGGCCTGCGCGGCGTGGAAGGCAAGATCACTGCCGTGCAATACGCTCGCGAGAACAAGGTGCCTTACCTGGGTATCTGCCTGGGCATGCAAGTGGCCGTTATCGAATTCGCCCGTAACGTGATGGGCTGGAAAGACGCCAACTCCACCGAGTTCGATCACACCAGCGGCCATCCGGTCGTGGGCCTGATCACCGAATGGGAAGACGCCACCGGCGCCGTCGAAACCCGTACCGAAAGCTCCGACCTGGGCGGCACCATGCGCCTTGGCGCACAGGACTGCCTGCTGGAACCGGGTTCCCTGGTTCACGATTGCTACGGCAAGGACGTGATCGTCGAGCGTCACCGTCATCGCTACGAAGTGAACAACAATTTGCTGCCGAAAATCATGAACGCCGGCCTGAAAATCTCCGGTCGCTCCGGTGATGGCGCGTTGGTTGAAGTGGTCGAGGCGCCGGATCACCCGTGGTTCGTGGCCTGCCAGTTCCACCCTGAGTTCACCTCGACGCCGCGCGACGGTCATCCGTTGTTCAGCGGTTTCGTCAAAGCTGCACTGACGCAACATCAGAAGAAGGCATAACCCTGATGGCCCAGAAGATCATTCGCGTAGGCGACATCGAAATTGCCAACGACAAGCCCATGGTGCTGTTCGGCGGCATGAACGTACTGGAAAGCCGCGACATGGCGATGCAGGTCTGTGAAGAGTACGTGCGGGTTACCCAGAAACTGGGTATCCCTTACGTGTTCAAGGCCAGCTTCGACAAGGCCAACCGTTCGTCCGTGACCTCCTATCGCGGCCCGGGCCTTGAAGAAGGCATGCGGATCTTCCAGGACATCAAGCAAGCCTTCGGCGTGCCGATCATCACCGACGTCCACGAGCCTGAGCAGGCTGCCGTGGTTGCCGAGGTGTGCGACATCATCCAGCTGCCGGCCTTTCTGTCGCGCCAGACCGACCTGGTTGTCGCGATGGCCAGGACCGGCGCTGTGATCAATATCAAGAAAGCCCAGTTCCTCGCACCTCAGGAAATGAAGCATATCCTGAGCAAATGCGTGGAGGCAGGTAACGACCAGTTGATCCTCTGCGAGCGTGGTTCGAGCTTCGGCTACAACAACCTCGTGGTGGACATGCTCGGTTTCGGCATCATGAAACAGTTCGAATACCCGGTGTTCTTCGACGTGACCCACGCGCTGCAAATGCCCGGTGGTCGCTCGGATTCCGCCGGTGGGCGTCGTGCCCAGGTCACCGACCTGGCCAAGGCGGGCATGAGCCAGTCCCTGGCCGGCCTGTTCCTGGAAGCCCACCCGGACCCGGACAACGCCAAGTGCGACGGCCCCTGTGCCTTGCGCCTGGACAAGCTGGAGCCGTTCCTGGCCCAGCTCAAGCAGTTGGACGAGCTGGTCAAGAGTTTTCCGACGGTAGAAACCGCGTAAGCGGCGTTTCTCCGGTAGAATTTCCCACGCTTTATGCTCAGGCCCCTGGCCTGAGCCTTGTCGTCTGCAAGCCTGCCCTGTTGTTCCACCCTTGCGGTCGGTCAAAAGATTTCCTTCAGCTGCGTCGTTTTCGTCAACTTTGGAGTGTTTACAACAATGGCAAAAATCGTCGACATCAAAGGTCGTGAAGTTCTCGACTCCCGTGGCAACCCAACCGTCGAAGCCGACGTGCTTCTCGATAACGGCATCATCGGCAGCGCCTGCGCGCCGTCCGGTGCTTCCACAGGTTCCCGTGAAGCGCTGGAACTGCGTGATGGCGACAAGAGCCGTTACCTGGGCAAGGGTGTACTCAAGGCGTTAGCCAACATCAACGGCCCGATCCGCGACCTGCTACTGGGCAAGGACCCGCTGGACCAGAAAGCCCTGGACCACGCGATGATCAAGCTCGACGGCACCGAAAACAAAGGCAGCCTCGGCGCCAATGCGATCCTGGCTGTATCCCTGGCCGCCGCCAAGGCTGCTGCCCAGGACCAGGACCTGCCGTTGTACGCGCACATCGCCAACCTGAACGGCACCCCGGGCGTGTACTCGATGCCGGTGCCGATGATGAACATCATCAACGGTGGCGAGCACGCTGATAACAACGTCGACATCCAGGAATTCATGGTGCAGCCGGTGGGCGCCAAGACCTTCTCCGAAGGCCTGCGCATGGGCACCGAGATCTTCCATCACCTCAAGGCTGTACTGAAGGCCCGTGGCCTGAGCACTGCCGTGGGTGACGAAGGTGGTTTCGCGCCGAACCTGGCCTCCAACGAAGATGCACTGAAAGTGATCTCCGAAGCCGTGGCCAACGCCGGCTACAAGCTGGGCACCGACGTGACCCTGGCCCTGGACTGCGCTGCCAGCGAATTCTTTGAGGACGGCAAATACAACCTGTCCGGCGAAGGCCAGGTGTTCAACTCCGAAGGTTTCGCCGACTACCTCAAAGGCCTGACCGAGCGCTACCCGATCATCTCGATCGAAGACGGCCTGGACGAGTCCGACTGGGACGGCTGGAAAATCCTCACCGACAAGATCGGCGAGAAAATCCAGTTGGTGGGCGACGACCTGTTCGTGACCAACACCAAGATCCTGAAAGAGGGCATCGACAAGAAGATCGCCAACTCGATCCTGATCAAGTTCAACCAGATCGGCACCTTGACCGAAACCCTGGAAGCCATCCAGATGGCCAAGGCTGCGGGCTACACTGCCGTGATCTCCCACCGCTCCGGCGAAACCGAAGATTCCACCATTGCCGACCTGGCCGTGGGCACTTCGGCGGGCCAGATCAAGACCGGTTCGCTGTGCCGTTCCGACCGCGTTTCCAAGTACAACCAATTGCTGCGCATCGAAGAGCAATTGGCGGGTAAAGCCAAGTACAACGGTCGCGGCGAGTTTCGCGGCTAAGCAGTAAATGGTAAAAAGTCGGCGGATTGCGTCGGAAATCTCACGACAGTGGGCATTTCGGCGCTAATCTGCTGACTGACAAGCACAAGCCTGGTTTTTCCAGGCTTCGTGCTATCAGTTGCTGCAAAAGGTTTGCATGACTGTCTTTTTTCACTGGATACCCGGATTTCGATGCGCAGTCCCAATTGGTTGTTCCTCGTCTTGCTCTTGTTGCTGGCTGGCCTGCAGTACCGCCTATGGGTCGGTAATGGCAGCTTTGCGCAGGTGGAAGAGCTGACCCAGCAAATTGCCGACCAGCACGCCGAAAACGAACGTCTGCTGGAGCGCAACCGCGTCCTCGATGCTGAAGTGCTGGAGCTGAAAAAAGGTACGGAGACCGTCGAAGAGCGGGCTCGCCATGAGTTGGGCATGGTCAAGGAGGGCGAGACCCTCTACCAGTTGGCCCAATGAACGCTGATTTACCGGCCTTCTGGGCCGTGATTCCTGCCGCGGGCGTCGGTGCCCGTATGGCCGCGGACCGTCCCAAGCAATACCTGCAACTGGGCGGACGCACTATTCTCGAACACAGCCTCGGCTGTTTTCTCGACCACCCATCGCTCAAGGGCCTGGTGGTCAGTCTTGCTGTCGACGATCCTTATTGGCCCAGCCTGGCGTGCGCCACTGACCCGCGTATCCAGCGTGCGGACGGCGGCTCGGAACGCTCGGGCTCGGTGCTCAACGCGCTGCTGCAGCTCAACGCCCTGGGCGCCAGTGATGACGACTGGGTGTTGGTGCACGACGCGGCGCGGCCTAACCTGAGCCGTGATGATCTCGATAAACTCCTGGCTGAATTGGCCGATGATCCAGTGGGTGGCCTGCTGGCGGTGCCGGCTCGCGACACGCTCAAGCGCGTCGACAAACACGGCCGCGTGGTGGAAACCGTCGACCGCAGCCTGATCTGGCAGGCGTATACGCCGCAGATGTTCCGCCTGGGCGCCTTGCACCGCGCCTTGGCCGACAGCCTGGTCGCCGATGCCTTGATCACCGACGAAGCCTCGGCCATGGAGTGGTCCGGCCAGGCGCCGCGGCTGGTAGAAGGGCGTGCGGACAACATCAAGGTCACCCGCCCCGAAGACCTCGAATGGCTGCGCCAGCGCCGCACTTATCAAGCGCCCTGAGCATCAGCCACTGACCTGCTCCTGCCCGGCCTGGGTGTTCAGCGCGTTCACCAATGCTTGAATGCTCTCCAAGGGTGTCTCGTCGACTGCCCGCCGGTCACGTTGATCAGGCAGTGGCCCCCCTGTTGATGAATCCTGAAATTACGCAGCTCCCCGCGCGTCGCGAGCGATAGTGAATGTGCGATACCGTGCGGGTCGTGTCCTGGGTGAGCATGAACTGTCCGGGTTTGGTTGGCCGTGTTTGCGGGCACCCAACCTGATTAGATGCCCGGGCCAGGAAGTGTTTGCACCGAGTGCTGCAAGTCGGCGGTGTTAACGCGCAAGAGCAGGTTGGCCTTGACCGTGCCTTCGCCCCTGGCGATCCCCAGACTGGCGGTGCGTCCGGAATCGGCTTGGATCCCCAGGCTTTGGCCGGCCCCGGCATCTTCGATCCGCAAGCCGATGCTGCCGGTGAGTTCGGCTAGCCCGGGCACGTCCTTGTAAGTGTTGGTATGGCTGTCGCCCACCAGTGCCACCCATTTTCCCGGACGACGCTTGGTCGTCTGGATCCACTGGATTATTTCGGTGGCATAGAAGTTCATCATCCGCTGACGCAAGGTGCCGCCCCGGTCTGGCAAGTCGCGAAGAATGTAGCTCACGGTGCAGTCTATCGGCTGGATCTTGATCCCCGCGTCACGCGCTTTGATGACGATATTGGCGAATGAGTAATAGTTATTGTGCAGGGGCGGGTAGATCCCGTTGAGGTAGTTTTTCAGCTCATCGGCCATTGGTACGGTCTTGGAGCGGTAAAACGCCTTCAGCAACGGAACGTGCACATCCGTCAGCAAATGTTCGAAGTAGATGCGTTTCACGCCGAGGCTGGCGAGCAGTGGCATGTTGTCGATCAGAAAGGCCTTGCTCGATTCTGCCCCGTGGCTTTCACCGATAACCAGGCCGTCACTGGCGTGCAGCAATGTCTCGATAATGGTCTGTTGAGGGGCGTTCAGGCTGAGCCTGGGCAGCACTGGCTGCATGGGCGACAGTGCCAGGTCATTAAAGAACGTGGCCGAATCCTTCTGCAATTTATCGCGCTTCTCGAAGAATACTCGCCGGGTTTCCTTGATCGACTCTGCGCCCTCGCCAACAGGTTCGAGGTCCTCCGAAAACGAGCTGATGTCGGTGAGCATGCTCGAGAGGGTGTCGCGCTGGGGCGGCGGTATCTGGTAAAGGCTGAAGAAACTCGGGTGCTGCTCGCCGCCGAATGCGTTGTAAATCCGTTGCCAGGCATTGCGAAAGGCTCCGCCGCCGGCCAACCCCGCTCGCCGCCAGTTGAGGTCTGCACTTTGGATGGCGTAGAGGCCGGTGGCCTGGATCCTCTGGGGGGCTTTGGGGTCTGTCACAAAGAGTTCAAAAGAGCCCCAGGCATTCGGTGTTTTGTAAGTCAGGAACACCTCGCCCTGAATCTTGATGGTCTGCAAGCCACTGGGGGAGGGGGCGGTGGCCAGGGGGCGAGTCTTGGTGGGGGGCGACGCAGTGGCGTCGTTTATAACCGTGACACTGATCTGGCCCTCGTTATCACGTGCAGCCTTGCCCAAGGTAGGGCGCAGGCTTTCAAGGTTGCCGGCACCTGTGGGAATGCCGTGGATTACCGCCGGAATCGCATTGAGCACGCCAAATACGATACGTTCCATGGCGTGTGGTTTGCCTTTGAACAGGTCGTCGGCACCAATGACCATGTCGGTCATACCCGAGATTACGAAACAGAACTCTGCCAGCAATGCGGTCCCCATCGTCAGCGCTACGGGGATCGCCAGCAGGCAGGCTTTTTCCATGGCATCGAGGGTGTCGGCTTTGAAGGTGTCCAAGGGCGAGACAATTGTTTTTGCCGCCATTTTTGCAATGCGCGCTCTGATCTGCCTCGCCATGAATTCAAAGGGGTTGCTGTTCAGTGCCGGGTACATCGGGTTATTTATGTACTGCTCGGGGTCCCAATAGCCGTTGTGCAACAGGCTATTGAAAAAACCGGCAGGGTTGGCCGGTTTCGGGTACAGCGCCATGCCGATCAGCGCTTCCTCGACGCCGCTGTAGATCAGGCCGGAGTCGATGGCGTCCGGTTCAAAGTGGTTGACCAGAGCTTTGCGCTGGGTCGGATCTTTTGCCACGCTCACCAGTGCCTTGCGCATATCCGCCGGGGAGTTGAAGCCATGGAAGGGCGAAGAGTTTCCCGAGATATACAGCAGGGTGATCTGGCTCTGATTGTCAGTGATCGTCAGGATGTCGGTGGCTTCGGCCTGATGAATGCGCAGCAGGCGCAGCGACAGGTTTTTATCGAGTAGGTAGGGCGCCTGCAGGTCTTCAAGGGTCAGATTGCTATAGTCCTTGTTGGCGCCCAAGCCTGCCGCTCGCGCCGCCAGTAGCCTTTCTGCCGCGGTAAGGGTGAACTCCTCGAACTGTTCCAGGTAAGCCCGGGTGAACGCGATGCGGATCAGGGTGTTGTAGTTATCCCGGTGTTTGCTCCAGAACTGTGTGATTGCTGTGTCGTAGGCTTGTTCGAACTGGCTGGTGTCAATGATGTTTCTGAGCGTGGAGGGGGCGATGTCCAGTTGGGTGCTCGGGTTGTAGACTTGCGGCTCACTCTGTCGATACAGCGCCTCATACCGTCTGGGCGGGATCCAGCCGGAGGTGATGAACTCTTCGTTGAACATTTCCGGGATGCGGTTATCCATCAGGCGCGGCAGTTCACTGACAATGTTGAAGTACGGCGCGATGGCGGAAAAACCGGTGGTGTTGAGAATGCCGCCAGGGGCATGTGGTGCGTTGTTGATCATGGCCTCGGTCAGGCTCATGGATTGGACGACCACCCCGGTATAGCCTGAGTTGGGTTTGTCGGTGTTGTAATCGATGGTGGTCAGGTAGGTGTTGTCCGGGTCCAGTTGTTCCTGGCTGAAGGCTTGCAAACGCTCGCGCAGTAATTGGGCGGCGATTTCTGCGGGTACCGGGAAGTCGGCCAGCACCTTGCGGACAAAATGATTGATGCGTTGCAGTTGGGGGGCGTTGGCTGTCATGGCTTGCCTGAATGTGCAGTAAAAACGACTATTTACCGGCAATCAGGCGTTGGGTGAGCGGTAGCTGTTTATGGTCGGTAGACCGGATTGTCACCCAGGCCCTCTTTGAGAAAGTCCACCAGCTTCCTGACCTTGGGCGATAAATGCCGCTGCTGTGGGTACAGCGCCCACACCGCCGTATTCGGCGGCTGATGAGCTTCCAGCAACGATACCAGCGCGCCACTGTGCAAATGCTCCAGCACATAATAGTCCGGCAACTGGCATATCCCTACGCCTTGCAGCGCCGCGTCCAGCACCGCTTGCCCACTGTTGCAGCGCCAATTTCCCTGCACGCGCTGGGAAAACTCCCGCCCGTCCTGGGCCAGTTGCCAGATATCCGAACTGCCGATCAGGCAGTTGTGCCGACTCAATTCCGACAAGCTATGTGGCCGGCCATAGCGTTCGAGGTAGGAAGGCGACGCGCACAGGTACATGCGCCGAGGGGCGAGGCGACTGGCGACCATGCGTGAGTCTTGCAGGCGCCCGAGGCGAATCGCCAGGTCGAGCCCTTCGTGCACCAGGTCCAACTGGCGGTTGCTCAGCTCGATATCGACCCGCAACTGCGGATAGAGCGCCATGAACCTTGTGACGAGGGGCACGATAAATCGCTCGCCATAGGCCACGGCGCAGGTCATGCGCAACATGCCCTTGGGTTCACTGGTGAGGTCGCCCACTGCGCGCAAGGCTTCTTCGCGACCATCCTGCAAGCGTTGGCAGTGTTGCAGGAAGGTCTGGCCCGCTTCGGTCAGTGTGACCTTGCGCGTACTGCGATACAGCAGGCGCGTTTGCAGGCGTTCTTCCAGGCGTGCCACCTGGCGGCTGATATGGGACGACGATACCCCCAGGCGCTCGGCCGCCGCCGTGAACTGGCTGCATTCGGCCACGGCGACGAATTCATCGATGCCTTCCCAGCGATTCTCCAACACGATGATTGTCCCTATGCGGCAATAATGTTTTGCTTTTGCCTGGATTATTAATCAATAAGCCATGGTTTACACTCCTTCCATCAATTTTCAACTCCATGGAGAAACCCGGATGATCAAGTCCCGCGCCGCCGTAGCCTTCGAAGCCAAGAAACCCCTTGAGATTGTGGAAGTCGATGTCGCCATGCCCAAGGCCGGCGAAGTGCTGTTGCGCGTGGTCGCGTCCGGTGTGTGTCACACCGACGCCTACACGCTGTCGGGTGCGGACCCGGAAGGCATCTTCCCGTCGATTCTTGGTCATGAAGGCGGTGCAGTGGTCGAGGCCATTGGTGAAGGCGTGACCTCGGTTGCCGTTGGTGATCATGTGATTCCGCTGTACACCCCGGAATGCGGCAAGTGCAAATTCTGTCTGTCAGGCAAGACCAACCTGTGCCAGGCCATTCGTTCGACCCAGGGCAAAGGCTTGATGCCTGACGGCACCACGCGTTTCTCCTACAAAGGCGAGCCGATTTTCCACTACATGGGTACCTCGACGTTTTCCGAGTACACCGTGCTGCCGGAGATCTCCGTGGCCAAGATTTCCAAGCAAGCGCCGCTGGAAAAAGTCTGCCTGCTCGGTTGTGGCGTCACCACCGGTATCGGTGCGGTGCTCAACACCGCCAAGGTCAAGCCGGGCGACACCGTGGCCATCTTCGGCTTGGGCGGTATCGGTCTGTCGGCGGTGATTGGCGCGGTGAAAGCCAAGGCGGGACGCATTATTGCCATCGACATCAACCCGGCCAAATTCGAAATCGCCAAGCAACTGGGCGCTACCGACTGCATCAACCCGAAAGACTATGACCGTCCGATCCAGGACGTGATTGTCGATTTGACCGATGGCGGTGTGGACTTTTCCTTCGAATGCATCGGCAATGTTCAACTGATGCGTGCGGCCCTGGAGTGCTGCCACAAAGGTTGGGGTGAGTCGGTGATCATCGGTGTGGCCGGCGCCGGCCAGGAAATTTCCACCCGTCCTTTCCAACTGGTGACCGGTCGCGTCTGGCGCGGGTCCGCATTCGGCGGCGTGCGCGGACGCAGCGAATTGCCAAGCTACGTGGACATGGCCCAGACCGGCGAGATCCCGCTGGATACCTTCATCACCCACACCATGGGCCTGGAAGACATCAACAAGGCGTTTGATCTGATGCATGAAGGCAAGAGCATTCGTACCGTCATCCATTTCTGAAGCAGCGGTAAGTGACAAGCTAAAAGCTGCAAGTGGCTGTACGCCTTCTTGCCGCTTGAAGCTTTCAACTTGCAGCTGGGAGAATTCCCATGCCCCTGGAAAATATTTCCTGCCAGAAAAGCTTCGGCGGCTGGCACAAACGCTATAAACACCACTCCGATGTGCTCGATTGCGACATGACCTTCGCGGTCTACCTGCCGCCGCAAGCGGAGCAGGGCGGCAAGCTGCCGGTGCTGTATTGGCTGTCCGGCCTCACCTGCACCGACGAAAATTTCATGCAGAAGGCCGGCGCCCAGCGCCTGGCCGCCGAGCTGGGCTTGATCATCGTGGCGCCGGATACCAGCCCCCGAGGTCCCGGTGTGCCGGACGATCCGGACAACGCCTGGGATTTTGGCCTCGGTGCCGGTTTCTATCTGAACGCCACCCAGGAACCCTGGGCCAAGCACTATCGGATGCATGACTACGTGGTGCAGGAGTTGCCGGCTTTGGTGGAAGCGCATTTCCCGGCCTCGGATAAACGCGGCATCAGCGGTCACTCGATGGGCGGGCATGGTGCGCTGGTGTGCGCGCTGCGCAACCCGGGACGCTACCAATCGGTGTCGGCGTTTTCGCCGATCAACAATCCGATGGATTGTCCCTGGGGCCAGAAAGCCTTCTCCCGTTACCTGGGAGAGGAGCGCTCGAAGTGGCGTGAATGGGATGCCTGCGTGTTGATCAGCGAAGCCTCGGAACAGTTGCCGCTGTTGGTGGACCAAGGCGATCGCGACGATTTCCTCGCCGTGCAGCTCAAGCCCGAGGCCCTGCAGCAAGCGGCCAGGGCCGCCGGCCATCCGCTGGAACTGCGCCTGCAACCTGGCTATGACCACAGCTACTTCTTTATCGCCAGCTTCATCGATGACCATTTGCGCCATCATGGTCGTGCTTTGCTCGGTTAATGTGAGGCAAAAGTAGGTAGAATCACGCCCTGAATTAAATCGGGGCGTTTTTTTATGCGTATTGGCCACGGCTACGATGTGCACCGTTTCGCTGAAGGCGATTTCATCACTCTGGGCGGCGTGCGTATCGCGCACCATCATGGGCTGCTGGCTCATTCCGACGGCGACGTTGTCCTGCATGCCTTGAGCGATGCGTTGCTCGGCGCAGCCGCGTTGGGTGATATCGGCAAGCATTTTCCGGACACCGATCCAACCTTCAAGGGCGCGGACAGTCGTGTCCTGCTGCGTCATGTCGTGGGTTTGATCCATGCCAGGGGCTGGAAAGTGGCAAACGTCGATAACACCATCGTGGCCCAGGCGCCAAAAATGGCTGCGCATATCGACGCCATGCGTGCCCTGATTGCCGCAGACCTGCAAATAGAACTGGACCAAGTCAACGTGAAAGCCACCACCACCGAAAAGCTCGGGTTCACCGGTCGTGAAGAGGGCATCGCCGTGCACTCCGTCGCCTTGTTGCTGCGCGCATGAACGAATTTGAATTGCTCGGCCCACGTGCCTATGGCGAGGCCTTGGGCAGCGCGGTGCTGAAGGCCACTGCCGAAGATTTCCAGGTAGACGAGGTGCTTGACATCCCGCTGACCGGCGAGGGCGAACACCTGTGGCTGTGGGTGGAGAAGCGCGGCCTGAATACCGAGGAAGCGGCGCGGCGTATCGCCAAGGCGGCTGGCGTGCCGTTGCGCACCGTCAGCTATGCCGGGCTCAAGGATCGCCAGGCATTGACCCGTCAGTGGTTCAGCGTGCAATTGCCCGGCAAGGCCGACCCGGACATGCGTGCCGCCGAGAACGACACCCTCAGGATCCTGAAAACCGCCCGGCACAAACGCAAGCTGCAGCGCGGCGCCCATGCCGCCAACGGCTTTACCTTGCGCCTGACCCAGTTGGCCGGTGACACCGCTGCCATCGATGCGCGCCTGCAATTGATTGCCCGGCACGGCATCCCCAACTATTTCGGTGCCCAGCGTTTTGGCCATAACGGCGGCAATGTCGTCGATGCCCGTGACTGGGCTGCGCGCAAGGCCTTGCCGGAACAGCGCAATGTGCGTTCGCGGCTGCTGTCCACCGCCCGTAGCTTCCTGTTCAACAACGTGTTGGCGGCACGCGTCGCTGACGGCTCCTGGCAACGCGCCCAGGTCGGCGACCTGCTCGCTTTCACCGACAGCCGCAGCTTTTTCCCGGCCGGGGAGGCTGAATGCAGCGACCCGCGCCTGGCGATCCTGGACCTGCACCCCACCGGTCCGCAGTGGGGTGAGGGCGACTCGCCGGCGAAAGGTCCTACATATGAACTGGAACAATCTGTCGCCGCCGCAGAAGCTGACCTGCGTGATTGGCTGGTGAATGCGGGCATGAGCCAAGAACGTCGCATTCTGCGACTGCCCATTGGCGGGTTGACGTGGCATTATCCCGGGCCTGACATTCTGCAATTGGAATTCGTCCTGCCGGCCGGATGCTTTGCCACTGTATTGGTGCGCGAGCTTGTTGATCTGGTGCCGGTGGGGCCGACGGACAACCCATGCGTATTCTGATATCAAACGATGACGGTGCCACTGCACCCGGTCTCGCCGCGCTTCATGCTGCGCTGGCGGATTACGCCGAGTGCGTGGTGGTTGCCCCGGACCAGGACAAGAGCGGCGCCAGCAGTTCGCTGACGCTCGACCGTCCGTTGCACCCCAAGGTCCTGGCCAATGGCTTTATCAGCGTGAACGGCACGCCCACCGACTGCGTGCACCTGGCAATCAACAGCCTGCTGGAGCACGCGCCGGACCTGGTGGTGTCGGGCATCAACCTGGGCGCGAACCTGGGGGATGATGTGCTGTATTCCGGCACCGTGGCGGCAGCCCTCGAAGGGCGCTTTGTGGGTGGGGTCGGGTTCGCGTTTTCGTTCGCCTCCCGGCAACTGGATAATTTGGCCACGGCGGCGTACTACGCGCGCAAACTGGTGGAGGCGCACGGTTCTTTGGACCTGCCGCCGCGCACCGTGCTCAACGTCAATATTCCCAACCTGCCTCTGGACCATATTCGCGGAATCCAACTGACGCGGCTGGGGCACCGTGCCCGTGCGGCGGCCCCCTTGAAGGTGGTCGACCCGCGTGGCAGGGAAGGCTATTGGATCGCAGCGGCCGGTGACGCCGAGGATGGTGGCGAGGGCACGGACTTTCATGCGGTGATGCAAGGTTATGTATCGATTACCCCGTTGCAATTCGATCGCACCTTCAGTGATGCCTTCAGTGGTCTGGATGGCTGGCTGGAGGGACTGCGCTGATGGCTCGTGAACAAGACGACCTGCTGCGTCGTGGCATCGGGATGACCTCCCAGCGCACCCGCGAGCGTTTGATCCAGCGTCTTTACGAAGAAGGCCTGTCCAATGCGCAGGTGCTGGAAGTGATACGGCGCACGCCTCGGCACCTGTTTGTCGACGAAGCCCTGGCGCACCGCGCCTATGAAGACACCGCGCTGCCGATCGGCCACAACCAGACCATCTCCCAGCCTTATATGGTCGCGCGCATGAGCGAACTGTTGCTGGCCGCGGGGCCGCTGGACAAGGTGCTGGAAATCGGCACCGGCTCCGGCTACCAGACCGCCGTGTTGTCCCAACTGGTCGAGCGGGTGTTCTCGGTTGAGCGCATCAAGGTGCTGCAGGACCGCGCCAAGGAGCGCCTGGTAGAGCTGAACCTGCGTAATGTGGTGTTCCGTTGGGGAGATGGCTGGGAAGGCTGGCCCGCATTGGCACCCTACAACGGCATCATTGTGACTGCAGTGGCCACCGATGTGCCGCAGGCGTTGCTGGACCAGTTGGCGCCTGGCGGCCGCCTGGTCATCCCGGTGGGCTCCGGCGAAGTGCAACAATTGATGCTCATCATTCGAGAGGATGACGGCTTTTCCCGGCATGTACTTGGCGCCGTGCGGTTCGTGCCGTTGCTCAACGGCCCGCTGGCCTGACATTTATTCCCTGATAGTGAATTCCATAGACGCGGATGTGTCTTACAGCGGGGTCTATAGATTCAACAGTGGTGGAGCGGGAATTGAACACGGTGAGTTTTTCGTTTCAGCCGTGTGCCGGTAAAAAGCCAATGCCCAGTTATACTTGCGTCATATTTCAAGCCTGATACAGGCGTTAACGTTCAGCCACCACAAAGGGAGCGGCGGGTGAGTCTCACAGGTCCTGCGCAGCGAATGAGTAAAACAAGCTTTCAGCGACTGGTGCTTGGCCTTGTCTTGAGTTCCTTACTGGCCGCCTGCTCGAGCACGCCTTCCGGTGGTGCGCGGGTGGTTGACCGCACGAATGCGGCACCGCAAAAGCCGATGGTTACCACGGGCCAGTATGTTGTACGCAAGGGCGACACGCTGTTCTCGATTGCCTTCCGTTACGGTTGGGATTACAAGGCGCTTGCAGCTCGTAACAATATTCCCCTGCCTTATACGATACATCCGGGACAGACGATTCGTTTCGACGGTCGCACCGGTTCGACGTCTACGGCAGTTGTGACAAAGTCCGGTTCTTCGTCTTCCTCTTCGAGTAAAACCACCGTCTTCACCCGTCCGGCAGGCACCGCCGCGCCTTCGGTTGCGAGCAAGCCGGCGCCCGCGCCATTGCCCCCTGCGGGGCCTGCGCCGACCGGTTGGGGATGGCCCTCAAACGGCGTGTTGATTGGAAAATTCTCTTCAAACGGCAGTTTGAATAAAGGCATTGATATCGCCGGGGATTTGGGACAGCCTGTTTTGGCTGCGTCTGATGGGACAGTGGTGTACGCCGGGAGTGGTCTACGGGGCTACGGCGAGCTGGTCATCATCAAACACAGCGATACCTACGTCAGTGCCTACGGTCATAACCGCAGGTTGTTGGTTCGGGAGGGGCAGCAGGTCAAGGTCGGACAGACGATTGCCGAAATGGGTTCAACGGGTACAGACCGGGTGAAACTGCACTTTGAGATTCGCCGTCAGGGCAAGCCTGTAGATCCACTGCAATTCCTACCCCGCCGTTGATGTGTTGCCAGCCTGTTCCCTCACGTAGAAGGAACAGGCTCCAGCGTTGCCAAGGATAAAGGCGTCGCTTGAGCTTGAGGTCGAACTCACCAAAGGACTATAACAATGGCTCTCAGTAAAGAAGCGCCGGAGTTTGACATCGACGATGAGGTTCTCCTTATGGAGGCCGGCATCGCTACGGAAACGATGTCAGATAATGAGGGGGCTTCACCACCCTCAGTTCGCACCAAATCCAAGAACTCCTCCGCGTTAAAGCAACACAAGTACATCGACTACACCCGGGCGCTTGATGCGACCCAGCTGTACCTCAATGAAATCGGCTTTTCCCCTCTGCTCACCCCCGAAGAAGAAGTCCATTTTGCGCGTCTGTCGCAGAAGGGTGATCCGGCTGGGCGTAAACGCATGATTGAAAGCAACCTGCGCCTGGTGGTTAAAATCGCCCGACGCTACGTCAATCGCGGATTGTCGCTGCTGGACTTGATCGAGGAGGGCAACCTGGGCTTGATCCGGGCGGTGGAGAAGTTCGACCCTGAGCGCGGCTTTCGCTTCTCGACCTATGCCACCTGGTGGATTCGCCAGACCATCGAACGTGCGATCATGAATCAGACCCGTACGATCCGGTTGCCGATCCATGTGGTCAAGGAGCTCAACGTCTACCTGCGCGCAGCGCGGGAGCTGACACAGAAACTCGATCATGAACCTTCGCCCGAAGAAATCGCCAACCTGCTGGAAAAACCGGTAGGGGAGGTCAAGCGCATGCTCGGCCTGAACGAGCGCGTGTCTTCGGTTGACGTCTCGCTGGGTCCGGATTCGGATAAAACCTTGCTGGACACCCTGACGGATGATCGTCCGACGGATCCTTGTGAACTGTTGCAGGACGATGATTTGTCCCAGAGCATCGACCAGTGGCTGTCGGAGCTCACCGACAAGCAGCGTGAGGTGGTGATTCGCCGCTTCGGCCTGCGCGGCCATGAGAGCAGCACGCTGGAGGACGTAGGCCTGGAGATCGGCCTGACCCGTGAGCGGGTTCGGCAGATTCAGGTGGAAGGTCTCAAGCGCTTGCGCGAGATCCTTGAGAAGAACGGCTTGTCGAGCGAGTCGTTGTTTCAATAACCACCCTGCTTGAACGCTTGAATGTTGGAGGGGGCTTGCCCCCGATAGCGGTGTGTCAGTCAATGCCTATATCGACTGAAGCGCCGCCATCGGGGGCAAGCCCCCTCCCACATTTTTTTGCGTCGCGCATTTGCCTGGCAGCAGCGTCAACTCCCAGGCATAAAAAAACCCCGCTTTTGAGGGCGGGGTCTTTTTGACTAAGTCAGTACAAGTTAGATAACTTGAACTTCTTCAGCTTGCATGCCTTTCTGACCGCGGGTAGCGATGAAAGAAACCTGTTGGCCTTCTTTCAGGCTTTTGAAGCCGTCGGATTGGATAGCTTTGAAGTGAACGAACAGGTCGTCACCGGATTGTGGAGTGATGAAGCCGAAGCCTTTTTCATCGTTGAACCACTTAACGGTACCAGTTTGGCGATTAGACATGGTGTAACTCCTTGAACAAAGTTAACTGCGACTCAGGAAAAGCCCTGGCCGAGACTGAGTGCAAAGAGCAGGAAAAATTCTTGGAGATGGTTGGATCGAAATTCAACATATCGTGTAGAGATTCTCAGTGACACAAGCAACACAGTGACGCCACCTTAACCCTTTTTCCGGAACGTGCCAATGGTATTTCCGCAGGTTTCTCTAATTTCGTGATTGGCGGTGGTATTTATTGTCCCGAACAACCGCGCCAGGACCCCCGGCCACGCTGGCTGGGGGTTATGGGCGCCGGTGCATTCGTGATTAAAAGCCGTGCGCCCTTTGAACCCCACCGTCGGCCCCGGTAAGATGCCTCACAGAATTTTTCCACCTCGCTATTCAGGACACCGCCATGAGCATCAAATCGGACAAGTGGATTCGCCGCATGGCGCAGGAACACGGCATGATCGAACCGTTCGTTGAGCGCCAGATTCGTGGCGAAGGCGACGAGCGCGTGATTTCGTACGGGGTCTCCAGCTATGGCTACGACGTGCGTTGCGCCGATGAATTCAAGGTGTTCACCAATATCAACTCGGCGATCGTCGATCCGAAGAACTTCGACGAAAAAAGCTTCGTCGACGTCAAGAGCGACGTGTGCATCATCCCGCCAAACTCCTTCGCCCTGGCCCGCACCGTGGAATTCTTTCGTATTCCTCGGGACGTATTGACCATCTGCCTGGGTAAAAGCACTTATGCCCGTTGCGGCATCATCGTCAACGTGACCCCGCTGGAACCCGAGTGGGAAGGTCACGTGACCCTGGAGTTCTCCAACACCACCACCTTGCCGGCGAAAATCTACGCCAATGAAGGTGTGGCACAGATGCTGTTCCTGCAGTCCGACGAGGCGTGTGAAGTGTCCTACAAGGACCGTGCGGGCAAGTATCAAGGTCAGCGTGGCGTTACTCTCCCACGCGCTTGATCGAAAGCTCCTACGCTTCAAGGGAATTAGTCTGCAGAAAGTGACTCTATCTAGGTGTACTGCCTCGGCGCGTGTAAAACGCGTCGAGCCACGCTTGAGGAGTGCCCTATGAAGATCAACCCGCGAATCAGCGCAGAACTTGCCCGGCTTGAACCCAACCAGATTGGTGTTCTGGCCTGGTCCTTGATGGCCGATCCCGCTTATGCGGGCGGTATCCCCGGTCAACCTGAGCCGGACTATCCGCAGCCGACGGAACCGGGTGAACCGACCCTGCCGGATGAGCCACCACCCGCGCCCGTGGCCTGAGCCATCGGCGCCCAACCGGCGTTCACTGAACCGGCCATACCGCCTGATCGCCGATCACAAAGATTCGGCGTTCACTGTTCTGTTCCACTGCATACCCACCGGTGAATGCGCCAAACGCCGGCAGCAGGCTGATGCGTTTGCCCACCTGGAAGCACGGCAGGCGCAGACTCTGCCGACCTCTGCCGCGCAGGCGATAGACAGGATGGACATGCCCGGCCAGCACATGATGGCTGGGGTGGGCGTCCGGTTCGTGCTGCAGCGCGAACGGCCCCATTAACAGAGGCTCCGGCATAACGTCTATGCGCAAATCGGCAGGCGGATCGCCGGCGCGTTGATCGTGATTGCCGCGAATCAGTGTGATCGGCAACTCGGCATGCCGCGCCCGCCAGGCCCTGAGCGCGCCCAGGGTGCCGCTGGCGTGGGAGCCGGGGCCGTGGAGGAAGTCTCCGAGAAAGATCAGATGAGTGCAGGGAAACGCCGCCAGCAGCCGGTCCAGGCGCTGCAGGTTTTCGCTTGTGGTGCCCTGGGGGACCGGTTGCCCGAGGCTGCGGTAGGCCGAGGCCTTGCCAAAGTGAGCGTCGGCGATCAACAGGCTCTGGCGCGCTGGCCAGTACACCGCTTTGTCCGCCAGTAACCACAACTGCTCATCTTCGAGCGTGATCGAACAGACCATTAACCTTTTCCTTTGTCCGCGATTTTTTCCAGGTCCTTGACCATCCGCGCAATGCGCTCCGAGAGTTTTTCCGAACTCAGGCTTTCGCGCATCCGCTCCACCAATAACGGGAAGGCCAGCGGCGTAGGCCGTTGGATCACATGCAGGTCCAGCTGCAGCGCCGACAGGCGCAGCAATGTCTCCTCCAGGCGCTGGATGTCCAGTTCGTTGCGCAGCACTTCTTCCCCGGCCTGGGCCAGCAACAGGTTCTGCGGGTCATATTGCTTGAACACTTCGAAGAACAACCCGCTGGAAGCCTGGACCTGGCGAGTACTTTTCGGCGCACCGGGATAACCGGCGAACACCAGCCCGGCAATGCGCGCGATTTCGCGAAAGCGGCGCAACGCCAGTTCACCGGCATTCAGGCTGGCTGCCACATCCGTCAGCAGATCCTGCGGGCTGAGCAGGGCCTCGTTGAAGATATCGGGCCAGTGCACCTCGGTGGCACTCAGCAGTTCCAGCCCGTAATCATTGACCGCAATGGAAAAGGTCACGGGTTGCCGCCGGCTGACGCGCCACGCCAGCAAACTTGCGAGCCCCAGATGCACCTGACGCCCGGCGAAGGGGTAGAGGAACAGGTGCCAGCCCTCGCGCGATTTGAGAAATTCCGCCAGCAAGTGGTTGCGGGTAGGCAGGCCGGACCAGCGCAATTGTGTCTGCAACAGCGGCTGCACCGCACGCATCTCCGGCCCTTCGAAGCGACCCTGGGCCGCCGCGTCAAAGCGCTCGATCACCGCCTGCGCCAACTCGTTGGAAAGCGGCATACGCCCGCCATTCCAGCGCGGCACGGCGGCTTTTTTCGCGGTGCTGCGGCGTACATAGGCGGTCATGTTTTCCACGCGCAC
Source organism: Pseudomonas sp. CFBP13528 (assembly GCF_005233615.1). Taxonomy (NCBI): domain Bacteria; kingdom Pseudomonadati; phylum Pseudomonadota; class Gammaproteobacteria; order Pseudomonadales; family Pseudomonadaceae; genus Pseudomonas; species Pseudomonas sp. CFBP13528. Next base: position 663,565 of record NZ_QGAJ01000002.1, read on the forward strand.
CAACTCCAGCAGGCGCCCGGCGAATAGAAAGCCATCCCCCGGCTTGAGCCGTGCAATAAAGCCTTCCTCGACACTGCCGAGGTTCTTGCCGCCACCGCCTTTGCTCCAGTACTTCAGATGAATACTCGCATCGCTGACGATGGTGCCCACGCTCATGCGATGGCGGCGTGCCAGGCGCGCATCGGGGACGCGCCAGATGCCCTGTTCGTCAGGCTCGACGCGGCGGTAATCCGGATAGGCGGTGAGCGACAGCCCGCCATGGCGCACAAAGGCCAGGGCCCAGGCCCAATCGGCGTCGGTAAGATCGCGGTAGGCCCAGGCACCGCGTACTTCCGCCAGCAACGCGTCGGGAGTAAACCCACCGCCCAGGGCCATGCTGACCAGATGCTGCACCAGCACATCCAAGGGTTTGTGGGGCGATTCGCGGGCTTCGATGCGCCGCTGGGCAATCGCATCCTGTGCGGCGGCGGCTTCCACCAGCTCCAGGCTGTGGGTCGGCACCAATGTCACCCGTGACGGCCGCCCCGGTGCATGCCCCGAGCGGCCGGCGCGTTGCATCAGGCGCGCCACACCCTTGGCCGAGCCGATTTGCAGCACTCGTTCCACCGGCAGAAAGTCCACGCCCAGGTCCAGGCTGGAGGTACACACCACCGCCTTGAGTTGGCCTTCTTTCAACGCACGCTCCACCCAGTCTCGGGTCTCCCGCGACAGCGAACCGTGATGCAGCGCAATCAGGCCGGCCCAGTCCGGCCTGGCCTCCAGCAACGCCTGATACCAGATTTCCGATTGCGCACGGGTGTTGGTGAATACCAGGCAACTGCTGCTCGAGTCCACTTCAGCCACGACTTGCGGCAGCATCTTCAAACCGATATGCCCGGCCCAGGGAAAGCGTTCGGCAGTGGGCGGCAGCAGTGTGTCCACTTGTAGCTGTTTGGCTGTCTGCCCCTGCACGTTTATCCCGCCACCCTGTGGCACCAACACCTCCAGCGCGTGGGCCTGATTACCCAAGGTCGCTGAAATCCCCCACACCAGCAAATCCGGATGCCAGCGCCGCAGCCGCGCCAACGCCAATTGCAGTTGCACACCGCGTTTATTGCCGATCAGTTCGTGCCATTCATCCACCACCACCATGCGCAGATGCCCCAGGCTGACCTCGCTGTCGGCGCGCGCGAGCATCAGCGTCAGGCTTTCCGGCGTGGTGATCAGCGTGGTGGGCTGGCGGCGGGTCTGGCGCGCACGTTCGCTGCTGCTGGTGTCGCCCGTGCGCAGGCCGACGCTCCAGGGGATCTGCAGGGCCGCCAACGGCGCCTCGAGGGCGCGCGCGGTGTCGGCGGCCAAGGCACGCATCGGGGTGATCCACAGCACGGTCAGGGGTTCGGCCGGGGCTTTGCGCTTGCCGGTAGCGGGTGGGCGCGCTACGGCGAAACGATTGAGGGCCGCGAACCACAGCGCGTAGGTTTTACCCGCGCCGGTACTCGCATGCAATAAGCCTGACTGACCCGCCTTGATGGCCTTCCACACGTCTTTCTGAAAGGCGAACGGGCGCCAGCCGCGGGTGGCAAACCATTGTTTGGCGAAGTCGACGGGTTTTGCCATGCGGCAGCGGACGCTCTGGAGGCTCTAATGCACAGACCCCCCAGGCGGTCTAAAGGTTTACTTCAAGTTACCGCTCAGGAATTGCTGCAGGCGCTCGCTCTTCGGATTGCCCAGCACGTCCGCCGGCGCACCTTGCTCTTCCACTCGGCCCTGGTGCAGGAACAGCACCTGGCTTGAGACTTTGCGCGCGAAGCTCATTTCATGGGTCACCATGATCATGGTGCGGCCTTCTTCGGCCAGGCCCTGGATCACTTTCAACACTTCACCCACCAACTCCGGGTCCAGTGCCGAGGTGGGTTCATCGAACAGCATCACCTCGGGTTCCATCGCCAATGCGCGGGCAATCGCGACCCGTTGCTGCTGGCCGCCGGAGAGGAACGCGGGGTATTGATCAGCCACTCGCGCGGGCAGGCCGACTTTATCCAGGTAGCGACGGGCGCGGTCTTCGGCGTCTTTCTTGCTGCACCCCAGCACGCGGCGCGGGGCCATGGTGATGTTTTCCAGCACGCTCATGTGGCTCCACAGGTTGAAGTGCTGGAATACCATGGCCAGCCGCGTGCGCAAGCGTTGCAACTCGGCATCGTCGGCCACGCGCATGCCGTGGCGGTCGCTGACCATGCGGATCGTTTGACCATCCAGGGTCATGGCGCCGTCGTTGGGCGTTTCCAGGAAATTGATGCAGCGCAGGAAGGTGCTCTTGCCCGAGCCGCTGGCGCCGATCAGGCTGATCACGTCGCCGGTCCTGGCCTTGAGCGAGACACCTTTGAGCACTTCATTGTCGCCATAGCTTTTATGCAGGCCTTCAACGGTCAATTTGTACATGGGGCGTGCATCCTCAAGGCGAAAGTAGGTAGCCGCTGCGGTAGGCCTCTGCGCCAGCGACATGGCTGATCACCATCCCGGCGGTGGCCATGCGCCGCAGCGAGCGCGCGTAAAGCAGGCCGGCATTGCGGCAATGCACGGGCGTTACGCGGTCGGTGATGGGGTCGATGATTTCGGCGATAAGCTGCCCGGCCTCCAGGTATTCCCCCGGCAAGGCGTGGAACACCAGCAAGCCGCCCACCGATGTGGTCACAGGCTCCACACCGGCCAGTGGCGTGGCCGGGTAGGGCAGCGCGGGCAGTGGCGGCGCGTCGCCTTCAATTGCGCCGCAGTGGGTCAGGTAATCGATGATCGCCTGGCAGTCCAGGGCAGCCAGGCCGTGGTTGACGTCGCCTTGGCCGCGCAATTCGACGGTCACGGAAAAACTGCCCAGGGGTATCGGGAAGCGCTTGGCGAAGCGTTGCTGCAACTGCCACCACACCAGGGTGAAACATTCATCGAAGGACTGCCCGCCGGAATCGGTGGCCAGCAGGTTGGCCTCCGAACCCAGGTAGCGCGCCAGCGGCTCCACCTGCGGCCAGGCCTCGGGCGTGGTGTAGAGGTGCGCCACGGCTTCGAAATCGCAGTGCAGGTCCAGCACCACGTCGGCATCGCACGCCAGGCGCTGCAGCACCAGGCGCTGGGATTGCAATTGAGTCGACGCCGTTTGCGCGGCCAGGGCGCCGGATAACGCGGTGCGGATCAACCGGGCGTTGTGTTGGGGATCATTGCCCAGCAAATCTTCGACCTGATCCCCGACCGCGTCGCTGAGGTCGACAAACAGGCGATTGAAGTTCTGTCCGCTTTCCAGCTCATAGCGGCCCAGGGGAATGTCCATCAGCACCTGTTCCAGCCCCACTGGATTGGCGACCGGTACCAGGACGATTTCGCTGCGCACGCGCCCGTTCGCCGCCAACTGTGCCAGGCGCGCCTTCAAGTGCCAGGCCACCAGCATGCCCGGCAGTTCATCGGCGTGCAGTGATGATTGGATGTAGACCTTGCTTTTGGCCTGTTCCGGGCCGAAGTGGAAACTGTGTATCTGTCGCGCCGTGCCGGGCACCGGCGCAATCAGGTCATGTCGCTGATGACGCATGAGCGCTCCTTAATGGCTCGGCCCGAGAAAGGCCAGCCAGCGGCGTTCCGCCAGTCGAAACAGGCCGACCAGGGCGAAGGTCACGGCCAGGTAAATCAATGCCGCGATGCCGAATGATTGAAAAGTCATGAAGGTGGCCGAGTTGGCGTCCCTGGCGACTTTGAGGATGTCCGGAATGGTTGCGGTAAACGCCACGGTGGTCGAATGCAGCATCAGGATCACTTCGTTGCTGTAGTAGGGCAACGACCGGCGCAGTGCCGACGGCATGATCACATAGGCGTACAGCTTCCAGCCGCTGAGGCCGTAGGCCTTGGCCGCTTCGACTTCGCCGTGGGCCATGCTGCGGATCGCCCCGGCGAAAATTTCCGTGGTGTAGGCGCAGGTATTGAGGGCGAAGGCCAGGATTGTGCAGTTCATCGCATCGCGAAAGAACGCATCGAGGACCGGTTGCGCGCGCACGGCGGCGATGCTGTAGATGCCGGTGTAGCAAATCAGCAACTGGATATACAGCGGCGTGCCGCGAAACAGGTAGGTGTAGAACTGCACCGGCCAGCGCACCAGGCGCCTGCGCGATACACGGGCGATAGACAGGGGAATCGAGACTATGAAGCCGATCACCAGTGCTGCGCTGAGCAGCCAGAGAGTCATGGCCAGGCCGGTGATGTGCTGGCCGTCGCTATAAAGGAACGGGCGCCAGTATTCCTGCAACAGCTCGATCATCGCACGGCCTCCCGTGAACCTGCGGCGTAGCGACGTTCAAGACGGCGCAAGACAAAATTGGAGGCGCTGGTGATCAACAGGTAGATCAGCGCGGCGAGCACCAGGAAGTAGAACAGTTGGTAGGTGCTCTTGCCGGCATCCTGGGCCGCTTTCACCAGATCAGCCAGGCCAATGATCGACACCAGCGCCGTGGCCTTGAGCATCACCATCCAGTTGTTGCCGATGCCCGGCAGGGCAAAGCGCATCATTTGCGGGAAGGTCACGTAGCGAAACCGTTGCCCGCGCTTGAGCCCGTAGGCGGTGGCGGCTTCCAGCTGGCCACGGGGCACGGCCAGAATCGCGCCTCGAAAGGTCTCGGTGAAATAAGCCCCGTAGATAAAGCCCAGGGTGATGACCCCGGCGCTGAAGGGGTCGATCTCGATGTATTCCCATTCCATAAAGTCGGTCAGGCCGGTCAGCCAGGTTTGCAGGCTGTAGAAAATCAGCAGCATCAGCACCAGGTCGGGGACGCCGCGAATCAATGTGGTGTAGAGCTGGGCGGGGATACGCAGCAAGGGCAGGCTGGACAGTTTGGCGCTGGCGCCGAGCAGGCCCAGCAACACGCTGACGGCCAGGGACAGCACCGACAATTTGAGGGTCATCCAGGTGCCTTGCAGCAACAGCGGGCCGAAACCCTTCAAGCTGAACGCGCTCAGCCCGAGAGTTTGCAACAGATCTTCGAACATAAATCAGGACCTATGGCGATAAAAAAGCGCCCCTTGAAAAAGGGGCGCCCCAGGCATTATTTGCCGCTGTACAGGTTCAGATCGCCAAAGTGTTTCTTCTGGAGGGTGGCGTAGGTGCCATCATCGTGTAACGCTTTGATACCTTTATCCAAAAGCGCCTTGAGCTCAGTGTTACCTTTTTTGATACCGATCGCGGTTTTCGCTGGCAGCAGCGGGTCGTCGATGGCGGCGCTGACTTCGTAGCCGGCACCGGCTGGCGACTTGAGGAAGCCCAATTCGGCTTGCAGCATGTCCTGCACGGAAGCGTCGAGGCGCCCGGACGTCAAGTCGGCATACACCTGGTCTTGGTTGGCGTAGGCCTTGGTGGTCACACCGGCCTTGTCCAACACGGCCTTGGCGTAGGCTTCCTGGATGGTGCCTTGCTCATAGCCCACGGATTTGCCCTTGAGCGATTCAGGCGTCGAATACCCTGCACCTTTTTTGAACACCAGCGAGGTAGGGCCCGAGAACAGCTCGTTGGAGAAGTCGATAGCCTTCTCGCGCACCGGGGTCACGGTCATGGAAGAAATCACACCGTCGAACTTGTTGGCTTTCAGGCCCGGGATCATGCCGTCAAAGTCGCTTTCAACCCATTTGCACTTGACCTTCAGTTCCGCGCAGATGGCGTTGCCCAGGTCAATGTCGAAGCCCACCAGGCTGCCGTCGGCGGCCTTGGATTCGAATGGTGCGTAGGAGGGATCGACACCGAAACGCAATTCCTTGTATTCCTTGGCGGTTGCAACACCTGCAGCCATGCACAGAGCCAGTGCAGAAAGGGTCAGCAATGCTTTTTTCATTATGTGTTCCCTGGAAACCAAGATAAGCGCTTGTGGCGCGTTTAGGACTGTTACTGAACGGTGTCAGACGCAGCACAAGTAGCAATTTCTGCACCATAGTTCCGAATGATCGTTTTAAAAGGTGGGATAAGGGATTTCTAAGCGTAGGAAATGCCCACTAGTGGGCATTCGGAAAAGGTTGCACCATTACAGGTCATATGGAGATTCCAATGTGGGAGGGGGCAAGCCCCCTCCCACAATTGATTTCTGTCAGGCCAGTAAGTCCTGCAGCGTAGCCAGACTATCGGCTTCCTCCACCGGCTTATCCTGGCGCCAGCGCAACATCCGCGGGAAGCGCACCGCAATGCCGCTCTTGTGCCGCTTGGACAGGGCGATGCCTTCGAAGCCCAACTCAAACACCATACTCGGCGTGACGCTGCTGACCGGGCCGAATTTTTCCACGGTGGTCTTGCGCACGATTGCATCGACCTTGCGCATTTCTTCATCAGTCAGCCCCGAATACGCCTTGGCGAACGGCACCAGTGTGCGCTCGCTGCCCGGCGGGCCATCCCAGACCGCGAAGGTGTAATCGCTGTACAGGCTGGCGCGCCGGCCATGGCCGCGCTGGGCGTAGATCAACACTGCGTCGACGCTGAACGGGTCGACCTTCCACTTCCACCACAGGCCCATGTCCTTGGTGCGGCCCACACCGTAGAGGCCTTTGCGATCCTTGATCATCATGCCTTCGACACCGAGGCTGCGGGAGGCTTCGCGTTGCACGGCCAACGCCTCCCAGGTGTGCCCCTCGAGCACTGGCGAGGGCAACAGCACGGGTTGATTGCACTGCGCGATCACGCGTTCCAGCTGCGTACGGCGTTCAGCCAGGGGGTGGTTGCGCCAGTCATCGCCCTGATATTCGAGCAGGTCGTAGGCGAGCACCGCCACCGGCGCGTCCTCAAGCACTTTTTTACTCAGTGTCTTGCGGCCGATCCGCTGTTGCAGCAGGGCGAAGGGTTGCACCGCGTCCTTCCAGACCACGATTTCACCGTCGATCACGGTGCCGTCCGGCAAGCCGCTGACCAGGTTGTGAAGCTCGGGGAAACGCTCGGTCACCAGTTCTTCGCCGCGCGACCAGACCCACAAGCGGCCCTCACGCTTGACCAATTGCGCGCGAATGCCATCAAACTTCCATTCCACTTGCCAGTCGGCGGGGGAGCCGAGCAGCGCGTCAAACTGCTCCAGCGGTTGCGCCAAGCCATGGGCGAGAAAAAACGGATACGGCTGCCCGCCGCGTTGCGCATGCTCGTCGGATGATTCGGGGGCAATCAGTTTGAGATAGCCGGCGGGAGTAGGGCGATTGGACAGGTCGGTGTAGCCCACCAGCCGTTGGGCCACGCGCTTGCTGTCGAGCCCGGCCATGGCGGCAAGCGCGCGGGTCACCAGCAGTTTGGACACGCCGACGCGAAAGCTGCCGGTGATCAATTTGATACACACCATCAGGCTCGGTTGATCCAGTTGCGCCCACAGCGCTGGCAGGCGCTCGGCCAGTTCAAGCGGCGCAAGGCCACGCAGCGGTAACAGTTTGTCTTCCAGCCACACCGCCAGGCCATCTTCAGAGGTGTAGGTGGATTCGGGTAACAGCAGGGAAATGGTCTCGGCCAGATCGCCGACGGACTGATAGCTTTCTTCGAACAACCACGGCTCGATGCTCGCCGCTTGCGTCGCCATGTCCCTGAGCAGGCGGGTCGGCACCAATTGTCGCGGCCGCCCGCCTGAGAGGAAGTACACCGCCCAGGCCGCATCCTGCGGCGGTGCCTGCTGGAAATAGTCTTGCAGTGCCGCCAGCTTGGCGTTGCTGGAAGTCGTGGCGTCGAGGTTGGCGTACAGCTCGGCGAAGGCTTTCATGCGCTGGCCTCTTCGTCGTCGTCGCCGTATTCGGTGCTGAACCCTTGAGCGTCCAAGCCTTTCTCGCGCAGATGGCGTACCAATACGCCGACCGAACCGTGGGTAACCATCACCCGCTCGGCGCCGGTCTGCTCAATCGCCCACAACAGTCCGGGCCAATCGGCATGGTCCGACAGCACAAAGCCGCGGTCGACCCCGCGGCGCCGCCGCGTGCCGCGCAGGCGCATCCAGCCGCTGGCGAAGGCGTCGCTGTAGTCGCCGAAGCGGCGTATCCAGGTGCTGCCACCGGTGGAGGGCGGGGCGATGATCAGGGCCTGGCGCAGCAGCGGGTCGTTTTTTTTGAAGTCGCCGGCGTACAGCGTTTCGGGAATGTAGATACCTGCTTCGCGGTAGACCCGGTTCAGTGGCTCGACGGCGCCATGGCTGAGGATCGGGCCGATGCTGGCATCGATACCATGCAGAATCCGTTGTGCCTTGCCAAAGGAATAGCAGAACAATACGCTGGCCTTGCCGGCGGCGATATTGGCCTGCCACCAGTCGTTAATGCCGGAGAAAATCTGCGCCTGCGGCTGCCAGCGGTAGATCGGCAGGCCAAAGGTGGATTCGGTGATAAAGGTGTGGCAGCGCACCGGTTCGAAAGGCGCGCAGGTACCATCGGGCTCGACCTTGTAATCGCCGGACGCGACCCAGACCTCACCCTGATATTCCAGGCGCACCTGGGCCGATCCGAGGACATGCCCGGCCGGGTGGAAACTCAGTGTGACACCGTGGTGAACGAGTTTCTCGCCGTAGGCCAGCGTCTGCAGGTTGATGTCCTGGCCGAGGCGCGAGCGCAGAATGCCTTCGCCGGGGGCGGCGGCTAGGTAATGCTCATTGCCGGTGCGGGCGTGGTCGCCGTGGGCATGGGTGATCACGGAGCGTTCCACCGGGCGCCAGGGATCGATGTAGAAATCCCCAGCGGGGCAATAGAGGCCTTCGGGTCGGGCGATGACGAGGTCCATGGGGTGACCGGGGAGATGGGCTTGTTACTTATGAGGCGGGGGGCTGTGCAGAAGTTCTATCAGAATGCATGGGGCCAAATGTGGGAGGGGGCTTGCCCCCGATAGCAGTAGTTCAGTCAATGAATGTGTTGACTGTCACACCGCTATCGGGGGCAAGCCCCCTCCCACATTTGAAAACCGGGTTACTTGCCGGGTGTCAGGGTCAACCTGGTTTTGCCATACACCTTGTCAAAGTTCTGCGGCTGCATCGGGAAGCTCAGGTATTGCGCCTTGAGTGATGGATCGATGCCGTTGGCATAGTTCGGGCTGGCCGGGTTGCCCGACTGGCCGGTGCCGCCCTGGCCCATCATCGGTTCGGGCTGGCCGAAGTCGACAATCATGCGCAGCGCCGACGTCTGGGCCACATTGAAATCCTGCCCCCAGGTGTAGGGGGCCGGGTTCAGGGTGTTGTGGTCGCCGCCGCTGGCGAAAGGCCCGCGGATAACCTGGCCGCTGGCGTTTTTCCAGGTGGTGGTGTGCAGCTTGCCCCATTGCCAGGCCTTGTGATCGGCGCCCAGCAGGCTGTCGCCGGTGCTGATCGCAGCGGCCAGGGTGCGTGCGAGAATCGCCGGCTTGTCTTCTTTTTGCGGTGTGCGCGTGTCATCCCAGAGCGGGCTGTCTTCACGGCCCAGCAAATGGTCTGCGGTGGCTGAGTAGGACAGGCTGGCGTTGCTGACAAAGGCTTTCCAGCTGGCGCTGTGTTCCGGACCGAGTTTGTCGAGGAAAATCTGTTTGGCGCTTTCCTGCAGGAACAGTTCGTAGACCGCCGCGTCGGCGGACGTCGGTGCAAGGCGACCCTCAAAGGCCATCAAGCGGCCCAGTGCTTCGCGCGCCTTGGCCTGTTCGGCGGCGGGTAGCGCATCGATTGCCTGTTTCAACGGCTGGGCCATGCCCGGCGCCTGGAACATACCCTTGAGTTTGGCGGCAAAGGTGGTGGTCTGGTCGTATTGCATGGCGATCACGCTGCGGCTGTCGTGTTTGCCGGCGTTGGCCAGTTGCGCCAGGCGCTCGCTGCGCTCCGGCGCGTCCCAGGAATTGGACAGCTGCATGCCATAGCCACGCGGAGCAGTGCGCTGGTTGGCGGTGCCGATCCAGCCTTGAGCCGGGTCCTGGTCATAGGGGTGCAGCATGGCGTCGGCGTAACCGTCCCAGTCAAAGCGCGTATCCCAGCCCGGCGAGGGCAGCAGGCCTTCGCCTTCGCGGCGGTTGGGAAAGCGGCCGGTGACTTGCCAGCCGATGTTGCTGGCGTCGGCGAAGATCATGTTCAGCGCAATGGCGCGAATTTCGCGTGTGGCGTCCGAAGCCTTGCCGGCATTCTGTGCGCGGGACAGGTCGAAGAACGCATCCAGGCTCTTGTCGTCTTTCAAATCGGCGGTTTGCAGGGCCAGGCCAAAACCGCTGGTGAGCGCCTGGCTGCTGTTGAGCAAGGCGCCGTGGCGGGTTTCGTACACCACGTCGCGAATCGAGCGCTGGCCTTTGATGAAGAAGGTCTCGTTACGCACGCCGGCCGCTAGCCATTTGCCGTTGTTTTCGTAGTACAGCGCGCTGCCCTGGCGTTTGACCTTTTCCAGGAACAGGTCCTGGGTGTCGCCCTTGACCGCGCTCATGCTCCACGCCACCTTGCCGTTGAAACCCGACAGCAGGGTCGGCAGGCCGGCAATCGACGCGCCGACCGCCTGATATTTCGGTGCACGGATCTGCACATAGCTCCAAGGCGTGGGTGCTTGCGGCTGGGCGGCGATGTCGTTGGCCAGCAGGCTTTTGCCGCTGCGGCTGCGTTGCGGCCCGATGGCCCAGTTGCTCGACGTGGTCACGCCCAGGGCATTGAGGCTGTTGAGTTGCTGGCTGACCGTGTCCAACCCGGCAAGACCCGTGACCTGGCTCAGGTTCACGCCCTTGAGCTTGTCGGCCTCGGCCAGCGGGATCGCCTCGTCCGGCGCGCTGGGAATAAGCCAGGCGAGCTTGTCGACGCCGACTTTTTGCGCCAGCACCAGCGACGAGATTTCTTCCTGCAGGTTGCTCGACTCACTGAAATTCAGCAGGCAGAACAGCAGCGCCGAATCTTCCGGTTTCCAGTACTCGGGTTTATAGCCGGTCTGGGCCAGGTCTGTCGGCAGCTTGTCGCGGTAGCGGAACAGGTAGGCGTTGACGCCCCGCGCGTAGACTTCGAAGAAACGCTTGAGCCGCGGCGACGACGCGTTGTACAGCTCGCCGGCGCTCTTTTTCAGGTTGACCGCGCGCATGAAGCGGTCGACATCAAGCACCTCGGGACCGGACATTTCCGCCAAGCGGCCCTGAGCCAGCAGCCGCAGGGTGACCATCTGGGTGATCCGGTCGCTGGCATGCACGTAGCCAAGGCTGAACAGCGCGTCGTGGAAGGTGTTGCTTTCGATCAGCGGCATGCCTTGGGCATTACGGCGTATCGACACGTTTTGTGCCAGGCCTTTGATCGGCTGTACGCCGGCTGCGGGGGGCAGAGTGTCCTGGGTGTTCTGGAGCTGGCAACCGGACAGGCTCAACGCACTGACCACTGCCGCGGCAACGCCGAACCGGGGAAGAAAATGTGTAAGGGCTGGCGAGGCCATGGCAAAGCTCCTGCGGGGGGTAGCGTCATTAAAGGCGCTACGTTAGTGAGCGCGGCGAAACGACGCAAGCGGGAGTTGTGTAATTGGATGAGTACCCATGTGGGAGGGGGGTTGCCCCCGATAGCGGTGGGTCAGTAACAAATAGGCTGACTGACACACCGTATCGGGAGCAAGCCCCGTCCCACATTGAGTTTCGAGTGGCTTAAGCGCCGTGGCACTTCTTGAATTTCTTCGCGCTGCCGCATGGGCAAGGATCGTTGCGACCGACGTCTTTCAACGCGTTGCGCACCGGCTCCTGGTGAGCGTGGCCGCAGTTCGGGCCGTGGACATGGCCGTGGTCGTGATCCTGGTGATCGTGATCGTGGTTGCAGTCAGGACCATGGACATGGGGTTGCTGAGTCATCGATGTCGCTCCGGAATAAAATCGCCGGGGATTATCTCGCCATTGTGGGCCACCTGCACGTCATTACCGATGAATAAGCCGGTTTTCAACTCGCCTTCAAGACGATAAGGCACGGGACGCTCGGGGTTTTTCAGCAGTTGCACCACATCGCGTATTCGCGGCCACAGGTTGGTACGCACCGACACCCGGAAGTATTTATGGCTGCGCGGCGGTACGGTCAGCCATTCGTTGGACTCGCCTTCGGTCAGCACCAGGTCGCCGAGGGTGACCTTGTAGATCAGGCCACGCACGGTCAAGTCCGCATCGTCGCGGTTGTCCACGCGAAAGTAGAGCTTGAACTTCTGCTCCAGCAACTTGGCACGCACCACTTCGACTTTCACCAGCGATACGTGGGGCGGCGGCGAATCGTCCTCGAACCAGGAGGCGCATCCGCTCAGGCCCAGGGTTAACGCCAGCATCAGGCTGAATGTGCGAAGCATTGGCGTTATCCCTGTCAGGTCGTTAAAAATAGCTGGAACAGCACTTCTTGAACTTCTGCCCGCTGCCGCACAGGCATGGGTCATTGCGCCCGGCCTTCACTTCCACCGTCGGGTCGATGAAGTACCAGCGCCCCTCATTCTGTACGAAAGAAGACCGTTCGCGGTGGCTATGTTCACCGGTACTGTCATGCCAGCGCGCCGTGAAGGTCACGAAGGCATGTTCCGGTTGGCCGCCGAAGACCTCGGAATTTTCCACCTCCAGCCCAAGCCAGGTGCTCTGGGCACTCCAGGCGGTAATGGCCTCGCGGTCCAGGCCGGCCTGTTGCGCCGGCAAGGTGGTAGCCACCAGATAGTCGACCAGGCCCAGCACATAGGCGCTGTAGCGCGAGCGCATCAATGCGCTGGCACACGGCGCGGGGTGGCCGGCGTGGTAATGGCCGCAGCAGGCATCCAGCAGATTGCCACTGCCGCAGGGGCAAATGGATGTACTCATTGTGTTACCACCAATACTTGCCAAAATTTTCCGGGTTGGCCCAGAAGCGGGCGTTGAGCCAGTCGGGTACTTGTTTATAGTCAAGCAGATCATAGGTAAACAGCGTCAGCACCTGCTCATTGCGCTCAAAGCGTTCGCCGGCCTGCAGGGCCAGGGAGAAAAAATCGGTGTCCTTCCAGTCGCAGGCGCCCAGGTCCACCAGCACTGCGATGCGGCTGGCATTGAGGTTGCGAATGCCGCCCAGCAACGTCAGACCCTGGGATTTGGGCAGGTGTTCAAGGCAATCGACCACCAGCGCCAGGTCAAAACGCTGCGCCGCCAGTTCGGCGGGCAACGGTCCGGGTGGGGCAATGCTGACACGCACATCGGGATGCGCCGTCTTAAACGCATCCAGTGCGGGAAACTGGCTGGCGCCCAACAACAACAGGCGTTTGGGGGCGTGCAGGTCCAGCAGCGCGGCCAACGCTTGCTGGGGTGTACGGGAAGAAATTCCAGCGGTCATTTAAGATCCTCACATCAGGACCCTAGAGACTAGCGCGGCTGGGCGTGCGGGCCTAGCGCATCAGTGCCAATAGCGCCGGTGCCTGAGCCGGGCCTTCTGAAGTTTTTTGATCCTTCACTGGCAAATCGCCTGTAGAAGTCGTTACTGTGCGTCCAAAGAAAAATTCGGAAACACTCGGGAGCCCCATGATGCGTAAGGTTTTTCTGCTGGCCCTGTTGGTCAGCCCCGTTGCCCTGGCCCAGAGTGTCAGTGTTGAAACCCATTCGTTGATGCGCCTGCCTAGCAGCACCAGCGTGTTGCAGCTCGAGCGCCTGGACGTGGCGGACTACGGCACCCTGTTGATTCCGGCCACCATCAGTCAGATCGCGGTGGAGGAACTGCATTTGGGACGTGAAGCACGTATCGCCATCGTCCCCGGCACTACCGCGCTGCAGTTGCAGGTGCGCCAGGCTCAACTGGATCACGGCAGCCAGATCACCTCTCGCGGCGCGCCCGGCACCCATGAAAGGCCAGCCAAGCCGGGGCGTGACTTGACCTTGCGTATCGAGTCGCTGACTGCAGAAGAACTGTCGGTGGATGCCCGCGGTGGCGCCGGTGCCCAGGGGTATGCCGGCCTGGATGGCGCCAATGGCGTCGATCCGGGTTGCACCTGGGGTTCGGCCGGGCGTGGGTTCAATGGCGATAACGGCGGCGATGGGTTACCGGGTGCGTCGGGTGCGTTAGTGCGCGTGGAGTTGCCGCAGGCCTTCCCGGCTGATCAGATCAAGGTCCTGGTGGACGGCGGGCCTGGGGGCTTGGCCGGTGTTGCGGGTAAACCCGGCAAGGGCGGTCAGTCCAAGGGCTGCCTGGTGTACCGCGCCGATGGCGGTGAAAAAGGCCGCTCGGGCTTGGAAGGGCAGCCAGGGCCGGCCGGGCCTGCGGGGGCGGTGACCATTCAGCGGCTTTAATAGAACTGTAGCCGCAAGTTACAAGCTGCAAGCTGCAAGTGAAAAGCCTTGTGGCTTGTAGCTTGTGGCTTGTGGCTTGTAGCTTGTAGCTTGTAGCTTGTAGCTCCATTCAAACCATCGGCCTAGCCGAAGCAATTGCCACCACCACCAACCCCACAATCAAGTTGATCCCCACCAACTTGCGAATCTGCCCCAATGCAGCCGCGCCCGCCGGCCAGTCCTCAGCCGCCACCGCCGCCTTCAATGCCGGAAACTTCAACGCCTGGATGCGGATAAACAGCGCCGTCATCACCAGATACAAGCCCATCATCACCTGCACATAGCGCGGCGCCGTTTCAAAACCGTTGAAGCGCAGGTGCAGCAGGCCGACGCCGCTGATCGGCAAAATCAGCACCGCCACCCACACCCATACAAAAAAACGTTGAAACACATTTGCCCACAACTTCAGCCGGGCAGGGCCCTCAAGGGCCGCCATGGCGGCGGGGCGCAGGATCATCCAGGCGAAAAACATACCGCCGACCCAGATCAGGGCGGCCACTACATGCAGGGTGTAAACGAGGCTAAACGCGGTCATTGTGGTACTCCGTTCTGCGCGGGATTAATTAGCGGGGTATGATAGCGGCCGATCCGAACCACTGAAAATTTATCCAGCGTTTTTTGCGCCCGACTATCCATGATCAGCACTGAACTCAAAACTACGATCCAGGGCGCCTACACGCGTTTTCTCGAAGCCAAGAGCTTGAAACCGCGCTACGGCCAACGCCTGATGATCGCCGAAGTGGCCAAGGTCCTCGGGGATATCGACACCGACGACGAAGGCCGGCGCAGTGGCGACCCCGCGATCGTGGCCGTCGAGGCCGGCACCGGTACCGGCAAGACTGTAGCCTACAGCCTGGCCGCGATCCCTACCGCCAAGGCCGCCGGCAAACGCCTGGTGATTGCCACCGCGACCGTCGCCCTGCAGGAGCAGATCGTCTACAAAGACCTGCCTGACCTGATGCGCAACAGCGGGCTGAATTTCACATTCGCGCTGGCCAAGGGCCGTGGCCGTTACATGTGCCTGTCCAAGCTTGACGTGCTGCTGCAGGAAGGCCATGCGCAGACCGCCACCGCCTCGCTCTTCGAAGAAGAAGGCTTCAAGATCGAAGTCGACGAAGTCAGCCAGAAACTGTTTACCAGCATGATCGAAAAACTTGCCGGTAATAAATGGGACGGCGACCGCGACAGCTGGCCCACCGCCCTGGAAGACTCCGACTGGGCGCGCCTGACCACCGACCACAGTCAGTGCACCAACCGCCATTGCCCCAACTTTGGTCAGTGCGCCTTCTACAAGGCCCGCGAAGGCATGGGCAAGGTCGATGTGATCGTCACCAACCACGACATGGTGCTGGCCGACCTGGCCCTGGGCGGCGGCGCGGTACTGCCGGACCCGCGTGACACCCTGTATGTGTTCGACGAAGGCCATCACCTGCCCGACAAGGCTATCGGACACTTCGCCCACTACACACGCCTGCGCTCCACCGCCGACTGGCTGGAGACCACCGCGAAGAATCTCACCAAGTTACTGGCCCAGCACCCGCTGCCCGGCGACCTGGGCAAATTGATCGAGCAAGTCCCGGAATTGGCGCGGGAGATCAAGACCCAGCAGCAGTTCATGTTCAGTGCCTGCGAGCAGGTGGCCGACTTCAAGCCCGGCGAAGACGTGGAAGGCCGTGAGCGGCCGCGTCACCGGTTTGTGGGCGGGATGATTCCCGAGCATATGCGCGAAATGGGCATTGAGCTGAAGAAAGGCTTTTCCCGTCTCACCGACCTGTTCACCCGTCTGACCGACCTGCTCAAGGAAGGCATGGATGGCGAGGTCAACATCGGCATCGCCAGCAACCAGGCCGAAGAATGGTACCCGCTGTTCGGCAGCCTTTTGTCCCGCGCCCAGGGCAACTGGGAGTTGTGGACGGCCTTTACCGTCGAAGACCCGGAAGACAACCCGCCGATGGCGCGCTGGCTGACCTTGGCGGAAAGCGGTGCGCTGTTCGATATCGAGGTCAATGCCAGCCCGATCCTCGCCGCCGAAATGCTGCGCCGCAACCTGTGGAACGTGGCCTACGGCTGCCTGGTGACGTCGGCCACGCTGACCGCCCTGGGCACCTTCGACCGCTTCCGCATGCGCGCCGGCTTGCCGAAAAAGGCCGTCACTGCGGTGGTGCCGAGCCCGTTTCATCACGCCGATGCTGGCGTCCTGCGGGTGCCCGACCTCAAGGCCGACCCACGGGACGCGGCGGCGCACACGGCGGCGATCATCCGCGACCTGCCCGAGTTGGTGGAAGGCTCGCGGGGCACCCTGGTGCTGTTTTCGTCGCGCAAACAGATGCAGGATGTGTTTGACGGTCTTGACCGCGACTGGCGTAAACAGGTGTTCATCCAGGGCAACCTGTCCAAGCAGGAAACCTTGAACAAGCACAAGGCGCGGGTCGATGGCGGTGATTCCAGCGTGTTGTTCGGCCTGGCGAGCTTTGCCGAGGGCGTGGACTTGCCCGGTGCCTACTGCGAGCATGTGGTCATCGCCAAGATCCCGTTTTCGGTGCCGGATGATCCGGTCGAAGCGGCGCTGGCCGAATGGATCGAAGCACGCGGCGGCAACCCGTTCATGGAAATCTCGGTGCCCGACGCTTCGCTCAAGCTGGTGCAGGCCTGCGGGCGCTTGCTGCGCACCGAGCAGGACCGGGGCACCATCACGTTGCTCGATCGCCGCCTGGTCACCCAGCGCTATGGCAAGGCAATCCTGAATGCCTTGCCGCCTTTCAGGCGCGAAATTTCTTAAGCCACGGTGGGCGAACTCGTCCACTTCGTGGTCTATCTCAAGTATGTCATCAGGCCATTCACCGGCCGTCTGGGAGAACCTTGTTCGTATGATTCGCACGCTGCCCGCTCTTTTTGCCCTGCTGTTCGCCGCGCCCTTGATGGCCGCGCCGGCCGGGCAACAAACGCTGTTCAACTTCGTCCGGCCCGCCGATGTGGTCAAGGTGGCGACTCAGGACGCCAGCCTGCCGCAATACAACGCCGAACAAACCCCGGAGGGCGAGGTGCTGCGCCGCATCACCTTCAACCCGGCGGCCGAGCCGAGCCTGGTGCTCAGCCCGCAAACCGGCGTGTGGGACTGGTCGCAATCGGGTGCCATGAGCCTGCGCATCCAGAGCGCCATGAATTGGGCGTTGACCCTTTACGTAAAAGTACAAAGTGCCGACGGCAGGACCCTGGTCAGTCGCATCGACTTGCCGGCCGGCCCGGCCCAGACCTTGCTGGTGCCACTGCAAGCCAACTCGCCGCTGAGCCAGGGCATGAAGGCCGGCCCGCCGATGCCGATGACCATGGACGGCCAGCGTGTCTTGCTGGCCGCCAGCGCCGGGGAAGTCGACCGCAGCCAAGTGGTGTCGGTGACGCTGTCGATGATCAAACCCAATGCCGCCCAAAGCATCCTGCTGGAGCGCTTTGGCGTGCAAGACAGCGAACCGGTGATGAAGGCCGCCTACAGCGAACTGGTGGACGCTTACGGCCAGTCCACCCGCGCGCGCTGGCCGGAAAAAGTCAGCAGCGACGAACAGCTCAAGGCCGCAGCCGCCAAGGAGCAGCAACAACTGAAGGGATGGCTTGCCGAGCGTGACAAATCCGCCCTGGATCAGTACGGCGGCTGGAACAAAGGCCCGGCGTTCGAGGCCAGCGGCTTCTTCCGCACTGAAAAGCGCGACGGTCGCTGGTATCTGGTCACGCCGCAGGGCCATCCGTTCTACTCGCTGGGCGTCAATACCGTGGCTGCGGACAACAGCCAGACCTACGTGGCGGGGCGGGAGTGGATGTTTGCGGCGCTGCCCAAGGCCGGTGAACCCTTCGACAAGTATTACGGCCGTGGCGACAACCGTACCGGCAACGGCGCGGGCGAGGGTCGCGGTTTCGGTGCGGGGCGCTGGTATGATTTTTATGGCGCCAACCTGCAGCGCACCTACGGCGGTGACGGCTTCGATCAGAAACGCTGGGTGACCCATACCCTCGACCGTCTGCAAGCCTGGGGCTTCAACACCGTGGGCAACTGGAGCGAGCCGGACCTGGCCAAGGCCGACCGTGTGCCTTACACCTTGCCGCTGTCGATTGTGGGTGACTACGCCAGCATCAGCACCGGCACCGACTGGTGGGGCGGCATGCCCGACCCGTTCGACCCACGCTTCGCCATGGCCACTGAGCGCGCCGTGGCCATCGCCGCTCGCGATCATCGCGACGACCCGTGGCTGATCGGCTTCTTCGCCGACAACGAACTGGCCTGGGCCGGCCCTGGCGACGACGCAAAATCGCGCTATGCCCTGGCCTACGGCACCTTGCGCATGACCACCGACGTACCGGCCAAGCGTGCTTTCCTCAAGCAACTGCGCGACAAGTACCGCAATGAAGACGGTCTGTCGAAAGCCTGGGGCATCCATCTGGCCGGTTGGGAGCTGATGGAAGACCCCGGCTTCGAGCCGCCGATGCCTGACCCGGAACACCCTGAAATCGAGGCCGACTTCAAGTATTTCCAGAAGACTTTTGCCGATGCCTACTTCAAGACCATCTCCGACTCGCTGAAATGGCACGCCCCCAACCAACTGCTGCTGGGCGGGCGTTATGCCGTGAGCACCCCCGAAGCCGTGGCGTCGTGTGCACAGTATTGCGATGTGCTGAGCTTCAACATGTATACCCTCAAGCCCCAGGACGGTTATGACTTCGCCGCCCTGCGCGCACTCGACAAACCGGTATTGATCACCGAATTCAACTTTGGCTCGACCGACCGCGGCCCGTTCTGGGGCGGTGTGACGCAGTTGGCCCGTGAAGAAGAGCGCGGCGCGGCCTATGCCGCCTTCCTCAAGCAAGCCATGGCGGAGCCGTCGATTGTCGGCGTGCACTGGTTCCAGTACCTTGACCAGCCCGTGACCGGACGCCTGCTGGACGGTGAAAACGGCCATTTCGGCCTGGTGGGCATGACTGATGTGCCCTTTCAGGGGTTTGTCGACAGCGTGCGTAAAAGCAATCTCGCGGCGGTCGACCAGCTGGGTAAGGAGGCTGAAAAAGCCAGGGCGACCGGTGCGGCCCGTGAGAGCGAAGGCGGCCGCTCGGGCCAGGCGGGCAAAGATGCCGGCCAGGGCGCCGGGCATGCCGGCGGGCACTCCGGAAATGGTCATTGATTCGTCGTTGACGGGTTCACAAATCCTACAATGGCTGGAACAATGTCGGTCACTTTTCATGCAGTTTTCTTGAGGTCGTTCCGGTGCAGATTCAGGGTCATTACGAGCTCCAGTTCGAAGCGGTACGTGAAGCGTTTGCCGCATTGTTCGATGACCCTCAGGAGCGCGGTGCCGGGCTTTGCATCCAGGTCGGCGGCGAGACGGTTGTCGATCTGTGGGCCGGTACCGCCGATAAGGACGGCGCCGAAGCCTGGCACAGTGACACGATCGTCAATCTGTTCTCCTGCACCAAGACCTTCACTGCGGTCACCGCCCTGCAACTGGTGGCCGAAGGCAAACTGAAGCTGGATGCGCCCGTGGCCGATTACTGGCCGGAATTTGCCGCGGCGGGCAAAGCGTCCATTACCTTGCGCCAGTTGCTCTGCCATCAGGCCGGGCTGCCGGCGATCCGCGAGATGCTGCCCACCGAAGCCTTGTACGACTGGCAACTGATGGTCGATACCCTGGCGGCCGAAGCGCCGTGGTGGACACCCGGCCAGGGCCATGGCTACGAGGCAATCACCTATGGCTGGCTGGTCGGTGAACTGTTGCGCCGTGCCGATGGGCGCGGGCCTGGCGAGTCTATCGTGGCGCGGGTGGCGCGGCCGTTGGGGCTGGATTTCCACGTGGGCCTGGCGGACGAAGAGTTTTACCGTGTCGCCCATATAGCCCGCAGCAAAGGCAATATGGGCGATGCCGCGGCACAACGGTTACTTCAAGTAATGATGCGTGAACCCTCGGCGATGACTACGCGTGCATTTGCCAACCCGCCGTCTATTCTGACCAGCACTAATAAACCCGAATGGCGGCGTATGCAGCAACCCGCGGCAAATGGTCACGGTAATGCACGCAGCCTGGCCGGGTTTTATAGTGGTTTATTGGATGGTAGTTTGCTGGAAAGCGAGATGCTCGAACAATTGACCCGTGAACACAGTATCGGAGCGGATAAAACCTTATTGACCCAAACCCGTTTCGGCCTGGGTTGCATGTTGGATCAACCGCAGGTGCCCAATGCTACGTTCGGCCTTGGCCCGCGCGCATTCGGGCATCCCGGGGCAGGGGGCTCGGTAGGGTTTGCCGACCCTGAGCATGATGTAGCCTTCGGTTTTGTGACTAATACCCTGGGGCCCTATGTACTTATGGACCCACGGGCTCAGAAGTTGGTCGGAATATTGGCCGGTTGTCTATAAACCCCTTGCTGTTTCACAATTTTTTGTTACAAAGACACGTATAAGAAGACGCTGAACGCAATGATGTAACTTCAATGTTCTTTAAGCGTCTGGTTAACGGGGCATTTGGCCCCTTGGTTTTTTCTCATTTTGTGGATATCTCATGTTATCGAACAAGTCCTTGGCACTGGCGCTGTGCCTCACTATTACTGGCTGTGCACAAACTCCACAAAATGATGCCGAAGGTGGGCACTGGTGGTCATTTGGATCAGATAAGGCTGCTACCAAGGACGCAGTGACCCAGACCGACGCCAAACCGGATGCCAAGCCTGCTGCCGATGCCAAGCCTGTTGCGCCTGTCGCCGCGGCGCCTGCTCCGGCAGCCAAGAGCGACACCGGTTTCAACTGGTGGCCATTCGCCGCCAAGAGCGCCGACGAAAAGGCCGCCGAGGCCAAGGCCGATCTGAAAGCGGACCTCCAGGCCGCCACCCCGGCTCCCGTGGCCAAGACCGACACCGAAGCCCATTGGTGGTGGCCGTTCGATACCAAGCCCAAGCCACTGGCCAAGGTCGATGTGACCAACGTGCAGATGCCCGATCCGAAAATCACCCAGGCCTGGCTGGACGATTACGAGCCGCGCCTGCGCGCCGCGATCAAGGACAGCAACCTGCAATTGGAACGTCGCGACAACGTACTGGTGGTGATCGCCCCGGTAGACGGTTCATACAACCCGAAACGCCCGGCGATGCTGCTGCCGGTGACCCTGGGCCCGTTCACTCGCGTTGCCAAGGCCGTTGAAGCGGACCCAAAGACCGCCGTACTGGTTCTGGGCCACGTTGATGCCACCGGCAGCGCTCCGGCCAGCCAGGCGCTGAGCAAGGAACGTGCGCAGTCGATCGCTTCGATTTTCAGCCTCAGCGGTTTGAAGCAGGATCGCCTGATGCTGCGTGGCATGGGCGACCTGATGCCGCGCGCCGCCAATGACAGTTCCCAGGGCCGTGCGCTGAATCGTCGCATGGAAATCATGTTCACTCAACGTTCAACTATGTTGGCGCTGCTGAGCCAGTACAACTCGGGCAAGACCCCGCCTGTGGCTGAAATGGTTGCCGTGCAGGACGTTCCCGCACCGGCCCCGGCGGCAAAAGCTCCAGCGAAAAAAGCACCGGCCAAGAAAGCTGCCGCCAAGCCAGCCGCCAAGTCAGCCGCTAAAAAGGCTCCGGCCAAACCGGCTGCGAAGAAACCGGCTCCGGCCAAAGCCAAGGCTGCTGCACCGGCAAGCAACGACCAGGCGAAAAACTGATCCGTTGAACCACAAGGATAAAGCCGCATGACCCAGGCACTGGCCGATATGCGCCGTGACTACACACGGGACGGTTTGAGCGAGGCCCAGGCCCCGGACGAGCCGTTTGCCTTGTTCCACCAATGGTTCGCCGATGCGGTGAAAACCGAGCAGGCACCGGTGGAGGCCAATGCCATGACCCTGGCGACGGTCGACCAGGACGGTCGGCCGCACTGTCGCATCCTGTTGCTCAAAGGCCTGGATGCCAAGGGCTTTACCTTCTTTACCAACTATCAGAGCGCCAAGGGTGAGCAACTGGCGGCGCGGCCGTTCGCGGCCATGACGTTTTTCTGGCCGACCCTCGAGCGCCAGGTGCGTATTGAAGGGCGCGTGGTCAAGGTCACGCCTGAAGAGTCGGATGCTTACTATCAGGTGCGCCCCCTGGGCAGCCGCCTGGGTGCGTGGGCATCGCCGCAGAGCCAGGTCATTCGTGATCGCGAAGAACTGCAGCAACTGCTCAAGGCGACTGAACAACGTTTCAGCGACACCCAGCCCGATTGCCCCGAGCATTGGGGAGGCTATCGTTTGCTGCCGGAGCGCATCGAGTTCTGGCAAGGCCGCGCCAGTCGTCTGCATGATCGTCTCGACTATCGGCTGCAAGCGGGCCAATGGACGCGCGCGCGTCTTGCGCCTTGAGCGTCTCCTTTCGTCATTCCACCCGAATCATGCCCTGCGCGCCGAAGTCTTTATGTACGAGATTTCGGCGTTTTCGGCTGTATGGCTACACTGATCAACCAGGCTATGGCATGGTGCGGCTTAGCAACCGTTCGTCGAATCTTGTGGTGTCGGAAGTCTGTACTCAGGCTGAATGAAAGCACTTTTCTGCCTGGCTTGCCGTGACAGGCGCCAAGCCGCAGCGTTTAATGAATACCTGTCCTTTGGAGTTGATGCTATGCGTAAGTCCGTTTTACTAGTTGCCTGCTTTACTACCCTGTCCTTGCTGTTGGGTGGCTGCGCCTCGAGTCTGACCGGCGACTCCTACTCCCGTGACGAGGCGCGTCGTGTACAGACCGTTCGCATGGGCACTATCGAATCCCTGCGTCCGGTGAAAATCGAAGGCACCAAAACCCCAATCGGCGGCGCTGCCGGTGCAGTCATCGGCGGCGTTGGCGGCAGCGCCATCGGCGGCGGTCGTGGCAGTATCGTCACCGCTGTGATCGGCGCGGTAGCCGGCGGCCTGCTGGGATCGGCCACCGAAGAAGGCCTGACCCGCACCCAGGGCGTGGAAATCACCGTTCGCGAAGACGACGGCAGCATGCGCGCCTACGTACAAGCCGTGCAGGAAAATGAAATTTTCCGCATTGGCGACCGCGTACGCATCATGACGGTTGACGGTACCAGCCGCGTTACCCGCTAAGCGGTCAGCGAAAGGCAAAGAAAAACCCCAACCGGGTGACGGGTTGGGGTTTTTTGTTTAATAGGCCATGAGCTTGTCGTTTAGAAAAAACTTAATCGCACATAATAAAAAACCGCCTTAGTAGGGCGGTTTTTTATTGCAGGCCCACTTTGGCACGGGCTTGCGGTCTCACGGGAGCACTGACGTGTTCACGATACTACTGCTTTTTCAGCGCGCAGAGCAAGGCTTGAGGATCAGTGGTTCTCATTGATGTAATGATCTTTTTTGTAGATTTTAATCTGCAAAAACGAGCAACAACTCCATAGTGTAATCAGCTTTTGTCTGTCACACCTTGGCGCGACAGTTGGGCTAGTATCGCCGTCGTTCTGCGCTCTTCGTGAAGTAGGTTGGCCGGGTTCGCGCGCAAATTTTGGACCGACTGCCACGGGCTAGTAATCCGTGCCGGATTGATGCGCGAGGACCATAAACCCGGCCCGCCTCACAGGAGCACTGACGTGCACCCGAAGGCTCACATGTTCCGGTAAGTGCGCTGGAGGTAAGGCCCAACGTTTGGAGGGCCGAGTATGTCTAAGTTTGCACGACGTACGTGGAACCTCGTAGTGAATGCCCTGCGTGTTTATCACGTATGGGTATTCCTGCGGGACAGTTTCGATGACCTGTAAGGTCTGAGAAGCGGAGCCGCCTCGATTCAGTTCGAGGCGGCTTTTTGGTGTTTGGCTATCACCTCAACTAGGAAATGACGGCTTTCCTGCGACTCGCCAGCGCCGTCACCGCATAACCGATACACGCCGCCACTATCGAACCGGTCAGAATCCCCATGCGATCTTCGCCGGCAAACTCGCTGACGCCCGGTACGAAGGCTAGTGAGCCGACAAACAGGCTCATGGTAAAGCCGATACCACAGAGAATCGCTACCCCCAGCACCTGGCCCCAGTTCGCGCCGCTGGGCAGTGAGGCAATGCCGGTCTTGATGGCCAGCCAGGTCAGGCCGAACACACCGATGGTCTTGCCGATCAACAGGCCGGCGGCGATGCCCATGGGCACAGGGTGGGTAAAGCTTTCGAGGCTGACGCCGGTGAGGGACACCCCGGCGTTGGCAAACGCGAACAGCGGCAGGATGGCGTAGGCCACCCACGGGTGCAGGGCATGTTCCAGGGTCAGCAGGGGCGAGGTTTCGGCGTTCCGGGTGCGCAGTGGAATGCAGAACGCCAGGGTCACCCCGGCCAGGGTGGCGTGCACGCCGCTCTTGAGCACGCACACCCACAGGATCAGGCCGATGATCATATACGGCCCGAGCTTGACCACACCCAGGCGGTTCATCGCAATCAACGCGATCAAGCATGCCGCTGCACCTGCCAGGGAAGCCCCGGACAGGTCGGCGGAATAGAACAGCGCAATGACGATAATGGCGCCCAGATCGTCAATGATTGCCAGGGTCATCAGGAACAGTTTCAGCGACACCGGCACGCGTTTGCCCAGCAGTGCCAGGACGCCCAGCGCAAAGGCGATATCCGTGGCCATCGGGATTGCCCATCCGGCGAGGGCCGCAGGGTTGTCCTTGTTCAATGCCCAGTAGATGAGCGCGGGTACGACCATGCCGCCGATAGCCGCCGCACCCGGAAGGACGACCTGCGACGGTTTGGACAGGTGACCGTCGAGCAGCTCGCGTTTGACTTCGAGGCCGATCAGCAGGAAGAACAACGCCATCAGGCCGTCATTGATCCAGAGCAAGGCGGGCTTGGCGATTTGCAGCGCGCCAATCTGGGCCACCACGGGCGTGTCGAGAAAGGCGCCGTACAGGTGTGACAACGGTGAGTTGT
Source organism: Pseudomonas sp. CFBP13528 (assembly GCF_005233615.1). Taxonomy (NCBI): domain Bacteria; kingdom Pseudomonadati; phylum Pseudomonadota; class Gammaproteobacteria; order Pseudomonadales; family Pseudomonadaceae; genus Pseudomonas; species Pseudomonas sp. CFBP13528. The sequence goes on from NZ_QGAJ01000002.1 coordinate 688,657, forward strand.
TGATAATCAGCGCCAAGGCGGCAGCCGCGATCAGCAACAGGCCGCTGGCGGCCTCCAGCTGGAAGAAACGGGTGAAAGTGCTACGCAGAGGCAAGGGATGCTCTCCAATCCAGGTTCAATAGGTGGGTACCCTAACCCGTACCGTTAGTTGTTAAAACAAAAGTTATATTCTTATTTGTTATAAGCGTTGGGTAGAGCTGGCGTTGCGTCTAAGCCTAGCAATTGTGTGTCCAATTGAGTCGTTACTGTATCTGTGTGCAGTGTAGGAAACCCCCTAATATCAGGCCCAAATCCTTAGAGAAGCCTCGTCATGAGCGACCACCGTCCCTGGGCCCGCGAAGCCATTCGTATCATTGAAGCGGATTTCCAGCGCAGCGCCGATACCCACCTCATCCCGTTGCCATTGCCGGGCTTGCCGGGTATCGAGTTGTATTTCAAGGATGAGTCCAGCCACCCGACCGGCAGCCTGAAGCACCGGCTGGCGCGTTCCCTGTTCCTGTACGCGTTGTGCAACGGCTGGCTGAAGCCGGGTGCACCTGTGATCGAGGCTTCCAGCGGTTCGACGGCCATCTCCGAAGCCTATTTCGCGCGCCTGCTCGGCCTGCCGTTCATTGCCGTGATGCCCGCCACCACCTCCCAGGAAAAGATCGCCCAGATTGCCTTTTATGGCGGCAAGAGCCACCTGGTGCAGGACCCTACGCAGATCTATGCCGAGTCCGAACGGCTGGCGCAGGAAAGCGGCGGCCACTTCATGGACCAGTTCACCTACGCCGAGCGCGCCACCGACTGGCGCGCGAACAACAATATCGCCGAGTCGATCTTCCAGCAGTTGCGCTTCGAGCAGCACCCGGAGCCCAGTTGGCTGATTTCCAGTCCGGGTACCGGCGGCACTACCGCGACCCTGGGACGCTATGTGCGCTATCGCCAGCATCGCACCCGCGTGCTGTGTGCCGATGCCGAACGTTCGGTGTTTTTCGATTATTACCTGAGCGGCGACGCCAGCCTGCGCCTGGACTGTGGTTCGCGGATCGAAGGTATCGGCCGGCCACGGGTCGAAGCCTCGTTTTTGCCTGCTGTGATCGATGCGATGGTCAAGGTGCCGGACGCGCTGTCCCTGGCGGCCATGCATTACCTGGCCGAGCGGTTGGGGCGGCGAGTGGGAGGCTCCAGCGGGACGAACCTGATCGGTGCCCTGGTGGCTGCGCAACAGATGAAAGCGGCGGGGGAGTCGGGGTCGATCGTGGCGATTCTATGTGATGGGGGAGAGCGCTATGCCACGACTTACTATGATCCGGCGTGGCTGGCGGGGCAGGGGTATGACTTGCAAGGGTTGATCGCGGCCGTTGCGGCAAGTGTCGAGCAGGGTGAGTCACTGCCGGACAGCATCCTGCGCGCCAATATCTGACACACCGCAAACCAAATGCGGGAGGGGGCAAGCCCCCTCCCGCAGGTTTACAACAGCGTTCTCAGGCTTCGATGCCCAGCATGTCCCGCGCCAGGGCCTCGGCAATCCGAATGCCATCGACGCCTGCCGAGAGGATGCCCCCGGCATAACCCGCGCCTTCACCGGCCGGAAACAAGCCTTTCACATTCAGGCTCTGCATCGATTCATTACGGGTAATCCGCAGCGGCGATGAGGTGCGCGTCTCGATACCGGTCAAGACCGCATCGTGCAGCGAATAGCCTTTGATCTGCTTCTCGAATGCCGGCAAGGCTTCGCGGATGGCTTCGATGGCGAAGTCCGGCAAGGCCAGGGCCAGGTCACCCAGCGATACCCCCGGCTTATAGGACGGTTCCACGCTGCCAATGGCCGTGGACGGTCTGCCTGCGATGAAATCGCCGACCAACTGCGCCGGGGCCTCGTAATTACTGCCGCCGAGCACGTAAGCATGCGACTCCAGGCGCTCCTGCAGTTCGATACCGGCGAGCGGCCCGCCCGGGTAGTCAACCTCGGGCGTGATGCCGACCACGATGCCTGAGTTGGCGTTGCGCTCATTACGCGAATATTGGCTCATGCCGTTGGTCACGACGCGATTGGGCTCCGACGTCGCTGCCACTACGGTGCCGCCGGGGCACATGCAGAAGCTGTAGACCGAGCGACCGTTTTTGGCGTGATGCACCAACTTGTAATCGGCGGCACCGAGTTTCGGGTGCCCGGCATATTTACCCAGGCGTGCGGCGTCGATCAACGATTGCGGGTGCTCGATCCGGAACCCCACCGAAAACGGCTTGGCTTCCATGTACACGCCACGGCTGTGAAGCATGCGGAAGGTGTCGCGGGCACTGTGGCCCAGGGCAAGGATCACGTGCCTGGAAAGGATGTGCTCGCCGCCATCGAGGACTACGCCATTCAACTGGCCATCTTCGATCAGTACGTCGGTGACCCGTTGCTCGAAGCGTACTTCACCGCCCAGGGCGATGATCTGCTGGCGCATGTTTTCCACCACGCCGGTCAGGCGGAACGTGCCGATATGCGGTTTGCTGACATACAGAATCTCCTCCGGCGCGCCGGCCTTGACGAACTCGTGCAGCACCTTGCGCCCGTGGAATTTCGGGTCCTTGATCTGGCTGTACAACTTGCCGTCGGAGAAGGTCCCGGCGCCGCCTTCGCCGAACTGCACGTTGGACTCGGGGTTGAGCACGCTTTTGCGCCACAGGCCCCAGGTGTCCTTGGTGCGTTGGCGCACTTCCTTGCCACGCTCGAGGATGATCGGCTTGAAACCCATCTGTGCCAGCAGCAACCCGGCGAAGATTCCGCAGGGGCCGAAACCGACCACCACCGGCCGTTCGACCAGGCCTTGCGGTGCCTTGCCCACCACGTGGTAGCTGACATCCGGCGCCGGATTGACGTTGCGATCATCGGCAAACTTGAGCAGCAGGGCGGCTTCGTTCCTCACATTGAGGTCGACGGTGTAGATGAAGCACAGTTCCGAGGACTTCTTGCGGGCATCATAGCTGCGCTTGAACAGGGTGAAATCGAGCAGGTCATCACTGGCGATGCCCAGGCGCTGCACGATGGCAGGCCGCAGGTCTTCTTCGGGATGGTCGATGGGCAGCTTGAGTTCGGTGATTCGTAACATGACAGGATCCGGTAGGCGGCGGGCAAGAAGCCGGCTGTTTTGCAAACCGGCGATTATAAGCCCCAATAGGGTTTTTCCGTCAGGTTAAAACAGTGCGGGTGACAATCAGTCGTCCCGCGAGCCGCCAAATGCCGCGCAACCACGCTGTACCTGGCCGTTGACACGCAATTCGGCGCTCATGTGTTGCAGGCTGCCGCTTACGCTGTCGACGCAGCGCTGCGGGGCGACCCACAATTCGATGTGCTGGTTATTGGCGTCGGTCATCAGGTTGAAGCGCCCATCACCCAGTTGCTCTTCAACATAAGGCACCGCCAGTGGGGGTTGGCCTTCGCGCTCCAGCACCATGCCCTTGGCCGTGACGCTCATCGCCCAGGCCGGCTTATGGCCGTTTGCCCGCAGGATCATGCGTTTGAAGTCCGCATCGTTGCAGGCCGATGTCGAGCGCTCGACGCGGTACAGCTGTTGCAGGTCCACCGAGCCCTGGGTGCCGCTGGCGACGCCGGAGAACTTGCCACGCAAGTCGGCGAACAACGTGCCTTGCTGGCCCGCCAGGGAGGCGGCTTCCTGCAGGATGCTGGTACCGGCGGTATCGTTGACCACGTAGTTGCGCTGGTCGCCGCAGGGCTGGAACAGCAGCTTGCCGTCAACCGCTGTCAATTCGCCCTGCATGCGGGTCAGCCCGGCGGTAGACAGCTTGGCCGGCTCGCTGTCGAACATCTGGCACGCGGCAAACAAGGGGAACAGGGCTAGCAAGGTAAGGGTCGAGGCGGCACGCATTTTCGGTCTCCAGACAAGTGCCGTCACGTTACGCAGGCTCGCGCCGCATCACAAGCCCGCAGCCCAGCTTCAGGCGATTCTTACAACGCTGAAACTCAGCCCACGATAAAGGTCTGACCGGTCTGCAAGCCCTCGACACTTTTCGCGTAGGCTAAAGCCACTTCGGCGCCGGCCACCGGTTTGAACCCACGGAAATACGGGGCGTAGCTGTCCATGGCTTCCACCAGTACCGTCGGGCTCACCGAATTGACGCGCAACCCCCGGGGCAGTTCGATGGCCGCTGCTTTGACGAAGGCGTCCAGCGCGCCGTTGACCAGCGCCGCCGAGGCGCCGGTGCGAATCGGATCACGGTTCAGAATGCCGCTGGTAAAGGTAAACGACGCGCGGTCATTGGCGAACTCCCGGCCGATCAGCAACAGGTTGACCTGGCCCATCAGCTTGTCACGCAAGCCCAGTTCGAAGTCGGTTGCGCTCATCTCGCCCAGCGCCACAAAGTTCACGCTGCCTGCCGCGCAGATCAGCGCGTCGAACTTGCCGGTCTGCTCGAACAGCGTGCGTATCGAGGCGCTGTCGCTGATATCGACCTGGAAGTCGCCGCTGTTGCGGCCGATGGCGATCACGTCGTGGCGCTGCGCCAGCTCGGCCTTGACGGCTGAACCGATCGTGCCGCTGGCACCAATCAAAAGAATTTTCATCGTGCTGTTCCTCCAGGGGTTAGATGAAGGTTAAGTCTAGAGTGGCTTTTTCCCTGGATAAACGCGCTAATAGGCAACCGTTGGTTTTCATTTTGAAACAATCGATGAGCGAAATGGACGATCTGGCGGCTTTCGCCGTATTGGTCGAAGCCGGCAGTTTCACCCTGGCGGCCGAGCAACTGGGGTGCAGCAAGGGGCAATTGTCCAAGCGGATCAGCCAGTTGGAAGCGCAGTTCGCGGTGGTGCTGTTGCATCGCACCACGCGCAAGCTGAGCCTGACCGCCGCAGGCGCCGCATTGCTGCCCCAGGCACAGGCGCTGGGGGTGCAGGTGGAACGTGCGCGTCAGGCCTTGGCGCGGCTTAAGGATGACTTGGCCGGTCCCGTGCGTATGACGGTTCCGGTTTCCCTGGGAGAGACGTTCTTCGATGGCTTGTTGCTTGAGTTTTCCAAGCAGTACCCCCAGGTGCAGATCGAGCTGGAACTGAACAACCGCTATCGAGACCTGGCGCGGGACGGGTTCGACCTGGGCGTGCGCTCGGGGGCCATCGAGAACGAGCGCCTGGTGGTCAAGCCGCTGTTGGCCTGGCACGAGATGACCTGCGCCAGCCCGGCCTACCTGCAACAGCACGGCGAACCGCTGTGCCCGGCGGATTTGGCGGGCCACACCTGTTTGCTCAACAGCCACTACAGCGGCCGCGAGGAATGGCTGTATCACCAGCAGCACGAGCTATTGCGTGTGCGAGTGAGCGGCACCTTCGCGTCCAACCACTACAACCTCTTGAAGAAGGCCGCATTGGTGGGCGCCGGTATCGCTCGCCTGCCGTCCTACCTGCTGCCGGCGGAACTGGCCGATGGTCGATTATGCGCGCTGTTGCGTGGCTATCAGACGCGCAGCCAGCCGATGTACCTGGTGCATCCCTATCAAGGTGGCCTGCCGCGACGCACCCAGGTGCTGGCCGACTACCTGGTGGACTGGTTCAAGCGCAGCGGTGCAACGCTGGATCGCCTTCAGCGGTAGTGCCGAGCGATCCAATGGTCGATGGATAACCGGCCCGGGCCCTTGGCCACCAGCAGTAATAACAGCGCAATCCAGGTGCCATGGGTGGGGTAAGCGTCTGGATAGACAAACAACTGAATGGTCAGTGTCATGCCAAGCAAGGCAAGGGCCGAGAATCGCGTGGCCAATCCCAGCAGGATCAGCGCCGGAAAAACGTGCTCGGCAAACGCCGCCAGGTGCGCGGCGACTTCGGCGGACAACAGCGGGACGTGATATTCGCTGCGAAACAGTGGCAAGGTCGAGGCGGCAAATCGAGGTTCGCCGAGTTCGAAGGTGCCGTTGATCAGATCGATGGCAAAACCTTCAACCTTGGTTTGCCCGGACTTCCAGAACACCGCCGCAATGGAGAAGCGTGCGATAAAAGCGATCAGGCTGTAGGGGATTTTTTCGAAAAGGTCGATGGCTTGTTTCAGCAGGCCGGCAGCGGAACGGTTCATGGCGATACCTTTTGTTCCAGGTGTAAATGAGTGATGGCGTCGTGACGGATCAATAGCGTCAGGCACCGATGCAGGTCGAATTCGGACGAGGCCTGCAAGGCATGCTCCACCGCCATTTCCAGCCCCGTGCCCTGGTTCAGGCAGTTGATAAAGCTCACCGAGCCGCTGTCGATGGCGAAGGTCTTGACCGCCAGCCCCTGGCGCAACACCAACGCATTTTGCGCAGGCCAGGGGCTGAAACCCGTGACATCGCCGTCATCCTGGTGAGCGGCCCATACCGCCACCACCGCATAGGGTGAGCGCAAGGTGGCGAGGGATGGATGCAATTGCAGGCTCAACTGCCCCAGGTTTTCCTGGCCCTGCAGGTGCTGAAGAATGTGCTGCTGGCACAGCGCCGGCGTGTCGGCTGCGTGATAGGCACGCACCCGCAGGCGCTCCAGCCGTGCGACATCCGCCAGGTAAGGCACGCTGTCGGCCGGTTCGAATGCCTGGATAAAATCGGCCAATCTGCTGCCGTACTCGTTGATCAACGGGCTGCCAGGCGGGTTGGCCTGGATAAAAAGGCCCGCCATGGCACGGAAGAATTCATCGCCCACCAGTTGCATCGTCACCGGATAACTGGCTGCCAACGCATTGATCAACGAGCCATGGACATTGTTGCGATACACCGCAAAGCGGCTGGCGGGGTCGGCGCCGTTGCTGCTGAACAGGCCATCCGGGCAGCAGTCGTGCGCTGCGAGCAGGGCGTTGGCGAACGCATCCTGAAGGCTCATGACATCACCCGCGACAGATGCCATTCGGCTTGCCGGGCCTCGGCGTGCAGCACGCTGAAGGCCGGCACCCGGTTATCGCGCTCGATCAGCGTGGCCACCGGCCCCGTGCGCTCGAGCACCTGTGCGTAGAGCCGCCACACCGCATCATCGACCGGCGCGCCGTGATCATCGATGAGCAGTCGGTCGCCCAGGCTGTCAGTGTCTTCGGCAAAGCCGGCCAGGTGTATCTCGCCGACAGCATGCAAAGGCAAGGCATCGAGGTAGGCCAGCGCATCACGTTGATGATTGACGCACGACACGTAGACGTTGTTCACGTCCAGCAGCAAACCGCAGCCGGTGCGCCGGACGATTTCGCTGATGAAGTCGGTTTCGTCCAGGGTGGAGCGCTGGAACTGCACATAGGTCGACGGGTTCTCCAGCAGCATCGGCCGCTTGAGTGTGTCTTGCAGCTGATCTATGTGCTCGCAGACACGAGCCAGCGCTTGCGCATCGTAGGCCAGGGGCAGCAGGTCATTGAAAAATACCGGACCGTGGCTGGACCAGGCCAGGTGTTCGGAAAATGAGTGGGGTTGATAGCGATCGATCAGCCTGGCCAACCTTGCCAGGTGCTGAGGGTTGAGTGGACTTTCGCCGCCGATGGAGAGCCCCACCCCATGCAGCGACAGTGGGTAGCGTTCGCGGATCAAGCCCAGGTGGTGGTGGAAAGGCTCGCCGGCAACCATGTAGTTTTCGGCGTGCACTTCAAAGAAACCGATGTCGGGGCGGGTCTCAAGCACTTCCTGGAGGTGCTCGGTCTTCAGCCCCAGCCCGGCCCTGTGGGGGAGGCCGGGCACCTGAGCCGGTGAGACCGTGGGAGAGAGTGAAAGCGTCATCATCAGTCCTCAGGGTTTTCGGGATTCAGGACTTGGCGGTAAAGGCTGCTTCCTGACCGAAACCGGTCGGCGAGGTGGTGCTTGGGGTTTTGAGGCAGGTACCGGCTGGGACCAGTTTCCAGGCGTTGGCCTGGTCTTTGGTTTTAGAGGTACCGGCGCATGAAGTACCGGCGCCTGCGGCGCAATCGTTCTTGCCGGCCTCGGCGACGCCGAAGCATTTCTGCATGTCGTCGGCGGCATGGGCGGTGGTGGTCAGGGCAGACAGGCTCAGGGCCGAACCGAGGGCCAGGACGAGGGTGGCGGCGGACAGTTTGGTGGTCATGGTGTGTCTCCAGCAGTGGGTTGAAAGAGCAGGCTCGATTGCCTGCTTGCACCACTAGAGAGAGAGGGGAGGGGTTCGTTACAAGATCAGTCGAAATTTTTTCACGTTACGCAAAGCAAAATGTGGGAGGGGGCTTGCCCCCGATGACAGTGTGTCAGGCACAGGACATGTGACTGATATACCGCTATCGGGGGCAAGCCCCCTCCCACATTTAGATCCAGTTTACTCAGTAACCGGATCTTAGCCGCCCAGGTACGCCTCCCGCACCTTCGGATCCGTCAGCAGCTGCTCGCCAGTGCCCTGCATCACCACCCGGCCGTTCTCCAGCACATAGGCGCGGTCGGCGATTTTCAGTGCCTGGTTGGCGTTCTGTTCCACCAGGAACACGGTCACTCCGTCCTTGCGCAGTTGTTCGATGATGTCGAAGATCTGCTGGATGATGATCGGTGCCAGGCCCAGGGAGGGCTCGTCCAGAAGCAACAGCTTGGGCTTGCTCATCAATGCGCGGCCGATGGCGAGCATTTGCTGCTCGCCGCCGGACATGGTGCCGCCACGCTGGCTGAAGCGTTCCTTGAGACGCGGGAACAGGTGCAACACCTTGTCCATCTGTTCCTGATAATCGCCCTTGTCGGTAAAGAACCCGCCCATGGCCAGGTTCTCTTCCACGGTCAGGCGCGAGAACACGCGACGGCCTTCCGGTACCACCGCAATGCTCTTGCGCATGATTTCGGCGGAGTGCTTGCCCACCAGTTCTTCACCCATGTAGCGGATGCTGCCGCTGTGGGCCTGGGGCGACCCGCACAGGGTCATCAGCAGGGTGGACTTGCCGGCACCGTTGGCGCCGATCAGGGTCACGATCTCACCCTGGCGCACTTCCACATTGACGCTGTGCAGGGCCTGGATCTTGCCGTAGAAAGTGGAAACGTTTTCGAATTGCAGCATTTTACGCTTCCCCCAGATAGGCTTTGATCACTTCGGGATTGTCGCGGATCTGCTCCGGCGTCCCGTCGGCCAGCGGCGTGCCCTGATTGATCACCACGATATGGTCGGAAATGCTCATGACCAGTTTCATGTCGTGTTCGATCAACAGCACGGTGGCGTTGTTTTCCTCACGCAACACGCCGATCAGCGCCTTGAGGTCTTCGGTTTCCTTGGGGTTCAGGCCGGCCGCCGGTTCGTCGAGCATCAGGATCCGCGGGCGGGTCATCATGCAGCGGGCGATTTCCAGGCGACGTTGCTGGCCGTAGGCGAGGGTGCCGGCCGGACGGTTGGCGAACTCGGTGAGGTTGACCTTGTCCAGCCAGTATTCCGCGTACTCCATGGCCTCGCGCTCGCTCTTGCGGAACGCCGGGGTCTTGAACAGGCCTGCGAAGAAGTTGGTGTTCAGGTGACGATGCTGGGCGATCAGCAGGTTCTCGACCGCCGTCATGTCCTTGAACAAACGCACGTTCTGGAAGGTGCGCACCACACCCTTGCGGGCAATCTCGTGACCGGCCAGGCCCTGGATCGGCTGACCGTCCAGCAGGATATTGCCGCCGCTCGGCTTGTAGAAACCGGTGAGGCAGTTGAACACCGTGGTCTTGCCGGCGCCGTTCGGGCCGATCAGCGCCACAACCTGCTTCTCCTTGACGGTCAGGGCAACGCCATTGACCGCCAGCAATCCGCCGAAGCGCATGCTCAGATTTTCGACTTTCAGGATCTCGCGGCTCATTTGCGCAGCTCCATGTGTGGACGTTGCATGGGCAGCAGGCCTTGAGGGCGCCAGATCATCATCAGCACCATGAGGGCGCCGAACATCAACATGCGGTATTCACTGAAGTCGCGCATCAGTTCCGGGAGCAACGTCATTACCACGGCAGCCAGAATAACGCCCAGTTGTGAACCCATTCCGCCCAATACGACAATCGCCAAAATGATTGCTGACTCGAGGAAGGTAAACGACTCAGGTGTAACCAGCCCCTGACGTGCAGCAAAGAAGCTGCCGGCAAAACCGGCGAATGTCGCCCCGAGGGTGAATGCCGAGAGTTTGATTACTGTCGGGTTCATACCCAGCGCCCGGCAGGCTATTTCGTCCTCACGTAATGCTTCCCAGGCTCGGCCGATCGGCATGCGCAGTAAGCGATTGATCACGAACAAGGTCGCAAGCACCAGCAACAGCGCAATCAGATAGAGAAACACTATCTTGTCAGATCCGCTGTAAACCAAACCGAAGTACTCATGAAACGTTTGTCCGCCATCAGGCGCAGTTTTATCGAGCGGAAGACCGAAAAACGTTGGCTTGGGAATGTTGCTTATGCCGTTCGGCCCACCGGTGAGGTCGGTCAGGTTGCGAAGAAACAGACGAATTATTTCCCCGAAGCCGAGCGTCACGATTGCCAGGTAGTCGCCGCGCAGTCGCAACACTGGGAAACCCAGAAGGAAACCGAAGGTGGCAGCCATCATTCCGGCAATTGGCAGGCAGATCCAGAAGCCCCAGCCGAGGTAGTGCGACAGCAGTGCGTAGGTATAAGCGCCAACAGCGTAAAAGCCTACGTAACCCAGGTCGAGCAACCCCGCCAGGCCCACCACAATGTTCAACCCCAGCCCAAGCATCACGTAAATCAGGATCAAGATACCGATATCCACCGCACCTCGGGAGCCAAAAAACGGCCATACAAGGGCGGCGGCGATCAGGGCGATGATGATGTAACGCTGTGTACGCGGGAGGGTCAGGAATTGGCTGACCTTGGGTGAAACCAACGGACCACGATTGCGTTTGAATAACCCACCAAGCTGGTGGGTAAACAGTACCCGCAAAAACATCAGAACCGAACACACCGCGATGATGCTCAACGTCAGCGGCCCGGTGCCATGCACTTCCAGGTTGATGCCGACAATGCTCAGCTTGAGGCCGAGTACCGGAAAGGCCACGGCCCATACCAGCAAGGCGCTGAAAAACGCCGATTTAAGATATCTGCTCATACTTTCTCAACCTCCGGACGGCCCAGGATGCCGGTCGGACGGAACAACAACACCAGAACCAACAAGCCGAATGCCACGACGTCCTTGTACTGGTCACCGAAGATGTCGGCACCGAAGGCTTCGGCCACGCCCAGCACCAGCCCGCCGAGCATGGCGCCCGGAATGCTGCCGATGCCGCCCAGTACCGCCGCGGTAAAGGCCTTGAGGCCTACCAGGAAACCGGCGTTGGGGTTGATCACGCCGTACTGCATGCTCAGTAGCACGGCAGCGACCGCCGCCAGCGCAGCACCGATCACGAAGGTCAGGGCGATGATGTTGTTGGTGTTGATGCCCAGCAGGTTGGCCATCTTGATGTCTTCGGCGCAGGCCCGGCAGGCGCGCCCCAGGCGGGAGCGGGAAATGAACAGCGTGAGGCCGAGCATGGCCACCAGGGTGACGATGAAGACCAGGATCTGCATGTAGGAGATCAGCACTTCCTGCGCACCACCGGGGCCGAAGGAAATGCTCCCCGGAATCAGGTTGGGAATGGATTTGTCCTTGGAGTCCTGGGACAGCAATACGGTGTTCTGCAGGAAAATCGACATGCCGATGGCGGAAATCAGCGGGATCAATCGGTTGCTGCCACGCAAGGGGCGGTAGGCAACACGCTCGATACTGTAGCCATAGGCACTGGTCACGACGATCGACGCAAGGAACGCAGCGGTCATCAACAGCGGCAGGGAGTGGATACCCATCATGGCCAGCCCGGCGAGGGCGATGAAGGCCACGTAGGAACCAATCATGTACACCTCGCCATGGGCGAAGTTGATCATTCCAATGATGCCGTAGACCATTGTGTAGCCAATGGCTATCAAGGCATAGGTGCTGCCAATGGTCAGGCCATTAACCAGCTGTTGGAAAAAATGATAGATCTCAGGCATTACAGCGCTCCTAAAAACCCGATACGCATTTCACTGGTGGAGTCATTTCCGGCTCGGTGCCCTGTTCTGTGACCAGGTTGCACAAAGCGTTTGCCAGCGAACCGCTGGTGACGGTTTTAAGATTTTCAGGTGAGCCAGCGCCCGGATCGCGGGTGCCATGGCCCATAAACCTCGTAAAACAAAGCCCACTGCTTGAACAGTGGGCTTGTTGACCAGTAATGCCTGGCTTACTGAGGGGAAACTTCAGTTTTTGGTTTGCCGAAGTGCCATTCGTAGACCACGAACTTGAAGTCCTTCAGGTCGCCCTTGGCATCGAAGCTCAGGTCGCCGGTAGGGGTCTTGAAGGTACCGGCGTGGATGGCTTCGGCCACCTTGGTGGTGTCTTCGCTTTTGGCGGCCTTGATACCGCCGGCGATCACTTCGATGGCCGAGTAGGCCGGGAACACGAACGGACCGGTCGGGTCCTGCTTGTTCTTGGCAAACTCTTCAACGATGGCTTTGTTGGCAGGGTCGGTGTCGAAGGATTTCGGCAGGGTCACCAGCAGGCCTTCGGAAGCGCCCTGGGCGATTTGCGAGATGGAGTCGTTGCCGACGCCTTCAGGGCCCATGAACTTGGCGTTCAGGCCTTTTTCCTTGGCCTGGCGCAGGATCAGGCCCAGCTCAGGGTGGTAGCCACCGTAGTAGACGAAGTCGACGTTGGCTTGCTTGAGTTTCTGTATGATCGAGGAGAAGTCCTTGTCACCGGCGTTCAGGCCTTCGAAGACGGCAACCTTGGTGCCTTTCTTCTCCAGGGTCTGTTTGACCGCAGTGGCGATGCCTTCACCGTATTGCTGCTTGTCGTGCAGTACGGCCACGATCTTCGGCTTCACGTGGTCGGCGATGTAGTTGCCGGCCGCCGGGCCTTGTGCGCTGTCCAGGCCGATGGTGCGGAAGATCAGTTTGTAGCCACGGGCGGTGATTTCCGGGCTGGTGGCGGCCGGGGTAATCATGATCACGCCTTCGTCTTCATAGATATCCGACGCTGGCTGAGTGGAGCTGGAGCAGAGGTGACCGACCACGAACTTGACGCCGTCGTTGACCACTTTGTTGGCTACGGCAACGGCCTGTTTCGGATCGCAAGCGTCATCGTATTCCTTGGCTTCAAGCATTTTGCCGTCTACGCCGCCCTTGGCGTTGATGTCGGCGATGGCCTGCTTGGCACCCATGAATTGCATGTCGCCGTATTGCGTTACAGGACCGGTCTTGGGACCTGCGATACCGATCTTGATGGTATCGGCTGCGAACGAATGGCCGGCAACCCCAGCCAGGACCATAGCGGCAAACAGTTTGGAAATCTGCTTAGTAGCCTTATTCATAGTGCTCCACTCTTACTGTTGTATTTTTTATAGTTCTAGCGGCCTTGTGAGCTGCAGAACCGGATCAGATATCGCGGATATCCCCCCGGCATTGCCCCGGCAACTGTACCGGTACAGTGTAGAGCGCCGGTTGATCGCTTGAAAAGCTGGCTGCCGGGGGCAAAACCGAGTTGTGTCGCTTAAATGAAAGAAAAAGACAGAATTGCGGCGGGGTCATGCCAGCCTTTCAAGCATTCCGTGGCTTTTCCGACACTTTCAATCGCCAGCTCATTTGCTACTGGGTTTTTCTGCCTGAGTTACGGGGCTATGATTGCGCCGATTTTTTACTCAGGTGAACTCCCATGACGCAAGAACCTAGCACCCTCTATGCCAAGCTGCTCGGGGAAACCGCGGAAATTTCCTGGAAAGAGCTCGAGCCGTTCTTTGCCAAGGGTGCCCTATTGTGGGTCGACGCCGGCCTTGATTTGATCGAAGCGGCCGAGGGAATGGCCGAAGACAACCGCGACAAAGTCGCTGCCTGGCTGGCTGCGGGGAGCCTTGGCGAAGTGTCTGCGACGCGGGCATTGGACCTGGTTGAACGTGATCCGAGCTTGTGGGCGGTGGTGGTTTCACCGTGGATTCTGATCCAGGAAAGGGCAGCATAAGAAAAGACCGCACAAAAAGGGTGCGCGTTTTGCGTTGAAAAAAGTGTGTAGTGCAGTAACTACCAGCGCAGTGATGGCATCTTGCCGTGAAGAAAGGTCACAGCGCGCCCTGACGCGCACGTCACGGGAACAGTTAAGCTGAAGGTTATCCTTGAAGTTAATTGTTTCTTGGTGTGAGAGATGCTGAGGTTGCCCCAGGCTATATATAGAGCACCTGCCGGAAGAGGCGCGATGTCACGCTGAGTTTTTAGGTCTTAAGGCTCAGCTATGCAACCTCGGTCATCTTCACCCTCCCTCAGTCTTCTATTGGCTCAGGACAACGATTACCAGACTCACTATCGGACAAGACTCGAGTGGATCGACCAAGAGCTTCTAATGCTCAGGCAGCGACCGTCATTTCTGTCCTTTGTAAATCATTCGTTTAACGCTGCGTTTACCTCCAGCGAGAAACCACTGCAATCCAATCGAATTTTCATCACCAGCCATACTCATGACGAGGTGGTGATTCCAGCAGACGTCAGCGTTGTTCTGCTGCCCAGCGTGTTGGATGCGGTGGTGCGCAGAATCGTAGATAAACAGCCTGCATCGTTTGCCAGTCGCTTGACTACCTTCAGCTTCGGTCGGGGAGAAGAGGACGATAAAGATTTACCCGCATCGCTGACACCGGCTGCCTTTGACACCTTTGTCGATAACGTTGCAGTTTCGCTGGAGACTGCTTACCAGGCTCATCTTGATACCTTCTGGAATAAAACGCTTGAGGGAAGCGCCCGCTCCTACAAGCAAAAGGTTATTTCAAGGCGTGAGGATCAGCTACGCGTGGAGGCTACGCTGCTCAGGGGTGACGGAACGCTGAACTCGGGTGGCGTGTTGTTGGTTGAAGAGTTTCTGGCATTTTCCGATGCGTCTGCCCGTCAAGGCAGGCCTTACAGGGCCGCTGCCTATGCATTGGCGCTCAGAGATGGCAGCCAGTCGCCGAATATGCCCTTGCATGGCGCATTGGTGCTGACCTCTCGGGACCCGTCATATTCTGAGTCAGATATTACCGCGACGCTCCCGCCCCCCAGCATTCGCCCGATCCAGACCGATGCCAATGTTGGTTTTGTCGTGTTGTTCACACCCAACCAAGGGCTGGAGGCATTCGCCTCATTGGCCCTTCTGGATAAGGAACTTCACCGTCGGCTCAATAAGGATCATGAGTTCGAGAGTGTTTTTGCACTTCTGGCGGACAGATACGGTGAACGTGCGACGACCCTTCGCAACAAGGTGCAGCAAGCGGACTGCTTTGACTACACGGAAATTCTGGAGTCGGTGTTCAGCGCCAGTGTGGAGTCTCAATATCAGAAGTTGATTCAAGACTTCATGTTCATGGTGGGCGTGTACCAGGCTCGCGGTGTGCAGACCGACATGAGCCAATTACCGGACAGCCTGGATCTCACGACTGACATGAGCAAGTTGTTCAGCTTGAGCGGCGTGTTGATGGCTCGGGAAACCAAGCGGTCAAAAGCAGAGCTTAACGCGTTTTTGAGGACGGCCTCGGAAACCGATAAAGCCGCGTGGGCGGCAGCGACGCGTGACTATCTGCAGGTGCTGCAAAGTGCTTGCGCCGCAGACGGCTTGCCCTCTATTTCACAGTTTGGTGACCGTACAGCACTATTGGATTACAGCAGGACACGGCTGTCGGAAGTGCTCGAGATCCAATATGGCATTGATGCAGATCCGGACGACATCCGGGTGACCATTCGACGGCCCAATCCTGCCGGTGGCATTTATTTTTCAGGTGCCAGGCCTAATCCTCAAACAGGTCAGGCTCGCTATAAAGTCCAAACGAAGACCCTGACCGAATTGGCAGTGGAGAACGTCGAGTATTTCGACCAGGTCTTTGTTGATAAATCCAGGTTAAGTCTGAACAACCAGCCTTATACAGAGCTGACCCCGCAGCACGTCAAAGACTTGGTGCGTGAGCTGGATATTGGCAGCGCCTACGAGGGGTTTCTCACAGCGCGTTTGTTGACGTCTCACGAAGCGCAGAGTTTAAAGAAAGACTTTGTGCGGGTCATGGAAAAGCAACTGAGGGTCGATGCGCTTGAGGCGAAAATTGCCGGAGACTATTCGCCTGATTCGCTGGACCGCGCCTACCACTGGGTCAAAAGTGTACTTGATCACCCCACGCAGACCGATCAGCGGGCCACAGTGGGTGGGCACGGAGTCATTGTATCGGCGTTGGTTATCCGTGATATCGCGGTGCGCGGCGTTTTGGTATTCCGTTCTGCCAGTTCAACGATTCATTCCAAGGTCGTCTATACCCCTCGGGCTCCGGGTGGCCGGGTATTTCACGAGTATGAGAGCAGCACACAGTTGCTTGAGCGGTTTATCAATAACAGCGCCTGGCATGATTATCTGTTCGACAATATGGAAGGTGCCTATCAGCCAAGGTTACGCAGGAAGCTGGCAAGTGGTATTTACTACACCGAATTCGACTACTTGAACATTACCCGCCATGTGTTTGAGCGTGCCTATGACATCGAGGCGCGCAACGCCATCGAAAAGGCTAACCGTAACTCAACCAGTACTCATGAAGCGGATGTCCGCAGCGTCTGGACCATTGTCGAAGGTGTGGTAGAGGTGGCCTTGGCGGTTTTGCCGGTGCGAATCACGTTTGTCATCGGTCTTGTACGAAGCGCGTTTGCCTTGAACCAGGCTGTTGAGGCCTTGCAAAAAGACGACAGTGTGGCGGCGAGCTATGAGTTTGTCAGGGCCTTCAGCCATCTGATCGGTGCGCTGGTGGACGGCGCCATAGGGTTTGCACCGGTGCGTGTGGGCGGGGTGCCTGGGCACGCGGGCTTACCCTCTGATAGGGCACTCAGGGCTGTGCCTAAAGACGTTACCCCGTTGGTGGGTTGGGAAGGCAAGGGGATTTACACCCGAGCGGGAAACGGTGCAAAACCCGGCCAGCACTTTTTGCATGAAAAGGGCCAGTGGTACAAGGTTACCTATGATGAAGTCTCGGGTGCCAAGACCTGGCGTCTACAAAAACCACGTCGTTCGGCAGAGCACTCGTATCACCTGCCGCCCATTGCACAGAATACATTGAACGAGTGGGTCATCCGTTCCCCTGAAATAGGGTTGAAAGGTGGCGTTCACTCTAGAATGGCGCGGGATGACTTGATGCGTTTGTATCCTGATCTGGGGCCGCAAGCAGCGGGGAGAGTGCTGGATTCGTTTCAGTTTCCTGCGGGCGCTGAAAGAGCCTGGGAGCTTCGTTTCTCGAGGCGACTGTGGGATAGTCAGGCCCCTCTGCAACAGGCGTTTTTAAGAGAGATTCCAAGCGAGTTTCATCAGTATCTTATAGTGCCTCTTGATCAGGCCCGACTGCGGATGCAGGGTATTGACCAGATAGCAGGTGCAGCCCCTGTTGCCGTGACCCCCGTTCGCGCAAGTGTCATCCAGAGCAATCATTGGAAAACCTGGGGTAAAGTCATTAATTCCGCAGTATTGGAAGTTCATCCTGGCCACCCTTCAATATACCGGTATAAGAATGTTCCTGGCACTTGGTGGCGGCACCAAGAGGGCAACTTTATCAAGGTAGAGGGTGCTTACTACAGGCTCACTGATAAGAGTGAGATCACGTTGACGCCGCCGTTTTATGTGCGCAATCCTGACAGCGCCTACAACACCTTTGATAGCTTCGAACTCATGTTGCGTCATAATCCCGCCGAGCAGCCCAGGCTGGCTACGTATAATCGCGCTACGTCGACCTGGCATGTTTCTAATCTGATGTCGTTCGAGAAAAGCCTGGTGAGTTATGCTGCCGATATTTTCCCTGAACTGACGCCCGGGAGTCAGGTGCAGCTTGTCAGGGCGATGTTTACAGAGTTCGCCTCTATTAGTTATTCAAATATGAATTTTTTGCGCGAATGGCGCACAGGGGCGTTCCGGTCAAACGATCCTATATCAATGATGGAGTACCGTGGTTCGGTCGCAGGAGCAAATCCCAGGTACAACATCGGTCGAGTGACCGAGGATGTGCGATCGGGCGCTTTTGGGCGCTTGGATTTCTCATTCAATGCCCTTCACCCACATCTTCACCACGCGATCACCCGCCCAGGACCTGCTACGTTAAGGCCGCTGATGGTCGAGGCGATGAGGCATGTGGCTCGTGTTGATTTAGTAGAGTCATTGTCGTCTTCCACCCGATTGTTCTTTCAGCGGGCAGGCGACGTTACGTTGTATTGCCTGCATTGCGTCAATGTCAGCGAGACGTTCGTCAGGACAAACAGCTTTCAACTCTATAACCCCTCGTTAATGACCAGCACTGGACTCGTCCGCTCTGCGGTGCAAGCCAATAAACTGATAAACCTGGTAGGGGGCATTCAGCGTAGTGCTCGTGCGCCGCAACAGGCCCAGGTATTTATCTTTAAAATTATCCGATAGGCCCGCTGAATCAGGCCGTCTTGCTGGTGTGGCTATGGTTCCATGAGACGCACTGGCGGCGCCTCAGCGAATCGGCCTGACGATAGACGGCGGGCCGATACGCGCCGGGGCAGGGTCTTTTGACGGTGGGGCGTCTTTGCTGCCCTCCATGCTGGACGGGTAAAGCGGGTTGCGCATCGCGATGCCCTGGATCACGCCGATGACGTCATTGAAGGGCACCGCCGGGCTAAGCAGGTAGCCCTGCATAAAGTCACAATCGTGCTTGAGCAATAGCTCGAACTGCGCCTGGGTTTCCACCCCTTCGGTCACCACCTGCAAGTGCAGGATATGAGCCATGCCGATAACCGCCTGGACGATCTCGCTGTCTGCGGTGGACTTGGGAATGTCCTGGATAAAGGAGCGGTCGATCTTCAAGGTGTTGATCGGCAGGCGCTTGAGATAGGCCAGGGACGAATAACCGGTACCGAAATCGTCGATCGCCAGGGAGACACCCAAGGCACGGATTTGCCGCAGCAGCGCCAGGGTGCTGCTGATGTTGCCCATCAGCGCATTCTCGGTGACTTCCAGTTCCAGGCGGTTGGCCGCCACGCCGGCGAAGCGCAGGGCGGCTTCGATTTCATCGGCCAGTTCGTCCCGTGCCAGGTTCAGGGCCGAGCAGTTCACGGACATGGTCAACTCGGTGTAGCCCCGGTCAGACAGCAGGCTCAAATCATGGCACGCCTGGCGCAATACCCAGTGATCCAGTTCGGCGATCAAGCCGTTGTTCTCGGCGATGCCGATAAACCGGTCCGGGGTCAGCAGCCCATGTTGGGGGTGCTGCCAGCGCACCAGGGCCTCCAGGCGCGTGACCTTGCCGAGCTTGATGTCGAAGATCGGTTGATAAAACAGCACCAGTTCGTTGCGTGCACGCAAGGCGGCGCGCAGTTCTTCTTCCAGTTGCAGTTCCAGGAATGCGCGGGTTTTAAGGTTGGAACTGAAGAAGTTCAGGTTATTGCGCCCGGCGTCCTTGGATTGATATAGCGCCAGGTCAGCGGTTTTCAGCAGCTCTTCGCACGTTTGGCCGTCATCCGGGAAAAGGCTGATGCCGATGCTGGTGGTCATCACCATACGCCGGCCCGCCAGTTCGATGGGTTCTTTCATCTGCTGCATGATGCGCTGGGCCAGGCGCCGGGCTTCGTCGCGGTGATGAATAGTGATCAGGATGCAGAACTCATCCCCGCCGAAACGCGCGACCACGTCGGCATGGCTGCGCACCGAGCTTTTGATATGGCTGGCCAGCACGGTGAGCAATTGATCGCCGGCATCGTGCCCAAGGCTGTCGTTGATACGTTTGAAATGGTCAATGTCGAGGAAGATCAACGCCATCATGCCGTTGGAAGCCGTTTTTTCAGCGACCTTTTCCGCAAAGATCTGATTGAAGCCCCGTCGGTTGAGCAAGCTGGTCAGCGCGTCGTAATGGGCGACCTGCTGCAACGAGGCACGGGCCTGGTCCAGTTCGCTGAGCAGCGCATTGACCCGGCGCAGGTCGCGCTCCTTGTGTTGCAGTTTTTTGTCCGCCAGGGCCGCACTGACGCTGCTGCCGATCACCAGCAAGGTAATCACCGCCACCGACAGGCCCAGTTGCATGGGGTTGTTATCCACCGGCAGTGACAGATTCACGCCATTGGGTACCAGCATTTGCATGGCCGCCATGCCGGTGAAATGCATGCTCAGAATGCCGGCGCCCAGCACCAGGCTGGCGGCGTATTTGAGCAATTGGTGAAAGACGCCGGCACCGTTGCGCAGGTAGCTCGACAGCAACAACGCCGCGAGGCTCGCGCCGATGGCAATCGCCACCGACGCCATGAACAGCCCGGATTCGAAGTACACCTGCGCCTGGGAGCGCATGGACGACATGCCGACGTAGTGCATCAGGGCGATGCCCAGTCCCATCCACACCGAGGCCAGCACGTACTGGTGCAAGCGCAGGTGCGCGTGACTGAGGGTTTGCATGGCGAACAGCGAAGCGATCAGCGCGATGACCAGCGAGACGAAGGTCATGAGCAGTTCGTAATGAATGGCGATAGGCGCCTGGAATGCCAGCATGCTGATGAAATGCGTCGACCAGATACCGCCCGCCAGGCAGCCCGCGCCCAACCAACGCCAGCGGCGGCGGGCGGTGGGGTCTTCCACATGACCGACGCGTTCGGCCATGTCCAGCGTGCCGAAGCCCGCCGCACAGGCGACCAGGTAAGCCAGTAGCACCAGAAAGGGGTTATGACTGCAATTGAGTAATAAGTGCCCGTTGTCTGGGAGGTCGGTGAAAAAGTGCAACCCCAGCCATTCCATAGCGAGTCCCGTCATAGCGTCGCGTCACCGCCTGAGGCGATGACCTATGAGATCGAGTATAGAAGCCTCGCGGGATTTTCCATGAATAATGGCACTTTGATTCAATTCTTTTTGCATGCCGCCCATCGCGTTTGATGCTAAGCGCTGATGGGCAGATCCAGTTCGAAAGGTCGCTCCTGGAGGGGCGCCAGACCGAAGGCGGCACGGGCGGCATCGCAATCGACGTTTTGCACGCCCTGGCTCCACGAGGCGTCGAATTCGCGGCAGGGGCTTGAGCGCTGTTCATAGATGGAACAACGCGTGCCTTTACCCACTTCGCCCTCGAGGCTGCAGCAGCGTGCGGGCTTCTGGTCGGTTCCGATCATCGCCACGCGGGTGGGGTTGATCTGCACCACCAGATCATCGGGCACCGTACCGCCCGATGAGGCGCATTCGCCCCAGAAGAAAGACACACGGAAGTGTGAACAGCAGGCACCGCAACTCAGACACGGACTGGCTTCGGACATGGGCGTCATCGATTAGGGTAGGTAAGGGGGGACTGCGGGAAGGCTCGCCATTCTATCCGGGTCATGGCCGTTGGGAAGGGGGGCGCCTATATATATTTTCGTAGGGAAAATCCCGTAGTTTCGGGGATATCACGCCCTATCAGCTTTACGAATCATTACAGACAAGCGCCGCGAGCCTGACTATGTTGCAGCAACCTGAGCAGGATGCAGTGGGCATCGCAGCTCTCATAACAATAAAGAGACGGACCCATGCAGAACTCGACCCAAGCGGCGAATGCCTGGCGCATTCTGTTCCTGCTGTTCCTCGCCAACCTGTTCAACTTCTTCGACCGCACCATTCCCGCGATCATCATCGAGCCGATCCGCATGGAGTGGCATCTGAGCGACTTCCAGCTCGGCATCATCGGTACCTCTTTCACCATCGTTTATGCCATCGCCGGGCTGCCGCTGGGGCGCCTGGCCGACACGGGTTCGCGCAGCAAACTGATGGGCTGGGGCCTGTTTGCCTGGAGCGGGCTGACGGCGATCAATGGCCTGGTTGGCAGTTTCTGGAGCTTCCTGTTGGTGCGCATGGGCATTGGCATCGGGGAAGCCAGCTATGCCCCCGCCGCCAATTCGTTGATCGGCGATCTGTTTCCCGCCCACCGCCGCGCACGCGCCATGGGGATCTTCATGCTCGGCCTGCCGCTGGGCTTGTTGCTGGCATTTTTCACCATCGGCGCGATGGTCAAGGCGTTCGACAGCTGGCGTGCGCCGTTCTTTATTGCTGCCGTGCCGGGGCTGATCCTCGCGGTGTTCATGTTCTACATCAAAGAGCCCAAACGCGGCGCTGCCGAATCGGTGCAAGTGTCCCAGGCGCGCGTCGACCGCCCGATCCGCCGTGTACTGGCGGTGCCGACTTTCCTGTGGCTGGTGCTGGCCGGACTGTGCTTCAACTTCGCTACCTATGCGTGCAATTCATTCCTGGTGCCGATGCTGCAACGTTACTTCCTGATGCCTTTGCAGGAGGCGGCGGTGGCCACCGGTGTGATCGTCGGCCTGACCGGTCTGGTGGGCCTGACCCTGGGCGGCTGGATTGCCGACAAGATCCACCAGCGGGTCGCCAATGGCCGGCTGCTGTTCGCCGCGTGCAGCCTGATCATCTCCACGGTCACCACCGCCTGGGCACTGCATGCCGGGCGTATCGAGATCGGGGTGTTCGTCCTGCTGTTCAGCGTGGGCTGGCTGTTTGCGTACAACTTCTATACCTGCGTGTACACCGCGATCCAGGACGTGGTTGAACCGCGCCTGCGGGCCACGGCGATGGCGTTGTTCTTTGCCGGGCTGTATCTGCTGGGTGGGGGGATGGGGCCGATCGTGGTGGGCGGGCTGTCTGATCACTTTGCCCATGCGGCGATGTACGCGGCGGGGGCGGAGCAGATGACCGAGGCTTATAAGGCGGTGGGGTTGCATGACGCCATGTACCTGATTCCGGTGGCGTTGTTTCTGACCATGCTGTTTCTGTTCCAGGCTTCGCGCAGTTTTGTGCGTGATGCCAAGCGGATGAAGGAGGGGTTGAGTGCGGTGGAGGTGCCGGCTGCGGCGGCGACAGCTTGAGACCGAGGTGAGTCTATGGGGCTCCCCCACATTTTGATGTGTGAACACAGTCAAGTGTGGGAGGGGGCTTGCCCCCGATGGCGGCCTCCGGGCCGACCAGGATGTTGGATCAGACCGAGTACATATCCGTTTCTGCGGTAACGGCTGCT